>WNDY01000024.1 GCA_009914555.1 Xylophilus sp.
CCGTGGATACTGCCTGCGACTGGACGGGGCCAATCCTTGTCCACGATGGCGACACGCTGTCGGACGCCACGGCCAAGGAAATTCTGGCGTATGACCAGGCCGGCGCCAAGCGCTGCGGGTGGAAACCAAAGGGCAAATAGGGGTTGTCCTGGGACAAATCTTGGGACAAATCGGGGGATAGCAGGAGTAAGCGAGTGTGCAAACCCCTGCAAAATCAATGCTTCCAATCCCCCTATATCCCCTCCAATCCCCTATAATTTGGGTTCGAGTCCCATCAGCCACCCCACACGGATAAAGGCGCTGGTGCTATCAAAAGCCTAGCGCTTTTTGCTTTTTATTCCCACCGTGGGAATATTCTCGTCACAGCGCATCGCGCTTGACAGTCTGTGTTCGGTCATAGACCCGGGCCGTGGTCTCTCGGTTTTGTGCAGGTCCGGCAGCGTTCCATGCGCCTGCTTGTGCATGGTGACGTAGTAGCTCCGCAGATCATGGAAGGTGAATCGGTCCTCGGCCGCGATGACCTTTTCCTCCAGCGCCTGCGCCACGCTGCGCTGCCACAGGTCTTGAATCCGAGGGCGCTGTAGGCGTTGTTGTCGCGCGTCGGGAAGACATAGAGACAATCCAGCCCGCGCTCGGCCCGCAGCGCCTTGAGGCGGTCTATGAGCGCCTGCAATCTCGGCGTGATGGCGATGGCCTCGATGACTTCGCCGCGCAGCTTGCCGCGCTGCTTTGCCCGCGCACGACCTTGGCTGTCTCGTTGATCTGCGGCCACGACAAGTCCAAGAACTCGACCTTGCGGCTACCCGCCAGGCTGCAATACTCGGCCGCCATCCCGATGATCCGGCGCTGGGGAGTCTGCTGCTCCAGCCATGCCAAAAAGCGGGCCAGTACCGCCGGGTCAACTGCCTTCGTGCGGGCCTGCCCCCCATGAGGCTCCACGTCCTTTGTTGCATTCAGGCGACACGCGCCAAGCTTCATCGCGTGGCCGAACAAGCGGGATAGCAACGCCTTCTCAATGTCCGCTTTTCGCCCCCAACTGTTCAAACAGCACGTCTGCTGCGTCTCGTGCTGCGGTATCGGGTGCGACGATCGTGAGGATAAGCCTGTCAGCACGCTCATCGAGGTCGAAGTTGAGGAACACGCAGCAAGCCTGCTCGTTGTGGACGAGTTTCCGAACGTCACTACGCGCCGCAGGCTGATACTCAAGCGTCAGTGCAAGATCGCTGCGTCGTGACGACATGAGCGATCTTGCATTGAGGTCGGCTATCCACGCGATCCTTTCCTTGAACGAGCCGGTGTCCAGCGTGCAGGCGATCGGCGGCGCAGTAGGTATGTCGTTCATCTCGTTCTCCCTTGTCTTCATAGCAGCGATCTGTGGCGTTTCCTGCTGGTACAGAGATACGACTTCAAGCAACTTCAAGTTCAAGAGGCTATTTTCCGAGGATTCGCAGATGCCTGAATTGAACTTTGGTGAACTCGCCGAACGCACTGGAACGAACACGCCGACGATCCGCTACTACGAGGGGATCGGGCTGTTGCCGCGGCCCGACCGCCAGGAGGGCAATCAACGCCGTTATGGCGACGACGCCGTGAAGCGGTTGACCTTCATTCGGCGCTGCCGGGACTGCGGCTTCTCGATCGAACAGGTACGAACGCTGACGTCGCTCATGCAGGATCGGGACCGATCCTGTTTCGAGGCCCGGGACTTGGCACACGGGCACTTGAAGGAGGTGCAAGCGAAACTGAAGGAACTGAGGGAGCTTGAGAAGAACATTGCGAGCTTCGTAGAGAGTTGCAACGTCGCTTATGGGGGCGGCCCAGCCCCCTATTGCATCATCCTGGAAGACGTCGCGTGCGTAAAATCGGTCGCCATGGCGCAAGGTGCCTGAACTAAACCATATCGCCTATCGGTTCGTAAGCGACCAATCTTTGCGGCAATCGGCGGCGTCTTCTGGCGGAGAGGGCGGGATTCGAACCCGCGGTGGGCTATTAACCCACACACGCTTTCCAGGCGTGCGACTTAAACCGCTCATCCACCTCTCCGGAGCCGGCCATTGTAGCAGCGCTTCGACGCCTTTTCGGCCTCACGCGGCAGGCCGGCTCCCCTGCACCAGCTTCATCGCCGAGCCGATCAGGGCCGAGACCTCGGTCATGTTGCTCGGTACGATCAGCGTGGTCTTGGCGTCGGCCGCCACCTTGCCGTAGGCTTCGACCGCCTTCTCGGCGACCTTGAGCTGCACCGCCTGGTCGCCGCCGGGCTGGCGGATGGCGGCAGCCACGCGCTCGATGGCCTGGGCGGTCGCATCGGCCACGGCGGTGATGGCGGCGGCCTCGCCCTGGGCGGCGTTGATCGCGGCCTGCTTCTCGCCCTCGGAGCGGGCGATGAAGGCCTCGCGCTCGCCGGTGGCGATGTTGATCTGCTCCTGCCGGCGGCCCTCAGATGCGGCGATCAGCGCACGCTTCTCGCGCTCGGCGGTGATCTGGGCCTGCATGGCGCGCAGGATCTCGCTGGGCGGCGTCAGGTCCTTGATCTCGTAGCGCAGCACCTTCACGCCCCAGTTGAGCGCGGCCTCGTCGATGGCGGCGACCACCTGAGCGTTGATGATGTCGCGCTCCTCGAAGGTCCTGTCGAGTTCGAGCTTGCCGATCACGCTGCGCAGCGAGGTCTGGGCGAGCTGGGTCACGGCGGTGATGTAGTTCGACGAGCCGTAGCTCGCGCGCATCGGGTCGGTCACCTGGAAGTACAGGATGCCGTCGACCTGCAGCTGCGTGTTGTCGCGCGTGATGCAGACCTGGCTTGGCACGTCGAGCGGGATTTCCTTGAGGCTGTGCTTGTAGGCCACGCGGTCGATGAAGGGCATGAGGAAGTTCAGCCCCGGCGTGAGCGTGCCGGCGTACTTGCCCAGGCGCTCCTTGACCCAGGCGTTCTGCTGGGGCACGACCTTGATCGACTGGCTGACGAAGATTGCGGCGATGACGAAGATGACGATGGCGATTTCCATGTTCGTTCCCTCTTTCCTTTCGTGCTTGTGCCCGTGAATCAGAGCTTGTCGACCAGCAGCCGGTTGCCTACGATCTCGCTGACGCGGTGCACGCCGGTGGAAGGCGCGTTGCCGGGCCGCAGCACCGCCGTCCACTGCGCGCCGCGGTAGCGCACCGGCGCCGTGCCGTCGGCCGCCCAGGCGTCGATGACGACCGAGGCGCCAACGTCGAGGTTGACGTCCGGGTTGCCCGAAGCCGGCGGTGCGGCCGGCCGACGCCTGCGGATGAAATACCAGGCTGCGACGCCGCCGCCGCCGGCTGCGGCCGAGATGACGATCTGTACCGCAAGCGCCAAGCCCGCATGTGCTGCCAGCGCACCCACGGCGAAGCCGAGACCCAGGATGAGCAGGTAGAAGGTGCCGCTCAGAAGCTCGATGGCGATGGCCCCGCCCGCCAGCAGCCACCAGATGGTCGATTGCGCCATGTCCTTGTGTCCTTCGTATGTCTTGCCCGCGCGACATTGTGGGTCATGTGCGGTTTCTTCCAAAGCCGGGAAACCGTTATTCCGTACACTTCGCGGCTATTTGCTTATGGGGCCCGGAAAGGGCCGCCTTTCGCTCGGAGAGTCCGCATGAAATTCCGCTTCCCCATCGTCATCATCGACGAGGACTTCCGCTCCGAGAACACCTCGGGCCTGGGCATCCGCGCCCTGGCCCAGGCGATCGAGAGCGAGGGCTTCGAGGTGCTCGGCGCCACGAGCTATGGCGACCTGAGCCAGTTCGCGCAGCAGCAAAGCCGCGCCAGCGCCTTCATCCTGTCGATCGACGACGAGGAGTTCACCGCCGGCCCCGACCTCGACCCGGCCGTGCTGAACCTGCGCACCTTCATCGCCGAGGTGCGGCGCAAGAACCTCGAGGTGCCGATCTACATCTACGGCGAGACCAAGACATCGCGCCACATACCGAACGACATCCTGCGCGAGCTGCACGGCTTCATCCACATGTTCGAGGACACGCCGGAGTTCGTGGCCCGCCACATCATCCGCGAGGCCAGGGCATATTTGGAGAGCGTGCAGCCGCCGTTCTTCAAGGCGCTGCTCGACTATGCGGAAGACGGCTCCTATTCGTGGCACTGCCCGGGCCATTCGGGCGGCGTGGCCTTCCTCAAGAGTCCGGTCGGCCAGATGTTCCACCAGTTCTTCGGCGAGAACATGCTGCGCGCCGACGTCTGCAACGCCGTGGAGGAACTGGGCCAGCTGCTCGATCACACCGGCCCGGTGGCCGAGAGCGAGCGCAATGCGGCGCGCATCTTCAACGCGGATCACTGCTTCTTCGTGACCAACGGCACGAGCACGAGCAACAAGATGGTCTGGCACCACACGGTGGCACCGGGCGACGTGGTGGTGGTGGACCGCAACTGCCACAAGTCCAACCTGCACGCGATCATCATGACCGGGGCCATCCCTGTGTTCCTGAAGCCCACGCGCAACCACTTCGGCATCATCGGCCCGATCCCGCGCTCGGAGTTCGACGTGGAGGCGATCAAGGCCAAGATCCGGGCCAATCCGCTGCTCAAGGGCGTGGATGCGGACAAGGTCAAGCCGCGCATCCTCACGCTCACGCAGTCGACCTACGACGGCGTGGTCTACAACACCGAGACGATCAAGCAGGCGCTCGACGGCTACGTCGACACGCTGCACTTCGACGAGGCCTGGCTGCCGCACGCGGCCTTCCATCCGTTCTACGGGCCCTACCACGCGATGGGCAAGAAACGCGCGCGGCCGAAGGAAACGCTGGTCTTCTCGACGCAGTCGACCCACAAGCTGCTGGCCGGCATCAGTCAGGCCAGCCACGTGCTGGTGCAGGATTCGCAGCACCGCAAGCTCGACCGGCATCTGTTCAACGAGGCCTATCTGATGCACACCTCGACCTCGCCGCAGTACGCGATCATCGCGAGCTGCGACGTGGCCGCCGCGATGATGGAGCCGCCCGGCGGCACCGCGCTGGTGGAGGAGAGCATCCTCGAAGCGCTGGACTTCCGCCGTGCCATGCGCCAGGTCGCGGCCGAGTTCGGCGAGAACGACTGGTGGTTCACGGTCTGGGGCCCCGAGAAGCTGGCCGACGAAGGCATCGGCACCGCCGACGACTGGATCATCAAGGGCGAGGAGCGCGACGCCAAGTGGCACGGCTTCGGCACGCTGGCCGACGGCTTCAACATGCTCGACCCGATCAAGGCGACCATCGTCACGCCGGGCCTGGACATGGACGGCAGCTTCGCCGAGTCGGGCATTCCCGCGAGCATCGTCACCAAGTTCCTGGCCGAGCACGGCGTGATCGTGGAGAAGACCGGGCTCTACAGCTTCTTCATCATGTTCACCATCGGCATCACCAAGGGCCGCTGGAACACGCTGCTCACCGCCCTGCAGCAGTTCAAGGACGACTACGAGAAGAACCAGCCGATGTGGCGCATCCTGCCGGAGTTCTGCCAGCAGCACCGGCGCTACGAGCGCATGGGCCTGAAGGACCTCTGCCAGCACGTGCACACCATGTACGCGGAGTACGACGTCGCGCGCCTGACGACCGAGATGTACCTGAGCGACCTCGAGCCCGCGATGACGCCGAGCGACGCCTATGCCCACATCGCGCACCGCAAGACCGAGCGTGTGGCCATCGACGAGCTCGAAGGCCGCATCACCACGAGCCTGATCACGCCGTACCCGCCGGGCATTCCACTGCTGATCCCCGGCGAGGTGTTCAACAGGAAGATCGTCGACTACCTCAAGTTCTCGCGCGAGTTCAGCGCCAAGTGCCCGGGCTTCGAAACCGACATCCACGGCCTGGTGGAACTGGAGGACGAGAACGGCCACGTGCGCTACTACGCCGACTGCGTGGCCCGCCCCGGCCGCAGGACGGACGAGCGCGATCCGCCCAAGGCCGAGGAACTGGTCGAGGTCGGCAACGACGGTCCCTACGGCCGCAAGGTGTGACCGCGCCGGCGCCGCGGCGGCTGCTGCAGGTGTCGATCGCCGTCGCGGTCGCCACCATCGCGCTCAAGACGGCCGCGTGGTACGTCACCGGATCGGTCGGACTGCTGTCCGATGCGATGGAGTCCTTCGTCAACCTGGCCAGCGCCACCTTCGCGCTGGCCATGGTGGCCGTGGCCGAGCGGCCGGCCGACGAGGACCATCCGTTCGGCCATTCCAAGGCCGAATACTTTTCCTCCGGCTTCGAAGGCATCCTGATCCTGGGTGCGGCCATCGCCATCATCGGCGCGGCCGTGCTGCGCCTGCGCGAACCGCAGCCGCTGGAGCAGGTGGGCTGGGGCCTGGCGCTGTCGGTGCTGAGCTCGGCCCTCAACGGCGGGCTGGCCGGGGTGATGCTGCGCGCGGCCAGGGCGCAGCGTTCGATCGCGCTGGAGGCCGACGCGCACCACCTGTTCACCGACGTATGGACCTCCGCCGGCGTGGTCGTCGGCATCGGCGCCGTGGGGCTCACGGGATGGCTGTGGCTGGACCCGGTGGTCGCCATTGGCGTGGCGCTCAACATCGTCTGGGTCGGAGGCCGGCTCATCTGGCGCTCGTCGCAGGGCCTGATGGACGAGGCCGTGGAGCCCGAGGCACAGGCGGCGATCACGGATGTATTGGAGCGGCTGGCCGTAGCGCCGGTGCGCTTCGATCACCTGCGCACGCGCCGCGCGGGACAGCGGCTGTTCGCCGACCTGCACATGCACGTGCCGGCAAACTGGACGCTGGGGGAGGCCGCGGCACGCCGCGCCGCGGTGGAGCAGGCCCTGATCGACGCGGTGCCGGGCCTGCGGGCCAGCATTCAGTTGTTACCGAGCGATGCCGAAGTCGTGGCGCAGCCCTGAGGTTTTGGATACTGGAGGGGGGTAGGTGGCTGAAGCCGGCGGATTTTGCCGGCCTGCAGCCTATACTCCCCTATCGGTCATCAGCCGATGCTATCCCGGCTGATGCCGCCGGTCTGGCTGAAGCCGCCGTCCACGTAGAGAATCTCGGCCGTGACGCCGCTGGCCAGGTCGCTGAGCAGGAAGGCGGCGGCGTTGCCCACGTCGTCGATCGTCACGTTGCGGCGCAGCGGCGAGGCGCTGGCCACGGTGCCCAGCAGCTTGCCGAAGTCCTTGATGCCGCTGGCGGCCAGGGTCTTGATCGGGCCGGCGCTGATGCCGTTGGCGCGGATGCCCTTGGGGCCCAGCGATTCGGCCAGGTAGCGCACGCTGGCTTCGAGACTGGCCTTGGCCAGGCCCATCGTGTTGTAGTTGGGCACCGCGCGCAGGGCGCCCAGGTAGCTCAGCGTCAGCACCGAGGCGCCAACGTTCAGATAGGGCAGGGCGGCCTTGGCCAGCGCCGGGAAGCTGTAGGCGCTGATGTCGTGGGCGATGCGGAACGATTCGCGCGACAGGCCGTCGAGGAAGTCGCCGGCGATGGCCTCGCGCGGCGCGAAGCCGATGCTGTGCACGAAGCCGTCGAACTTCGGCCACGCCTGGCCCAGGTCGGCGAACAGCTTCTCGATCTGGGCGTCGTCGCCGACATCGCAGTCGAACACCAGCGTCGAATCGAATTCGGCCGCGAACTCGGTGATGCGGTCCTTGAAGCGCTCGCCCACGTAGCTGAAGGCCAGCTCGGCGCCCTGCGCATGGGCGGCCTTCGCGATGCCGTAGGCGATGGAGCGGTTGGACAGCACGCCGGTGATCAGCAGCTTCTTGCCTGTCAGGAATCCCATATAAGTTCTTTCGGAATTTCGTGGATCGGATCGCGCAGAATTGTCGCATGCGAGGTCTGCTGCTCTGCCTGCTCCTTCTGCCGATGCCGCTTTGGGCCGCGCACGCCTATGCGCAGTTCGGCGACGTGAAGTACCCGCCCGGGTTCTCCCACTTCGACTACGTGAACCCCGACGCGCCCAAGGGTGGCGAGATCCGCATCGTGCCGCCGACGCGGCCGACCAACTTCGACAAGTTCAACCCGTTCACGCTCAAGGGCACGGCGCCCTACGGCATCGGCACGCTGATGTTCGAGAGCCTGCTCGCCGGCAATGCCGAGGAGCCGACCACCGCCTACGGCCTGCTGGCAGAGGACGTCGAGGTCGCGCCCGACCGGCGGTCGGCCATCTTCCGGCTGCGCGCGGAGGCGCGGTTCAACGACGGCTCGCCGGTCGCCGCGGCCGACGTGGTGCATTCCTTCGCCACGCTGACCGGCAAGCTCGCCGCGCCGCAGTACCGCACGATCTATGCCGAGGTGCAGCGCGCCGTCGCGGTCGACGCCCGCACCGTGCGCTTCGACTTCGCGAGCGCCAACCGCGAGCTGCCGCTGGTCGTGGGCGGCATGCCGGTGTTCAGCCGCGCCTGGGGCGCAGGCAAGCCGTTCGACCAGATCGTGACCGAGCTGCCGGTCGCCTCCGGCCCCTACACGATTCCCGGCGTGCGGCTGGGCCGCGATGTGACCTACCAGCGCCGCGCCGACTACTGGGGCTGGCAGCTTCCGGTGCGCCGCGGCTTCTTCAACTTCGACCGCATCGTCTACAAGGTCTACCTTGACGACACCTCGCGCTTTGAGGGGCTCAAGGCCGGCGAGTTCGACTTCATGCGCGAGTTCGTCTCGCGCAACTGGGCGCGGCAGTACACCGGAAAGCAGTTCGACTCGGGCGAACTGAAGAAGCGCGCGTTCGAGAACGGCAATCCCGGCGACTTCCAGGGCTACATCTTCAACCTGCGCCGTCCCATGTTCCAGGACGTGCGGGTGCGCCAGGCCATCGGGCTCGCGATGGACTTCGAGTGGCTCAACCGGCAGCTGTTCTACGGGCTCTACAAGCGCGTGGTGGGCTACTTCCCGAACAGCGAGTTCCATGCCGAGGGGCTGCCGAAGCCCGACGAACTCGCGCTGCTGGAGCCGCTGCGTGCGCAGCTGCGGCCCGAGGTCTTCGGCCCGGCGCCGGTGCCGCCCTCGACCGAGCCGCCGGGCAGCCTGCGCGCGAATCTGCGCCGCGCGCGTGCGCTGCTGGCCGAGGCCGGCTGGACCTACCGGGACGGCGCGCTGCGCAACGCCCGGGGCCAGCCGATGGTCATCGAATTCCTCAACGACCAGCCCTCGCTGATCCGCGTGGCCACGCAGCTGCAGACGGCGCTGGAAAAGCTCGGCATCCGGCTCGAATTCCGCACCGTCGATTTCTCGCTGTCGCAGCAGCGCATGGAGAACTTCGACTTCGACATGACCAGCATGCGCCTGCCTGGCAGCACCGCGCCGGGCGGCGAACTGCTGGAGCTGTTCGGCTCGGAGGCCGCGCGTACGCCGGGCTCCTCCAACTACTGGGGCATCGCCGACCCGGCCGTCGATGCGCTGGTGCGCAAGGTGGTCGCGGCGACCACGCGGCCCGAGCTCGCGGCGGCGATGCGCGCGCTCGACCGCGTGCTGTCGCACGGCCACTATTCGATACCGCAGTATTACGGCGACGCCTTCCTGATCGGCTACCGGCCGCGGCCGTTTGGCCTGCCGGCGGTGATCCCGCCCTACTACGGCCCGGATACCTGGGCCAGTAGCACCTGGTGGCGCGCGGATGGCGCGCGCTAGCAGCCCATACCCCCGACCATGGCCTCCTACATCCTCAAGCGCCTGCTGCTCATGGTGCCCACGCTGCTGGGCGTGCTGCTGCTGACCTTCGTGACGATCCAGTTCGTGCCCGGCGGGCCGGTGGAGCAGATGGTGGCGCAGCTGCAGGGGCGCGATTCCGGCGGCGAACGTGCGGCCGCGGCCGGCGCGGGCTACCGCGGCCGCCAGGGGCTCGACGAGACGCGCATCAAGGAAATCCGCGCGCTCTACGGCTTCGACAAGCCGCCGGTCGAGCGCTTCTGGAGCATGCTGAAGTCCTTCGCCACCTTCGACCTCGGCCGCAGCTTCTACCAGCACAAGGGCGTGTGGGAGCTGGTCAAGGAGAAGCTGCCGGTCTCGATCAGCCTGGGCCTGTGGACCTTCTTCATCAGCTACCTGATCGCCGTGCCGCTCGGCGTGGCCAAGGCGGTGCGCGCGGGCACGCGGTTCGACTTCGTGACCACGCTGGTCGTGCTGGTGGGCTATGCGATCCCCGGCTTCGTCCTCGGCGTGGCGCTGCTCGTGGTGTGCGGCGGGCAGCTGCAGTGGTTCCCGCTGCGCGGGCTGACCTCGGCGAACTGGGAGTCGCTGGGCTGGGGCGGCAAGGTGGTGGACTACCTCTGGCACATCACGCTGCCGGTCACGGCCATGGTGTTCGGCAGCTTCGCGGTGACGGCCATGCTGACCAAGAACTCGTTCCTGGAGGAGATCCGCAAGCAGTACGTGCTCACCGCGCGCGCCAAGGGCCTCACCGACCGGCAGGTGCTCTGGCGCCATGTGTTCCGCAACGCGCTGATACCGATCATCACCGGCTTTCCGGCCGCGTTCATCGGCGCCTTCTTCACCGGCTCGCTGCTGATCGAGACGCTGTTCTCGCTCGACGGGCTGGGGCTGCTGAGCTATGAGAGCGTGATCCGGCGCGACTATCCGGTGGTGCTGGGCACGCTCTACCTGTTCACGCTGATCGGCCTGGTGACCAAGCTCGTGAGCGACCTCTGCTACGTCTGGGTCGATCCGCGGGTGAAGTTCGAGGCGGCATGATGGACATGTTGCGTGGCAAAATGTCCAACTTTGATTTTCTTCTGGAGGTGATGCCATGAGCTGGAACATCGCCAATGCCAAGCAGCAGTTCTCCGAAGTCGTCCGCCTCGCCGTCGAGGAGCCGCAGGCCATCTACAACCGCGACAAGCCGGTGGCCGTCCTGATTTCTGCCGACGAGTTCGAGAAGTTCAAGCAGTGGAAGGAGGCGCAGAGGCGGCCGACGATCTCCGAGCTTTTCGCCGACATCCGCGCCGCGCTGATCGCCGAGGGCGCGGAGGACGGCATCGAGCTTCCGCCGCGCACCACGCGCCCCAACCCGATGGTGGACGATCCCCATTATTGGGACGAGCCGCAAGACGCACCGGCCTCCGGGGCGAAGCGCTGATCCGCCGTGTACCTCGCCGATACCAACGTCATCAGCGAACTGATGCGCCCCGTGCCGCATGCGGGTGTGCAGCGATGGGCGGACGGACTCGACCATGCGGCAGCTTTTGCGGCCTCGGTCGTCTCGTTCGATGAAATCATCTTCGGCCTCACGCACAAGCCCCGGCCGAATTCGCTCGAGCGCTTCAACGTGCTGGCCGCGCATTGCGTCGTGCTGGACGTGACGGAAACCATCGCGCGCCGCGCTGGCGAGATACGCGGCCTGCTCGCCCAGCGCGGCAAGGTGTGCGAGCAGGCCGACATGCTCATCGCCGCCACCGCCCAGGTCCACGCGATCACGCTGGTCACGCGCAACGTGCGCGACTTCGACGGCTGCGGCATCGTCATGCTCAATCCTTTCGAGGCCGGATGACGACGCCCGCGCCATCCCGCTCGCCCGCCCGCCGCGCCTGGCGGCGCTTCCGCCGCAACCGGCTGGGCTTCTGGAGCCTCGTGCTGTTCTCCACGCTCGTCGTGCTGAGCCTGTTCGCCGAGGTGCTGTCCACCGACCGGCCGCTCGTCGTGCGCTACCAGGGGCAGACCTACTTCCCGGTGCTGCGCGACTATGCAGAGACCACCTTCGGCGGCGACTTCGACACGCCGGCCGACTACCTCGACCCGTACATCCGCGAGCGCATCACCACGGGCCGCAACTGGGCCGTCTACGCGCCCAACCGCTACGGCCCGCGCACGCTCAACTACTTCGCCGCCGCGCCGAACCCGGCCGCGCCGTCGGCCCAGAACTACTTCGGCACCGACGACCGCGGCCGCGACCTGCTCGCGCAGCTGATCTACGGCTTTCGCGTGAGCGTGCTGTTCGGCCTCGCGCTCACGGCCATCGGCGTGGTGCTCGGCATCGTCACCGGCGCCGTCCAGGGCTACTTCGGCGGGCGCACCGACCTCTCGTTCCAGCGCTTCATCGAAATCTGGGGCTCGATGCCCGAGCTCTACCTGCTCATCATCTTCTCGGCCATCTTCGCGCCGAGCGTGGCGCTGCTGCTGGTGCTGCTGTCGCTGTTCGGCTGGATGGGGCTGTCGGACTATGTGCGCGCGGAGTTCCTGCGCAACCGCCAGCTCGACTACGTGAAGGCCGCGCGCGCGCTGGGCGTCAGCAACTGGCAGATCATCCGCCGCCACATCCTGCCCAACAGCATGGTGCCGGTCGTCACCTTCCTGCCGTTTCGCATGAGCGCGGCCATTCTCGCGCTGACCTCGCTGGACTTCCTCGGCCTCGGCGTGCCGCCGGGCACGCCCTCGCTCGGCGAACTGCTCAACCAGGGCAAGGCCAACATCGACGCCTGGTGGATCTCGATCTCCACGTTTGGCGTGCTGGTGCTCACGCTGCTGCTGCTGACCTTCATGGGCGACGCGCTGCGCGATGCGCTCGACCCCCGAAAAGCCGCCCCATGACCGAAGAAGAAACTTTGCTCGACGTGCGCGGCCTGCGCATCTCCTTCGACGGCACGCCGGTCGTGCACGGCATCGACTTCCATGTCGCCGCCGGCGAGAAGCTTGCGCTCGTCGGCGAATCGGGCTCGGGCAAGACCGTCTCGGCGCTCGCGCTGCTGCGGCTCGCGGGCGATGCCGCGATCGATGGCACCGCCCGGTTCGCGGGCCGCGATCTGCTCGCGCTGCCCGAGCGCGCGCTGCGCGCGGTGCGTGGCGGCGAGATTGCCATGGTTTTCCAGGAGCCGATGACCGCGCTCAACCCGCTCATGACCATCGGCGCGCAGATCGCCGAGGTGCTGCAGTTGAAGCGCGCCTTCACCCGTGCCGAGGCCGCGGCCGAGGTGCAGCGCCTGCTGGCCGACACCGGCATTCCCGAGCCGGCGCGGCGCGCGCGCGCCTACCCGCACCAGCTCTCGGGCGGCCAGCGCCAGCGCGCGATGATCGCCATGGCGCTCGCGAGCCAGCCGAAGCTGCTGCTGGCCGACGAGCCGACCACCGCGCTCGACGTCACGCTGCGCGTGCAGATCCTCGACCTGCTGGCCGACCTGCAGCGCCGCACCGGCATGGCCGTGCTGATCATCACCCACGACCTGCACCTGGTGCGCCGCTTCGCCGACCGCGTGGCGGTCATGGAGGCCGGCCGCATCGTCGAGCACGGGCCGGTGGCCGAGGTGTTCGCCCGGCCGCAGCATGCCTATACGAAAAAACTCCTGGGGAGTACTCCATCTCGCGCGCTTGACCAGCGCGCGCTACAGGAGGATACCCCCGCCATCATCGAGGCGCGCGACCTGCGCGTGCGCTACCCGGTGCCGCGGCCGGGCCTGCGCGGCTGGTTCGGCCACGACTGGTTCACCGCGGTGCAGGGCGCGGATCTGCGCCTTGCGGCCGGCCGCACGCTGGGCATCGTCGGCGAATCGGGCTCGGGCAAGTCGAGCCTGGCGCAGGCGGTGCTCGGCCTGCTGCCCAGCGACGGCGCGCTGCGCATCGCCGGCCAGGCCTGGCACGGCGGCGGGCTGCGCAACGATGCGGGCAACCGGGCGCTGCGCCGCGCGGTGCAGGTGGTGTTCCAGGACCCGTTCTCGTCGCTGTCGCCGCGCCTCACGGTCGAGGAGATCGTCGGCGAGGGCCTGCGCGTGCATGAAGACGGGCTGGATGCCGCCGCGCGCCGCGAGCGCGTGCGCGCCGCGCTCGACGACGTGGGCCTGACCGAGGAGCGCTTCCCCGGCCTGCTCGGCCGCTATCCGCACGAGTTCTCCGGCGGCCAGCGGCAGCGGCTGGCGATTGCGCGGGCGCTGGTCATCGGCCCGCAGGTGCTGGTGCTCGACGAGCCCACGAGCGCGCTCGACGTCACCGTCCAGAAGCAGGTGCTCGGGCTGCTGCAGCGCCTGCAGCGCGAGCGCGGGCTGGCCTACCTGCTCATCACCCATGACGTGGACGTGATCCGCGCCATGGCGCACGAGGTGCTGGTGATGAAGGACGGCGCCGTGGTCGAAGCCGGCCCGTTCGACCGGGTCCTGGATGCGCCGCAGCATCCCTACACGCAGCGGCTGGTGGCCGCGGCTCAGGCGTAGGTATCGACGTTCTCGCCCAGGCCGGGCGGGTTGCTCTTCTGTTGCGGCTGCTTGTCGGCCGAGACCGGCGCCGCGCCGTCGGCCTCGCGCGCCGCGTCGGCCTTTTCCTGCAGTTGCTGCAGCTCCTGCTGCTTCTGGCGCTGGATCGCGGCGATCTGCGCCTGCACGGCCTGGATCTGCGCCTGGAGCAGCTGCGTCTTCTGCTGCTTGGCCTGGGCGTCAAGGCTGGTGTCGGTGGTGGTGTCCTTGAGTTCCTGCGTCAGCTCGCGCAGCTGCTTCTGCAGCGCCGCGGTGTCGCTGCTGCTTCCCGAGCTGGCGGAGGTCGAGGTCGATGAGGAGACGGCGGAGACTTGCATGTCTGCCTTATCGGCCAGGAGCGCCGGAAATCAAGCGGCATTTCGTATCGGCCACGTACCACCGCGGGGTCGCCCCATGGGCGGCCGGCTGCCGGTTGGCTAGAGTCGGCGCATGCCCGCGATAAAGAACACAACGGGGATGATGCTGCTGCTGGCCCTGGCGCTGCTGTCCGCGCGGCCGGCCGCCGCCCAGGGGGTGCCGGCGCCCGATACGCTGGCCAGCCGTGTGCTGGCCTGCACCGCCTGCCACGGCCGCGAGGGGCGGGCCACGCCGCAGGGCTACTCCCCGCGCATCGCGGGCAAGCCGGCGGGCTATCTCGCCAACCAGCTGCTCAACTTCCGCGAAGGCCGGCGCAACTACCCGCTCATGGCCTCCCTGATCGAGCACATGACGGACGACTACCTGCGCGAGATCGCCGGCTACTTCGCCGCGCAGGACATTCCGTATCCGCCGCCGCCCCCGCCCCAGGCCGGCGCGCAGGTGCTGGTCCGCGGCGAGGCGCTGGTGCGCCAGGGCGACGCCGCCCGCGGCATCCCGGCCTGCGCGGCCTGCCACGGCCGCGCGCTGACCGGCGTGGCGCCGTCCATCCCCGGCCTGCTCGGGCTGCCGCGCGACTACCTCAACGGCCAGCTCGGCGCCTGGCAGGCCGGCCAGCGCCGCGCCCAGGCGCCGGACTGCATGGCCGACGTCGCCCGCCGGCTGGCGCCGGAGGACGTCGGCGCCGTCACGGCCTGGCTGGCGGCCCAGCCGGTGCCGGGCGGCGGCAAGCCGGCCGCCGCATTGCCGGCGCCGATGCCTGCGCGTTGCGGTGGTGTCGTGGGGGCGGGGGTATCGCCTTGAAGTTGGCGACTGTCATGCGCATTACGCTGGTCCTGGCAGCAGTATGTGTTCTGCTGCTCGCGGTGCCGCTGGCGCGGGATCTGCTGGGCGGGGGTGAACTGCCCGCCGTGCCGGCCCCGGCGACGGCCGACGCCGCCCAGGCCGCGCGCGGCGCCTACCTGGCGCGCGTCGGCAACTGCGACTCCTGCCACACGGTGCCGGGCGGTGCGCCGTTCGCCGGCGGCCGCGCGATCGAAACGCCCTTCGGCGCGGTCCATGCGTCCAACCTCACGCCCCATGCGACCGGGCTGGCCGGCTGGTCGGCCGATGCGTTCTGGCGGGCGCTGCACGAAGGCCGCTCGCGCGACGGCCGGCTGCTGTATCCGGCGTTCCCGTACACCAGCTACACCCATGTCACGCGCGAGGACAGCGACGCGCTCTTCGCCTATTTCCAGAGCCTGCCGCCGGCAGACCAGCCCAGGCGGCCGCATGCGCTGCGCTTTCCGTTCGATACGCAGCTGGCGCTGGCTGCATGGCGCGCGCTGTTCTTCCGCCCGGGCAGCGGCGCGCCCGAGCCGGCCGACGCGGCCCGGCCGGCCGAGTGGCGGCGCGGCGCCTACCTGGTGCGCGGCCTGGGCCATTGCAGCGCCTGCCATACCGCACGCAACGCGCTGGGCGCCAGCAGCGAGCGGCTGGCACTCAGCGGCGGCCTGATCCCGGTGCAGAACTGGTATGCGCCGGCGCTCAACGACGAGGCCGAGGCCGGTGTCGCCCACTGGCGCCTGGAGGAGGTCGAGGCGCTGCTGCGCACCGGCGTGGCGCCGCGCGGCTTGGCCGTCGGCCCGATGGCGGAAGTCGTCTTCCGCAGCACCCAGTACCTGGACGACGGCGACCTGCGCGCCATGGCTACCTTTCTGCGCGCGCTGCCGCAGCAGCCGGCGCCGGCGCCGCGGGCCTTCGACCCGGCACCGCCGGCCGTGCTGCAGCGCGGGGCGGCGTTGTATACGCGCCACTGCGCGGACTGCCACGGCGCGCAGGGACAGGGCACGCCCGGCGCCTTTCCGCCGCTGGCCGGCAACCGGGCGGTGACGATGACCCAGCCCGCCAACGTGCTGCGCATGATCCTCCAGGGCGGCTATGCGCCGGCCACGGCCGGCAACCCGCGGCCGCACGGCATGCCGCCCTTCACCCAGGTGCTGGGCGACGAGGACGTGGCCGCGGTCGCCAGCTACATCCGGAGTGCCTGGGGCCACCGCGCGGCGCCGGTGGGTGCGCTCGATGTCGCCCGGGCCAGGGAGCGCAGGGGATCTTGAGCGACGTCAGTGCCGGCGCATGGCTGCCGTGTAGCATCCACCTTCCGTTTCTTCCTGGATCTGAAAAGGCTTGCAAGCAATGCCGCAATGGTGGGTCGTCTGTCTGTGCGCCGACTGGTGCGGCGTCTGCCGGGAGTACCGCGCGACCTTCGACGCGGTCGCGGCCCAGCATCCGGACGTGCGCTTCCTCTGGGTGGACGTGGAGGACGAGGACGAACTCGTCGGCGACCTCGACGTCGAGACATTCCCGACCATTCTGGTCGGCGGCGAGGGCCGGGCGCGGTTCCTGGCGCCGGTGCTGCCGCACGGCGAGGCGCTGTCGCGGCTGCTGGCCAGCCTGCGCGAGCCGGGCGCATCTGCCGCCGGGGCGGGCGCCGAGGCGCAGGAGGTCTTCGCGCGCATCCAGGCCCTGTTCCAGGCAGCCGGCGATGAAGGCCGCACGACGGCCCGCGCAAGCCCCTGACGCCAGCGCAGCCCGCGTTTGCTCGTACCGGCGGCCCGTTGTTCGGTGGCACAATGGCGCCCGCAAACAGGCCCTTCCCAATTCACAGTCGCATCCGCCAATCGGTTCAGCCGTGTCGCGGAAGGTTTTCTTACCAGCTAATGCTTCCCCCAGGGAAGCGGAGGTCAGCGGAACATGAGTGATCAGTCCCTGCAGGCAGCGCTCGGCTCTGTCTACGATGCCTACCAGGCCAACACCTACCTCTTCGGCGGCAACGCGCCCTACGTTGAGGAACTGTACGAGAACTACCTCGCCAACCCTGGCAGCGTGCCGGACAACTGGCGCGAATACTTCGATGCGCTGCAGCACGTGCCCGCGGCCGACGGCTCGGCCGCCAAGGACGTAGCCCACCTGCCGGTCATCAACGCCTTCGCGGAGCGTGCCAAGCAGGGCCAGACCCGCGTCGTCCAGGCCAGCCCCGACGTCGAACTGGGCCGCAAGCGCACCGCCGTCCAGCAGCTGATCGCCGCCTACCGCAACGTCGGCGCTCGCTGGGCCGACCTCGACCCGCTCAAGCGCACCGAGCGCCCGGCCATCCCCGAGCTGGAGCCGTCGTTCTACGGCTTCACCGACGCCGACCAGGAAACCGTGTTCGACACCAGCAACACGTTCTTCGGCAAGGACACCCTGTCGCTGCGCGACCTGATCAACGCGCTGCGCGAAACGTATGCCGGCACCATCGGTGCCGAGTACAACTACATCACCGACCAGGACCAGAAGCGCTGGTGGCAGCAGAAGCTCGAAAGCATCCGCAGCAAGCCCCAGTTTCCGGCCGAGAAGAAGAAGCGCATCCTCGAACGCCTGACGGCCGCCGAAGGCCTGGAGCGCTTTCTGCACACCAAGTACGTCGGCCAGAAGCGCTTCTCGCTCGAAGGCGGCGAGAGCTTCATCGTCTCGCTCGACGAGCTGATCAACCAGGCCGGCGCCAAAGGCGTGCAGGAGGTCGTGATCGGCATGGCCCACCGCGGCCGCCTCAACGTGCTGGTCAACACCCTGGGCAAGGCCCCGCGCGACCTGTTCGCCGAGTTCGACCACACCGCACCCGAGGACCTGCCCAGCGGCGACGTGAAGTACCACCAGGGCTTCAGCTCCGACGTCTCCACGCCCGGCGGCCCGGTGCACCTGAGCCTGGCGTTCAACCCGTCGCACCTCGAGATCGTCAACCCCGTGGTCGAAGGCTCGGTGCGCGCCCGCATGGACCGCCGCGGCGACCACCAGGGCAAGCAGGTGCTGCCGGTGCTGGTGCACGGCGACGCGGCCTTCGCCGGCCAGGGCGTCGTCATGGAGACGCTGGCGCTGGCCGAGACCCGCGGCTACTTCACCGGCGGCACGGTCCACATCGTCATCAACAACCAGATCGGCTTTACCACCAGCGACCCGCGCGACGCGCGCTCCACGCTGTACTGCACCGACATCGTCAAGATGATCGAGGCGCCGGTGCTGCACGTCAACGGCGACGATCCGGAAGCCGTGGCCCTGGCCACGCAGCTCGCGCTGGAGTTCCGCGCCGAGTTCAAGAAGGACGTGGTCGTCGACATCATCTGCTTCCGCAAGCTGGGCCACAACGAGCAGGACACGCCCTCGCTGACCCAGCCGCTGATGTACAAGAAGATCGCCAAGCACCCCGGCACGCGCAAGCTGTACGCCGACAAGCTGGCGACCCAGGGCCTGGGCGAGACGCGCGGCGACGACCTCGCCAAAGCCTACCGTGCCGCGCTCGACGAAGGCAAGCACACGGTCGATCCGGTGCTGACCAACTTCAAGAGCCAGTACGCCGTCGACTGGAGCCCCTACCTCGGCAAGAAGTGGACCGACGCCGGCGACACCGCCATCCCGCTGACCGAATGGAAGCGCCTGGCCGAGCGCGTCACGACCATTCCCGCCAGCGTCACGCCGCACCAGCTGGTCAAGAAGGTGTACGACGACCGCGCCGCCATGGGCCGCGGCGAGATCAACGTCGACTGGGGCTTCGGCGAGACGATGGCCTACGCGTCCATCGTCGCCAGCGGCTACCCGGTGCGCCTGTCGGGCGAGGACTGCGGCCGCGGCACGTTCACCCACCGCCATGCGGTCGTGCACGACCAGAACCGCGAGAAGTTCGACGAGGGCATCTACATTCCGCTGAACAACGTGGCCGACAAGCAGGCCCCGTTCGTCGTGATCGACTCGATCCTGTCAGAAGAGGCCGTGCTCGGCTTCGAATACGGCTACGCATCGAACGACCCGAACACGCTTGTGATCTGGGAGGCCCAGTTCGGCGACTTCGCCAACGGCGCCCAGGTCGTGATCGACCAGTTCATCGCCTCGGGCGAAGTGAAGTGGGGCCGCGTCAACGGCCTGACCATGCTGCTGCCGCACGGCTACGAGGGCCAGGGCCCGGAACACAGCTCGGCGCGCCTGGAACGCTTCATGCAGCTGTCGGCCGACACCAACATCCAGGTCGTGCAGCCCACCACGGCCAGCCAGATCTTCCACCTGCTGCGCCGCCAGATCGTGCGCCCGCTGCGCAAGCCGCTGATCGTCTTCACGCCCAAGTCGCTGCTGCGCAACAAGGATGCGACCTCGCCGCTCGCCGAGTTCACCAAGGGCAGCTTCCAGACCGTCATCTCCGAGCAGAACGAAGACGTGGTGCGCCATGCCGACAAGGTCAAGCGCATCGTCGTCTCGTCGGGCAAGGTGTACTACGACCTGGCCAAGAAGCGTGCCGAGAAGGGCCACGACGACGTGGCGCTGATCCGCGTGGAACAGCTCTACCCGTTCCCGCACAAGGCCTTCGCCGCCGAGATCAGGAAGTATCCGAACGCCGCCGAAGTGGTCTGGGCGCAGGACGAGCCCCAGAACCAGGGCGCCTGGTTCTTCGTGCAGCACTACATCCACGAGAACCTGCAGGACGGCCAGAAGCTCGGCTACTCCGGCCGCGCCGCCTCGGCATCGCCGGCCGTCGGCTACTCGCACCTGCACCAGGAGCAGCAGAAGGCGCTGGTCGAAGGCGCGTTCGCCAAGCTCAAGGGCTTCGTGCTGACCAAGTAACCCACCCGCGGCCGGGGCGCGTCGCGCCCCGGTCCGGCCCCTACGCAACGGAAGAATTCACAAAATGGCAATCGTAGAAGTCAAGGTCCCCCAGCTGTCCGAGTCCATCGCCGAGGCGACGCTGCTGCAATGGAAGAAGAAGCCCGGCGAAGCCGTCGCCGCCGATGAAATCCTGATCGAGATCGAGACCGACAAGGTCGTGCTCGAAGTGCCCGCACCGTCGGCCGGCGTGCTGACCGAGCTGGTCGTGGCCGACGGCGGAACCGTCGTGTCCGAGCAGGTCATCGCCAGGATTGACACCGAGGCCGTCGCCGGCGCCGCCGCGCCGGCCGCTGCCGCACCGGCGCCCGCTGCTGCCCCGGCAGCCGGCGGTTCCAAGGGCGACGTGGCCCTGCCCGCCGCTGCCAAGCTGCTGGCCGAGAACAACCTCAAGGCCACCGACGTGGCCGGCTCCGGCAAGGACGGCCGCGTGCTCAAGAACGACGTGGTCAACGCCGTCGCCGCTGGCGCCAAGGCCCCGGCCGCAGCGCCTGCAGCCGCGGCCAAGCCGGCGCTGCAGCAGGTGGCCGCTCCGGTCGCTCCGGTCAACCTGGGTGACCGTCCGGAGCAGCGCGTGCCGATGACCCGCCTGCGTGCCCGCGTGGCCGAGCGCCTGCTGCAGTCGCAGTCCACCAACGCCATCCTGACCACCTTCAACGAGATCGACTTCTCAGCCGTGGTCGAACTGCGCAAGCGCTTGCAGGACTCCTTCACCAAGGAGCACGGCGTCAAGCTCGGCTTCATGAGCTTCTTCGTCAAGGCGGCCGTGCACGCCCTCAAGAAGTTCCCGATCCTGAATGCATCGGTCGACGGCAACGACATCATCTACCACGGCTACTTCGACATCGGCGTGGCCGTGGGCAGCCCGCGCGGCCTGGTGGTGCCGGTCCTGCGCAACGCCGACCAGCTGAGCTTCGCTGACATCGAGAAGAAGATCGCCGAGTTCGGCCAGAAGGCCAAGGACGGCAAGCTGGGCCTTGAAGAGTTGTCGGGCGGCACCTTCACCATCTCCAACGGCGGCACCTTCGGCTCCCTGCTGTCGACCCCGATCATCAACCCGCCGCAGTCGGCCATCCTGGGCGTGCACGCCACCAAGGACCGCGCCGTCGTGGTCAATGGTCAGGTCGTGGTGCGCCCGATCAATTTCTTCGCCCTGTCGTACGATCACCGCATCATCGACGGCCGCGAAGCCGTGCTGGGTCTGGTCGCGATCAAGGACGCGCTGGAAGACCCGTCGCGCCTGCTGTTCGATATCTAAACCCATCCCTCGGGGCGGGCGGCGTGCCGTGCGGCAGCGCCGCCCGCCCCTTTTCACAGGAAAGAATCAACACCATGTCCCAACAACAATTCGACGTCGTCGTGATCGGCGGCGGCCCCGGCGGCTACATCGCGGCCATCCGCGCGGCGCAGCTCGGCTTCAAGGTCGCTGCCATCGACGAGTGGAAGAACGACAAGGGCGGCCCGGCCCTCGGCGGCACCTGCACCAATGTTGGCTGCATCCCGTCGAAGGCGCTGCTGCAGTCGTCGGAGCACTACGAACACGCCGGCAAGCACTTTGCCGAGCACGGCATCGGCGTGCAAGGCCTGTCGCTGGACCTGGCCAAGCTGGTCGGCCGCAAGGAGACCGTCGTCAAGCAGAACAACGACGGCATCCAGTACCTGTTCAAGAAGAACAAGGTCACCTTCTTCCACGGCCGCGGCTCGTTCGTCGCGGCCAGGGATGGCAGCTACGAGATCAAGGTCGCGGGCGCCAAGGAAGAGACCGTGTTGGCCAAGCACGTCATCGTGGCTACCGGCTCCAATGCCCGCGCCCTGCCGGGCGCGCCGTTCGACGAGGAAACCATCGTGTCGAACGATGGCGCCCTGCGCTTCACCGAAGTGCCGAAGAAGCTCGGCGTGATCGGCTCCGGCGTCATCGGCCTGGAACTGGGCTCGGTCTGGCGCCGCCTGGGTGCGGACGTCACCATCCTCGAAGGCCTGCCGACCTTCCTGGCCGCTGCCGACGAGCAGGTCGCCAAGGAAGCCAAGAAGGCCTTCGACAAGCAGGGCCTGAAGATCGAGCTCGGCGCCAAGGTCGGCGAGATCAAGGCCGGCAAGAAGGGCGTGAGCATCGCCTGGACCGATGCCAAGGGTGAAGCCCGGACGCTGGAGGTCGACAAGCTGATCGTCTCGATCGGCCGCGTGCCCAACACCGTCGGCCTCAACGCCGAAGCCGTGGGCCTGAAGCTCGACGAGCGCGGCGCCATCGCGGTCGACGACGACAACCGCACCAACCTGCCGGGCGTCTGGGCCATCGGTGACGTGGTGCGCGGCCCGATGCTCGCGCACAAGGCCGAGGAAGAGGGCGTGGCCGTGGCCGAGCGCATCGCCGGCCAGCACGGGCACGTCAACTTCGCAACGATCCCCTGGGTCATCTACACCAGCCCCGAGATCGCCTGGGCCGGCAAGACCGAGCAGCAGCTCAAGGCCGAAGGCCGCGCCTACAAGCCGGGCTCGTTCCCGTTCCTGGCCAACGGCCGCGCCCGCGCGCTGGGCGACACGACCGGCTTCGTCAAGATCCTGGCCGACGCCACGACCGACGAGATCCTGGGCGTGCACATCGTCGGCCCGCAGGCCAGCGAGTTGATCGCCGAGGCCGTGCTCGCGCTCGAGTTCAAGGCCAGCGCCGAGGACATCGCCCGCACGACGCATGCCCATCCGTCGCTGTCGGAGGCGACCAAGGAAGCCGCGCTGGCCGTCGACAAGCGTACGCTCAACTTCTGATGGCGGCCGAGCAGGCCGCGGGGGCGGTGCGCGCGGCCTACCAGGCCGAACTGCAGACCCGCGGCTTCCAGAGCGACCCCGCGCAGCTGCGCGCGGTGGACGCGCTGCAGCGCTGCGCCGACGACTGGGCTGCTTACAAGGCCCGCCGCTCCACCGCGATCAAAAAGCTCTTCAACCGCCCCGAGATTCCGCGCGGCGTCTACATGTACGGCGGCGTGGGGCGCGGCAAGAGCTTCCTCATGGACTGCTTCTTCAACGCCGTGCCGCTGCGCCGCAAGGTGCGGCTGCACTTTCACGAGTTCATGCGCGAGGTCAACCGCGAACTCGTCGGCTTGCAGGGCACGGTCAATCCGCTGGACGTGCTAGGCGCCCACATCGCCAGGCGCTACAAGCTCATCTGCTTCGATGAGTTCCACGTCGCCGACATCACCGACGCGATGATCCTGCATCGGCTGCTGGTTTCGCTGTTCGACAACGGTGTCGGTTTCGTGACCACGTCCAACTTCAAGCCCGACGACCTGTACCCCAACGGACTGCACCGCGACCGGATCCTTCCAGCCATCGCGCTGCTCAACGAGCGGCTCGAAGTCGTCAACGTGGACAACGGCACCGACTACCGGCGCCGCACGCTGGAGCATGTGCAGCTTTACCACACGCCGCTGGGGGCCGAGGCCGACGCCCGCATGCGCGAGGCCTTCGAGCACCTGGCAGAGGTGCGTGACGAGGATCCGGTGCTGCACATCGAGGCGCGCGAGATCCGTGCGCTGCGGCGCGCCGGCGGCGTCGTCTGGTTCGACTTCAAGACGCTGTGCGGCGGCCCGCGCTCCCAGAACGACTATCTGGAGATCGCCAGCCGGTTTCACACGGTACTGTTGTCCAACGTGCCCACCATGCCGCCGCGCATGGCCTCGGAGGCCCGGCGCTTCACCTGGCTGATCGACGTGCTGTACGACCGCAGGGTCAAGCTGGTCATCTCGGCGGCCACGCCGCCGGAGCAGCTCTACACTGAAGGGCCGCTCGCGCACGAATTCCCGCGGACGGTGTCGCGGCTCAATGAGATGCAGTCCAAGGAATTCCTGGCGCTCGAGCGGCGGGTGGTCGATACCGGCCTGACCTGACGGCCCGACCGGCATGCTGCTTGCCAGTGGTGAGCGGCGGGCATTTCACCGAGGTAGAACCAACCATGCAATCCCAGTTTTTCATGCGCCGCGGCCGGCGCTGGTGGACGGCCGCCGCCGTCGTGCTGCTGGCGCTGGCCGGCCCCGCAGCGGCGCAGCAGGCCGGCAAGCCGCCAGCGTCGGCCGCGGATGCGGCCGAACGCGCGCGCGCCCAGACCCGCCGCGACGCCGAGCGGCAGCGCATCCAGCGCGAGCGCGAAAAGATCCAGGGCGACCGCAGCAGGGACGAGGCGGCCTGCTACAAGCGCTTCGCAGTGACCGACTGCCTGAGCGAGGTCCGCGCGCGCTACCGCGGTGCGCTGTCCGATCTGCGGCGCCAGGAGATCTCGCTGAACGACGAGGAGCGCCGCGAGCGCGGCGCCGCCCAGCGCGGCCGGGTCGACGAGCGCCTCGAAGAGCAGCAGCGCGACCGCGAACAGCGTGCGCTCGACCGGCAGACCCGGTCGCCGAAGACGCATGCCGACCCGCAGCAGTCCGCCGCCGAGCGCGCGCAGGCAGCGAAGGGCCGCACGGCCCAGCAGCAGCAGCGCAGCCAGGAACGTGAGCAGGCTGCCGCGCAGCGTGCGCAGCGTGCGGCGCAGGCTCCGTCCGAGCGTGCCCGCTTCGAGGAAAAGCAGCGTGCAGCGGCCGAGCACCGCGCCCAGCACGAGAAGGAACAGGCCGAGAAGGCCCGAAAACCCGCGGCCGGATCGCTGCCGGTGCCGCCCTGAGCGGCCGCGCCCTCAGGCCGGCGGCACGGCCTCGACCTTGACGATCACCAGCGACAGGTTGTCGCCGCCTCCGCGCGCCCGCACGCGGGCCTTGTCGATCAGGAATTCGGTCGCCTCGCGCGGCGACAGCGAGGTGACCACGGCCGTCAGCTCGTCGGGCAGGAAGTAGTGCCATATGCCGTCGCTGCAGGCCATGAGCGCGTCGCCCGGCTGCAGCTGGGGTATCAGGTGGGTGGTGGCCGGCGGGTCCTGCTCGGCGCCCAGGCAGCCGATCAGGATGTTGGACTGCGGATGCGACTGCGCCTGCTGTGCGCTGAGCTCGCCGCGGTCCACCAGCGCCTGCACGTAGGAATGGTCGCTGGTGCGGCACAGCAGCCGCCCGCCGTGGAAGTGGTAGATGCGCGAATCGCCGGCATGGACCCAGTGCACGTCGCCGAGCGGATTGACCAGGAAGGCGGCCAGCGTGCTGTGCGGCTCCTGTTCGGACGAGATGGCGGTGAGGCGGATGACGATGTGCGCCTCGCGCACCAGCTGCTGCAGCAGCGCGGCGCCGTCGTCGGTGCCCGGCGCATAGCGCTCGAACAGCTGGCGCGCCGTCAGGATCACCTGGTCGGACGCCTTGCGGCCGCCGCTGCGTCCGCCCATGCCGTCGGCCACCACGCCGAGCAGGCAGCCATGGGCCCGCGGATGGCTCAGCAGGGCCACCTGGTCCTGCTGGTATTCGCGGTCGCCCTTGTGGATGCCGGTGGAGGCGAGAAGTCGGTAGGCCATGTTGACGTGTAGAGCCTCGTATTATTGAACGAGCCAGCGCCCGTCCCGTAGTCGGAAAACGCCGCGAACTCCTTCCCACGAGACCCATGAGTCATTTCACCACCGCCGTTGCCGGCGCCTTCGACGAGGGCGGCCTGCTGTCGTCCGCGATCGACGCTTTCCGGCCGCGGCCGGGCCAGCAGGCCATGGCGGTCGCGGTGGCCGAGGCCATCGAGCAGGGCGGCGCGCTGGTGGTGGAGGCTGGCACCGGCGTCGGCAAGACCTTCTCCTACCTGGTTCCCGCGCTGCTGAGCGGCGAACGGGTGCTGCTGTCCACCGCGACCAAGACCTTGCAGGACCAGCTGTTCTCGCGCGACCTGCCCCGCCTGGCCGAGGCGCTCGGCCTGCCGCTGCGCAGCGCGCTGCTCAAGGGCCGCTCCAGCTACCTCTGCCTGCACCGGCTCCAGCACGCCCGCCAAGCCGCCGGCGTGGACGATGCGGCGGCCCGGCGCGGCCTGGCCCGGGTGGAGCGCTGGTCGTTGTCCACGCGCAGCGGCGACCTGGCCGAGCTGCCGGGGCTGGACGACCGCTCGCCGCTGATCCCGCTCGTCACTTCCACGCGTGAGAACTGCCTGGGCGCTGCCTGTCCGTCGTTGCGCAGCTGCCATGTGAACCTGGCGCGGCGCGAGGCCCTTGCGGCCGACGTGGTCGTCGTCAACCACCACCTGTTCTTCGCCGACCTGGCGGTGCGCGAATCCGGCATGGCCGAGCTGCTGCCGACGGTGCGCGTCGTGGTCTTCGACGAGGCGCACCAGCTCAACGAGACCGGCGTGCAGTTCCTGGGGCTGCGCCTGGGCACCGGCCAGCTGCTGGACTTCGCGCGCGATGTGCTGGCCGCGGGCCTGGAGCAGGCGAGGGGTCTTGTGGACTGGCCGGGCGTCGCCGCAGCGGTCGACACCGCGGCGCGCGACCTGCGCATGGCCGCAGGCCGGCTGCCGGCGGGCACGCGGCTGCGGTGGCTGGAAGATGCTCCGGAGGGCGTCGAGCCGCAAGGCTGGCAGGACGCGCTGCACAACGTGCATGCGGCCTGTGTGGCCGCGGCCGAGGCGCTCGACACGGTCAGCGAACTGGCGCCGGAGTTCGTGCGGCTGGGCGGCCGGGCGGCCACGCTGGCCGCCCGCACGCTGCATTTCGCCGCGCCGCCGGACGGGGCCGGTGCGGTGCGCTGGGCCGACGTGGGCCTGCAGCTGGCGCTGATGGAGTCGCCGCTGGACATTGCCGACACGGTGCGCAGCCGGCTGCTGGGTACGCCGGCGGTCCAGGACGGACCGGCGCTGCGCGAGGAACCGACTGCCGCGCCGGAGCGCGAGAGACCGACTGCCGCGCCGGAGCGCGGCAGGGCCTGGATCTTCACCTCGGCCACGCTCGGCGATGACCCGGCGCTGCGCTGGTTCGTCGAGCCCTGCGGGCTCGAATCCGCGCGGGTGCTGCGTGTGGACAGCCCGTTCGACTACGCCAGACAGGCAGCGCTCTACGTGCCGCGGACGCTGCCGCGGCCGGCCGACCCGGCCCACGGCGCGGCCGTGGCGCGGCTGGCCGGCGACGCCGCACTGCGCCTGCGCGGCCGCACGCTGGTGCTGACCACGACGCTGAAGGCGTTGCGCGCGATCGGCGAGGCCCTGCAGCAGCGATTTCCCAGCGGTGGCGCGATCGAGGTGCTGGTGCAGGGGCAGGGCGCCAAGCGGGTGCTGATGGAGCGTTTCCGCGAAGGCGATGCCGGCGGCCGGCTGGCCGGCTGCGTGCTCGTGGCTTCGGCCTCGTTCTGGGAAGGGGTGGACGTGCCGGGCGATGCGCTGCAGCTGGTCGTGATCGACAAGCTGCCGTTCCCGCCGCCGGGCGACCCGGTCGTCGAGGCCCGCTCGCAGCAGCTGGAGAGCGAAGGCCGCAGCCCCTTCGCCGACTATGCGCTGCCCGAGGCCGCCATCACGCTCAAGCAGGGTGCCGGTCGCCTGATCCGCAGCGAGACCGACCGCGGCATCCTGGTGGTGGGCGACGTGCGCCTGTCCACGATGGGCTACGGCAAGCGCCTGCTGCGGGCGCTGCCGCCGATGCGGAGATTACAAAGCCAGGAAGAATTCGATGCGGCGCTGGATCAGCTGACGGATGGCTGAAACCGGCACGACCAAGCCAGCAGACCCGCCGCAAGGGACGCCCCGCAGCGCCGGCGTGAAGCTCCTGGCCAGCGGTGAGGCGCTCGGCCCGTCCATGCTGCGCAGGCGAGCATGGAGCGGCGAAGCGGCTCGGGGGGTGAGCTACCAGACTTTCCACCAGGGGTCGTCGCTCTTGCGGAATCCGCGCCTCAGGTAGGCGCTGTTGGGATAGGTCGCATCCAGGATGCGCTTGCTGTCGTCGCGCAGCTGCGTCATGCCCAGCGCGTCGTAGGACTGCACCAGGATGTACAGCGCCTCTTCCAATGCCGGCACCTCGCGGTAGTCGTTCAGGGCGATCTGCGCGCGGTTGATGGCCGCCACGTAGGCGCCGCGCTGGTAGTAGTAGCGGGCGACGTGGACCTCGTACTGCGCAAGCGCGTTGACGATGTAGACCATGCGCTGGCGCGCGTCGGGCGTGTACTTCGACTCGGGGAAGCGCGTCGTCAGCTCGCGGAAGGCCTCGAACGAATCCTTGGCGGCCTTCTGGTCGCGCTCCGACAGGTCCTGGCGCGACAGTGCCGAGAACAGCCCCAGGTCGTCGTTGAAGTTGACCACGCCCTTGAGGTAGAGCGCATAGTCCACCGCCGGGCTCGCCGGGTGCAGCTTGAGGAAGCGGTCGAGCGTGGCCACGGCCTGGGCCTTCTCGCCGCCCTTGTACTGGGCGTAGGCCTTGTCGATCTGCGCCTGCTGGGCCAGCTGGGTGCCGGCGGCACGGCCTTCGAGCTTCTCGTACAGCGGCACGGCCTTGTCGTAGGCGCCGCTGCCCAGCTCGTCTTTGGCTTCGGCGTAGATGCGGTTGGGGCTCCAGTCGGCCGTCTTGTCGACCTCGGTCGAGGAACAGCCGGACAGCGCGGCGGCCAGCAGGCTCGCGGCGGCCAGGAGAGGGACAACCGATAATTTGGCTCGCAGCATCACGGACGGACCTTGTTGAACAACAGCCCATCGATTATATCGGCCGACCCTGCGGAGGCCGGCCCGGCCGAGGGCTTCGACGACGGCCCGCAGGACGCGCCTGATACCGAACTCCGCAGCATCGCCGTCACCGCCGCCCTGCATGGCGAGCGGCTCGACCGCGCGCTCGCCGTGCTCGTGCCCGAGTTCTCGCGCAGCTACCTGGCGCAGCTGGTCGAGGCCGGCGCGGTGCGCGTGGCCGCGCGGGCCGCACGCAAACCTTCGCTCAAGGTCAAAGCGGGCGAGGGCATCGAGGTCGAATTGCGCCCCACGCCGCAGAGCCAGGCCTTCCAGCCCGAGGCGATCCCCCTCGACGTGGTCTACGAGGACGAGCACCTGCTCGTCCTCGACAAGCCCGCCGGCCTGGTCGTGCACCCGGCGCCCGGCAACTGGAGCGGCACGCTGCTCAACGCGCTGCTGGCGCGCCATCCGCGCTCGGCCGACCTGCCGCGCGCCGGCATCGTCCACCGACTCGACAAGGACACCAGCGGCCTGATGGTGGTGGCCCGCACCCGCACGGCGATGGACGCGCTGGTGCGCCTGATCGCCGCGCGCGACGTGCGCCGCCAGTACGTCGCGCTGGCGCACCGTGCCTGGAGCGGGCCGGCGGTGCGGCACGTCACCGGCGCCGTGGGCCGCGACCCGCGCAACCGCCTGCGCATGGCCGTGGTCGACCTGCTGGCGCAGGCCGGCAAACCTGCCGCCACCGACGTGGCCTGGCTGGCCGACGCGGCCGGCGGCGAGGGCTGCTGGGTGCGCTGCACGCTGCACACCGGCCGCACGCACCAGATCCGCGTGCACATGGCGTCGCTCGGCCATCCACTGGTGGCCGATGCGCTCTATGGCGGCGCGCCTGCGGCCGGACTGGCGCGGCAGGCACTGCATGCATTTCGTCTCGCCTTCGTACACCCGGCCACGGGTGCAGCCGTCGACCTGCGTGCGCCGTTGCCGCGGGACATGCGCGAAGCGCTGGTCCGCTGGGGCATCGAGCCGGTGTTGCCGGCTGTGTAAAAACCATACCGGCAGGAGTATGGGTCCATATCCAGCTATTGGTGGGCACAGTCTGAATATACCCCCATACGTTCGCCTGGGTGGAGGGCGGCGGCGACGCGGCAGGCTACAATGGCGCCGCGCGGCTGTCCGGCCGCGGCGGTGCCGATGGAGGTGCCGATGGAGGTGCCGCGGCATTCGCCCGGCCCGGCATGTCGATGCGGCATGGCCCGCGCGCTGCGGCGGCCCCTTTTCGAACAAGCCGCTTCCTTTCCCGTTCGACCGACCGGCCCTGCCTGTGCAGCGCGCCGCGGCCTTCCTGCCGAGACTGACCGACCGACACCATGCACACGGGCGACGCCAAACGTGTCCTCGAGACCGCGCTGATCTGCGCGCCGACGCCGCTGCCGCTGCGCGAGCTGCGCACGCTGTTCGACGACGCTCTGGGCGCCGACACGGTCAAGGCGCTGCTGCTCGAACTGCAGCAGGACTGGGCGCAGCGCGGCGTCGAGCTGGTGCAGGTGGCCTCGGGCTGGCGCTTCCAGAGTCGCCCCGAGATGCGGGAGCACCTCGACCGGCTGCATCCCGAGAAGCCGCCGCGCTACACCCGCGCCACGCTGGAGACGCTGGCCATCATCGCCTACCGCCAGCCGGTCACGCGCGGCGACATCGAGGACATCCGCGGCGTGACGGTCAACAGTCTCATCATCAAGCAGCTGGAGGACCGCGGCTGGATCGAGGTGATCGGCCACCGCGAGACGGTCGGCCGGCCCGCGCTGTTCGCGACCACGCGCCAGTTCCTCGACGATCTGGGCCTGCAGGCGCTCGACCAGCTGCCGCCGCTCGAAGCGCCGTCGCAGCAGCTCGATGCCTTCGCCGGGCTCGACCTGGAGCCGCCGGCCGAACCCCTCTTCCCCTCCTCCCCCGACAACCCTCTGCCGGCCGCTGGCCCGCAGGAGCCCGCAGCCGATGGCGCAAGCAGCGGCGACCACGACGACGACCCAGCCGCCCCGAAGACCGAAAGCCTTTCATGACCACCGAAGCATCCCGACCCGAAGACGCCGCCGCAGCCGATGCCACGCCGGCCGGCGAGCCCGCGGCCACACCGGCGCGCAAGCCGCGCGCCCGCCGCCCCGAGGCGGCCGTCGAAGCGCCGGCAGCCGCCGGGGGCGACGCGGCGCCTGCTGCCCCCGGGGGCGCTGCGCCCGCGCAGGGCAGCCTGTTCGCCGACGTCGTCTCCGGCGCCTTCGACGCCGAGGAAGCATCCGGCGCCCCCGCCGTGCCGGGCAAGCGCGTGCTCGCCCCGCAGGCCGATGCGCCCAAGCTCCACAAGGTGCTGGCCCAGGCCGGCCTCGGCTCGCGGCTGGAGATGGAGCAGCTCATCCTCGAAGGCCGCATCTCGGTCAACAACGAGCCGGCCCACATCGGCCAGCGCATCCAGTGGGGCGACCAGGTCAAGGTCAACGGCAGGCCGCTGCGCGTGCGCATCGAGCCGCCGCCGGCGCGCGTGATCGCCTACCACAAGCCGGTCGGCGAGGTCGTCACCCACGACGATCCGCAGAACCGGCCCACCGTCTTCCGCAAGCTGCCGAAGCTGCAGCACGGCAAATGGCAGTCGGTCGGCCGGCTGGACCTGAACACCGAGGGCCTGCTGCTCTTCACCAGCTCGGGCGAGCTGGCCAACCGCCTGATGCACCCGCGCTTCGGCCTGGAGCGCGAATACGCGGTGCGCGTGCTCGGCGCGCTGAGCAAGGACGAGAAGCAGCGCCTGCTCGACGGCGTGCGCCTCGACGACGGCCAGGCCCAGTTCGGCTCCATCGAGGACGGCGGCGGCGAAGGCGCCAACACCTGGTACCGCGTCACGATCTCCGAAGGCCGCAACCGCGAGGTGCGCCGCCTGTTCGAGGCCGTGGGCCGCGCCGTCAGCCGCCTGATCCGCATCCGCTACGGCGCCATGCTGCTGCCGCGCGGCCTGCGCCGGGGCGCCTGGATGGAACTCGACGAGCGCGACATCCGCGCGCTGCAGCAGGCGGCGGGCGTCGAGCCGGCGGTGCCGCGCCAGGCCCCGGGCGGCCGCGGCGCCGGCAGCCGCGACCCGCGCCGCGGCGGCCCGCGCGGCAACGGCGCGGCCGGCGGCGGCAACCGCTCCGGTGGTTCCGGCAACGGCAGCAGCGCGGGCAAATCCTTCGGCCGCAACGGCGACGGCCACAAGTCCTTCGGCGGCGGCAAGGGCAGCCAGCCCGACCCGATGAAAACCTCGCTGGGCTACATCGGCTCCGACAGCCTCTCGCGCCAGCGCCAGGGGGCGCCGGGCGGCGGCAACCGCCGCGGCGGCGGTGGCGGTTTCGGCGGCGGCAATGTCGGGCCGCGCGGCGCAGGCCGCGGTCGCGGCCGCTGATTGCGCGGCAAGGACAGCCGGCCCGCGGGCGCGGATATTCCCGCCCGGGAGCCTTGTGCACGCAGGGCGCAGGCTAAAATCCAGCGCTTTGTCCGCCCGGCGGCGCTTTTTTCGCGCCGGCACCGCAGCGGCATTCATCCATCATCCACGGACCCATTCAGGAAGAAGTCACCATGGCCATCGAACGTACCCTCTCCATCATCAAGCCCGACGCCGTCGCCAAGAACGTGATTGGCCAGATCGTCTCGCGCTTCGAAGCCGCCGGCCTGAAGATCGCCGCTGCGCGCCTGACCAAGCTGTCGAAGGAAGAGGCCGGCCAGTTCTACGCCGTGCACAAGGAGCGCCCGTTCTTCAACGACCTGGTCGACTTCATCGCCTCGGGCCCGGTGTTCGTGCAGGTGCTGGAAGGCGAGAACGCCATCCAGAAGAACCGCGACCTGATGGGCGCCACCGATCCGAAGAAGGCCGCCGCCGGCACCATCCGCGCCGACTTCGCCGACAGCATCGACGCCAACGCCGTGCACGGCTCCGACGCGGCCGAGACCGCCGCGGCCGAGATCGCGTTCTTCTTTCCGTCGCTGAACGTCTACGCACGCTGAGCCGCACCCATGGGCCTTTGGTGAAGAGCGGGGAGTATGCGCTGATAGCGCTTGCCATCCGTCCGAACCAAAGGCCAACCCCTGGGGGTATGCCATGACCAATCTGCTCGATTTCGACCTGGAGGGCCTCACCGCCTTCTGCGGCGGGCTGGGGGAGAAACCTTTCCGCGCCCGGCAGCTCTTCCGCTGGATCCACCAGCGCGGCGCGGCCGATTTCGACCAGATGACCGATCTGGCCAAGTCGCTGCGCGAGAAGCTGCGGGCCCGCGCGCACGTGGCCGCGCTGCCGGTGCTGAGCCAGAACATCTCCGCCGACGGCACGATCAAGTGGCTGTTCGACGTGGGCGACGGCAATGCGGTCGAGACGGTCTATATCCCTGAAGACGATCGCGGGACGCTCTGCGTCTCCTCGCAGGCGGGCTGCGCCGTCGGCTGCCGGTTCTGCTCCACGGGGCACCAGGGCTTCAGCCGCAACCTGGGCACGGCCGAGATCGTCGCGCAGCTCTGGTTCGCCGAGCACTTTCTGCGCCGCCGGGCGGGCAGCGACGAGCGCGTGATCTCCAACGTCGTGATGATGGGCATGGGCGAGCCGCTGCAGAACTACGCTGCGCTGGTGCCTGCGCTGCGCACCATGCTCGACGATCATGCCTACGGCCTGTCGCGCCGGCGCGTGACCGTCTCCACCTCCGGCGTCGTGCCGATGATGGACCGCCTGTCGCAGGACTGCCCCGTCGCCCTGGCCGTGTCGCTGCATGCGCCCAGCGACCCGCTGCGCGACAACCTCGTGCCGCTCAACCGCAAGTACCCGATCGCTGAATTGCTCGATGCCTGCAACCGGTATCTGGCGCATGCGCCGCGGGACTTCATCACCTTCGAATACTGCATGCTCGACGGCGTCAACGACACGGCCGGGCATGCGCGCGAGCTGATCGATCGGGTCAGGCACCATGCCGGCCGCGGCGTGCCGTGCAAGCTCAACCTGATCCCGTTCAACCCGTTCCCGGCCTCGGGCCTGCTGCGCTCCAAGCCCGAGCGCGTGGCCGCCTTCGCGCGCGCGCTAGTGGACGCCGGCATCGTGACCACGGTGCGCAAGACCCGCGGCGACGACATCGACGCGGCCTGCGGCCAACTGGCCGGCGACGTGCGCGATCGCACCCGCGCGGCCGAACGCATGGCCCGCCGGCGCACCATCCCGCTGCATCCGGTGCGCCAGACGGCGACCGAGGAGGCCTGAGCGCATGGCGCTGCGATCCCCGCTTCCGTCCGGGTCTTCCGCCGGCCTCGCGCCGGTTCTGCTGGCACTGCTGCTGCTCGTTGCGGGCTGCACCACGACCAGCACGACGACGACGGTCAGCGCGGCGGCCGACCCCACGCCTGCGCCGCGTGCCAACGTGTCCACGCCCTCGGGCGAGACCGATGCCCAGCGCCGCGCGCGGCTGCGGCTGGAACTCGCCGCCAGCTATTTCGACCAGGGCAAGACCGCCGTCGCGCTCGACGAGGTCCGGCAGGCGCTGGCTGCCGATCCCAACCATGCCGAGGCCTACAACCTGCGCGGCCTGATCTTCATGCGCCTGGGCGACAACGGCCAGGCCGAAGAGAGCTTCCGCCGCGCGCTGTCGATCGACGCCGGCGATTCGGACACCCAGCACAACTATGGCTGGCTGCTGTGCCAGCAGCGCCGCTATGACGAGGCCGAGCGCCTGTTCGCGCAGGCCGCGGCCAACCCGTTGTACGCCGGCCGCGCCAAGACGCAGATGGCCCAGGGCCTGTGCCAGGCGCGCGCCGGCCGCACGGCCGAGGCCGAGCAGACGCTCGCCCGTGCCTACGAGCGCGATCCGGCCAATCCGATCGTCGCCTACAATCTGGCGGCGATGGCGTTCCGCCGCGGCGACATGGAGCATGCGCGCTTCTACATCCGCCGGCTGAACAACGGCGACTACGCCAACGCCGAGTCGCTGTGGCGCGGCATTCGCATCGAGCGCCGGCTCGGCGACCGCGTGGCGATGGAGCAACTGGCCGATCAGCTGCGCAAGCGTTTCCCGGACGCGCGGGAACTGTTGGCTTATGAACGAGGGGCTTTCGATGAGTGAGGCGGCAGACCAGCAGCAGGGGCAGGCGGATTTCGGCGGTGCGGCGCCGCACGACGGCGTGACCGCCGGCACGCTGCTGCGCCAGGCCCGCGAGGCCTGCGGCGCGCACATCATGGCGCTGGCCGCCGCGCTGAAGGTGCCGGTCGCCAAGCTGGAGGCGCTGGAGGCCGACGACTACGCGGCCCTGTCCGACCCGGTCTTCGTGCGCGGCCTGGCATCGAGCGCCTGCCGTGCCCTGCGCGTGGACCCCGCGCCGGTGCTGGCCCGCCTGCCGCAGTCGCGCGCGCCGCAGCTGGTCACGCACGAGGCGGGCATCAACGCACCCTTCAGGTCCGCCCACAAGGCCCAGCGCGCCGCGGCCGGCGAGAACCGCTCGCGCCCCATCATCTACGGCGTCGTTGCACTGCTGCTGGGCGCGCTGGTGCTGATCCTGCTGCCGCACATCAAGGAGGCCGTGGCCTCCTTCCAGGCCGGCCGCGCCGACCGGGCCGCGGCATCCGCCGGGCCCGCGCCCGCCGAGGCGGCCGCGCCGGCGGCCGCGGCCATCGTCGAGAACGTCGACCGCAAGGATGTGGCCGGCGTGGCGGCTGCCCCGGGCACGCCCGCGCTGCCTGCGACCCCGGGCGCGCCGGTCCAGCCGCAGCCCCAGGCGCCGGCCGGCACGGCCGCGCCGGTGCAGGTCGCTCCGGCCACAGTGGCCGGCCAGCCGCCCGCCGTCACCACGCCGGCACCGGCCGAAAGCGTCGCGGCGCCGCTGCTGACCTTCACCGCCACCGGCGAATCGTGGATCAAGGTCACCGATGCCGAAGGCAGGGTCGTCTTCCAGAAGGTGCTGGCCACGGGCGAGAGCGCCAGCGCGTCCGGCAGCCTGCCGCTCAGCGTCGTCGTCGGCCGGGCCGGCGCCACGACGGTGCAGGTGCGCGGCAAGCCGTTCGACCTCGCGCCGCTGGCGCGCGACAACGTCGCCCGCTTCCAGGTCAAGTGAGCCCGCCGTGAACGATTCCTTCCCGTCCGTGGTGCCGCAGGGCGAGCCGATCCCGGTTGGCGCGCCGCTGGTCCGGCAGGCGCGCCAGGCCCGCGTGGTCTGGGGCCCGCGCGTGGTCACGCTCGGCGGCGGCGCGCCGGTGCGCGTGCAGTCCATGACGAATACCGACACGGTCGACGCCATCGCCACCGCGATCCAGGTCAAGGAACTGGCCCAGGCCGGCTCCGAGATGGTGCGCATCACCGTCAACACGCCCGAGGCTGCGCAGGCCGTGCCCTACGTGCGCGAGCAGCTCGACCGCATGGGCGTGGACGTGCCGCTGATCGGCGACTTCCACTTCAACGGCCACCGGCTGCTCAGCGAATTCCCGGCCTGCGCCGAGGCGCTGTCCAAGTACCGCATCAACCCCGGCAACGTCGGCAAGGGCGACAAGAAGGACAAGCAGTTCGGCCAGATGATCGAGGCTGCCATCCGCTGGAACAAGCCGGTGCGCATCGGCGTCAACTGGGGCAGCATGGACCAGGAGCTGCTCGCCGCGCTGATGGACGAGAACACCCGCCGCGCCCGTCCCTGGGACGTGCGTCAGGTCATGTACGAGGCGCTCATCACCTCCGCCGTCGGCTCGGCCCGCCGCGCCGAGGAGATGGGCATGGACGGCAACCAGATCATCCTGTCGTGCAAGTTGAGCGGCGTGCAGGACCTGGTGGCCTGCTACCGCGAACTGGCCCGCCGCTGCGACTATTCGCTGCACCTGGGCCTGACCGAGGCCGGCATGGGCACCAAGGGCACGGTGGCTTCGGCCGCGGCGCTGGCCATCCTGCTGCAAGAAGGCATCGGCGACACCATCCGCGTGTCGCTCACGCCGCAGCCCGGCGAGGCCCGCACGCAGGAAGTCGTGATCGCCAACGAACTGCTGCAGGCGCTCGGCCTGCGCGTCTTCGTGCCGAGTGTGACCGCCTGCCCCGGCTGCGGCCGCACCACCAGCACCACCTTCCAGGAACTGGCCAAGGACATCGACGACTTCCTGCGCCGCCAGATGCCGCTCTGGCGCGGCCGCTATCCGGGCGTCGAAGGGCTCAAGGTCGCGGTCATGGGTTGCATCGTCAACGGCCCGGGCGAGAGCAAGCATGCCGACATCGGCATCAGCCTGCCGGGCAACGGCGAGGCGCCGGCCGCGCCGGTCTTCATCGACGGCGAGAAGGCCCTCACGCTGCGCGGCGACAATATCGCCGCCGAGTTCCACCAGCTCGTCGAGCAGTACATCGAAAAGCGCTTCGGCGGCACCCACGCAGCCGCCTGACCTCCCGCTCCTGCCGCTTCGCAGCCGCGGGCGCCCCGACTCCACTGCCATGAGCAACGACAACAAGAACGCCCGTCCCGAGAAGCTGTCCGCCGTCAAGGGCATGAACGACATCCTGCCGGCCGAATCGGCGCGCTGGGAGTGGCTCGAAGCGCACGTGCGCGCGCTCATGGCGCTCTATGCCTACCGCAACATCCGCACGCCGATCGTCGAGCACACGCAGCTCTTCGTGCGCGGCATCGGCGAGGTGACCGACATCGTCGAGAAGGAGATGTACTCCTTCGAGGACCGGCTCAACGGCGAGCATTTGACGCTGCGCCCGGAGAACACCGCCAGCGTCGTGCGCGCCGTCATCGAGAACAACCTGCTCTACGACGGCGGCAAGCGGCTCTGGTACGCCGGCCCCCAGTTCCGCCACGAGCGCCCGCAGCGTGGCCGCTACCGCCAGTTCCACCAGGTCGGCGCCGAAACGCTGGGCTTCGCCGGCCCGGACGTCGATGCCGAGCTGATCCTGCTGGCCGCCGCGCTGTTCCGCCGGCTCGGCATCGCCGACTGGCGCCTGGAGATCAACAGCCTGGGCCAGCCGGCCGAGCGCGCCGAGCACCGCCGCCGGCTCATCGCCTACCTCGAAGGCCATGTCGATGCGCTCGACGAGGAGGCCCGCCGCCGGCTGCACGGCAACCCGCTGCGCATCCTCGACACCAAGAACCCCGCGCTGCAGGCGATCGTCGAGGGCGCGCCGCGGCTCATCGACTTCCTCGGCGCCGAGTCGCTCGCCCACTTCGACGGGCTCAAGGCCATCCTCGACGCCAACGGCATCGCCTGGACGGTCAACCCGCGCCTCGTGCGCGGCCTCGACTACTACAACCTCACGGTGTTCGAGTTCGTCACCGACCGCCTCGGCGCGCAGGGCACGATCTGCGCCGGCGGCCGCTACGACTACCTCGTCGGCCAGATCGGCGGCAGGCCGGCGCCGGCCGTCGGCTGGGCGCTCGGCGTCGAGCGCGTGCTCGAGCTCGTGCAGGAATCGGGCACCACCACCGCCGCGCCGGTGCCCGACGCCTATGCCATCGTGCCCGATGCGCAGGCCCTGCCGGTGGTCCTGCGCACCTTGCAGAAGCTGCGCGACGCCGGCGTGCGGGTGCAGATGCATGCGGGCGGTGCCGACGGCCGGGGCAGCTTCAAGACCCAGTTCAAGAAGGCCGACCAGAGCGGGGCGCAGTACGCGCTGGTCTTCGGCAGCGACGAACTCGCGCGCGGCGAGGTCACCGTCAAGGCGCTGCGCGACGGCAGCGGTGCACAGGAGGCGCGACAACTTGCAGACGTGGCCGGCTGGGCCGCCACTCTACAATCCCCGGCTCGTTGAACCTACCGCTTTCCATGGCACAACATTTCGATCTCGAAGAACAGGAACAGCTCGACCAGATCAAGCATTTCTGGAAGACGCACGGCACCTGGATCACCTGGCTCGCCGTCGTGGTGCTGGCCGCCGTGGCCGCATGGAACGGCTACCAGCTTTGGCAGAACCGGCAGGCCAGCCAGGCGTCGGCCCTCTATGACGCGATCGAGTCCGCCGCCAACGCGGGCGACGCCGCCAGGCTGAAGCAGGCCTTCGGCGACATCCGCGAGAAATACCCGCGCACCGCCTATGCCCAGCAGGCCGGCCTGCTGGCCGGCCGCGTGCTCGACGAGAAGGGCGAGGCCGATGAGGCCCGCGCGGCCCTGCAATGGGTGGCCGACAAGGCCGCAGACGAAGGCCTGCAGGCGCTCGCGCGGCTGCGGCTCGCCGGCCTGCTGGTCGAGAAGAAAGCCTACGACGAAGCGCTGGCCCAGGTGTCCGGCAGCTTCCCGCCGGAATTCGCGGCGCTGGTGGCCGACCGCAAGGGCGACATTCTCGCGCTGCAGGGCAAGAAGCCCGAGGCCGCGGCCGCGTATACGCAGGCCTACCAGAAGTTCGACGAGCGCTCGGAATACCGCGGCCTCGTCGAGGTCAAGTTGAACGCGCTGGGCGTGGATCCGCGGGCGACCGCGGCAGCGCCGGCCACGGAGGACAGGAAGTGATGATGGCTGATGGATCGATGACGATGGTGCTGCGCAGCCGGGCCGTGTGCGGCCTCGCGCTCGCGGGAGCGGCGCTGGCGCTGGCCGGCTGTTCGTACATGCCGAGCTGGCTGTCGAGCTCGTCCAAGCCCAAGCCGGCCGAGCTGGGGCCCATCGAGGCCAAGCTGGCCGTGCGCCAGATCTGGACGGCCCGCGTCGGCCAGATCGGCTTCCCGCTGCAGGTGCATGTCGACGGCGCCAGCGCCATCGTCGCCAGCGAGGACGGAACCGTCACCGCACTCGACACCCGCAACGGCCAGGAGCTGTGGCGTGCCAGCGTGGGCGCCAAGATCGCCGCCGGCGTCGGCAGCGACGGCAAGGTCAGTGCCGTCCTCACCCGTACGAACGAGGTGGTCGCGCTGGCGCAGGGCCAGGTGCTGTGGCGCCAGAAGCTGCCGGCCCAGGGCTACACCGTGCCGCTGGTCGCCGGCGAGCGCGTGTTCGTCGTGGCGGCCGACCGTTCCATCGCGGCCTTCGACGGCCGCAGCGGCCGCCGCCTCTGGAGCCAGCAGCGCCCGGGCGAGCCCCTGGTGCTGAGCCAGCCCGGCGTGCTCATCGCCGTGGGCGATACGCTGGTCACCGGCTTCGCCGGCCGCCTCACCGGCCTGAACCCCGGCAACGGCACCGTGCGCTGGGAGGCGCCGATCGCCACGCCGCGCGGCACCAACGACGTGGAGCGGCTGGTCGAGCTGGTGGCCAACGTCAGCCGCAGCGGCGACGTGGTCTGCGCCCGCGCGTTCCAGGCGGCCGTCGGCTGCGTGAACACGCTGCGCGGCCAAGTGCTGTGGAGCAAGACGGCCAACGGCGCCACCGGCGTCAGTGGCGACGGCACGCTGCTGTTCGGTACCGAGAGCAACGGCACCGTGGTCGCCTGGCGCCAGGCCGACGGCGAGAAGGCATGGACCTCCGAGCGCCTGCAGTACCGCAGCCTGACCGCGCCGCTGCTGCTCGGCCGTGCGGTCGTCATCGGCGACAGCACCGGCACCGTGCACCTGCTGTCGCGCGAGGATGGCTCGCCGCTCAACCGCCTGGTCGCCGATGGCTCGGCCATCGCCGCCGCGCCGGTCTCGGCCGGCGACACCCTGGTCCTGGTGACGGACAAGGGCACGGTCTACGGCTTCCGCCCCAACTGACACAGCACGGAGCGCCAGCCAGGAGTTCCATGAAGCCCGTCATCGCCCTCGTAGGGCGCCCCAACGTCGGCAAGTCGACGCTGTTCAACCGCTTGACGAAGTCGCGCGACGCCATCGTTGCCGACTTCGCCGGGCTCACGCGCGACCGCCACTACGGCAACGGCCGGCAGGGCAGGCACGAGTACATCGTCATCGACACCGGCGGCTTCGAGCCGACGGCCGACTCCGGCATCTACCAGGAGATGGCCAAGCAGACGCGCCAGGCCGTGGCCGAGGCCGACGTCGTCGTCTTCGTCGTGGACGCACGTGCCGGCCTGTCGGCGCAGGACCACGACATCGCCGGCTACCTGCGCCGGCTCGGCAAGCCCTGCGTGCTGGCGGCCAACAAGGCCGAGGGCATGAAGGAAGGTGTGCAACTGGGTGAGTTCTACGAGCTGGGCCTGGGCGAGGTCTACCCGGTCTCGGCCGCGCACGGCCAGGGCATCCGCAGCCTGGTCGAGCTGGCCCTGGAACCGCTCAACCTGTCGGGCCCCGACGAGGACGAGGACGAAGTCGACCGCGGCATCGTGCGCTTGGCCGTGGCCGGCCGCCCGAACGTGGGCAAGTCCACCCTTATCAACACCTGGCTCGGTGAGGAGCGGCTCGTCGCCTTCGACCTGCCGGGCACGACGCGCGATGCGATCTCGGTGCCGTTCGAGCGCAACGGCCAGCGCTTCGAGCTGATCGACACGGCCGGCCTGCGCCGCAAAGGCAAGGTGTTCGAGGCGATCGAAAAGTTCTCGGTGGTCAAGACGCTGCAGGCCATCGAGGGCGCCAACGTCGTGCTGCTGCTGCTCGACGCGACCCAGGGCGTGACCGACCAGGACGCGCACATCGCCGGCTACATCCTCGACAGCGGCCGCGCCGTGGTGATCGCGGTCAACAAGTGGGACGCGGTCGACGAGTACCAGCGCAAGCTGGTCGAGCGCTCGATCGAGACGCGCCTGGCCTTCCTGCGCTTCGCCAACATCCATTCCATCTCGGCGAAGAAGCGCCAGGGCCTGGGTCCGGTATGGCAATCGATCGTGCAGGCCAACAAGGCGGCGACCTGCAAGATGACCACGCCGGTGCTCACCCGCGTCCTGCAGGAGGCCGTGCAGTTCCAGACGCCGCCCAAGAGCGGCATGTACCGCCCCAAAATGCGCTATGCGCACCAAGGCGGCATGAACCCGCCGGTCATCGTGATCCACGGCAATTCGCTGGAGCATGTGACCGATGCCTACAAGCGCTTCCTTGAAGGGCGCTTCCGCAAGCAGTTCGACCTGGTCGGCACGCCGCTGCGGGTGGAGTTCAAGACCTCGCAGAATCCGTTCGCGTCGAAGGACGGCGCATAAACGTATGGCGGCGCGGTAAATAGCAGGCCTGCCGGGCCGGGGCAAGCTTTGCCTGTGGTAAGGTGGCGTTCCAACAACAATTCCCCTGAACACGGAGAATATCGTGAGCAACAAAGGCCAGCTTCTTCAAGACCCCTTCCTCAACACCCTGCGCCGCGAGCACGTGCCGGTGTCCATCTATCTCGTCAACGGCATCAAGCTGCAGGGGCAAATCGAATCCTTCGACCAGTATGTCGTGCTGCTGCGCAACACTGTGACGCAGATGGTCTACAAGCACGCCATCTCTACCATCGTGCCGGGCCGCGCCGTGAATTTCTCCGCGGCCGAGGCTCCCGACGCCGGCAACGGCGCCTGATCTCCCGGGCATCCCGGCTCCTGCGGCTCGGGTGCCTGGCACCCCCATCGTCGCTCCTTGAGTTCGCCCACCACACCGTCCACTCCGGCCGCCACCCCCGTCGTTCTCGTCGGGGTTGACTTCGGCCTGCCCCACTTCGATGTCGAACTGTCCGAACTCGGCCTGCTGGCCGATACCGCCGGCATGCGGCCGGTCGCCCGCATCACCTGCAAGCGCCGCGCGCCCGACGCGGCGCTTTTCGTCGGCAGCGGCAAGGCCGACGAGATCCGGGAACTGGCCCGGATCCACGGCGCGCAGGAGGTGCTGTTCGACCAGGCGCTGAGCCCGGCGCAGCAGCGCAATCTGGAGCGGCACCTGCAGATGCCGGTCAACGACCGCACGCTGCTCATCCTGGAGATCTTCGCGCAGCGCGCGCGCAGCCATGAGGGCAAGCTTCAGGTCGAGCTGGCCCGGCTGCAGTACGTGAGCACGCGCCTCGTGCGGCGCTGGTCCCACCTGGAGCGCCAGACCGGCGGCGCCGGGGTGCGCGGCGGCCCAGGCGAGAAGCAGATCGAACTCGACCGCCGCATGATCTCCGAGGCGATCAAGCGCACCAGGGAGCGGCTGGACAAGGTACGCAGGCAGCGCGCCACCCAGCGCCGCCAGCGCGAGCGCCGCGAGACCTTCAACATCTCCATCGTCGGCTATACGAACGCCGGCAAGTCCACGCTGTTCAACGCGCTGGTCAAGGCCCGCACCTACGCGGCCAACCAGCTGTTCGCCACGCTCGATACCACCACGCGCCAGCTCTACCTGGGCCAGGATGCAGAAGGTCGCGCGCGCTCGGTGTCGCTGTCGGACACCGTGGGCTTCATCCGCGACCTGCCGCACGGCCTGATCGACGCCTTCCAGGCCACGCTGCAGGAGGCGGTCGATGCCGACCTGCTGCTGCATGTGGTCGATGCGTCCAACCCCGAGTTCCCGGAGCAGATCGCCGAGGTGCAGCGCGTGCTCGGCGAGATCGGGGCCGATGCGATCCCGCAGATCCTCGTGTTCAACAAGTTCGACGCGGTAGCGCCCGCGCAGCGGCCGGTGCAACTGGAGGACAGCTACGAGATCGACGGCGTGCAGGTGCGGCGGCTGTTCGTGAGCGCGCAGGCCGGCACCGGCCTGGCCGTGCTGCGCGAGCGCCTCGCGGCCGAAGCCGCCGCGGCCATGACCCCAGGAGCCGCTGCCGAATTGCAGGGGGCCGAACCGTGATTGGGCACAATCCCCCGCACACCATCCAAAGACGATAGAAGCTGCGCATGAATCTCCATCTTCGGGCTTTCTGCCGGGCCACGCTGCCGGGCCGCATCAGGGGCATGTTCAACCTGAACGACCCGCGCTGGGGCCGCGGCGACGACAACAACAACCAGGAAGGTCCGCGCAACGAAACCGACCCGCCGCCGGGCAGCCGCGGGCGCGGCAACAACGCCAGCCAGCCGCCGGACCTCGACGAGCTCTGGCGCGACCTCAACCGCAAGCTCGGCGGCCTGTTCGGCGTCAAGGGCAGTGGCGGCAACCGCGGCGGATCCTCGGGGGGCATGCCGCCGGACTTCCGCGGCGCGGGCGTCGGCCTGGGCCTGATCGCCGCCGTGGCCGTGCTGATCTGGCTGGGCACCGGCTTCTTCATCGTGCAGGAAGGCCAGCAGGCCGTCATCACCCAGTTCGGCCGCTACCAGTCCACCGTGGGCGCCGGCTTCAACTGGCGCCTGCCGTACCCGATCCAGCGCCATGAACTGGTGTTCGTGACGCAGATCCGCTCGGCCGACGTGGGGCGCGACTCCATCGTCAGGTCCACCGGACTGCGCGAGTCGGCCATGCTGACGCAGGACGAGAACATCGTCGAGATCAAGTTCGCCGTGCAGTACCGCCTCAACGACGCGCGCGCCTGGCTGTTCGAAAGCCGCAACCCGGCCGAGGCCGTGGTGCAGGCCGCCGAGACGGCGGTGCGCGAGGTGGTCGGCAACATGAAGATGGACACGGCGCTGGCCGAGGAGCGCGACCAGATCGCGCCGCGCGTGCGCACGCTGATGCAGACCATCCTCGACCGCTACAAGGTCGGCGTCGAAGTCGTCGGCATCAACCTGCAGCAGGGCGGCGTTCGCCCGCCCGAGCAGGTGCAGGCGGCCTTCGACGACGTGCTCAAGGCCGGCCAGGAGCGCGAGCGCGCCAAGAACGACGCCCAGGCCTATGCCAACGACGTGGTGCCGCGCGCCGCCGGCACCGCCTCGCGCCTGAAGGAAGAGGCCGAGGCGTACAAGGCCCGCATCGTGGCGCAGGCGCAGGGCGACGCCCAGCGCTTCGCCCAGGTGCTGTCGGAGTACCAGAAGGCACCGCAGGTCACGCGCGACCGCATGTACACCGACGCGATGCAGCAGGTCTACACCAACGTGACCAAGGTGCTGGTCGATGCACGCCAGGGCGGCAGCCTGCTGTACCTGCCGCTCGACAAGATCATCCAGGGCGTGGCCGCCGCGCCCGCCGCAGCGTCGTCCCAGCAGCCTTCCGACAATTCCGCGGGCCAGGCCGCGCCGTCCGGCACCACCGTCGTGCCGATCACACCCTACGGCGGCGTGGACGGGCGGCTGCGCGACAGCGGCCGCACGCGCGACCGCGAGGTGCGCTGAGACGAGAGGGAGAACGAACACATGAACAGAATCGGTTTCATCGGCGCGACCATCGTGCTGGTGCTCGCACTGCTGAGCTCCACCATCTTTGTCGTGGACCAGCGCCAGTTCGGCGTGGTCTACGCGCTCGGCCAGATCAAGGAAGTCATCACCGAGCCGGGCCTGAACTTCAAGCTGCCGCCGCCGTTCCAGAACGTCTCGTACATCGACAAGCGCCTGCTCACGCTCGACAGTTCCGACACCGAGTCGATGCTTACGGCCGAGAAGCAGCGCGTTGTGATCGACTGGTACGTGCGCTGGCGCATTTCCGACCCGTCGGAGTACATCCGCAATGTCGGCCTCGACGAAAGCGCCGGTGCCATCCAGCTCAACCGCGTGGTGCGCAATGCCTTCCAGGAAGAGGTCAACCGCCGCACCGTGCGCGAACTGCTGTCGACCAAGCGCGACGCGCTGATGAACGATGTGAAGAAGGACGTGCTGGACGTGGTGCGCGGCGCCCGGCCCTGGGGCGTGGACGCCGTGGACGTGCGCATCACCCGCGTGGACTACGTCGAGGCGATCACCGAGTCGGTCTACCGCCGCATGGAGGCCGAGCGCAAGCGCGTGGCCAACGAACTGCGCTCCACCGGCGCGGCCGAGGGGGAGAAGATCCGCGCCGACGCCGACCGCCAGCGCGAGGTGACCATCGCCAGCGCCTACCGCGACGCGCAGAAGATCAAGGGCGAGGGCGACGCCGAGGCCGCGCGCGTCTATGCCGAATCCTTCGGCCGCGACCCGCAGTTCGCCCAGTTCTACCGCAGCCTGGAAGCCTACAAGTCCAGCTTCGCCAAGAAGAGCGACGTGCTGGTGGTCGATCCGGCCTCGTCGGACTTCTTCCGCAACTTCCGCGCCGGCGCCGCGCCGGCCGGCGGCGGCGCGCCGGCCCGCAAGTAGGCAGGCCGCGCGTTCGCGCACGGTTTCTCCGGCCATGGACGGCGATTCCCTCTGGACGGCGCTGGCCCTCGTTCTCGTGATCGAGGGGCTGATGCCGTTCATCTCCCCGGGCGGCTGGCGCCGCCTGTTCACGCAGGTGCTGGAGCTGCGTGACGGACAGATCCGGTTCATCGGCCTGTCATCGATCGCGGCCGGCCTGATCCTGCTCGCGCTGGTCTCCTGAAGGTGGGTCCTGCCGGGCGGGCCAGCGCCTGCCCGGTAGAATCACGTTTTTAACAGCCTGCCTCACCCCATGTCTGCCTGGGTCCTCCCGGATCACATCGCCGATGTCCTGCCGTCCGAGGCGCGGCACATCGAAGAATTGCGTCGCGGGCTGCTCGATACCGCGCGCGGCTATGGCTACGAACTCGTGATGCCGCCGCTGCTGGAGCATCTCGAATCCCTGCTCTCCGGCACCGGCCGCGCACTGGACCTCAAGACCTTCAAGCTGGTCGACCAGCTCTCCGGCCGCAGCATGGGCCTGCGCGCCGACACCACGCCGCAGGTCGCCCGCATCGATGCCCATCTCTTGAACCGCGACGGCGTCACCCGCCTGTGCTACTGCGGCCCGGTGCTGCACACCCGCCCCGACCGCCCGCATGCCACGCGCGAGCCGCTGCAGTTCGGCGCCGAGATCTACGGCCATGCCGGCCTCGAAGCCGACCTGGAGGCGCTGAGCCTGGCGCGCGACTGCCTGGCCGTGGCCGGCGTGCAGGGCGCGACGGTCGACCTGGGCCATGCCGGCATCGTGCGCGCGCTGCTCGCGGGCACGGCCGTGCCGGCCGAAACGCTGGCCCGCGTGCATGCCGCGCTCGCCGCCAAGGATGCGAGCGAACTCGCCGGCGCCGCGCAGGACTGCGCCGCGCCGGTGCGCTCCGCACTGCTGGCGCTGCTGCGCCTCTACGGCGAGCGCGAGGTGCTCGACGAGGCCGGGCGCGTGCTGCCGTCCTCGCCCGCGCTGCAGCAGGCGCTGGCGCAGCTGGGCTGGCTGGCCGACCAGCTGGAAGGCACGCCGGTGTCATTCGACCTGGCCGACCTGCGCGGCTATGCGTACTACAGCGGCGCGCGCTTCGCGGTCTACGTGCCGGGCGCGGCCGATGCGCTGGTGCGCGGCGGCCGCTACGACGAGGTCGGCGCGGTCTTCGGCCGCAACCGGCCGGCCGCCGGCTTCAGCCTCGATCTGCGCGAGCTGGTCGCCGTGGCCGCGCCGCGGCCGCTGCGCGCGGCCGTGCGTGCCCCGTGGGGCGATGCGCCCGCGCTGCGCCAGGCCATCGCGGCGCTGCGCGCCCGGGGCGAGACGGTGGTCTGCGCGCTGCCGGGCCACGGCAGCGAAATCGACGAATTCCATTGCGACCGCGAGCTGATCGAGCAGGGCGGGCAGTGGGTCGTGCAATCCATTTGAGTAGTTTCAGCAGGCGAAGCAAGATGAGCAAGACGAGCGGTCGCAACGTGGTGGTGGTCGGCACCCAGTGGGGCGACGAAGGCAAGGGCAAGCTGGTGGACTGGCTGACCGAGAGCGCGCAGGGCGTGGTCCGGTTCCAGGGCGGCCACAACGCGGGCCACACGCTGGTGATCAACGGCGTGAAGACGGCGCTGCACCTGATCCCGAGCGGCATCATGCGCCCCGGGGTGAAGTGCTACATCGGCAACGGCGTGGTGCTGTCGGCGGCCAAGCTGTTTGAGGAGATCGAGGGGCTGGAGAAGGCCGGCGTCGAGGTGCGCTCGCGCCTGCGCGTGTCCGAAGCCTGCCCGCTGATCCTGCCGTTCCACGCGGCGCTCGACGTGGCCCGCGAGGCCGCGCGCGAGCAGGGCGGCAGCGAGAAGATCGGCACCACCGGCCGCGGCATCGGCCCGGCCTATGAGGACAAGATCGCCCGCCGCGCGCTGCGCGTGCAGGACCTGAAGCACCCCGAGCGCCTGGCCGAGAAGCTGCGCGTGCTGCTGGACCTCTACAACTTCGTGCTCACGCAGTACCTGAAGGCACCGGCGCTGGAGTTCGAGCCGATCTACGACGAGGCGCTGCGCCATGCCGTGCTGCTGGGGCCGCTGATCGCCGACGTGTCGCGCGAGCTCAACGACGCCCACCGCGACGGCGCCAACCTGCTGTTCGAAGGCGCGCAGGGCACGCTGCTCGACGTGGACCACGGAACCTATCCGTTCGTCACGTCGAGCAACTGCGTGGCCGGCAACGCGGCCGCGGGCGCCGGCGTGGGCCCGGGCCTGCTGCACTACGTGCTGGGCATCACCAAGGCCTACTGCACCCGCGTGGGCGGCGGCCCGTTCCCGACCGAGCTGGACTGGGAGACGCCGGGCACCGTCGGCTACCACCTGTCGACCGTGGGCGCCGAGAAGGGCGTGACCACCGGCCGCAGCCGCCGCTGCGGCTGGTTCGACGCCGCGCTGCTCAAGCGCAGCGCGCAGGTCAACGGCCTGTCCGGCCTGTGCATCACCAAGCTCGACGTGCTCGACGGCATCGAGGAGCTGCAGCTGTGCACCGGCTACGAGCTCGACGGCCAGAGGATCGACATCCTGCCGCTGGGCGCCGACGAGATCGCGCGCTGCAAGCCGGTCTACGAGACGCTGGAAGGCTGGACCGAATCGACCGTGGGCGTGACCCGCTACGAAGACCTGCCGGTCAACGCGCGCCTGTATCTGCAGCGCATCGAGCACATCTCCGGCGTGCCGATCGACCTGATCTCCACGAGCCCCGACCGCGATCACACGATCCTCAAGCGCCACCCCTACCTGGCCGATTGAGGGCGAAGCTGGAGTCCCCCACCATGTTGACCGAAGACGGCAAGCATCTCTACGTCAGCTACGACGAGTACCACAACCTGATCGAGAAGCTCGCGATCAAGATCCACCAGTCGGGCTGGGAGTTCGACAACATCCTGTGCCTGGCGCGCGGCGGCATGCGGCCCGGCGACATCCTCTCGCGCATCTTCGACAAGCCGCTGGCCATCATGTCGACCAGCTCGTACCGCGCCGAGGCGGGCACGGTGCAGGACCGGCTCGACATCGCGCGCTTCATCACCACGCCGCGCGGCGAAATCGCAGGGCGCGTGCTGCTGGTGGACGACCTGGCCGATTCGGGCAGGACGTTCGGCGCCGTGGTCGACAACCTGCGCACCCACTACAAGCCGGTCACCGAACTCAGAACGGCCGTGATCTGGACCAAGGGCGTGTCGGTGTTCCAGGCCGACTACTCGGTCGAATTCCTGCCGACCAATCCCTGGATCCACCAGCCGTTCGAAGCCTACGACCGCACCCGGCCGCAGAAGCTGCTGGAGAAATGGAAAGTCTGAGCGCGCAGCCGCTACCTGCATCTGCCCCGCGCTGCGGGGCTTGTTGTTTTTAACGGGGGTATATCCCTGTAGTGAGCGTAGGCCGTGCGCCAGCGGTTGGTTGGTCGGGGGGTATGCCTAACCTCCAGCCGGCGCCGGTGCGATAGGCTCCATCGCCGCGGCGACGCCGCGCACCAGCTGCCAGACCTGTTCCACCACCGGTGCCAGCGTGCGGTTGCGCCGGTGCACCAGCATCACGTCGCGCTCCACCTGCGGCGCCAGCGGCCGCACCGCCAGCCCGGTGGCGCCGGCCGGCAGGCAGGGCAGGGCCAGGGCCGGCACCACGGCCACGCCCAGGCCGGCGGCGACCATCTGGAACACGGTGCTGACGTGGCCGACCTCCTGCGCCACCTCGGCGGCCACGCCTTCGGCCGCCAGCGCGGCGTCGATCAGCCGGCGGCTGCCCGAGGCATGGTCCAGCAGCACCAGCGGCCAGTCCGCCAGCGCAGGCCAGGCCGCCGCGCGCGCCTGCGCCAGCGCATGGTCGCCGGGGCAGACGAGCACGAAGGGCTCGCGCAGGATGGCCTCGCAGTGCAGATCTCCGGCCGCGCCCGGCTCGACCACGACGCCGAAATCGACTTCGCCCGAGCGCACGCTGGCCAGCACGTCCTGCTGCAAGCGGTCGAGCAGCACGATCTCGATGCCCGGCGCCTGCGTGCGGCAGGCCGCGATGCAGGCCGGCAGCAGGTTGGCCGACAGCGTCGGGCTGCTGGCCACACGCACCCGGCCCTGGCGCCGCGTGGCCATGCCGCGCAGGTCGAGCAGGGCGAGTTCCAGGTCGTCCAGCAGCCGGTCGAGCCGGCCGGCCAGGCTGCGGCCGGCGTCGGTCAGCGCCACCTCGCGCGTGGTGCGGTCGAGCAGCTTCAGGCCCAGCTGCGCCTCCAGCTCGCGGATGCTGCGGCTCACGGCCGGCTGGGTCAGGCCGATCGATTCGCCGGCGCCGCTGAAATTGCGCTGCTGCGCGACCGCCTGGAACACGCGCAGCTGGCGCAGCGTGATGTTGGGATTCCAGGGGCGGTCGGCATCGGACATGGTGTCTCAGTGAATTGATGATTCGTAATCATAGATACATCACATAAATCCATTTCTTTTCGGCGCGCGGCTGGGGTCCAATCGCCGCCTGCTCCGCATCCAGATTTCTGAGGATTCCGCCATGGCCCGCCCGGCGCTCTTGCCCGACAACTTCACGCTCTGCCTCGTCGCCACTGTCGTGGTGGCGAGCGTCCTGCCCGCTGCCGGCGATGCCGCCGTCGTCTTCAAGTGGCTGACCACGCTGGCGATCGCGCTGCTGTTCTTCCTGCACGGGGCGCGGCTGTCGCGCCAGGCGGTCGTCGCCGGCCTGCTGCACTGGCGGCTGCACCTGCTGGTGCTGGCCAGCACCTTCGTGCTGTTCCCGCTGCTGGGCCTGGTGCTCAAGCCGCTGCTGGAGCCGCTGGTGTCGCCCAAGTTCTACCTCGGCGTGCTCTACATCTGCGTGCTGCCTTCGACGGTGCAGTCGTCGATCGCGATGGTGGCGCTTGCGCGCGGCAACGTATCGGCGGCGGTGTGCAGCGCCTCGGCCTCGACGCTGCTGGGTATCTTCGTCACGCCGCTGCTGGTCGGCGCGCTGGTCGCGCCGCACGGCGGCGCCTCGTACGGCGGGCTCGAAGCCGTCGGTCGCATCGTGCTGCAGCTGTTCGTGCCGTTCGCGCTGGGGCACCTGCTCCAGCCGTGGATCGGCGGCTGGGTGCGCGCCAGGGCCAAGACGCTCAAGCTGGTGGACCAGAGCTCCATCGTGCTCGTGGTCTACACCGCCTTCAGCGCCGCGGTGATCGAAGGGCTGTGGCACCAGGTCTCGGGTGCGCAGCTGGCCAGCCTGCTGCTGGTCTGCGCGCTGCTGCTGGCCACCGCGCTGGCGACGATGACCTGGGCCAGCCGCCGGCTCGGCTTCGGCAAGGAGGACGAGATCACCATCGTCTTCTGCGGCTCCAAGAAGAGCCTGGCCAGCGGCGTGCCGATGGCCAACGTGCTGTTCCCGGCCGCGGCCGTGGGGCCGATCGTGCTGCCGGTGATGCTGTTCCACCAGATGCAGCTGATGGTCTGTGCCGTGCTGGCGCAGCGCTATGCGCGCCGGCCGGACGCGCCGGCGGTGCCTACGGCGGCGGCCACGCCGGCCCGCTAGGCGGCGGCAGTTTTTCCTACCCGGCCATGGGCAGTGGGCTCTCACCCCCGGGACGGCCCGACTCCTACATTGACTCCGGACGCTGGGGCCGGCAAGGTGCCCCGCCTTCTGCCGAAGGAGAACGGAACATGGGATTCAGGGCTTACATCGTCGAGGACAGTGTCACGATCCGCGACAACCTCAAGGAAGCGCTCAAGGAACTGGCCGACGTCGAGGCGCTCGGCGAGGCCGACACCGAGCAGGAAGGCAAGGACTGGCTGCTGAGCCACGCCGAGCAGTGGGACATCGCCATCGTCGATCTCTTCCTGCGCGAAGGCTCGGGGCTCAATGTGCTCGAAGCCTGCCGGCGCCGGCGGCCGCAGCAGAAGATGGTGGTGTTGAGCAACCATGCCACGCGCGAGATCCGCTGGCGCTGCGCGCAGCTCGGCGCCGATGCAGTGTTCGACAAGTCCACCGAGATCGATGCGCTCATGACCTGGTGCCGCCGCGAGCAGCAGCGCCGGGCCACGGCCGGCGGCGTCACGGAGCCGGGGGGGGCTGGGGCACGGTCCGGTCTCCACTGACGACCGGCTCGCGCAACCGGCTCGGCGCCAGCGCGCCGGCCGAATCGAGGATCGGGTAGGCGATCGAGCAGATGTGGGAGTTGATGCGCTTCAAGTCGCTGATCAGGTCGATGTGCAGCGAGCTGGTCTCGATGCTCGGCAGCGTCTGGTCGGCCAGCCGCTCCAGGTGGGTGCCGGCGTAGGCGCGCTCCAGATCGCGGAAGCGGGCCTTTTCCTCCAGCAGCTTTTGCGCGTCGCGCACGCTGCCGTTGAGGAACACGCTCATGCCCAGGCGCAGGTTGGCGATCAGGCGCTGGTGCAGTTCGGTGATCTCGGCCATGCCGGCCTCGGAGAAGCTGCGGCCCTGCCTGATCTTCTTGTCCTCGATGTCGATGAGGATGCGCTCGACGATATCGCCGATCTGCTCCATGTTGATCGTGAAGCTGATGATGTCGGTCCAGCGCCGGCTCTCCTCCTCGCCGAGCGATTCGCGCGAGACCTTGGTCAGGTAGTACTTGATGTCCGAGTACAGCTCGTCGACCCGGTCGTCCATGCGCCGCAGATCCTGGGCCAGCCGCAGGTCGTTGTTGCGGATCACCTCGGGCACGCCGAGCAGCATGGTCTCGACGATGTCGGCTTGGTGCAGCGCCTCGCGCGCGGCGTTGGAGATGGCCAGCGTCGGCGTCGACAGCGCCGACGGGTCGAGGTGCCGCGGGCGCAGCGACGACGCGCTGTCCTGCGGCTTGGGCAGCAGCCGGGTGATGGCGTCGGCCACCCACTGCGTGAGCCCGATGAAGCCCAGGCTGATGACCACGTTGAAGCCCAGGTGGAACAGCACCACGCTGGTCGTGCGGTCGGTCATGTACGGATGCACGTGGTCGATCCACAGCCCGACGAAGGGCGAGACAAAGGCCACGCCCAGCAGCTTGAAGAACAGGTTGCCGATGGTCACCTGCCGCACCTCGACGGCCGACTTGGCGGTGGTCAGCACCGCCAGCACGCCGCTGCCCAGGTTGGCGCCGAGCACCAGACCCAGCGCCACCTCCATCGGCACCGCGCCCGACTGGGCCATGGCGGCGATCAGCAGCACGATGGCCAGGCTCGAATAGGCCACCACGGCCAGCGCGGCGCCGATGGTGATCTCCAGCAGGATGTCGCTCGACAGCGAGCCGAGCAGGGTGCGCACCGCAGGCGCGGCCAGCAGCGGCTCGGTGGCCTGCACCACGAGCTGCAGCGCCAGCAGCATCAGGCCCAGGCCGATGAAGACGTGGCCGACGCGGCCCGAGGGCCGGTCCTGGCGCGAGACGAACAGCACCACGCCGACGAAGATGAACAGCGGCGACAGCCACGACAGGTCGACCGAGAACAGCACCGAGATCAGCGCCGTGCCCACGTCGGCGCCGCGCATCACGGCCAGCGCCGCCGGCAGGGCGATCAGGCCCTGGCCGACGAAGGAGGAGGTCATGAGCGAGGTCGCGGTGCTCGACTGCACCAGCGCCGTGACGCCGATGCCCGACAGCGCCGCGGTGAAGCGGTTGCCCATGCTGCGCGCCAGGATCTGCCGCAGGCTGGCGCCGAACACCCGCAGCACACCCGTTCGTACCAGGTTAGATCCCCAGACGAGCAAGGCGACGGCGGCGAGCAGGTTCAGCAGGTGCTTCATAAAAACAGGGCATTGACTATACCCCCGTTCCTGCGGTGCGCGGCCTCCGCCGCGGCGCCCGGCCTGCCGCGATACCTGCGCCGGTATGGCCCGGCGGATCGGCCGGGCAGACGGCTCTACCGGCTCTTTCCGACGCGCCGCAGTTCGTCGAGGATCAGGCAGGCCGCGCCGACGGTGATGGCCGCGTCGGCCACGTTGAAAGCCGGAAAGTGCCGCCCGGCCCAGTGGAAGTCGAGGAAGTCCACCACGTAGCCGTGCAGCGCGCGGTCTACCACGTTGCCCACCGCGCCGCCCAGGATGCTGGAGAGCGCAAACGAGAACAGCCGCTGGCCCGCGTGCAGCCACAGCTGCCACAGGATGAACACGGCGGCGGCCGCGCCGATGCCGATGAAGAGCCAGCGCTGCCAGCCCGAGCCGGTCGCCAGGAACGAGAAGGCCGCGCCGGTGTTGTGGGCCCGCACCACGTTGAAGAAGCCGGTGACGTAGGTTGCGTCGCCGAGCCGGTACCAGCCCAGGATCAGGAGTTTGGTGAACTGGTCGGCGATCAGCAGGATCAGCGCCCAGCCGAGCCAGAGCCAGGGGCCGCGGCCGGCCGGGGACGAGGAGCGTGGCATGTCGTGTGCTGCGTGAATACTGAGGGTATATGGCCACAGCGCGCGGTTTGCGCCCGCTGTGGCGGCCTGGGGAGGGGAGTATATTCAGGCGAAGCGGCGCGTTTCGCCGGCGCCGTAGAGGTTGTCGATGGCGCGGGCCGACAGTTCGGGGTGGGCCGGGTCGCGGCCTACGGTCTCGCTGTAGTGCCAGGTCATCGCGCACTTGGCGCCCGGCGCCTGCGCGACCTCGACCGCCAGCGCATCGCCGGCGGCCAGCGCGGCCGCCGAGGTGATGGTCACGAACTTCAGGTCGTCGCCCAGGCTCGCGAGCAGGGCATGGTCCTCGGGCGCGGCGGCGATGGTGACGGCCGCCTGCAGCGACGAGCCGATCCGGCCTTCGGCGCGCACTTCCTCGATGCGCTTGTTGACCACGTCGCGGATTTCGCGGATGCGGGACCACTTGTGCAGCAGCGCCGCGTCGCCGGCGGGCTGCGGCACGCTCCAGAAGGTCTCGGTGAAGATCGACGGCGACTGGCCCGGCGCGAACACCTTCCAGGCCTCCTCGGCGGTGAAGCTGAGGAAGGGCGCCATCCAGCGCAGCATCGCCTGGGTGATGTGCCACAGCGCGGTCTGCGCGCTGCGCCGCGCCGGGCTCTTGGCCTGGGTGACGTAGAGCCGGTCCTTGAGCACGTCGAGGTAGAAGCCGCCCAGGTCTTCCGAGCAGTAGAGCTGGAGCTTGGCGACCACGGGGTGGAACTCGTAGGCGTGGTAGTGCTCCAGCACCTCGGCCTGGAACTGCGCAGCGCGGGCCAGGGCGTAGCGGTCGATCTCCAGCAGCTCGTCGAGCGGCAAGGCGTCCCTGACCGGGTCGAAGTCGCTGGTGTTGGCCAGCAGGAAGCGCACCGTGTTGCGGATGCGGCGGTAGCTGTCGACCACGCGGGCCAGCACCTTGTCGTCGCCGGCGATGTCGCCCGAATAGTCGCTCGATGCGACCCACAGGCGGATGATCTCGGCGCCCAGCTTCTTGCTGACCTCGTCGGGCTCGATGCCGTTGCCCAGCGACTTGCTCATCTTGCGGCCCTGGCTGTCCACGGTGAAGCCGTGGGTCAACAGGCCCCGGTAGGGCGCGCGGCCCTCGATGGCCGAGGCCAGCAGCAGCGAGCTGTGGAACCAGCCGCGGTGCTGGTCGTGGCCTTCGAGGTACAGGTCGGCCTCCGGCCCCGTGTCGTGGTGCGCCTCGGGGTGGGTGCCGCGCAGCACGTGCCAGAAGGTGGAGCCGGAGTCGAACCACACTTCGAGGATGTCGGTGCTCTTGGTGTAGACGGCGGCTTCCTCGGCGCCCAGGATCTCTTCGGCGGTCACGCGGCTCCAGGCCTCGATGCCGCCCTGCTCGACGATGGCCACGGCCTGGTCGAGGAGCTCCATGGTGCGCGGATGCAGTTCGCCCGAATCCTTGTGCAGGAAGAACGGCAGCGGCACGCCCCAGCTGCGCTGGCGCGAGATGCACCAGTCGGGCCGGTTGGCGATCATGTCGTGCAGGCGCGCCTTGCCGTTGGCCGGAAAAAAGCCGGTGTGCTCGATGGCGGCCAGCGCGGTCTGGCGCAGCGTCTGCGGTGCCTTGTCCTTGGTGAACACGCCTTCGCCTTCGTCCATGCGGATGAACCACTGGGCGGCGGCGCGGTAGATCACCGGCGTCTTGTGGCGCCAGCAGTGCGGGTAGCTGTGGGTGATGGTGGTGGTGTCGAGCAGGCGGCCGGCGTCGCGCAGCGCCTCGATGATGGCCGGCACGGCCTTCCAGATGTGCTGGCCGCCGAACAGCGGCAGGTCGGCCGCGTAGACGCCGTTGCCCTGCACCGGGTTCAGGATCTCGTCGGTCGCGAGGCCGTTGGCGGTGCAGGAGAAGAAGTCGTCCAGGCCGTAGGCCGGGGCCGAGTGCACGATGCCGGTGCCGTCGTCGGCCGTGGCGTAGTCGGCCAGGTAGACCGGGCTCACGCGGTCGTAGCCCGCGTCCACATGGGCCAGCGGATGGCGGAATTCGAGCTTGTCGAACGACGCGCCGCGGGTGGTCGCGATCACGCGGCCCTCGAGCTTCCAGCGCGCCAGGCACTTGTCGACCAGGGCCGAGGCGACGATGAAGTTGCCGCGCTCGGTCTCCACCAGGCTGTAGTCCAGTGCGGGATTGACGTTGAGCGCCTGGTTGGCGGGGATGGTCCAGGCGGTGGTCGTCCAGATGACGATGAAGGTTTCCTGGTCCAGCTTGGGCAGGCCGAAGGCTGCGGCGAGTTTGGCCGGATCGGCGCTGGGGAAGGCGACGTCAATGGTCTGCGACTTCTTGTCGGCGTATTCGATCTCGAACTCGGCCAGCGAGGAGCCGCAGTCGAAGCACCAGTACACCGGCTTCTGGCCGCGGTACACGAAGCCGCGCTCCATCACGCGCTTCAAGGCGCGCAGCTCGCCGGCCTCGTTGGCGTAGTCCATGGTCCTGTAGGGATGGTCCCAGTCGCCGAGCACGCCCAGGCGCTTGAAGCCGGCCATCTGGATGCCGATCTGCTCGGTGGCGAAGGCGCGGCTCTTGGCCTGCATCTCGTCGCGCGGCAGGTTGCGGCCGTGCTTCTTCTCGACGGCGTTCTCGATCGGCAGGCCGTGGCAGTCCCAGCCCGGCACATAGATCGCGTCGAAGCCTTCGAGCTGGCGGGCCTTGACGATCATGTCCTTGAGGATCTTGTTGACCGCATGGCCCATGTGGATCTGGCCGTTGGCGTAGGGCGGGCCGTCGTGCAGGATGAACTTCGGCGCACCGCGTCGCGCGTCGCGCAGGCGCTGGTAGATGCCTTGCTCCTCCCATTCCCGGATCCAGCCCGGCTCCCGCCGGGGCAGGTCGCCGCGCATCGGGAAGGGCGTGTCGGGCAGGTTGAGCTTGCTGCGGTAGTCGGTCTTGGCGTCGTCGGACATGGCGGCGGGAGGCAGAGGGAACGCGGGCCGGGGCCCGGGGAAAGACGGGGTATACGCCCATAGCGCGCGCCATTCGCGCGCTTCCAGGCTGTACCCAGGGAGGTATGTGGCGGGCGAGCGTTAAATTCGGTCGCGCGTCGTCTGCCGGTGCGTCTGGGCGTGGAGCGAGGTGAAGAAGGCGCGGGCCTCGTCGCAGTCGCGCGAGATGCCGGCCTTGAGGGCGTCGAGTCCGTCGTACCGGAGCTCGTCGTGCAGTTTGTGCAGCAGTTCCACCTGGATGATTTTACCGTAGGCCCCCTCGGCGCCGAGGTGCGCGGGCCATTGCAGGCAGTGGGTTTCGAGCAGCACGCGGCCGCCGTTGACGTCGCGCGGATCGAGCGACGGGCGCACGCCCAGGTTGGCCACGCCGGGCAGCGGCACGTCGGCGAGGCCGCGCACCTGCACGACGAAGATGCCGCCAGCGGCCGGCTTCCAGTGTTTGAAGCGCAGGTTCAGCGTGCGAAAGCCCAGGTTGCGCCCGAGCTTGGCGCCGTGCACCACGTGGCCGCTGATGGTGTAGGGCCGCCCCAGCAGCCGCGCCACGTCGGCGAGCCGGCCGGCGGCCAGAGCGTCGCGCACCGCCGAACTCGACACGCGCAGGCCGTAGCCGTCGGGCCGCCCCAAGGCGGCGGGCTCCCCCTCGGGGGGCGGCGAGGACACGGAGTGCTGGGCGTGGGGGTTGGAAATCTGGTAGCTCAGCATGCGCGCCACGTCGAAGCCGCGGGCCGCGCCGGCGGCGTCGAGCATCGCGTAGTCGCCCGCGCGCCGCGCGCCGAAGCGAAAGTCGTCGCCCACCAGCACGTAGCGCGCGCCCAGGCCCTGCACCAGCACCTCGTCGACGAAGGCCTGCGGCGACTGCGCGGCCAGCCGGGCGTTGAAGGGCAGCACCACGACCTGGTCGACCTCGCAGCGCTTCAGCTCGGTGAGCTTGTCGCGCAGCGTGCCGACGCGCGCCGGGGCGAAATCGCGCTCGTTGCGCACGCCGGCGAAGTAGTCGCGTGAATGGGGCTCGAAGGTCAGCACGCAGCTGGGCACGCCGCGCAGGTGGGCCTCGTTGCGCAGCAGCGCCAGCATGGCCTGGTGGCCACGGTGCACGCCGTCGAAGTTGCCGATGGTGACCGCGCTGGCAGGCGCCACGTCCGGATGGTGGAAGCCGCGGAATATCTTCATTGGTGTTGTGTCCAGGGCGTTCCGGATGCTACGGCGCCTGTCATGGAGTCGGGGTATATTGTGCCGCTTGAGGCCCTGGCATGCGAGTTGCTGGGGCCGTCGAAACGTCCGCAATCCCATGCCGTTGTCGATGGAGGCGTGTTTTGAAGGTCCTGAAGTTGTCGGCCCAGGGGCTGCCGCAGTCCTGGGTTTCGCTGGAGCAAGCCGTCACCCACTACGCCGCCGGCGAGGTGCGCTGGGAGGCGGGCGCGCAGATCGCCGTGTTCCGCGGCGGCCACAGCGCGCGCACCGGCGAGCAGTCGGTGATCGCGGTCAACAGCATCATCGGCACGCGCGGGGTGCCGCGCATCAACCCGTTCGATCTCAAGCCTGGCCTCACGAATTCCAAGCTGTTCGCGCGCGACCGCAACGTCTGCGCTTACTGCGGCCAGCAGTTCGACGAGGAAGATCTCACGCGCGAGCACATCGTGCCGTTTGCCCAGAACGGCCGGGACCACTGGATGAACGTGGTCACCGCCTGCCGCGCCTGCAACCATCGAAAGAGCCACCGCACGCCGGAGCAGGCGGGCATGCCGCTGCTCTACGCACCCTACGTGCCGAGCCTGTGGGAGGACTTCATCCTGCGCAACCGGCGCATCCTGGCCGACCAGATGGAGTTCCTGATGGCGCACGTGCCGCGCAATTCGCGGCTGCTGGCCTAGCGGGCGCGCCGGCAGGGCGCCACTACAATCCCGCAGCCGCCGACGAGGCGGCTTTTTTCGCACCTACAAGGACCGACACCATGGAGACCTCCCGCCGTACCCTCGTTGCCGGCTGCGCAGCCGCAGCCTTCGCCCTGACCGTCGGCGGCACCGCCTTCGCGCAGCAGGCCAAGGAAGTGAAGATCGGCTATGCGCTGGCCGTCAACTCGCACTACGGCGCCGCGGCCAACGCCTGGGCCGAGACGGTGGAGAAGGGCTCCAGCGGCGCCTTCAAGTTCAAGCAGTTCCCCTCCAGCGCCCTGGGCGGCGAGCGCGAGCTCATCGAGAGCCTGCAGCTCGGCACGGTCGAGGCGGTGATCGTCTCCACCGGCGCGCTGAGCAACTTCGTGCCCGATGTGGGCGTGGTCGACATCCCGTTCCTGTTCCGCGACACGGCGCATGCGCGTGCCGTGCTCGACGGCGACTTCGGCCGCGAACTGCTCGGCAAGTTCCAGAAGCGCGGCCTGATCGCGCTGGCCTGGGGCGAACAGGGCTTTCGCCACCTGACCAACAACAAACACCCGGTCGCCAAGCCCGAGGACCTGAAAGGCCTGAAGATCCGCGTGACCGAGAACCCGGTGCACATCACCGCGTTCCGCACACTCGGCGCTTCGCCCACGCCGATGTCCTGGCCCGAGGTGATCGGCGCGCTGCAGCAGGGCACGATCGACGGGCAGGAGAACCCGATCTCGGTGATCGTCTCGGCCAAGCTCTGGCAGGTGCAGAAGTACCTGTCGCTGACGGCGCACGTCTACGCGCCGATGGCGCTGATCGTCTCGCCGGCCTTCTGGGGCACGCTGAACGACCCGCAGAAGGCGCTGTTCATCCAGGGCGCCAAGGCTGGCGCGGCAGCGTCGCGCCGCTTCGTCGACGCCGTCGAGAAGAAGGGCGTGGACGAGATCCGCAGCCACGGTACGCAGGTCGTGACGCAGGTGGACACCACCGCCTTCCGCAGCGCGCTCGCGCCGGCCTACAAGCAGTACGCGGCCAAGTACGGGCAGAAGACGCTCGATCAGATCACGGCCGCCCAGTAGGCCGTCCTCCGCGTTTCTCCATCGCCCGGCCGCGCCGGGCGTTCGTTTTTCCTGAGTGATTCCCATGCTCGACCGCTTCGAACGCGCCCTCGTGGCCGCCAACCGCTGGCTGCTGATCCTGCTGCTGCTGGCGATGGCCTGCGTCGTCTTCGCCAACGTGGTGCTGCGCTACACCACCGGCGATTCGCTGGTCTGGGCCGAGGAGGTCGCGCGCCACCTGATGATCTGGGGCACGTTCCTCGGCGCCGGGCTGGTGCTGCGCTTCGGCGGCCATGTGGCGATCGACAACCTGCACCACAGCGTGGCGCTGGCCGCGGCGCGCGCCATCCGCGCCGTCGTGGCCGCGGGCATCGGCATCTTCTGCCTCGTGATGGCCTGGTTCTCGGTCCAGTACGTCTGGGCCACGCGGTTCCAGACCACACCGGCCACCGACATCCCGTTCGCCTGGATCTACGCGGCCATGCCCGCGGGCTTCGCGCTGATGTTCGTGCACCTGCTGTTCATGGCGCGCGGTTACGTGCGCGACGGCAGCTTCGTGGCCTCCGACGAGATGGACGCCGAATCGGCGGCCTCGCTGTAGAGGACCGACCATGGCCATCACCCTGTTCATCGCCGCGGTCGTTCTCATGGCGCTCGGCTTTCCGGTCGCCTTCGCGCTCGCGATGTCGGCCGCGCTCGCGGTCGCCGTCGGCGGGCGCTATCCGCAGCTGATCGTCTTCAAGGAGATGTTCACCGGCATCGACAGCTTCCCGCTGATGGCGGTGCCGTTCTTCATCCTCGCGGCCGAGATCATGTCGGGCGGCGCGCTCACCGCCGTGCTGCTGCGCTTCGCGGCGCAGTTCGTCGGCCACCTGCGCGGCGGGCTCGGCTATGCCAATGTGCTGTCGCTCACGCTGTTCTCGGGCATTTCGGGCTCGGCGCTGGCCGACGCGGCCGGCCCCGGCGCGATGATGGTCCGGATGATGGAAAAGGCCGGCTACTCGCGCGCCTATGCGGCCGCGCTCACCGCCAGCACCGCCATCGTCGGGCCGATCATCCCGCCGTCGATCATCATGATCATCTACGCGCTGCAGGACGAGCAGGTCTTGATCTTGCCCCCGTTTCACGGACACCCCTATAAGCGATTAACTATCGCAATAGGAGGTGGACGATGACCAAGAGCAAGGCAGGCAGAAAGGGGCAGGAGTTCAGCCTGGAGTTCAGGCAGCAGGCACTGTTGCGAGCGGCCACAGAAGGGGTAACCACGGTGGCTCGTGATCTGGGGTTGCAGCCTGCCCAGCTGTACAGTTGGCGCGCCCAGGCGCGGCGGCACGACCAGGACGATCAGGCACAATGCTTGGAGTTGGCCGAACATGCACGGCTCAAACGTGAAGTGGCGCGGCTGGAGGAGGAGAACGCTTTCCTAAAAAAAGCGGCGGCGTACTGATCTTGCCCCCGTTTCACGGACACCCCTATAAGCGATTAACTATCGCAATAGGAGGTGGACGATGACCAAGAGCAAGGCAGGCAGAAAGGGGCAGGAGTTCAGCCTGGAGTTCAGGCAGCAGGCA
>WNDY01000025.1 GCA_009914555.1 Xylophilus sp.
TTGGGGATCGTGGGCAACGCCGCCGTTCGGGCGGCTATCGCTGCGTTCTTCGTTTTCGTCTTGCTCGTCGGCATACATGCTCCTCATTGACATGCTATGCCTCACACACAAAATTTCGGACAGGCTCGACCGCCATCTCCAGCAGCTGCGCCATCGCATGGTCGAAGGTGCCCAGCTGCACCAGTTCGGCCGGCTTGAGCGGGTCGCTGCGGAACTTGCGGATCGACACCGCCGGTCCCTTGATGACCAGCGGCTCGATGACCACGTTGATGCGCCCGCCGTCGGGCAGCCGCGCATCGACCATCGGATTGGATTCGTCGAGCCGCCGGCCGATCGGCGCGAGAATGCGGCGCACGATGCGCAGCAGATGGTCCTCGTCGGTGAAGCGCAGCGTCTCCTTCTGCAGGATGCCGCGCCGCGACACGTAGACTTGGTCGCTGCCGTTGATGAGGATGTCCTCGACGGCCGGGTCGTGCAGCAGGTCTTCCAGCGGACCCAGGCCCGCCAGCTCCTTGGTGAGCGCGTCGGCCACGAGCTGCGTCTCGCGCTCGTTGATCGGCACGCGCTGGAGGCGGACGAAGCTGTCGAGCTCCAGTTCGACGAACTGCCGGATCGCCGCGCGCGACCAGCGGCCGAACTCGGCGCCCAGCTCCTCCACCCGGCCCAGCAGGTGCTCGTGCGCCCACGACTTGATGTTCTGGAACTGCTGCGACTGGGCAAAGGCCTCGTTGTCGTCGGCGAACTCGATGCCGTTGCTCATGTCATTTCCACTTGCCGGTGATCTGGTGCATCAGCGACGACCAGCGGTCGGCCGCCGTCGCCGCCGTCGTGGCTCCGGCCGGGCGGCGCTGCGGCGCCAGCGTGCGCACGATCGCCTGCAGCGCCTGCACATAGGGGTCGCTGCGCGCCGTCTGCGACAGCAGCGCGCCCCGGTTGGCGGCGGCCAGCAGCGCCGTGTGCCGCGCCGGCAACACCGGGCCCAACGCCAGGCCCAGCCGCGAGGCGATGTCGCGCGGCGCCAGGCTGACCTGCGCGTCGTACCGGTTGACCAGCAGCGCGAAGGCGGAGGTGTCCACGCCGCGCTCGCGCAGCTCCTTGAGCTGCGCCGCGGTGGAGACGATGGAGCCGATGCCCTGGTCGCAGACCACCCAGACCCGGTCGGCCTCCTTCACCGTCTGCGCGATGAAATCCACCGTGCCGAAGCCGCCGAGATCGACCACCTGGTAGTCGAAGAAGTCCACGAGCCGGCGGATCAGCGAGACCGACTCGGCGTGCGAGATCTCGCGCACCTGCGCGAGGCTGGCGGGCAGCGGCAGCACCGCGGCGCCGCTGCCGTGGTGGGCGAGCGCGGTCTGCAGCAGCGTTGGGTCCAGCCGGCGCAGGTTGACCACGCCATCGACGAAGCTGAACTCGCTTTGCAGGTTGAGGTAGAGCAGGCCGTCGCGCGCCGGCAGCCCGAGGTCGAGCAGGGCCACCGCCTGCCGCGGGGCCGGCTGGGATGCCGGCTGTGCGCGGTCCCGCGGCTGCGCCGCCGGCGCGAACTGCTCGGCCAGCATCGCCGCGAGATGGGTGGCGAAGGTCGTCACCCCCAGGCCGGCGCGCGCGCCCAGCACCACCAGGGCACGGCCGCGCTCCACGGCCTTCTGCCCGGTGCGGCGCTCCATCAGGGCCGCGAGCGTGGGCACCACGGCGTCGGGCGAGCCGGCGAGGTCCACGAAGTCGTTGACGCCGGCGCGCAGCGCGGCCAGCGTGCTGGCCGCATCGCTCACCACGCCGGCGGCCAGGACGGGCAGCTGCGGCCAGTCGCGGCGCAGCGCCTGCACGAGCGCGGCGGAGCGCTCGGCCGCGTCGGCCGAGAAGTCGAGGAAGACCGCCTGCGGCTGCAGCAGGGTGATGCGCTCTTCGAGCACGGCGGCGCTGGGCAGGGCCGGGACGACGGCGCCATAGTGGCCGATCGCGTCGGACAGCCAGGTAATGCGCGAGCCGTTCTCCGTGGCGAACAGGTAGGTGCCCTCGCCGAAGTCGGCGGGGCGGTGGTCATGGCGGGCGTTCATGGGAGGTAGGCGGAGCATCAGCGGGAAAAGCCGGGCACCGCATCCTCCTGCGCCCCGAGCAGGTAGCTGCGCCACACCGGGCCGTCGCGCTGCTCCGAGCGCGCGCCGGGCAGCTGCGCGTCGATCGGCGTGCCGCGCGCCAGCGGCTGCACCAGCCGCGGCGTGACCACGAACACCAGTTCGCGCTCATCCTGCTGGTACTGCAGGCGCTTGAAGAAGGGGCCGAGCACTGGCAGGTCACCCAGCAGCGGCACCTTGTCCACGCCCGATGCCGTGTTGCGGCTCACCAGCCCGCCAATCACGAAACTCTCGCCGTCGCCCAGCTCCACCGTGGTGTCGGCCTGCCGCGTCTTGATCGCCGGGATCAGGATGCTGTTGGTGGTCACGGCGTTGGTGTAGTCCAGCTCGCTGGCCTCGGGTGCCACCTTGAGCACGATGCGGTCGTCGGCCAGCACCGTGGGCGAGACGGTCAGCCCGATGCCGAATTTCTTCCACTGCACGCTGGTGGCGCCCAGGGTGGACGAGGTGGGGATCGGTATCTCGCCGCCGGCCAGGAAGTTGGCGCTCTGCCCCGACAGCGTCACCAGTGTCGGCGCGGCCAGCACGCGGGCCAGGTTGTTCGATTCGAGCAGCTGCAGGTTCAGCCCGATGTCGGCGCGGCCGAAATTGAGCAGCAGCGAGAACGCCTGCGACAGCGGTGTGGCGTTGGCGGTGTCGAGCGCGCCGCCCGATCCGAACACCGTATTGCTGGCGCCGCCCGGGGAAAGCACGCCAAAGCTGAAGCCGTGGCGGTTGGTCGCGGTGCTGAACAGGTTGAGGCCGGCCTTGTGCAGCACCGACTTGCTGAATTCCACCACCCGCACGTCCACCTGCACGGTGCTGCTGCGCAGCGCGATGCGCGAGCGGTCGAACAGCAGGTCGTCCTTGGCACGGGCGGCCCCGGCCTCGGCCAGGGCTTCCTGGTGCGCCGGCAGGCCGGGCACCTCGGCATCGAGCCGCTGCACGCGGCGCGCCACCGTCAGCGCGTAGACCTGCGCCGGGCCGCCGCCGCGCGGCCACAGCAGCAGCGTCGTGCTGCCGCCGGCCAGCGGCGTGATCAGTACCCGTGCTGCCGGCTGCCCCGCGCGGGCGCGTGTCAACGTCACACTGGCCACCGATTCGTCACCGATGGCGATCCGTTCGAGCCCCGCCTCCACCGTCAGCTCGTGCGGGGTGCCGACGGTCAGCGACAGCGGGATGGCGGCAGCGGCCGGGGCGGCAGCCAGCGCCGCTACGGCGCAGAGCAGGCCCGCCGCAGCGGCCGGTCGCGCGGCGAAGGGCGAGGCGGTGGAACGGCGGTGGATCGGCATGGATTCCTTGGCGGCAGCGGATGGTGCGGGGCGAGAGCGGGAAGGGCGGGCCTTCATGGGACATTTCTCATGAGTTCTGCTTCCTTTGCGCCCGGTGTTTCTTCTTCAGTAGCGCAGCGTGTCGCGCTTGGCGCCGTGGATGAACTCCACGGCCGCGGCCTGGGGCACGGGCGCCGACGTGCGGGCGGGCGCGCGCGGCAGCGGCGGGGCGGCGGGGCGGCTGCCGCCGCGCGGCGCGGTGCCGCCGGCGGCCAGGTCGGCCAGGGCCAGGCCGGAGCGGGCGTCGTCGATCGGTGCCAGCGGCGGGGCGCTGCGGCTGGCGGCGGTCCTCACGGCCGCCGCGGGCCTGCCAAACGCGGTCGCCGGCGGCAGCCAGGCCGACAGGCCCGGGTCAGGCTCGGTCGTGTCGCTGGGGTTGCGCAGCGCCAGTACCAGATGGCCGTGGGCCTCGCCCAGGGCCAGGCGGTTGATCTCGGCCACCGGCACGGCCAGCACCGCCGTGCGTGCGGCCTCGCTGCGCCCGCCCTGCTGTTGCGCGGCCGGGGTCGTGCCGGGCGGGGCGGCGTCGGTCAGTCCGTCGAGCGACGAACCGCCGTAGGCCAGCACCTTCTTGCGCGCCAGCAGCAGCCGGGCCTGGCTGCGGTCGATCTCGCCGTTGTCGCGGCGCAGCAGGAAGAACACGTCCACGTAGTCTCCCGGGCGCACCCGGTGGCCGGCGGCCGAGGCTTCGTCCACCTTGACCGCGACCGCGCGTTCGCCTTCGGCCACGCGGTTGGCCAAGCCCGTGGCCAATTGCTGGCGCAGCACGGGCGTGCCAGCGCCGAGGTCGAACACCGGCACCTGTCCGGCCAGCGCCTCCACCGTGCGGAAAGCGCCCGGCGGGTCGATGGGAAGCGTGGTCACCTTCAGGTCGCCGGCCTTGAGCGGCTGGCCGGCCGGCACGGCCGCGGTGGTGACCACCACGTCGAAGGCGGCCTGAGGCGCGGCCGCCCGCGCGCCGGCGGCCGGCGCCGGCGCGCGGGCTGGCGGGCGCTGGGCGAGAAACCACGCATAGCCGCCCAGCGCCACGGCGAGCAGAACCAGGACGACGGCGAAGATCTGGGCGAAACGTGGCATGGCAGGTGCTTCGGTTCTTCAAAGGGTGGTGCTGTATTGCGCGACGGCGTTGCCGTACAGCTTCGGGGGAGTGGGCAGTTTCAGGAGGCTGCCGAGCAGATGGGGTACGAGCGGGTGTTCCGCGTAGTCATAGGTCAGCGTCACCTCGATACAGCCCACGCCCGTGACGGTGGGGCACTTGGCAGCGGGCGCCGGCTGGGGGCTGCAGGTGATCGAGGCGCCGACCTGGTTGAATACCTGCACGAGCGCCAGCGCCGTGGTGCACGACAGATCCCGCCGGCTCGGTTCATCCTTCTGGTAGCGCACGGCCGCCCGCGCGCCCTCGGCGGCGGCCAGCGTCAGGGTCTGCTGGGCTGTGAATATCAGTCCGTAGGTGATGATTCCGTAGAACAGCAGGAAGAAGGCCGGAAAGAGGAGCGCGAACTCGACGGCCGCCGCACCCGCCTGCTGGCGGCGGGGCGGGCAGGCGCGGTGCCGGTCCCGCATGGCGCGCTGTTGGCGGTGGCGTGGATCGGCGGTACGCATGATGGCTGGGGTTCCCTCGGTGTGTGTGGCCGGTGCGGCTGATGTCGTTGTGTTTGCTTGTCCTTGCGTGCTTGCCGATGGCGCGCCGTCTGTCTGCCTATCCCGCCGGCAGCGCCGCCAGAGGCGGTCCCAGCGCCAGGGCGGCGACGGCCAGATAGCTGCCGTACGGCACCGGCCGCAGGCGTGGCTGCCGCGCGCCCTGCCCCTGTTGCGGCGCAGCGGGAGCAGGGCGGCGCCCGGCCAGCAGCGGTGCGAGCCAGGCCCACCAGGCGGTATTGCGCGTGGCCACGATGAGCAGCGCATGCAGCCCGGCCAGCACGCTGGCTGCGGCCCAGATGGTCAGCAGCGGGCGCCAGCCCAGCGCCAGGCCCAGCACGGCGGCGAACTTGACGTCGCCGGCTCCCATGAGGCCGGTGGCGTAGAACACCAGTAGAGCGGCCAGCGCCATGGCTGCCCCCAGCAGACCCGGGACGATGCCCGTGCCCCAGGGCAGCCGTCCCGCGCCTGTGGCGTACAGCACAGCCAGCACGATTACCGTGCCGAGCAGCAGCCGGTTGGGGATACGGCGCTGGAGGCCATCCCCCAGCGCGACGGCGGCAAGGAACAGCGCCCAGGGAAGGACCCAAGCGGTGTGGTCCGACACACGGGACACTGCTAGGCAGGCCCCTCAGGAGGCGCCCAGAGCTGTCAGCTTGGTCACGATCGTTCCGTAAAAAGTGGCCAGAGCGCTGCGGACACTTTCGAGGGAGACGATCAGTCCCACAGCGATCAGGCCAACGATCAGGGCGTACTCGATCGCCGTGGCGCCTTCTTCGTCGCGCACGAATTGAAGAAAGATTTCTTTACGCATGGTGCTCTCCTTGCCGGGAATGATGAAGGTTCAGTGAATGATACTTCAGAAATAAAAATGTTTCCTATGCTTACGACAATATTTAGGAGCGGATTGTTACGTCGAGTCAATCAAAGTTCGCGCAGCGGTAGGGAGTTGGAAACAATTTGCGAAAGCCACTGTGGCGTCGCAACCGGTGTTTCGCCCCCGTGCGCCCGGACACGGGGCGGTGCTGTCAGGGCGCTTCCGCCGCAGCTATCCGCGCCTGGATGGTCCGCGCCCGCCCGGCCACATAGGCCGACTGCGGCAGCCGCTCGAAGTACTTCGGCCGCGGCAGCATCACGGCCAGGCGGGCCGCCTCGTAGGCGGTGAGGCGCGCGGCCGGCTTGCGGAAGTAGCGCTGCGCCGCCGCTTCGGCGCCGAAGATGCCCTCGCCCCATTCGACGCTGTTGAGGTACAGCTCCAGGATGCGGCGCTTGGACAGCAAGGTTTCCAGCAGCACCGTGACGACGAGCTCCTGCCCCTTGCGCAGCATCGTGCGCTCGCCCGAGAGGAACAGGTTCTTGGCCAGCTGCTGGGTGATGGTGGAGCCGCCGCGGATGCGCGGCGGCCGGTTGCCCGCGCGGGCCCGGCGGCTGCCCCGGTAGGCACGTTCTTCGGCCTGCTCCTGGGCTGCGGCGTTGGTCTGCCAAGCCTTCTCGACCGCGGTCCAGTCCACGCCGTCGTGGTTGGCGAAGCCGCTGTCTTCCGAGGCGATCACGGCGCGCTTCAAGGTGTTGGGCAGCTGCGTGTACGGCACCCATTCCTGGCGCCAGCGGCCGATGTCGCCGCTGCGCGCGAGGCGCAGCGCCTCGGAGCGCTGGAACGCGGTGGATTGCGGGTCGGCCACCGCCATGAGCGCGATGCGCGCGGCGAAATAGAGCTGCAGCGCCAGCCCGGCCAGCAGGGCCAGGGTGATCCAGCGCAGCAGCGGCTTCATGGTCGTCAGGCGCCGACGGCCTGGGGGACGAGGGCACGCAACTCCGCCAGCACGGCCGCGGCCGGCGGCCGCACGCCGCGCCAGAAGGCGAAGGATTCGGCCGCCTGCTCGACCAGCATGCCCAGGCCGTCGCGCGGCACGGCGCCGTGCTGCCGGGCCCAGGCGAGGAAGCCGCCGGCCGGCTCGCCGTACATCATGTCCACGACCAGCGCACCGGGGCGCAGCACGCCGGCCGCGACCGGCACGCCGCCGCCGGCCAGGCTGCTGGCCGTGCCGTTGACGACCACGTCGTAGGCGGCGCCGGCATCGGCCAGGCCGGCTGCGGCCAGCACGACGCCGTGGGCCTGTGCGATGGCGGCATGGCTTGCGATCAGCGCACAGGCCTTGCCGGCCGTGCGGTTGACGACCGTGATCTGCGCCGGGCCGGCGGCGATCAGCGGGCCCAGCACGCCGGCGGCCGCGCCGCCCGCGCCCACCAGCAGCACCCGCTGCCGGGCCAGCGCGACGCCGGCGTTGTGCTCGATGTCGGCCACGAGGCCGGCGCCATCCGTGTTGTCGGCGGCGATGCGGCCATCGGCCTCGAAGCGCAGCGTGTTGGCCGCGCCGGCCAGGCGGGCGCGGTCGGTCGGCGCCTGGGCGAGCGCGAAGGCGTCGAACTTGAAGGGCACGGTCACGTTGCAGCCGCGGCCGCCGGCAGCGGCGAACGCGCGCACCGCGGCGACGAAGCCGTCGAGCGGTGCGAGCAGCCGGTCGTAGGCGACGGCCTCGCCGGTCAGCGCGGCGAAGCGGCCGTGGATCCAGGGCGAGCGGCTGTGTTCGACCGGGTTGCCGATGACGCGGTATTGATCGAAGGGCATGTATGGGGGTATGTCTCTGAAGCGGGCGACTGTCGCGCGCGTTGGGCTGTTACGTGCGGGGGTATCTGCTGCTCAGCGCACCGTCGTCTCAAGCGTCGCGTCGCGTGTGAACCGGAAGCGCGAGACCACGACGATCTGGTCGGCCTGCCGCCGCATCGCCGCGGTGCAGGCGCCGAACGGCCCGGCGCCGCGCGCGATGGCCTCGGCCCGGCGGTCGAGCAGCTTGTTGCCCGAGCCTTGCACGATCTCGGTGTCGATCACCCGGCCGTCGTGGTTGACGGTGAGCGTCATGATCAATTCGCCATAGAGCTTGCGGCCGCCCTGTTCGGGGAAGTTCTGCGTGCCGCGGTCTTCCACCTTGCGGCGCAGGCCGTCGTAGTAGATGGCGTAGACCTCCTCGCGCGTGGCCGGGCTGATGTAGTGCTTGCGCGGGCGGGCGTTTTCCTCGTTGATGCGGCGCTCGATCTCGGCCAGCAGCTTGACGAGCTGGCGCCGGCGTTCTTCCTGCGACTGGTTGTCGGTGCTCTGGCTGGGCGCGTGCGGGTCGGGCGGCGGCAGCGTGGCGAGCTGGCGGCGCAGCTGGGCGAGCAGCTGGGTCTGCTGCTCCTGCAGCGTGTCCATGCGGCGCTGGGCTTCCTCCAGGCTGTCGCCGACGCTGGTCAGCGCCGCGGAGGGCAGCGGGCTGGTGGCGCGGCCCTGGGGCCCGTCGCCGCCGCCGGCCAGCGCGCTCTGCGCGATGGCCTGGGCCTTGTCCGGGCGCTGCCCGTTGGCGCGGGCGTTGACCAGGATGACTTCGAGCGGCGTGTCCTGGAACACCCGCTCGAACGCCGCCGGGTCGGCGAAGCGCACCGCCAGCAGCGCCGCATGCACCGCCACGGAGGCCCCCAGGGCGATCTGCAGGGTGGAGAGCGGGCGGAGGCGGGCGAGCAGGGTCACGGGCGCGGATTATCGCTACGCGCCGCCGCCGGCCGTCGGTGCATCGGCCTCGTTCACGTCGACCGCGATGGCGATCGGGCCGGCGATCGGCTCGTCGTCCTCGGCGGCTTCCCCGGCCGCGCTGTCGGCGTCGCTGTCGTCGGCCAGCACCTCGATGACGGTGCCGTTCACGTCGAGCGCGATCTCGTCGATCTCGCCCAGGCGCACGCGCACCCGCGCGCCGCGGGCCAGCGCCTGCGCGCCCAGGGCCGGCAGCACCAGCGGCAGGTTCTCTGCGCGCACCAGCACGCCGCCGCCGGGCAGGTTGTCCCGGACCACGCTGGCGGTCAGCTCGGTGATGCCGTTCTGGCGCAGGTACTGCAGCGTCCAGAAGCGCTCCATGTTGGCCTGGTGGGTGTTGTAGGCGCCGTAGGCCGCATCGAAGGCCGAGAGGATGGAGAACAGCTCGGCGTCCTTGGGACGGAACGGCGCGGCCAGCGCGGCGGTGCGGCCGTGGCGCACGGCGGCGATGATCTGCCACTGGTTGACCAGGTCGACGTAGCGGCGCAGCGGCGAGGTGCTCCAGGCGTAGCTGGCCACGCCGATGCCCGCGTGCGGCAGCGCCTTGGTGCCCATGCGCACCTTCACGCCGGGTGCGAGGCTGGCCTGGCTGCGGTAGAGGCCGGGCACGCCCAGCTCGCCGAGCCAGCTGCCCCAGGTGCTGTTGGCCAGAATGGCGGCCTCGGCCACGATCAGGTCCAGCGGCGCGCCGCGGCGGCGCGTGGTGATCTCCACGCGCTCGTCGCCGCGCGGGCCCTCGTCGCCGGCCACGCCGTCGAGGCGGAAGCTGTAGTCCGGGCGGCTGAAGTTCTCGGGCTTGCCGCGCACGACTTCGCGCCGGGCCTTGAGATGCTTCGCGAGGCGGTGCAGGAAGGCGAGTTCGGACCGCAGCGCGAGCAGCTCGGGCGGCGCGCCCTCGGGCTGGAGCGGCGCGTCGGCCAGCCAGGGCTCGGTCACGATGTGGTCGAGCCTGTCGTGGCGCAGGTTGTGGACCACGGGCACGCGCTCCAGGCGCGTCTGGCTCGCGGCGATCTCCAGCGTGGCCTCGTCGAAGGTCACGTAGAGCGACACGGCCGGCCGCGCGGAGCCGGCGCCGAGCGTGTAGATCTGCACCACCTCGTCGGGCAGCATGGTGATCTTGTGGCCGGGCATGTAAACGGTCGACAGGCGCGTGCGGCCCAGCTGGTCGAGCGCGCTGCCGGGCTGGATCGCCAGCCCCGGCGCCGCGATGTGGATGCCCACGGTGACCTGCCCGCTGCCGAGGCCGCGCACCGACAGCGCGTCGTCGATCTCGGTCGTGGCCGAATCGTCGATCGAATACGCCTGCACGTCGGCCACCGGCAGGTCCTCCGGCGGCTGCGGCGCGGTGACGGCCGGAAAGCCGGTGCCCTTCGGGAAGTTCTCGAACAGGAAGCGCTGCCAATGGAACTGGTAGGCCGAGTCGATCGCGCCGGCGGCCTGCAGCAGCGCCAACGGCGCGGTCTGCGTGGCGCGCGCGGCCTCGACCACGGCCTTGTATTCAGGCGCGTTCCTGTCGGGCTTGAAGAGGATCCTGTAGAGCTGGTCGCGCACCGGCCGCGGGCACTGTCCGGCAACCAGCTCGCCGGCCCAGGCATCGATCTGCGCCTGGAGCTGCTTCTTCTTCTCGATGCCGGCCAGCGCCTGCTGGAGGATCTCGGCCGGCGCCTTCCTGAAGCGGCCCTTGCCGGCGCGGCGGAAATAATGCGGCGCCTCGAACAGGCGCAGCAGCGCGGCGGCCTGCTGCACCAGCGTGGCATGGTCGCCGAAGTAGTCGCTGGCCAGGTCGGCGAAGGCGAATTCGTCCTCGGGCGCGAATTCCCAGGCCAGGTCCAGCTCGATCTCCTGGGCCTGCACGGCGGCCTGGGCCAGCAGCTCGGCCGGCGTGGGCTTGTCGAACTTCAGCAGGATGTTGGCGGCCTTGACCTTGACCCGCTTGCCCGAGTCCAGCTCGATCTGGGCCGAGCTTTCCGCCTCGGAAAGGATGCGGCCGGCGTGGAACTTGCCGGCTTCTTCGTACAGTGCGTGCATGGGGCGGATTGTCCCACGCGCGCCGGGCGCCGCCTGGCCGGCGGCTGCGCCTGACGCAGGGATGTCGCGATTTGTCCTGGGGTATGGGTCCGAAGCGGTTGGGGGAGGAGCGCTTGGGGCTGGTAAAGGGGGGAGTATTTAGCGCGCCAGTTGCAGGAAGTCGAACACCTCGTCGATCTGGCTGGCGAAATCGTCCAGCGCATGGTTGCTGCCGTCGAGCAGCCGCAGGCGGGCATGCGCGCAGCGCGCGGCCATCTCGCGCCAGTCGAGCACCTCGTCGCCCTTCGCGATCACGGCAAAGGCCGGCGCTGCCGGCGGCTCGCCGCGCACGTCGAGCGCACGCAGTTCGTCGATGTACTCCGCGCGGAAGAAGACGCGCTCCTCGGGCGATTGCCACACCGGGTGTTCGCCGATGTAGCGGGCCAGGTCGCGCGCCGGGTCCACGGCCGGGTTCAGCAGCACGCTGGGGCACCGCATCCGCTGCGCCACCCAGCCCGCATAGAAGCCGCCGAGCGAGGAGCCGATCACCGCCATCGCCGCCCGCGGCCAGCCGGCGATGCCGCCAGCCACCATCGCCATCGCCTGCCGCGGCGAAGGCGGCAGCTGCGGGCACCAGAAGGTCACGGCCGGATGGTCGCGCGCCACCCGCTCGGCCACCATGCGGGCCTTGGCCGAGCGCGGCGAGGAACGGAAGCCGTGGAGGTAGAGCAGGTGGGTGGTGGCGGGCATGGCGGTGGTGCTGGCGCAAGAAGGCGATGCGTGTGCCGGCTCAGCCGCCGCGCTGCAGGAACCGCCTGAATGCCTCCAGCGTCGCGTCGCTCACATGGTGCTCGATGCCCTCGGCGTCGCGCCGGGCCGAGTCCTCGTCCACGCCCAGTGCCAGCAGGGTCTTCTCGACCAGCTGGTGGCGGGCCCGGCTGGCCTCGGCCAGCCGCTGGCCCGCTTCGGTCAGCAGCGTGCCGCGGTAGCGCTGCCGCACCACGTAGCCGCCGTCGGCCAGGCGCTGGAGCATCTTGGCCACGGTGGGCTGCTTCACGCCGATACGTGCCGCGATATCCACCTGCCGGGCCTCGCCCGTTTCGCGCAGCAGGTCGGCGATCAGCTCGACGTAATCGTCCACGCGCTCCTGCCGGTGCGCCCGGCGGACCTGCCGGAAGCTCTCGACCTGCACGGCGGCCTCGGGAAGATCGGTCGCCTGCGCAAAGCTGTACATCGTCTTGTGCATTGGAGTGGTCATGGTCGTCCATCACAGGCCGGCGGGCGCGGCGGCATGCGTGCATGCGGCGCGCAATATATACCAAGGCGGAATTTCATAGCCCCGGCTATAATCCGGCGGCACGCAGCCGACCGGCCGGCCATCCCCGTGGATGCGGGGACGCCGTGCGGTTCAGCCACGCAGATCTCTTCAATGGAGACATCCAGCCATGGCTATTGCTTCTCCCGGACGGCGTACGCTGGTCCTCTCGACGCTGGCCGCCGCCGTTGCCGCGCCCCGCGCGGCGTGGTCGCAAGGCAGTCCCTTCAAGGTCGTCACCACCTTCACCATCATTGCCGACATGGCCCGCAACGTGGCCGGCGATGCGGCCGCCGTCGAGTCGATCACCCGGCCCGGCGCCGAAATCCACGACTACCAGCCCACGCCCGGCGACCTGGTCCGGGCGCAGGGAGCGCAGCTGATCCTGTGGAACGGCTTCAACCTGGAGCGGTGGTTCGAGAAGTTCTTCCAGCGCCTCAAGGGCGTGCCCAGTGCGGTGGTCTCCAAAGGCGTCGAGCCGATCGGCATCGGCGAGGGCCCCTACCGCGGAAAGCCCAATCCGCATGCCTGGATGTCGCCGAGCGCCGCCGCGGTCTACGTGGACAACATCCGCGATGCGCTGGCACGCCACGACCCGGCCCGCGCCGCCGACTACCGGACCCGTGCCGAAAGCTACAAGCAGCGCATCGCCGCGACGGCCGAGCCGATCCGTCGGCGGCTCGCGGCGCTGCCGCCCGAGCGGCGCTGGCTGGTCACCTCCGAGGGAGCGTTCAGCTATCTCGCGCGCGACTTCGGCCTCAGGGAGCTGTACCTCTGGCCGATCAACGCGGACCAGCAGGGCACGCCGCAGCAGGTGCGCAAGGTCATCGATGCGGTGAAGGCCCACGGCATCCGCGCGGTGTTCAGCGAAAGCACCGTCTCGGCGGCGCCGGCCCGGCAGGTGGCACGCGAGACGGGCGCGCGCTATGGCGGCGTACTCTACGTCGACTCGCTCAGCGGGCCGTCGGGCCCGGTGCCGACCTACCTCGATCTGCTGCGGGGGACGTCCGAGACGATCGCCCGCGGCCTGGAGTCATGAGCCCCGCCTGGCCGCCCGAAGACGCGCCGGCGGGCAGCGGCCCGGGCCTGCGCGTGCAGGGGGTGACGGTGGTCTACCGCAACGGCCACACCGCCCTGCGCGACGCGAGCTTCGAGATCCCCCGCGGCACCCTCACTGCGCTGGTGGGTGTCAACGGCAGCGGCAAGTCCACCCTGTTCAAGGCCATCATGGGCCTGCTTCGGCCGGTGCGCGGCAGCATCTCGCTGCTCGGCGGTTCGATCGACGAGGCCATCGGCGCCCGCCGGATCTCCTACGTGCCGCAGAGCGAGGACGTCGACTGGAGTTTCCCCGTGCTGGTCGAGGACGTCGTGATGATGGGCCGCTACGGCCACATGGGCTTCCTGCGCATCGCGCGCCGGCAGGACCGGCAGGCCGTCGACCTGGCGCTTGCCCGCGTCGGACTCGCGGACCTGCGCCGCCGGCAGATCGGCGAACTCTCCGGCGGGCAGCAGAAGCGCGTGTTCCTCGCCCGCGCGCTGGCGCAGGACGCGCAGGTCATCCTGCTCGACGAGCCGTTCACGGGCGTGGACGTCCAGACCGAGGATGCGATCATCCAGCTGCTGCAGTCTCTGCGCGACGAGGGCCGCGTGATGCTGGTGTCCACCCACAACCTGGGCAGCGTGCCCGAGTTCTGCGATCGCACGATCCTGCTCGACCGCACGGTGCTGGCTGCAGGGCCGACGCCGCAGGTCTTCACGCGGGCCAACCTGGAGCGGGCCTTCGGCGGCATGCTGCGACACTTCGACGTGCCCGACGGCGGCGCGGCCGGCGCCGGCAGCGTGGGCATCCTCACCGACGACGAGCGCCCGCTCGTGCTGCGCGACGGCCGCTCGATGGTGCGCGCGGCGTCGCCCGGGGAGCGCCCGTGACGCCGGCCTGGCTCCAGCCGTTCGAATACGGCTACATGCTCAACGCCATCGGCGTCTCCACACTGGTCGGCGCCGTGTGCGCCTTCCTCTCGTGCTACCTGATGCTCAAGGGCTGGTCGCTGATCGGCGACGCGCTCTCGCACGCGATCGTGCCGGGCGTCGCCGGAGCCTACCTGCTCGGGCTGTCGTTCTCCGCGGGCGCCTTCCTGGCCGGCGGGCTGGCCGCCGGTGCGATGGTGTTCCTGCAGCAGCGCACGCGGCTCAAGCAGGACGTGATCATCGGGCTGATCTTCTCGTCGTTCTTCGGCCTGGGCCTTTTCATGGTCTCGCTCGCGCCGGCCGCAGTAAACGTGCAGACCATCGTCATGGGCAACATCCTGGCCGTCTCGCCGGGCGACACCCGCCAGCTCGTCCTGATCGGCGCGGTCTGCCTGGCCGTGCTCGCGCTCAAGTGGCGCGATCTGCTGGTGGTGTTCTTCGACGAGAGCCATGCCCGGTCCATCGGCCTGCGGCCGGTGCTGCTCAAGGGCGTCTTCTTCGCGCTGCTGTCGGCATGCACCGTCGCGGCGCTGCAGACCGTCGGCGCCCTCCTCGTGGTCGCGATGATCGTGACGCCGGGCGCCACAGCCTACCTGCTGAGCGACCGCTTCGCGCGCGTGATCGCGATCGCCGTGTTCATCGGGGCGGCCACCGGCTTCGCCGGCGCCTATGCCAGCTGCTTCCTCAACGGGGCGACCGGCGGCGTCATCGTCGTGCTGCAGACGCTGGTCTTCCTCGCAGTCTTCCTCGCCGCGCCGAAGCACGGACTGTGGGCGGGCCGCCGGCTGGCCCGCCGCGCGGCGGCGCAGGAAGAGGAGCCGGCATGAACCCGGCATCGCTGTGGGCGCCGCTGCAGCTCGACTTCATGCAGCAGGCGCTGCTCATCGCGGCCCTGGTCGCGGTGCCGACGGCCCTGCTGTCGTGCTTTCTCGTCCTCAAGGGCTGGGCGCTGATGGGCGACGCCATCTCGCATGCCGTATTCCCCGGCGTGGTGGTGGCCTATGTCGTCGGCCTTCCCTATGCCGTGGGCGCCTTCGCCGCGGGCATCGCCTGCGCCCTGGCGACCGGCTATCTCAAGGACAACAGCCGCGTCAAGCAGGACACGGTGATGGGCATCGTCTTCTCGGGCATGTTCGCCGCCGGGCTGCTGCTCTACACCGCCATCGAAAGCGACGTGCACCTGGAGCACATCCTCTTCGGCAACATCATGGGTGTGGGCTGGCGCGACATCGGCGAGAGCGCGGCGATCGCCCTGGCCGTGGGCGGCTGGATCCTGCTCAAGTGGAAGGACCTCCTGCTCCATGCCTTCAGCCCCATCCAGGCGCGGACCGTCGGCCTGCACACGGGACTGCTGCACTATGGCCTGCTGGCGGCCATATCGCTGGCCGTCGTGGGCGCGCTGAAGGCCGTGGGCATCGTGCTGTCCATTTCGCTGCTCATCGCGCCTGGAGCGATCGCCTTCCTGCTGACGAGGCGCTTGTCCGCGATGCTCGCAGCGGCGGCGGCCATCGGCCTGGCGGCGGCGCTGGGCGGCGTATACCTGAGCTTCTTCCTCGACAGTGCGCCCGCGCCTACCGTGGTGCTGGTGCTCTTCATCGCATTCCTGCTCGCGCTCGGATGCCGCCGGCAACGCGCACGCTGATGCACCGTTTCCGAGGTGCTGTGGAGGGCCGGCGCGGAGGTCCGATAATCGCGCCCCATGTCCGCCGTGTTCGACAAGCCGTCCCTGCCCCAGCGCATCCTTCCGTTCTTCCAGGGCTTCGACCCGTGGCTGCTCCTCGCCGTGCTGCTGCTCGCCGGAATCGGGCTGGTGACCATGTATTCCTCGGGATACGACCATGGCACGCGCTTCTACGACCATGCCCGCAACATGGTGCTTGCCGCGGGCATCATGTTCGTCGTCGCCCAGGTGCCGCCGCAGCGGCTCATGGCACTGGCCGTGCCGCTCTACCTGGCGGGCGTGGCGCTGCTGGTGGCGGTGGCGCTGTTCGGCATCACCAAGAAGGGCGCGCAGCGCTGGCTCAACGTGGGCGTCGTCGTCCAGCCCAGCGAACTGCTCAAGATCGCCATGCCGCTGATGCTGGCCTGGTGGTTCCAGAAGCGCGAAGGCGCGCTGCGGCCGGTGGATTTCGCCGCGGCGCTGGCGCTGCTGGTCGTGCCGGTGGGGTTGATCATGAAGCAGCCCGACCTGGGCACCGCGCTGCTGGTGCTGGCCGCGGGCCTGTCGGTGATCTTCTTCGCCGGCCTGAGCTGGAAGCTGGTGCTGCCGCCGGTGCTCATCGGCGCCGTCGCCGTCGGCCTGGTCGTCTGGTTCGAGCCCAGCCTGTGCGCCGACGGCGTGCGCTGGCCGGTGCTGCACGACTACCAGCAGCAGCGCATCTGCACGCTGCTCGATCCGACGCGCGACCCGCTGGGCAAGGGCTTCCACATCATCCAGGGCATGATCGCGATCGGCTCGGGCGGACCCTTCGGCAAGGGCTTCATGGAGGGTACGCAGACCCACCTGGAGTTCATTCCCGAGCGCACGACCGATTTCATCTTCGCCGCCTATTCCGAGGAGTTCGGCCTGGCTGGCAACCTGCTGCTGATCGCGGGCTGCCTGTTCCTGGTGTTCCGCGGCCTGCTCATCGCACTGGAGGCTCCCACGCTGTTCTCGCGGCTGCTGGCCGGCGCGGTGGCGATGATCTTCTTCACCTACGCCTTCGTGAACATGGGCATGGTCAGCGGCATCCTGCCGGTGGTGGGCGTGCCGCTGCCGTTCGTGAGCTACGGCGGCACGGCGATGGCCACGCTGGGGCTCGCGTTGGGCATCCTGATGTCGATCGCGCGGGCCCGCAGGCTCAGTCTGCCGTAGCCAACACGGCTTCGACCGCGCGGCCGATGCGCAGCACCCGGGCGTCGGCGCCGTGCAGCCCGGCGACCGACAGGCCCACGGGCAGCGCGCCCGGCTCCCCGCAGGGCAGCGTCAGCGCGCAGCCGTCGAAGAAGTTCAGCACCGACGGGTTGCGCAGCGCGAGCGCGTTGGTGGCGGAGAACCGGTCGTCGTCCGCTTCCAGTTCCGCGAGCGGGGACGCCAGCAGCGGTACGGTCGGCAGCAGCCAGGCGTCGAAGCCCTGCAGCCGCGCGCGGGCTGGTGCAGGGCAGCCAAGCGCGCACGCTGAACCTGCCAAGCCTCGGCCGTGACCAGGCCGCCGGCGGCGTTGATGCCCGGCAGTTCGTTCAGTTCGGGAAAGGCGAAGCGCTCGATGCGTGCGCCGCCCTCGGCCAGGCGCTGCAGCGATTGCTCGAAGGCGGCGGCCACGGCCGGCTCCAGCCCTTCGGCGACGAAGTCGTCGGTCACGTCCAGCCGCAGGCCGGCGGGCGGCACGGCCCGGGTGTCGAGCGGCTCGCCGCTCAGCACGGCGTCGAGGATCGCGCCGCGCCGTCGGCTTGAAGCCGGTCAGTCCGCAGAAGGTCGACGGGATGCGCGCCGAGCCGCCGGTGTCGGTCCCAGTGCGGCCGAGGCCAGGCCGATCGCCACCGAGGTGGCCGCGCCGACGCTCGACCCGCGGCGATGCGCGTGCCGCGGTGCGGATTGAGCCCGAGTCCGGAGAAGGCGAATTCGCTGAGGTTGGTGCGCCCAAGCAGCACCGCGCCGGCCGCGCGCAGGCGCGCGACAACCGGGGCGTCGGCGGCTGCCGGCACGTTGCCGACCAGCACGGCCGAGCCGGCCGTGGTGACCTGGCCCTGCACATTGAACAGGTCCTTGACGGAGACCGGCAGGCCGGCCAGCAGCGAAGGCGCCTGCCCGGCAGCGCGCCGTGTCGCTCGCGCGCGCCGCGGCCAGCGCGGCCGCGGCATCGACCGGCGCCACGTAGGTGCGCCCGCCGGCGGCCACGTGGTCGCCGATGCGCGCCAGGGCTTCCCCGACGAGTGCTTCGCTGGTTGTGGTTCCGCGCGCAAAGGCATCGGCCTGGGCGCGCAGCGGCGCGGTCAGCAGGGAACCGGGGGCACGGCGGCCTCGATGAAAGAAAGAGCGACCAGGCGATATACCACGCGCCGCGCACGTCGATGCGCCGGCTTCTAGAATGGCTGGATGATCTCCCGCGAACCCACCATCGAACGCCTCGCCACCGCCCGCCAGCTGCTGCTGGAGCCCTTCGGCCTGGACGAAACCCATCTCGCGCGCGCCCTGGCCGAGATCCGCGCGCACCGCGTCGACGACGCCGACCTGTACTTCCAGTACACGCGCCACGAAGGCTGGAGCCTGGAAGAGGGTATCGTCAAGACCGGCTCCTTCAGCATCGATCAGGGCGTGGGCGTGCGCGCCGTGGCCGGCGAGAAGACGGCGTTCGCCTATTCCGACGACATCTCGTGGGCTTCGCTGCTCGATGCCGCGCACACCGTGCGCGCGATCAGCGCGGCCTCGGGCGTCGGCCGCGTGAAGGTCGTGCCGCGCAAGGTTGCTAAGGCCCGCTCGCTCTACGAGGGGCTCGACCCGATCGCCACGCTCGACAGCGCGGCCAAGATCGCGCTGCTCGGCCGCGTCGAGACGCTGGCGCGCGGCAAGGATCCGCGCGTCTCGCAGGTCATGGCCGGGCTTGCGGCCGAATACGACGTGGTGCTGGTTGCGCGCGCCGACGGCACGCTGGCCGCCGACGTGCGCCCGCTGGTGCGCCTGTCGGTCACGGTGATCGCCGAGCAGGGCGGCCGGCGCGAGGTCGGCTCCTCGGGCGGCGGCGGGCGCTTCGGTCTGGCGCACTTCGACGATGAACTCATCGCCAAGTATGTGGACGAGGCGGTCAAATCGGCGCTGGTCAACCTCGATTCGCGTCCGGCCCCGGCCGGCGAGATGACCGTGGTGCTCGGCCCCGGCTGGCCCGGCGTACTGCTGCACGAGGCCGTGGGCCACGGGCTCGAAGGCGACTTCAACCGCAAGGGTTCGAGCGCCTTCAGCGGCCGCATCGGCCAGCGCGTGGCGGCCAAGGGCGTCACGGTGCTCGACGACGGCACGATTGCCGACCGCCGCGGCTCGCTCAACATCGACGACGAAGGCCATGCGAGCCAGCGCAACGTGCTGATCGAAGATGGCATCTTGAAGGGCTACATCCAGGATTCGCTCAACGCGCGCCTCATGGGCGTGGCGCCGACCGGCAACGGCCGCCGCGAAAGCTATGCCCACGTGCCGATGCCGCGCATGACCAACACCTACATGCTCGGCGGCGGCAAGGACCCGCAGGAGATCGTCGCGAGCATCAAGAAAGGGCTCTACGCGGTCAACTTCGGCGGCGGGCAGGTCGACATCACCTCGGGCAAGTTCGTCTTCTCGGCGAGCGAGGCCTACTGGGTCGAGAACGGCAAGATCCAGTACCCGGTCAAGGGCGCGACCATCGTCGGCAGCGGCCCCGAGTCGCTCAAGAAGGTGAGCCTGATCGGCAACGACCTCGCGCTCGACAGCGGCGTCGGCACCTGCGGCAAGGAAGGCCAGAGCGTGCCGGTCGGCGTGGGCCAGCCGACGCTGCGTATCGACGGGCTGACGGTCGGCGGCACGGCCTGAGGCGGCCGCCTTCCTCTTCTCAATAGCCCGCGCCGGGCCGCGCAGGCGCCGAAGCCGTCGGCGCGCCGCCGAACTGCGTGCGCAGACGGCGCGCGGCGTTCACGAAGATCAGCACGTCCACGCCCACGGCCACGAAGGTGCAGCCGAGGTCGAGGTAGCGCTGCGCGAGCGCCGGGTCCGAGGTCAGCGTGCCTGCGGCCTTGCCGCTCGCGACGATGGTCTTCATCGCGCCTTCGATGGCCGCCTGCACCTCCGGGTGGCCGGGGTTGCCGCGGTGGCCGAGCGAGGCCGCGAGGTCCGCCGGGCCGATGAAGACGCCGTGCACGCCGTCGACGGCGCAGCTGGCCTCCAGGTTGGCGAGCGCGGTCGCGCTCTCGGCCTGCACCAGCAGGCAGACCTCGTCGTCGGCCGTGGCCAGGTAGTCGCCGCGCGCGCTCCATCGCGAGGCGCGGCCCACTGCGCTGCCCACGCCGCGGATGCCGCGCGGCGGGTAGTGCGTGGCCGCGGCGACGGCACGGGCCTGCTCGGCCGTATCGACCATCGGCACCAGCAGCGTCTTCGCACCGATGTCGAGCATCTGCTTGATCAGCGCGGGACTGCCTTCGACCACGCGCACCGCGGGCTGCGACGGGTGCGGCGCCACGGCCTGCAGCGCGGCCAGCGTGCTGCGCAGGTCGTTCGGCGCATGCTCGCCGTCGATCAGCAGCCAGTCGTAGCCGGCGGTGGCGGCGGCCTCGGCGAGGTACGGGTCGGCCATGGAGAGCCACAGGCCGATCTGCGGTCGGCGAGGGCGGTCGACGGGCGCGGCATCGCACTGCGCTCGCTGTGGGACGTGGGGCCCCACCTGCAGGCGGGCCGGCTGGTGCAGCTGCTGCCCGACTGGCAGCAGGAGGCCAACATCTGGGCCGTGTACCCCACGCGGCTGAACCTGTCGGCCAAGGTGCGCGTGTGCGTGGAGTTCCTGCAGGAGCACTTCCGCCAGGCGCCGGGCCCGTGGGGCGGGCCCTAGCATGCCGGGGCGAATTCGCGGCCGCCGAGGGGCCAGATGGCGCTGGCGTCGAGGCGGCGGCTGTGCTACATTGGCCGCCATGGTTTCCCGCGCTTTCGCCTACTTCTACTTTTGGTTCTTGGTCCCAGGCGGACGAGAGGCGAGCGCGTAGGCACCCGAAACCTCCCGAAGACAACCGCCGCAGCTGCAAAAGCCCGGCGGTTTTTCTTTGCCCGCCTTCACACCCACATCATCCACGACTCCTGGAGCTTCCATGACCGCCAAAGTCCACCAGCCCGCCAGCGACAGCTGGTATGCGCCGTCCGTCGAAAAAACCGGCCAGACCGACAACGAACGCATCCAGGAAATCACCGTGCTGCCGCCTCCCGAACACCTGATCCGCTTCTTCCCCATCCGTGGCACGGCCACCGAGTCGCTGATCGCGCAGACGCGGCGCAACATCCACGAGATCATCGCGGGGCGCGACGACCGGCTGCTGGTGGTGGTGGGTCCGTGCTCGATCCACGATCCGAAGGCCGCGGTCGAATACGCCGAGCGCCTCGTGGAGGAGCGCAGGAAGTACGCCGACACGCTGGAGATCGTGATGCGCGTCTATTTCGAGAAGCCGCGCACCACCGTGGGCTGGAAGGGCCTCATCAACGACCCCTACCTCGACGAGAGCTTCCGCATCGACGAGGGACTGCGCATCGCGCGCCAACTGCTCATCGAGATCAACCGCCTGGGCCTGCCGGCTGGCAGCGAGTTCCTCGACGTGATCTCGCCGCAGTACATCGGCGACCTGATCTCCTGGGGCGCGATCGGCGCGCGCACCACCGAAAGCCAGGTGCACCGCGAGCTGGCCTCGGGCATCTCGGCGCCGATCGGCTTCAAGAACGGCACCGACGGCAACATCCGCATCGCCACCGACGCGATCCAGGCTGCCGCGCGCGGCCACCATTTCCTCTCGGTGCACAAGAACGGCCAGGTCGCGATCGTGCAGACCCGCGGCAACAAGGACTGCCACGTGATCCTGCGCGGCGGCAAGGCGCCCAACTACGACGCCGACAGCGTCGCCACCGCCTGCCAGCAACTGACCGCGGCCCACCTGCCGGCTACGCTGATGGTCGACTGCAGCCATGCCAACAGCAGCAAGCAGCACCAGCGCCAGATCGATGTGGCGCGCGACATCGCGGGCCAGGTCGCGGGCGGCTCGTGCAACATCTTCGGCCTGATGGTCGAGAGCCACCTCAAGGCCGGCGCGCAGAAGTTCTCGCCGGGCAAGGACGACGTGGCCGCGCTGGCCTATGGCCAGAGCATCACCGACGCCTGCCTGGGCTGGGACGATTCGCAGGACGTGCTCGCGCTGCTGTCCGAAGCGGTGCAGACGCGCCGCGACGCGGTCCGCGCTGCAGCCTAGGGGATATACGCTCACAGCGCTTGAGTGAAAAGCGCTGTGAGCGTATAGGGCTGGGAGTATATTAGGCAGCTCGCGTCGCGAGTGCGTCGAGCAGCTTGCCGTGGATGCCGCCGAAGCCGCCATTGCTCATGCAGACCACCTGGTCGCCCGGGCGCGCGGCGGCAGCGACCCGCGCCACGAGCGCCTCGACCGATCCGGCCGTCACCGCGCGGCCGCCGAGCGGCGCGAGCGCGGCCGCCGCGTCCCAGTCGAGCCCGCCGGTGTGGCAGAAGGCGAGGTCGGCCGCCTCCAGGCTCCAGGGCAGCTGGGCTTTCATGGTGCCGAGCTTCATCGTGTTGCTGCGCGGCTCGAACACCGCGAGGATGCGCGTGCCAGGGCCGACGCGCCGCCGCAGCCCGTCGAGCGTGGTACGGATCGCCGTCGGATGGTGGGCGAAGTCGTCGTACACGGTGACGCCGCCGGCCGTGCCGCGAACCTCCATGCGCCGGCGCACGTTGCGGAAGGCGGACAGCGCCGCGGCCGCCTCGGCCGGATCGACGCCCACGTGCTCTGCCGCCGCGATCGCCGCGAGCGCGTTCAACTGGTTGTGCACGCCGCCGAGCGCCCAGTCCACCGTGCCCACGCGCGCGCCGCGCCGCAGCACGTCGAAGCGGTGCGGCTCGCCCTCGGCCGTGAAGTCGCTCGCCGCCGCGCCGAAGCTCGCCACTTCGCTCCAGCAGCCCTGGCCGAGTACGCGCGCCAGGCTTTCCTCCAGCCCGTTGACGACGATGCGGCCGGTGGACGGCACGGTGCGCACCAGGTGGTGGAACTGCCGCTCGATCGCCGCGAGATCCTCGAAGATGTCGGCGTGGTCGAACTCCAGGTTGTTCAGCACCGCCGTGCGCGGGCGGTAGTGCACGAACTTGCTGCGCTTGGCGAAGAAGGCGGTGTCGTATTCGTCGGCCTCGATGACGAAGGCATTCTGCGAGCCCAGCCTCGCCGAGACGCCGAAGTCCAGCGGTACGCCGCCGACCAGGAATCCCGGCTGCCGGCCCGCGCGCTCCAGCGCCCAGGCCAGCATCGATGTCGTGGTGGTCTTGCCGTGCGTGCCGGCCACGGCCAGCACGTGGCGGCCCTGGAGCACGTGCTCGGCGAGCCACTGCGGGCCGCTGGTGTAGCGCGCGCCGGTGTCGAGGATCGCTTCCATCAGCGGGAACTTCGGCGTCCCATCGTCCAGCCTTGTACGGCTCACCACGTTGCCGACCACGAACACGTCGGGCTTCAGCGCCAGCTGGTCGGCACCATAGCCCTCGATCAGATCGATGCCGAGCGCGCGCAACTGGTCGCTCATGGGCGGGTAGACGCCGGCGTCGCAGCCGGTGACCTGGTGGCCGGCCTCGCGGGCCAGCGCGGCCGCGCCGCCCATGAAGGTGCCGCAGATGCCGAGGATGTGGATATGCATGGGCCGCGATTCTAGGTTGCCGCCCCACGCGGCCGTGCTCATGCCGGCGTCTCGTCGCCCGTGGGCAGGCGCAGGACACGGGTGCGGAAGTCGTACTCGAACACTTCGCCGTGGCGGGCCCAGGTGATGGCCGTGCGCAGCACGCCGGCGGCTTCGACGGCACCGAGCCGCTCGTCCAGCAGGCGCAGGAACGGCGCGTCCGGTAGCTCACCCTCGGGCTCCTGCTCCAGACTGTGGCGGATGTGGGCGACGAGCGGAACGCGGGCCAGCAGCTGCTGGCCGAAGAGGTTCTGGCGCAGGCCGTGCGGCCCGTCAACGTACCGCCGGCCCAGGGGCGTGATCTGCAGGTCGCCGTCCGCGAGCGCCGCCAGGCCGAGCTGGGCCAGCGCGTGGGCCGCGGGCAGCAGGTCGGCGTCCGCGAGGCCGGCCTCCTCGGCCAGCCGCGGCAGGTCGGCGCGCCCGCCGAACGGCGGCCCGGCCAGCAGCTCCAGCAGGCCGTCCATGCGCGCCACGTCGGCGGCGGGCAGGCGGTCGGTGAGCGTGGCGCGTGCGGACGGCTCTGCCGGCGCCGCGCCGGCCGCGGGGCGCGCCGCGCTGGCCGTCATGAGCGCATAGACCTCGTCGACCAGCGCGCGCACCTGGACGCCGTCCGCATCGCGCGGGCGCGGCAGCGGAATGGCCCGCTCGCAGCGGATGCGGCCCGGGTCCCGGGCGAGGATCAGCACGCGGTCGGCCATCACCACCGCCTCTTCGATGCTGTGCGAGACCACGAGCATGGCCCGGGTGGGCATGCTGCCGCCGTGCCACAGTTCCAGGATGTCTTCGCGCAGGCGCTCGCCGGTGAGCACATCGAGCGCGGAGAAGGCTTCGTCCATGAGCAGCACGTCGGGGCCGGTCACCAGCGCGCGGGCGATGCCCACGCGCTGGCGCATGCCGCCCGAGAGTTCGCGTGGCAGCGCGCCCTCGAAGCCCGCCAGGCCGATCAGCGCGATGGCGTCGGCCGCCCGCCCGGCGCGCGCGGCCTGCGGCACGCCGCGCGCCTCCAGCCCCAGCTCCACGTTCTGCTGCACCGTGAGCCAGGGGAACAGCGCGAACGACTGGAACACCATGCCGATCCCGCGCGCCGGGCCGTACAGCGGCTGGCCGCGGTAGCGCACCTCGCCGCGGTCCGCCGGCACGAGTCCCGCCATGATCCGCAGCAGCGTGCTCTTGCCCGAGCCGGACGGGCCCAGCAGGGCGACGATCTCCCCCTCTCGCAGCGTGAAATCGACCTGCTGGAGCACCGGGCGCTCGCGTCCATCGGAGGAGCGGAACGTCTTGTCCACGCCGCGGAGTTCGAGGATGGGTGGGGGCTGCGTCATGGCGGCAACGGCTCCGGTCAGGAATGCATGCGGTCTTCGGCCAGGCGGTACAGACGCCGCCAGAGGAAACGGTTGAGCCCCATCACGAACACCACCATCACGCCGATGCCCAGCGCGATGCGCGGGAAGTCGCCGGCCGCCGTCATCTGCGCGATGTAGCTGCCCAGGCCCTTGGCCTGCAGCGTGGTGTCGCCCCAGGTGACGTACTCGGCCACGATGCTGGCGTTCCACGAGCCGCCGCTGGCGGTGATGGCGCCGGTGACGAAGCTCGGGAACACGGCCGGCAGCAGGTAGCGCTTCCAGCGCAGCCAGCCCGACAGGCCCAGGTTGCGGGCGGCCAGGCGCAGCTCGTCCGGAATGCCTGATGCGCCGGCGATCACGTTGAAGAGGATGTACCACTGCGTGCCCAGAATCATGAGCGGCGAGAGCCACACGTCCGGGTCGAGCCTCCAGCGCACGACCAGCATCACCGCCAGCGGGAAGAACAGGTTGGCCGGGAACGCCGCGAGGAACTGCGCCACCGCCTGCAGCCGGCCCGACCAGCGCGGATCCATGCCGATCCACACGCCCACGGGCACCCAGACCACGGCCGCCAGGGCGATCAGCACCAGCACGCGCAGCAGCGTGCAGCCGCCCAGGACGAAGACGTGCGCCACCTCCTGCCAGCCCACCTCCGCATGCACGAACTGCGCGAGCCGCGCGGCGGCGAGCAGCACGCCGGCGGCCAGCACCGCGTCCCACGCGCGTTCGGCACGGCCCGAGGGCGCGCGCGGCCGCGCGCGGATCGAGGTGCCGTCGTGGCGCAGCCGCGACAGTGTCAGCGTGCGCGCCAGCTGCAGCCGGCACCAGCCGGCCAGGGCCTGCACGGCGCGCGCGCGGCGCAGCCAGTCCAGCAGCCACGAGCGCGAGGAGGCGCCGTCGCCGCTCTCCTCGAAGCGGAACTTGTCGGCCCAGGCCACCAGCGGGCGGAACAGCAGCTGGTCGTACAGCAGGATCGCCGCCAGCATGCAGGCGATGGCCCAGCCGATGGCGGCGAGGTCGCGGGCCTCGATGGCCAGCGCGATGTACGAGCCTACGCCGGGCAGCTTGATGTCCCGGTGGGCGACCGAAATCGCCTCGGAGGCCACCACGAAGAACCAGCCGCCGGACATGGACATCATCATGTTCCAGAGCAGGCCCGGCATGGCGAAGGGCAACTCCAGCCGCCAGAAGCGCTGCCAGCCCGAGAGCTGGAACACCCGCGCGGCCTCCTGCAGTTCCGCCGGCACGGTGCGCAGCGACTGGTAGAGGCTGAAGGCCATGTTCCAGGCCTGCGAGGTGAAGATCGCGAAGATGGCCGCACACTCCACGCCCAGCAGGCTGCCCGGGAAGAGCGCGATGAAGCCCGTCACCGTGATCGACAGGAAGCCCAGGATGGGAATGGACTGCAGCACGTCCAGCAGCGGCACCAGCACGCGTTCGGCCAGCCGGCAGCGCGCGGTCAGCACGGCGAACGCCGCGCTGAACACCAGCGCTCCACCCAGGGCGATGAACATCCGCAGTGTGGTGCGCAGCAGGTAGTACGGCAGCTGCCGCGGCGCCAGCGACAGCGGCAGCGCCTGGCCCACGTGGAAGGGTTGCGCCATCTGCTGCGCGCCGTAGGCCAGCAGCACCAGGCCGGCCAGCACCAGCGGCAGCAACGCCCAGTCCCACCGGTTCGGCGACACGTCCACGATCTGGCGGGGAAGGAGAGGATGCATGGCGATGCTGCAAGCCTAAGCGTTTTTCATGCCGGCCGTTCTTCTCGCCGCGGCCGGGCAGATGCCGGCTCCAGCAGCCACCAAAACGTCTTGAACCATCCGAAAAAGCCGATATGATTGGCACTCGTGCAGTCAGAGTGCTAACAAAGACACTTTGGTTCTGTACCTCAATACAAATCTCACCTCACCAATTGTTCACAGGAGATGCACTGAACCTTCGTCCTCTGCACGATCGCGTGATCGTCAAGCGCCTGGAACAGGAAACCAAGACGGCTTCCGGCATCGTGATCCCGGACAACGCCGCCGAAAAGCCCGACCAGGGCGAGGTGCTGGCCGTCGGCCCCGGCAAGAAGAACGACCAGGGCGTGGTGTCGCCCCTGGGCGTGAAGGTCGGCGACCGCGTGCTGTTCGGCAAGTACTCCGGCCAGACCGTCAAAGTCCACGGCGACGAACTGCTCGTCATGAAGGAAGACGACCTGTTCGCGGTCGTCGAGAAGTAAGCGCGGGTCCCGCCGCATCCCACCTCAACAGAATCCGGAGTCCATAGAAAATGGCAGCAAAAGACGTAGTCTTTGGCGGCGAAGCCCGCGCCCGCATGGTCGAAGGCGTGAACATCCTCGCCAACGCCGTCAAGGTCACCCTCGGTCCCAAGGGCCGCAACGTGGTGCTGGAGCGCTCGTTCGGCGCCCCCACCGTAACCAAGGACGGCGTGTCCGTGGCCAAGGAAGTCGAACTCAAGGACAAGCTGCAGAACATGGGCGCCCAGCTCGTGAAGGAAGTGGCCTCCAAGACCAGCGACAACGCTGGCGACGGCACCACCACCGCCACCGTGCTGGCCCAGGCCATCGTGCGCGAAGGCTCCAAGTACGTGGCCGCCGGCCTGAACCCGATGGACTTGAAGCGCGGCATCGACAAGGCCGTCGCCGCCCTGGTCGAGCAGTTGAAGAAGGCTGCCAAGGCCACCACCACCTCCAAGGAAATCGCCCAGGTCGGCTCGATCTCGGCCAACTCCGACGAATCCATCGGCAAGATCATCGCCGACGCGATGGACAAGGTCGGCAAGGAAGGCGTCATCACGGTCGAAGACGGCAAGTCGCTCGACAATGAGCTCGACGTGGTCGAAGGCATGCAGTTCGACCGCGGCTACCTGTCGCCCTACTTCATCAACAACCCCGAGAAGCAGGCCGCGGTCCTCGACAACCCGTTCGTGCTGCTGTTCGACAAGAAGATCAGCAACATCCGCGACCTGCTGCCCACGCTCGAAGCCGTGGCCAAGGCCGGCCGTCCGCTCTTGATCATCGCCGAGGACGTGGAGGGCGAAGCCCTGGCGACCCTGGTGGTCAACACCATCCGCGGCATCCTGAAGGTCGGGGCCGTCAAGGCCCCGGGCTTCGGCGACCGCCGCAAGGCCATGCTCGAAGACATCGCCATCCTCACGGGCGGCAAGGTGATCGCCGAGGAAGTGGGTCTGTCGCTGGAGAAGGTCACGCTGGCCGACCTGGGTCAGGCCAAGACCATCGAAGTCGGCAAGGAAAACACCACGATCATCGACGGCGCTGGCGCCGCGGGCGACATCGCAGCCCGCGTCAAGCAGATCCGCATCCAGATCGAGGAAGCCACCAGCGACTACGACCGCGAGAAGCTGCAGGAGCGCGTGGCCAAGCTGGCCGGCGGCGTGGCCGTGATCAAGGTCGGCGCCGCGACCGAAGTCGAGATGAAGGAAAAGAAGGCCCGCGTCGAAGACGCCCTGCACGCCACCCGCGCTGCCGTCGAGGAAGGCATCGTGGCCGGCGGCGGCGTGGCGCTGCTGCGCGCCCGCCAAGCGGCCGGCGAGATCAAGGGCGACAACGCCGACCAGGACGCCGGCGTCAAGCTGATCCTCAAGGCCATCGAAGCCCCGCTGCGCGAGATCGTCTACAACGCCGGCGGCGAGCCGAGCGTGGTGGTCAACAAGGTGCTCGAAGGCAAGGGCAACTTCGGCTTCAACGCCGCCAACGACACCTACGGTGACCTGATCGAGCTGGGCATCCTGGATCCGACCAAGGTGACCCGCACCGCGCTGCAGAACGCCGCGTCCGTGGCCTCGCTGCTGCTGACGACCGAAGCCATGATCGCCGAGGCGCCGAAGGACGACGCCCCCGCCGCCGGCGGCGGCATGCCCGGCGGCATGGGTGGCATGGGCGGCATGGACATGTGACGCCCCGTGCATGCCGGGCCGGCGACCGCCCGGCATGCGGCACGGCATGACGCGCCCGCGCGCCGCAAGGCCCGCGGGCTTTTTCATGTCGTCCGCGGGCCTTGCGGCGCTCAGCACGGCCTTGCCCGGCCGGCATGCGCGTGATGTCCGCACGGCCAGCCGCGCCAGGCTGCCCGCAGCGGGCTTTTGTACAATCCGCATCTTCCGAGGAGCGTTGCAACGCCTCCGCCGCCCATCACGGGCGCGCCGCGGGTCGTGAGGCTCGGAATATCCACACCGCAACGACGCTCGCCCACGTCCAGTGTGCCTGCGCGCTTTCTTCGCCGCCGCCGGACGTGGTCGTCCAGATCTTCACCGGCGCCGACCGACCATGAATGCCGTCCTGCAACCTTCCTCCCCCACCGCCGGCGACCATGCCATCGCCGATATCGCGCTGGCCGCCTGGGGCCGCCGCGAGATCCGCATCGCCGAGACCGAGATGCCCGGCCTGATCGCGATCCGCGAGGAATTCGCCGCCAGCCAGCCGCTCAAGGGCGCGCGCATCACCGGCTCGCTGCACATGACGATCCAGACCGCCGTGCTGATCGAGACGCTCCAGGCGCTCGGCGCCGAGGTGCGCTGGGCCTCGTGCAACATCTTCTCGACGCAGGACCACGCGGCCGCCGCAATCGCCGAGGCCGGCACGCCGGTGTTCGCCGTCAAGGGCGAGTCGCTGGAGGACTACTGGGACTACACCCACCGCATCTTCGAGTTCGGCGCCAAGGGAGCCAAGGGCGAGGGCCCGAACATGATCCTCGACGACGGCGGCGACGCCACGCTGCTGCTGCACCTGGGCAAGCGCGCCGAGGAGGACGCCCGCGTGCTGCTCGACCCCAGGAGCGAGGAGGAGCGCATCCTCTACGCCGCCATCAAGGCCAGGCTCGCCACCGACCCGACCTGGTACAGCCGCAAGGCCGCCGAGGTCATCGGCGTGACCGAGGAGACCACCACCGGCGTGCACCGCCTGAAGGAGATGTCGGCCAAGGGCACGCTGCTGTTCCGCGCGATCAACGTCAACGACTCGGTCACCAAGAGCAAGTTCGACAACCTCTACGGCTGCCGCGAGTCGCTGGTGGACGGCATCAAGCGCGCCACCGACGTGATGATCGCCGGCAAGGTCGCCGTCGTGGCGGGCTACGGCGACGTGGGCAAGGGCTGCGCGCAGGCGCTGGCCGCGCTGCGCGCGCAGGTCTGGGTCACCGAGATCGACCCGATCAACGCGCTGCAGGCCGCGATGGAGGGCTTCAAGGTCGTGACGATGGAATACGCCGCCGACAAGGCCGACATCTTCGTGACCACCACCGGCAACCGCGACGTGATCCGCCACGAGCATCTCGTCGCGATGAAGAACGAGGCCATCGTCTGCAACATCGGCCACTTCGACAACGAGATCGACGTCGCCTCGCTGGAGCAGTACCGGTGGGAAGAGGTCAAGCCGCAGGTCGACCACGTGATCTTCCCCGACGGCAAGCGCATCACGCTGCTGGCCAAGGGCCGCCTGGTGAACCTGGGCTGCGCCACCGGCCACCCGAGCTTCGTGATGTCGAGCTCGTTCGCCAACCAGACCATCGCCCAGATTGAGCTGTTCACCAAGCCCGAGGCCTACACGCCGGGCCAGGTTTACGTGCTGCCCAAGATCCTCGACGAGAAGGTCGCGCGGCTGCACCTCAAGAAGGTCGGCGCCCAGCTGACCGAGCTGACGGACGTGCAGGCAGCGTACATCGGCGTGAGCAGGAACGGCCCCTACAAGCCTGAGACCTACAGGTACTGACTGGTCGACCCGAGGAACGGCGGCACATGCGCGCGGATGTGTTTCTGGTGGAGCGCGGCCATGCCGCCACCCGGTCGCAGGCCCAGCGGCTCATCGCCGCCGGCGTGCGGTGGCGGCTGGCGGCGGGCATGCCGTGGAACCAGGTCGCGAAGAACGGCGACGAGATCCCGGCCGTCGCCGAGGTCGAACTGCTCGATGCGGCCGAGGCGAAGTATCTCTCGCGCGGCGGGCTGAAGCTCGAAGGCGCGCTGGCGGCCACGGGTGTGGCCGTGGCCGGCCTGCGCTGCCTGGACGTGGGCCAGAGCACCGGCGGCTTCACCGACTGCCTGCTGCAGCGGGGCGCATCCCAGGTCGTGGGCGTGGACGTAGGCCACGGCCAGCTGCACGCGCGGCTGCGCAGCGACCTGCGCGTGGTGGCGGTGGAGGGCGTCAATGCCCGCTCGCTCACCGCCGGATCGCTGCAGGACGCCTGCGAGGAAGCGCTGTCCGAACGGGTCGAGGAAGACCCCGAGGACAACGATACCCAGCCCGTCGCGCCCTACGCCTGGATGCGCAACGGCGGCCTGGTCGACGACGCCTACGACGACAGCGACGATGCCACGGAGCAGGACGTCGAGTCCTTCAAGGCCGAGCGCGCCGCCCGGGACGAGGCCCGTGCCGAAGGCGCCCTCGCCACCGTGCGCCGGCGCCGCGCCGACCGTGCGGACGTGGACACGACGCCCGCGTTCGACCTGGTGACGGGCGACGTGTCGTTCATCTCGCTCACACTGATCCTGCCGGCCGTGGTGCCGCTGCTGCGGCCCGGCGGCACGATGCTCATGCTGGTCAAGCCGCAGTTCGAGCTGCAGCCGGCCCAGGTCGGCAAGGGCGGCATCGTGCGCGATGCGGCGCTCTACGCGGTGGTCGAGCAGCGCCTGCGCGATGCCTGCGCGGCGCTCGGCCTTGCGGTCCTCGGCTGGCACGGCAGCACGATCGAAGGCGGCGACGGCAACCGCGAATTCTTCATCCATGCACGCAAGGGCCCATGAGCGCATCTGCTTCCGCCGTTGAATCGAAGGCGCTGCCGGTCAGCGTCGAGTTCTTCCCGCCCAAGACGCCCGAAGGCGTGGTCAAGCTGCGCGGCGTGCGCCGCCAGCTCTACGGCGCGATCGCGCCGCAGTACTGCTCGGTGACCTATGGCGCAGGCGGCTCCACGCAGCGCGGCACCTTCGATGCGGTGGCCGAGATCCTGGCCGAGGGCGTGCCGGCGGCGAGCCATTTCTCCTGCATCGGCGCCACGCGCGAGAGCGTGCGCGAGCAGCTCGCGCAGCTCCAGGCGATGGGTGCGCGCCGGCTGGTGGCGCTGCGCGGCGACCTGCCCAGCGGCTATGGCGCGGGCGGCGAATTCCAGTACGCGAGCGACCTGGTGGCATTCATCCGCGCCGAGACCGGCCGCGCATTCCACATCGAGGTCGCCGCCTATCCCGAGGTGCACCCGCAGGCCCGCTCGCCCGAATCCGACCTGCAGGCCTACGCGGCCAAGGTACGGGCCGGGGCCAACGGCGCGATCACGCAGTACTTCTACAATGCCGACGCGTACTTCCGCTTCGTCGACGACGCGCGCGCCGCGGGTGCCGACGTTCCGGTGGTGCCGGGTATCATGCCGATCACCAGCTCGTCGCAGCTGATGCGCTTCTCCGACGCATCGGGCGCCGAAATTCCGCGCTGGATCCGGCTGCGGCTGCAGGCGTATGGCGACGACGTGGAGTCGATCCGCGCCTTCGGCCTCGATGTGGTCGCGGCGCTGTGCGAGCGGCTGCGCGCCGGCGGCGCGCCGGGCCTGCACTTCTACACGATGAACCAGAGCACGGCGACACTGGAGCTCTGCCGCCGATTGAACCTTGGAGCACGCCTTGCCTCAGCCTGACCGCATCGCTTCATTCTGGGTACCCCGCATCGCGGCGGTGGCGCTTGCCGCCGGCATGGGCTGCGCCGCTGCGCAGCAGCAGCCCGATGCCGCTGCCGAGTCGCCGGAGCCTGCGCCGGCACAGCAGCACCGGCTGGCCGCGGCCTCGTCCTGGCTCACGCGCTATGCGATCGAGCGGGGCGGCGCCTCGTGGTACGCACAACGCTTTCACCAGCGGCGCATCGCGAGCGGCGAACGCTACGACCAGAGCGCTTTCACCGCCGCCCACCGCACACTGCCATTCGGCACGCGCGTGTGCGTGCACAGCCTCGTCAACGGACGCGAGGTGATGGTGCGCATCAACGACCGCGGCCCATACCTTCGCTCGCGCGTGATCGACGTGAGCCTGGCTGCGGCCGAGGCGCTCGGCATGGTTGGCCGCGGCGTCAAGGACGTCGTGCTGACGCTGCCGTCGTCGACAGGACGCGCCTGCGGCGCCCAGGGCGTGACCGCAGCGCTGGATACCCCCGAGGAGTAGGTATCTGTAGCGCGCGTGGAATGCGCGCCAGGGGTTGATGCAAGGGGGAGTATAAGAGTCAGCCGCCGGTTTCCAGCACGAAGCTCGCGTGGCGGTCCTGCCCCAGGATCTCCACGAGCTGCGGCAGCGCCGGGGCCAGTGCCGCTTTGAGCGTGTAAGGCGGGTTGATCAGGAACATGCCGCTGGCCGGCAGGCCCGGGCGGCGCGTCTCGCCGGTGGCTGCGTCCTGGCTGATCCTGCTGGACTTGACTGTCAGCGCCGCGTGCAGCCAGCTCCTGCCGGCCTGGGTGGCCAGCGTGCGCAGCCGGCGCGGCAGATCGTGCGCCTCGGGGCGCGGAATGATCGGGTACCAGACGGCATAGGTGCCGGTGGCGAAGCGCTTGAGCGCTTCGGCGGCAAAGCCGAGCACGCGGGCGTAGTCGGTCTTCATCTCGTAGCTCGGGTCGCACAGCACCAACGCGCGGCGCGAGGGCGGCGGCAGGAACTTGACGGCCGAGCCGAAGCCGTCCTCGCGCAGCACCGCGACCTGGCGGCCGGCGTCGAGCTGGGCGATGTTGCCGTCGAGCGCCCGCGCGTCCGATGGGTGCAGCTCGTAGAGCTTGAGCCGGTCGTGCGGTCGCAGCAGGCGCTGGGCGATGAAGGGCGAGCCAGGATAGACGCGCGGCTGCTTCGCCGGGCCGTGGTTGAAGGCGCGCACGAGGTCCAGGTAGGCCTGGAGCGCGGGCGCCAGCGTCGCGTCGGACGCCGCGAGCGCATGGATGCCGTGCGCGGCCTCGCCGCTGGTCGAGGCATAGTCGCCGTCGAGCCGATAGAGCCCGGCGCCGGCATGGGTGTCGACGACGGTGAGGGCCGCTTCCTTCTCGGTCAGGTGCTGCAAGGTGGCGACCAGCACGGTGTGCTTGAGCACATCGGCATGGTTGCCCGCGTGGAAGGCGTGGCGGTAGCTGAACATCCGGCAATGGTACCGGCGCGCGGGCCGCCGGCCGCCGGGCTGGCGCACGGCAGGCTTCTGGGACATGATGTCGCGCCGCAGCATCGCCTTGACTGCCGCGGACGCCTTTTGCCATGACCCCCGCCAACGATCCGCCGCAACCCGTCCACGTCCCGGCCGTCAGCCACATCGATGCGCTGCCGCCGGGCAGCCGCCTGGCGGAATTCGAAGTCGTCGGCCTGCTCGGCGTGGGCGGCTTCGGCATGGTCTACCACGCGTTCGACCATTCGCTGCACCGCGCCGTGGCGATCAAGGAATACATGCCGGCCGCCCTGGTGGGGCGCGCCGCCGGACTGTCGGTGACGCTGCGTTCGTCCGCCGACGCGCAGCCGTTCGAGGCCGGGCTGCGCTCCTTCATCGGCGAGGCCCGGCTGCTGGCGCAGTTCGACCATCCCTCGCTGGTCAAGGTGTTCCGCTTCTGGGAGGCCAACGGCACGGCCTACATGGTGATGCCGCTCTACGCCGGCACCACGCTCAAGCAGGCGCGCGCGCAACTGCGCCGGCCGCCGTCGGAGCAGTGGCTGCGCACCGTGCTCTGGTCGGCGCTCGGTGCGCTGCGCGTGCTGCACGGGGCCCAGACGCTGCACCGCGACGTCTCGCCCGACAACATCTTCCTGCAGGACATCGGCCCGCCGGTGCTGCTGGACCTGGGCGCTGCCCGCCGCGCGATCGGCGAGGGCACGCGCCACCATACGGCCGTGCTCAAGGTCAACTATGCGCCGGTCGAGCAATATGCCGAGGCCGCGAGCGACCTGCGCCAGGGTCCGTGGACCGATCTCTACGCGCTGGCCGCCGTAGTGCACGGCCTGGTCTGCAACGAGCCGCCGCCGCCGGCCACGTTCCGCGTGCTGCGCGACCGCATGGTGCCGTTCGAGCAGGCGGCTGCCACGGTCGAGGCCGAGTTTGGTGAGCGCTATTCGCCGGCCTTCGTCGGCGCGGTCACGCGGGCGCTGTCGATCCGACCCGAGGACCGGCCGCAGAGCATCGACGCGTTCATCGCCGCGATGGCGCTGCTGCCGCCGGCCCAGCCGCTCGAAACCTTCGACTGGCGTGCCGCCAGCGGCGATGCCTGGGCCGATCCGGTCGACCTGGCGGTGGACCCGGCGCCGACCGGGGCCGCCGTGCCGCCGCCGCAGGAGCGCACCCAGGTGCTGCCGCCCCGCCTGCCCGGCGTCACGCTTGCGGACATGCCGGCGCCTGCCACGGGGCCGATGGCATTGCCTGCGCCGCCGCCCGCTGCCGAAGCGGCGGCTGCCGGGAGCGGAGCCGCGCCACCGCCGCGCCACCGCGGCCGCATCGCGGCGATCGCGGGCCTGACGGCGCTGCTTGCAGCCGCAGCCTTCGCCTGGAGCCTCCAGCGCACGCCGCCGCAGCCCGACATCGTCCGCACGCCGGACGACCAGGTCATCACCGAGGCGCCCGAAGCCGTATCCGTACCCACAGCGGCGTCGCGCGAGCCGGCTGCCGTCGCGGCAGCGACTGCACCTGCATCCCCGCGCCCGGCCAGGCCGGAGCCGGCGGTCTGGCCCGTGGCGGGCGAAACGGCACCCGCACGCCGGCCCGTCGAGCGCACCTCGGCGATCTGCGCCGATGCCAGCGCCTTCGGCCGCACCATGTGCATCCACACCGAATGCCAAAAGCCAGCCAATGCGCACAACGCCGTCTGCGTGGACTACCGGCGCAAGCAGCGCGAGGAGCGCGAGCGGCTGTCGAACTGACTGCCGAAGATTTGGCGGCAGCCCGGCTGTGCGCTAGAATGCCGGGTTTCGCAGCGCATTTCGTGGCCCCGCGGCGAAACGGCAGTCTGCCGACCCCACCTAAGAGGTTTCCTCCAGAGAAACACCGACCGTGGAAAAGGGCCCTTTTCGTACCAGCTCGAAAGCTCCAAAGCTATGTCTACTACGGTCAGCGCGAAACCCGCTGAGGTGGTGCACGAGTGGTTTGTGATTGACGCCACCGACAAGGTGCTCGGCCGGGTAGCCAGCGAAGTTGCCCACCGTCTGCGCGGCAAGCACAAGGCCATTTACACGCCTCACGTCGATACCGGCGACTACATCGTCGTCATCAACGCATCCAAGCTCAAGGTCACCGGCACCAAGTCGCTCGACAAGGTGTACTACCGCCATTCGGGCTTCCCCGGCGGCATCACCGCCACCAACTTCCGCGACCTGCAGGCCAAGCATCCCGGCCGTGCGCTCGAGAAGGCCGTCAAGGGCATGCTGCCCAAGGGTCCGCTCGGCTACGCGCAGATCAAGAAGCTCAAGGTCTATGGCGGTGCCGAGCATCCGCACACGGCCCAGCAGCCCAAAGTCCTGGACATCTGAGGAGCCCGGAAATGACCATTGGTGAATGGAACAACGGCACCGGCCGTCGCAAGTCCAGCGTCGCCCGCGTGTTCCTCAAGAAGGGCTCCGGCAAGATCACGATCAACGGCAAGGATGTCGTCGAGTACTTCGGCCGCGCCACGTCGGTGATGATCGCCAAGCAGCCGCTGGTGTTGACCAACCATGTCGAAACCTTCGACATCCAGATCAACGTCCACGGCGGCGGCGAATCCGGCCAGGCCGGCGCGGCCCGCCACGGCATCACCCGCGCCCTGATCGACTACGACGCTACGCTCAAGCCGGCGCTGTCGGCCGCAGGCTTCGTGACCCGCGACGCCCGCGAGGTCGAGCGCAAGAAGGTCGGCCTGCACTCCGCACGCCGCCGCAAGCAGTTCTCCAAGCGCTGATCCAGGCGCCTGCAGTTCCGCACGCACAGCCGCCCCATTCGCTTGGAGGCGGCTGTGCTGCTTTGGGGAGGGAGCGGGGGCGGCCCTTCTGCCCGAATGGCCGGCCAACAACCCTGAGAGCAGCAGGCCCGGCAGGCTTGCGATACGATCGACCCAAAGCTTCCCCAGGAGTACACGCATGAGCGCCGTCGCCGAGAACATTTCCACGACCCTGCCCGAACCGATCATCTTCACCGATAGCGCGGCCGCCAAGGTGGCCGACCTGATCGCCGAGGAAGGCAACCCCGACCTGAAGCTGCGCGTCTTCGTGCAGGGCGGCGGCTGCTCGGGCTTCCAGTACGGCTTCACGTTCGACGAGATCGCCAACGAGGACGACACTACCATGACGAAGAACGGCGTGTCCCTGCTCATTGACGCGATGAGCTACCAGTACCTCGTCGGTGCCGAGATCGACTACAAGGAAGACCTGCAGGGCGCGCAGTTCGTGATCAAGAATCCGAACGCGACGACCACCTGCGGCTGCGGCTCGAGCTTCTCGGTCTGATCCTGCGCTGTCGTGCCGGCCCCGCTGTCCGCACGGTAGGTCCCACCTCCCAAGCCGCCGCAAGGCGGCTTTTGTTTTTGATCCCGCAGCATACCGACAACAACGAGACACATGCATCCATCCGCTCCCGCCGCTCCCAGCGCTCCCCGTTCCTCCGTCCTGCTGTGGCTCGTCGCCGTCGGCTTCTTCATGCAGACGCTGGACGCGACCATCATCAACACCGCGTTGCCGTCGATGGCCCGCTCGCTCGGCGAGAGCCCGCTGCGCATGCAGTCGGTGGTGGTGGCCTATTCGCTGACGATGGCGATGCTGATCCCGGCCTCGGGCTGGATCGCCGACCGCTTCGGCACGCGGCGGGTCTACGTCGGTGCGATCACGCTGTTCGCCATCGGTTCGCTGCTGTGCGCCATCGCGGCCAGCCTGGGGCAACTGGTGGCCGCTCGCGTGGTGCAGGGGCTGGGCGGCGCGTTGCTGCTGCCGGTGGGCCGGCTGGCGGTGCTGCGGGCCTATCCGCGCGAGGAATTCCTGCGCGCGATGAGCTTCGTCGCGGTCCCCGGCCTGATCGGCCCGCTGATCGGCCCGACCGTGGGCGGCTGGCTGGTGGAGTATGTGTCCTGGCATTGGATCTTCCTGATCAACCTGCCGGTGGCCCTGGTCGGCTGCCTGGCGTCGCTGCGCTACATGCCGGCGGGCGAGGGCGAGACGGTGGGACGCTTCGACCTTAGCGGCTACCTGATGCTGTCGTTCGGCATGGTGGCGGTCTCGCTGGCGCTCGACGGCGTGTCGGAGCTGGGGCTGCGCCAGTCCGGCGTGATGCTGCTCATGGTGTTCGGCTTCGCCAGCCTCGCGGCCTACTGGCTGCGTGCGGCGCGGCGGCCCGATCCGCTGTTCTCGCCCCACCTGTTCCTGGTGCAGAGCCTGCGCGTGGGGTTGCTGGGCAACCTGTTCGCCCGCATCGGCAGCAGCTGCATGCCGTTCCTGATCCCGCTGGTGCTGCAGGTCTGCATGGGCTATTCGCCGGCCCAGGCCGGCATGATGATGCTGCCCACGGCGTTCGCCGGCATGGCGGCCAAGACGCTGGCCACGCGGCTCATCATGCGCTACGGCTATCGCCGCGTGCTGGTGGGCAACACCTTCTCGCTCGGGCTGGTGATGCTGAGCTTCGGCCTGATCTCGCCACAGGAGCCAGTGTGGCTGCGCATCGTGCAGCTCGCGGTGTTCGGCGGCATCAACTCGATGCAGTTCACCGCGATGAACACGATCACGCTCAAGGATCTGTCGCCCGCGGCCGCGAGCAGCGGCAACAGCCTGCTGTCGATGGTGCAGATGCTGGCCATGAGCATGGGCGTGGCGGCCGCCGGCGCGGTGCTCGCCGGCTTCACCGACCTTTTCGGCGTGCAGAGCGGCGCGGCCGCACAGACGCTCACGGCCTTCCATGCCACCTTCCTCACCATGGGCGTGATGACGATGGCCTCGGCCGGCGTGTTCTGGCAGCTGGAAGACACGCGGTCGATGCCGACCGTGACCGGCCCCGTGGACGAGACCTGAGGGTCATCCCCCGGACGGCTTCGCGCCGGCGCGGCCAGCGGCCCTTGCGCGGCGGCGTTCGCCGGGTGGCTCAGGCCGGGTAGAGCGCGCCCAGCACGCGCTCCCCGGCCGCGCCGGTGACGCGCGGCAGGTTGCCGGGCTCGCCGCGCAGCCTGCGCCAGGCCAGCCAGGCGAAGGCGGCGGCCTCGACCTGCAGCGGCGGCAGTCCGTGTTCGGTCGATGAGGCCACGCGCAACGCGGGCAGCAGCGCCTGGAGCCGGGCGACCACGTGGTCGTTGCAGGCGCCGCCGCCGCAGACGATCAGCGGACCGGCGCCGACACCGCCCCCCCAGCGCTGGACGGCGTCGGCGCAACTGCGCGCGGTGAACTCGGCCAGCGTGGCCTGCACGTCCACCGGTGCGGCTGCGGCGAACGGCGCGAGCCGGGCATCGAGCCATGCGGGGTTGAACAGGTCGCGGCCGGTGCTCTTGGGCGGGGAGCGCTGGAGAAAGGGCTCCGCCAACAAGGCCAGCAGAAGGAGGAGTATGGGCTTGCCACGGGCACTCCACGCGCCGCTTGCGTCATATCTCCTGCCGGTATGTTGCAGGCACCAGTGATCCAGCAGGGCGTTGCCGGGGCCGCAGTCGAAGCCGGCGACCGAGCCGTCCGCATCCAGCACGCTCAGGTTGGCGATGCCGCCCAGGTTGAGCACCCGCACCGTCTCGCCCTCGCGGCCGAACACGGCGTGGTGGAAGGCCGGCACCAGCGGCGCGCCCTGGCCGCCGGCGGCCACGTCGCGGCTGCGGAAGTCAGCCGCCACCGGGATGCCGGTGCGCTCGGCCAGCAGAGCCGGGTTGTTGAGCTGGAGCGTGTAGCCGGTGCCGTCGAACTCGCCGGGCCGGTGGCGCACGGTCTGGCCGTGGGCGCCGATGGCGCCAATGGCGAAAGGCGGCAGCCCGGTGTGACGGAGCAGGTCCTGCACCACGCCGGCGTAGAGCCCGGCCAGCGCATTGGCTGCGAGGGCGGCGCGATGAAGTTCGTTGCCGCCTGGCGTGTTGAGCGCGAGCAATTCGGCACACAGCGGCGCCGGCATGGCGGCGAACGCATGGGCCTGCACCACGGGCAGGCCGCTGGAGAAATCGACGACGACGCCGTCGACGCCGTCGAGCGAGGTGCCGGACATCAGGCCGATGCAGAGGTCCGCCATTCCGGCGCCCGTCGTGGAAGCAAAAGGCCGATGCGGATTACTCGGCGCTGGCCTGCTGCACCAGCGCGGCGGCCGACAACTGCATGCGCATGCTGGCCGCGAGCTTGTCGAAGGCCGGCCTGGCGGCGGCGGAGATCGGCACCGACCCGCTCTGCCTGGCGATCGTCATCGGGTCCTGCTGCACGCCGCCGACGCGGAACTCGAAGTGCAGGTGCGGGCCGGTGGCCCAGCCGGTGGCGCCGACGTTGCCGATGACGTCACCCTGGGCGACTATCTGGCCCGGGCGCACGCCGATGCGGCTCAGGTGGGCATAGACGGTCACGTGGTTGCTGTCGCGGTGCTTGACGAAGACGACGTTGCCGTAGCCGTTCTGCACGCCCGCGAACTCGACCACGCCGTCGCCCACGGTGCGCACCGGCGTGCCTTCCGGCGCGGCGAAGTCGGTGCCCTTGTGGGCGGTCCAGGTGTGGAGGATCGGGTGGAAGCGCATCGCGAAGCCGCTGCTCACGCGGGTGAAGGCGACCGGCGACGACAGGTAGGCATGGCGCAGGCTCCTGCCGTCCAGGCCGTAATAGGCGCCTTTCTGGCCGGGCTCCTGGAACCACATGGCCTGGAAGGTCTTGTCGCCGTTGGCGAACTCGGCGCTCAGCACGCGGCCGGTGCGCAGCGGCTCGCCGTCGGCTTCGAGCGACTCGTAGACGACCGAGCAGCGGTCGCCGCGCCGCAGCGCGCGGCGGAAGTCGATGTCGGTCGAGAAGATCTCGGCGATCTGGCCGGCCACGGCGTCGGGCAGGTTGGCCTCGTCGGTCGCGGCGAACAGCGACGAGGTGATGGTGCCGCTGGACAGCCGGCTCGTGGCGACGAGCGGCGCGGTCTCGACGCGCGAGGCGAAGCCCGTGCCGTTCCTTTCGATCACCAGACGCTGGAAGTTGCCGCTGTCGTCGGCCGCCCAGCGCGCGGTCAGGCGCTGCAAGGCATGCTCGTCGGTGGTTTCGGCCGAGACGCTGCGGCCGGCGCGGTCCAGCAGCGCCTGGCGGGCCGTGGCGTCGCTGCGCAGGAAGGCCGCGGCCGCGGTATCGGCGATGCCAAGGCGTTGCAGCAGCGAATCCGCGGTGTCGCTGGAACGGGTGACGTCGCTGCGGTACAGGGTGAACGGGACGGCGGGCAGCAGACTGTCGGCGGACTGCTGGTCGGCCAGCGACGTGATCGGCAGCAGGATGCGCTGCACCGGCAGGTCGGACGCGTCGGGCCCGAACTGCGCCACGGCATAGGCGCCTCCGGCGCCGCACAGCAGCATGGCGGCGATGGCCGCGGTGACGCGGCGGGGAAGGTGTTGCACGCCGTGGGCGAGGCGGACGGCAAAGGCTGCGCCAGCGGAGGTCAGACCAAGTGTCAAGGATGTGTTCCCAGGGGAGGAAAGTGTGCCGGACTGTGCGGTATGCGGCGCGACCGCACGACGCGGGACGGGTGGTGGGCGGCTGCGAAAGCAGACCGGAAGCCGCCGACTAGAATGCCTCCCCTGCGCGTTGCCGCGGAAGTATAGCGACGCCCCTGCGGCGGGCATCAGGATAAAACCGCATGAATAAATTAGTTGTTACAGACACGCAGGTCTCGGCTGGTATAGAGCGCGCCCTGCAGATCACGCTGCGCGGAGCCGACGAACTGCTGCCGCAGGACGAATGGACCAGGAAGCTCCAGCGTGCCGAAGCGACCGGCCAGCCGCTGCGCATCAAGTTCGGCATGGACCCGACCGCGCCGGACCTGCACCTGGGCCACACGGTGGTCCTCAACAAGATGCGTCAGCTCCAGGATCTGGGGCATACGGTGGTCCCGCTGATCGGCGACTTCACCACCCTGATCGGCGATCCGTCGGGGCGCAACAGCACGCGCCCGCCGCTCACGCGCGAGCAGATCGAGGCCAATGCGCGGACGTATTTCGACCAGATCCGCCTGGTGATCGACGTCGACAAGGCCGAGGTCCGCTACAACAGCGAATGGAGCGATCCGCTGGGCGCGCGCGGCATGATCGAGCTGGCCGCGCGCTACACGGTGGCTCGCATGATGGAGCGCGACGACTTCCACAAGCGCTTCCACGGCGGCCAGTCGATCAGCGTGCACGAATTCCTCTACCCGCTGATGCAGGGCTACGACTCGGTGGCGCTGAAGTCGGACCTGGAGCTCGGTGGCACCGACCAGAAGTTCAACCTGCTCATGGGGCGCCATCTCCAGCAGGAGTACGGCCAGGAGCCGCAGTGCGTGCTCACCATGCCGCTGCTCGAAGGACTGGACGGCGTGCAGAAGATGTCCAAGAGCAAGGGCAACTACATCGGCATCACCGAGCCGGCCAACACCATGTTCGCCAAGGTGCTGTCGATCTCCGACGAACTCATGTGGCGCTGGTACACGCTGCTGTCGTTCCGCTCGATCGAGGAGATCGAAGCGCTCAAGGCCGAGGTCGCGGCCGGCCGCAACCAGAAGGATGCCAAGGTGGCGCTGGCGCGCGAGCTCACCGCGCGCTTCCACGGCGGCGCGGCGGCCGATGCGGCCGAGCAGGACTTCGCCAACCGCAGCAAGGGCGGCGTGCCCGACGAGATCGCGGAAGTCGCGCTGCCCGGCGCGCCGCTGGGCATCGCCGTGCTGCTCAAGGCCGCGGGGCTCGCGCCGTCGAGTTCGGAGGCCAACCGCCTGATCGACGGCGGCGGCGTGCGGGTGGATTCGGCCGTGGTGTCCGACAAGGGTCTCAAGCTCGCCACCGGCACCTACGTGGTGCAGGTGGGCAAGCGCAAGTTCGCACGGGTGACGCTGGGCTGAGTCAGGACTTGTGCATGCCATGTGCATGGCTTGTGCAATGCCGGCCATGCGCACCAACATCAACCTCGACGCCGCCCTCGTGGGCGAAGCCATGCGCCTGACCGGCGTGCGGACCAAGCGCGAGGCGGTGGACCGCGCCCTGCGCGAACTGGTCTTCGAGGCCGCTGCCGGCCTCTATGCACAGGCGCTGCGCCAGGGCGTCACGATCCGCACGGCGGTGGACTGCCTGGTGGCGCAGCTGGCCATCGAGCACCAGGCCGTGCTGGTGCACAACGACCGCGACTACCTCGCGCTTGCCCGCACCGGGCCGCGGCTGCGCATCTTCCCGGCCGGCGCGCTGCATTGAACCGGAGCTTCAGCCGATGTCGTCGGCGAGGTCCGGGTCCGGCCCTTCGCCGACCCTCTCGCGCGTGATGCGGGCCTGCTCGCGCAGCCAGTCGCAGAAGGCGCGGATCTCCGGCCGCTGGGCGCTGCGCGGACCGACCAGCAGCCAGTAGGCCATCGGTGAGTCGAGCCGGCGCTCGGGCATCGCCTCCACCAGGTCGCCGCGCGCCAGGCTGTCGGCCACCAGCGGCAGCCGCGCCAGCGAGATGCCCTGGCCCGCAAGCACCGCCTGCGCCATCTGGTGCGCGTAGTTGAAATACAGCCAGCGTCGCGGCACCAGCTTCTCCTGCCCCTGCCGCGCGAGCCAGCGCCGCCAGCTCAGGTGTTCCATGAAGGCGCTGCGGTGGGCGTCACCGGCCTCCACCAGGGCGAACTGGGTCACGTCCTCCGGCTGCGACAGCCGCGTGCCGCCCTTGAGCAGCCACGGGCTCGCGACCACGGCCAGTCGCTCGCCGAACAGGCGCTGGGCCGTGGGCGGCACGTTGGCGGGCAGGGCGTAGCGCAGGGCGATGTCCACGTCGGCCGTGTCCAGGTCGCCCGATTGGTCGCTGGCGTCGATGCGGATGTCAATGTCCGGGTGTGCCTGCTGGAATTCCTCCAGCCGCGGGATCAGCCACATCGACGCGAACGAGGCCCAGGTCGTGATGGCCACGCTCTTGCGCCCGGCCGTCTGGCGGATCTGCCGCACCGTGCCGTCGATGCGCTCCAGTGCGGGCGTGACCGCGCGCAGCAGCTGGGCGCCGGCGCTGGTCAGCTCCACCGCGCGGGTATGGCGCAGGAACAGCGGCACGCCGACCTCGTCCTCCAGCGACTGGATCTGGCGGCTCACGGCCGACTGGGTGAGCGCCAGCTGGTCGGCCGCGGCGCGGAAGTTCAGGTGCCGGGCCACGGCCGCGAAGCTGCGCAGCTGGCCCACGCCGATCGGGCGCGTACGCAAATGGGGTTGGTGGTCCATGGCGAAAGATTGACGCGGCGGCGGAATCAACAGCCTAGCGTCATTTCATTGGACGCCTCAGCGGGCCGTGCGGATCATGGCCCTCACACCAACGCCGCCGGAGCCCAGGCCATGACCGCCGTCCCCATTCCCGATCCGCAACAATGCCGGCTCCAGCCGGGGCAGGCGGCCACGCTGCGGGCCATCGCGGCATCGCGCCTGACGGTGATCGAGGGACGGGCATGGATCACCTTCGACGGGCCGCACGGCCTGGGGCCGCAGGCCGGCGGTGATCTGGTACTGACGGCCGGCAGTCCCGGGCTGGACATCACCGCCCGCCAGCGCGTGGTGATGGAACCATACGACGCCGCGCCCGTTCTGGTACGCATTGCCGTGGTGCCGGCCCGCGCCCGCGCCGGCCTGTTGCGCTTGCCGCGCCGCCGTGCGCGGGCCGCAGCGCCTGCGGCCGCGTGCGCACCGCCAATCGTTTCCTGCGAAACGTAAGCGGCGCAGCCTGCGCCAGGCAGCGGCGGTTTTTCTCCGGTCCACGGCCGGGCGCCGCAAAACGCGTCCGATAATCGCCCGTCACGCTTTATCTCAATGAAGACGACGGGACGGATACGACGATGACGGCATTGGATGTGGTGATCATGGCAGCGGGCAAGGGCACGCGGATGAAGAGCAGCCGGCCCAAGGTGCTGCACACGCTGGCCGGCCGTCCGATGGCCGCGCACGTCGTGGCCGCCGCGCGTGCCCTGGAGCCGCGCCGCGTCGTCATCGTGACCGGCCACGGCGCCGCCGGCGTGGAACACGCACTGGGCCGGTTGCCGCGCGACGCCAACGCCCCCGCATTGCAGTTCGTCCGCCAGGAGCCGCAGCTCGGCACCGGGCACGCGGTCCGGCAGGCCGCGCCGCTGCTGGGGCAGGACGGCACGGTGGTCGTGCTCAACGGCGACGTGCCCCTGATCTCCAGCGACGCCATCGCCCGCCTGGCCGCCGCCAGCGGCGGCGCGCGGCTCGCGCTGCTGACCGTGGTGCTCGACGACCCGACGGGCTATGGCCGCATCGTGCGCGACGCCGGCGCCGCCGTGCGCGGCATCGTCGAGCACAAGGATGCGAGCGAAGCGCAGCGCGCCATCCGCGAGGTCTACACCGGCATCATGGCCGCGCCCGCGCGCCACCTGCACGGCTGGCTCGGCCGCATCACCAACGACAACGCCCAGCACGAGTACTACCTGTCCGACGTGGCGGCGCTGGCCGTGGCCGACGGCGTGGAGGTGCTGGGCCTGCCCACGGCCGACGCAGTGCAGGTGACCGGCGTCAACAGCGCGCGCCAGCTGGCCGAACTGGAGCGTGCCTGGCAGCTGCGGCAGGCCCAGGCGCTGATGGACGATTTCGGCACCCGGCTGGCCGACCCGGCGCGGTTCGACCTGCGCGGCACGCTCGACGTGGGGCCGGACGTGGAGATCGACGTCGGCTGCGTGTTCGAAGGCGCGGTGTCGCTGGGCGAGGGCGTGCGCATCGGCGCGCACTGCGTCATCGCCAATGCCGCCATCGCGGCCGGTGCGGTCATCCACCCCTTCACCCACATCGACGGCGGCGCCGCCGGCGGCGTGGCGGTGGGCGAGGGCGCGCTGGTCGGTCCGTTCGCCCGCCTGCGGCCGGGCGCGCTGCTGGGCGCGGAGGTCCACATCGGCAACTTCGTCGAAGTCAAGAACAGCACGCTCGCCGCGGGCGCCAAGGCCAACCATCTGGCCTACCTGGGCGATGCCACCGTGGGCGAGCTGGTCAACTACGGCGCTGGCGCCATCACCGCCAACTACGACGGCGCGAACAAGCACCGCACCGTCATCGAGGCCGACGTGCACGTGGGCAGCAACTGCGTGCTGGTCGCGCCGGTCACGCTCGGCGCGGGCGGCACGGTGGCCGGCGGCTCCACGATCACCAAGGATGCGCCGGCCGGCGCATTGAGCGTGGCGCGCGGCAAGCAGGTCACCATTCCCGACTGGAAGCGGCCGACCACGGCCGCCAAGTCCTGATGGCCGATGACGGCGCGGCCAGCCTGCGCGCCGCGCTGGCCGCGAGCGAGCAACGGCTGGCCGAGCTGCAGGCGGCGCAGGAGGAGTTCCTGCGCGCCGTGTCGCACGACCTGCGCGCGCCGCTGCGCCATGTGACCGCCTGCGGCCAGCTCGCGCGCGAGGTGCTGCAGCCCGAGCCCGGCGCGGCCGCGCAGGAGGCGCTCGGCTACCTGGCGACGGCGGACAGGTCCGCCCGGCAGATGGGCCGCATGATCGACGGCCTGCTCGAACTCTCGCGCATCGCGCGGGCGCGGCTGAATGTGGCGCCGGTGGATGTGCGGGCTGTGGTGGACGAGGTGCGCCTCCAGCTCGAAGCTGCCGAGCCAGCGCGCGCCGTGGTCTGGCAGGTCGATGCGCAGCTGCCGTCGGTGGCGGGCGACGGCGGCTGGCTGCGCGCGCTGTGGACGCATCTGCTGTCCAACGCCTGGAAGTTCAGCCGCCAGCGCACGCCGGCCCACATCGCCGTGACCGCGTCGGTGGCGGCGGGCGAGGCGTCGTTCGAGATCCGCGACGATGGTGCCGGCTTCAATCCGGCGCAGGCCGGCCGGCTGTTCGGCGTGTTCCAGAGGCTGCACCGGGAATCGGAATTCGAGGGCACCGGCACCGGCCTGGCCGCGGCCCAGGCCATCGCCCGGCGCCACGGCGGGCGCATCGCGATCGATGGCGCTCCGCAGCAGGGCTGCGCCGTCCGGCTGGTGCTGCCCGTACGCTGACGGGGGTATGGGTCGCTAGTGTACAGACTGTGCGCGCTACAGGAGGGTAGGCCAGGGGGTATTCAATGCAGCGCCAGCGCGCGCGGTGCGGCGGCGGCCTGCGCCTTGGCTTCGCGGCGCAGTGCGACGGCGTCCGGGCCGCTGGCAAAGGACGCGTGCGCATCGATGCGGAAGACCTTGACCGTCTCGGTCACCGTCTGCGCCTGGCGTTCGAGCGAGCCGGCCGCCGCGGCGATCTGCTCCACCAGCGCCGCGTTTTGCTGGGTGATGGTGTCGAGCTGGTTGACCGCGGCATTGATCTGCGAGATGCCACCGAGCTGCTCGGCCGTGGCGCTGCTGATCTCGCCGATCAGCGCATTGACCTGCTGCACCGTCCGCAGCGCCTCGGACATGGTGTCGCGCGCCGCGCCGGCCAGCGCATGGCCGGCCTCGACCTTGCCGGCCGAATCCTCGATCAGCTTCTTGATCTCGCGCGCGGCGTCGGAGGTGCGCCGCGCCAGCGCCCGCACCTCGCCGGCCACTACGGCGAAGCCGCGACCCTGCTCGCCGGCGCGCGCCGCCTCGATCGCGGCGTTGAGCGCCAGGATATTGGTCTGGAAGGCGATGCTGTCGATCACCTGCGTGATCTCGCCGATGCGCTGCGACGATTCGCGGATGGTCTGCATGGTCTGCGTCACGTCCTGCACCGCATGGCTGCTGCGCTCGGCCACCTCGGTGGCGGTCTGGGCCAGCGTGCTGGCCTGGCGCGCGGTGTCGGCGCTCTGGCGCACTGTGCCGGTCATCTGCTCCATCGACGCCGCCGTCTGCTGCAGGTTGCCGGCCTGCGCCTCGGTGCGCTCCGACAGGTGGTGGTTGCCCTGCGCGATCTCGCGCGTGGCATGGCGCATGACCTCGGCCTCGGTGCGGGCGTCGCGCACGATGGACTGCAGGTTCACATTGAGCTGGTTGAGCGCCTGCGCCAGGTCGCCGGCCAGGTCGGCCCGGCCGCGCTGGAGCTTGTGCGTCAGGTCGCCCGCAGCCATGCGGTTGCTGAAGGCCAGCAGCGACTGCATCGGCGCCACGACGAGCCGCCGCAGGTACCAGCTGGCCAGCAGCGCGGCCAGCACCAGCACGACCATGTCGATGGCCAGCGTGCCCAGGCCGCTGGCCGTGCGCCCGACAGCGACTCCCGCGGCCGCGAGGGCGAAGGACACGAACGCGATCTTGCCGCCCAGGCCGAGCGAGACGGCGCGGCGCATGCGGCTGACCAGGTCGTTGCGGTGCACCTGGCCGGCCTGGAAGCGGTGGACCAGATGGCCGGCTTCTTTCTCGGCGCGCATCCTGGCGTAGAGCGCCTCGGCGGCCTGCGTCTCGGCCCGGCTGGGTTCGGTGCGAACCGACATGAAGCCGACCGGCCGGTCGCCTTCGAGCAGCGGCGTCACGTTGGCCATCACCCAGTAGTAGCCGCCGTCCTTGCGGCGGTTCTTGACCGGCGCCGACCATGGGCGGCCGCTCTGGATCGTCTCCCACATGTCGCGGAAAGCCTCTTCCGGCATGTCGGGGTGGCGGATCATGTTGTGGGGCTGGCCCAGCAGTTCGTCGCGCTCGTAGCCGCTGACGGTCACGAAAGGGGCGTTGCAATAAAGGATGCGGCCTTTGAGATCGGTGGAGGACACCAGCGTCTGGCCTTGGGGGAACGGGAATTCGCGGTCCGTCACAGGCAGATTGACGCGCATCGAAAGGCCTCCATTTCGCTTACTTCTTGATGCAAGTCATCCTACGGGGGTCGCCTGAAATGTCAAAACATTGTTGCGCGAGCCGCGCAGAGGGCGTTTTCAGCCGTGGCGCGACAGGGCCGCGGCTGCCGTTGAGAGATCCATGCGGGGCGCGAACTTGGCCCGCTTGACCGCGAAGAACGCCTTGACGTTGCGCACGTTGGCGTCGCCGGTGAAGAGGCGCTGGGCCAGCGCCAGGTAGGCCGGCATGTCGGCGATCTGCACCACCAGCACGAAGTCCGGCCCGGGCGATACCCGCCAGCACTGCTGCACGGCGGCGTCGGCCACAGCGCGCACCTCGAAGGCATCGAGCCGCTGCGCGTCCTGGCGGTCGAGCGTCACCTCGACGATGGCCGCGAGCCCGTGGCCGACCAGGGGTGACAGCGCGTCCGGGCTGAGCACCGCGATCTGCCGTTCGATCAGCCCGGCCTCGCGCAGGCGCCGCACCCGGCGCAGGCAGGTCGGCGGCGAGATGTGGACCCGCTCGGCCAGCGCCTGGTTGCTGATGGATGCATCGGCCTGCAGGCAGTCGAGCAGGCGGACATCGGTCAGATCGAGATGTATGGATTTCTTTTCCGAAGCCATCCAGAAATTTTATTTCTCGACAGAATTTGACTGCAACAGGATTGCTAAAAGCTGCTTATTTCGATCGGAAATTCAATCGCGAACTGCCTACTATCGCCCGATCTCTTGGAGGTACTCCAGCATGTGCGGCATCGTCGGCGCGGTTTCCACCCGCAATATCGTTCCCATCCTCGTCCAGGGCCTGCAGCGGCTCGAATACCGCGGCTATGACTCCTGCGGCGTCGCGGTGCATGCCGGCGGCGGACTGAAGCGCGCGCGCAGCACGGCCCGCGTGGCCGAGCTGCTCACGCAGATCGAGACCGACCATGTCGAGGGCACGACCGGCATCGCCCACACCCGCTGGGCCACCCACGGCGCGCCGGCGGTGCACAACGCCCATCCGCACTTCAGCGACGGCCCCGGCGAGGCCGGCAACCGCGCGCCGCGGGTGGCCCTGGTGCACAACGGCATCATCGAGAACCACGACGAGCTGCGCCTGTCGCTGGAGCGCCGCGGCTATGTGTTCGAGAGCCAGACCGACACCGAGGTCATCGCCCACCTGGTCGACAGCCTGTACGACGGCGACCTGTTCGACGCCCTGCGCGCCGCCGTTGCCCAGCTGCGCGGCGCCTATGCCATCGCCGTTTTCCACAAGGACGAGCCGCACCGCGTCGTCGGCGCGCGCGCCGGCTCGCCGCTGATCCTGGGCGTGGGTGCCGAGGGCGGCGAGCTCTTCCTGGCCAGCGATGCGATGGCCCTGGCCGGCGTGACCGACCAGATCGTCTACCTCGAAGAAGGCGACGTGGTCGACCTGCAGCTCGGCCGCTACTGGATCGTCGATGCCGATGGTCAGCGCCCCGAAGTGTTCGCGCGCCCGGTGCGCACCGTGGTCGCCCACAGCGGCGCGGTGGAGTTGGGCCCGTACCGCCACTACATGCAAAAGGAGATCTTCGAGCAGCCGCGCGCCATTGCCGACACGCTCGAAGGCGTGGAGGGCATCGTGCCCGAGCTGTTCGGCAATGCCGCCGCGCGCACCTTCGCGGCGATCGACAGCGTACTCATCCTGGCCTGCGGCACCAGCTACTACAGCGGCTGCGTGGCCAAGTACTGGCTCGAAGGGCTGGCCGGCATTCCCACGCAGGTGGAGGTGGCGAGCGAATACCGCTACCGCAGCTCGGTGCCCAACCCCCGCTCGCTGGTCGTCACCATCAGCCAGTCCGGCGAAACGGCCGACACCCTGGCCGCGCTGCGCCATGCGCAGAGCCTGGGCATGCGCCACACGCTGACCGTCTGCAACGTCGCCACCAGCGCCATGGTGCGCGAATGCGCGCTGGCCTACGTGACCCGCGCCGGCGTGGAGATCGGCGTGGCCTCCACCAAGGCCTTCACCACGCAGCTCGCCGGGCTCTTTCTGCTCACGCTGGCACTGGCCCAGGCCAAGGGCCGGCTCACGGCCGAGCAGGAGGCGCTGCACCTGAAGAGCATGCGCCACCTGCCGCTCGCGCTGCAGGCGGTGCTGGCGCTGGAGCCGCAGGTCATCAGCTGGGCCGAGGACTTCGCCCGCATGGACAACGCGCTGTTCCTCGGCCGCGGCCTGCACTACCCGATCGCGCTCGAAGGCGCGCTCAAGCTCAAGGAGATCAGCTACATCCATGCCGAGGCCTATCCGGCCGGCGAACTCAAGCACGGCCCGCTCGCGCTGGTGACGAGCGCCATGCCGGTGGTGACGGTGGCGCCCAACGACACACTGCTGGAAAAGCTCAAGAGCAACATCCAGGAGGTGCGCGCCCGCGCCGGCGTGCTCTACGTGCTGGCCGATGCCAACACCCGCATCGACAGCAGCGACGGCATCCACGTCATCCGCATGCCCGAGCACTACGGCGCGCTGTCGCCGCTGCTGCACGTGGTGCCGCTGCAGCTGCTGGCCTACCACACGGCGGTGGCGCGCGGCACCGACGTGGACAAGCCCAGAAACCTCGCCAAGAGTGTGACGGTCGAATGACCGGCACGCGCTTGCCTTGTCGGCGCCGCCCCGCATCGCGCCGGCATCCAGGGATTCGCTATCGAGCTTCCGTCAGCTGGTAGCCCCTGAGTTGCTCGCGCAGTGTCGTCTTGAGCATCTTTCCGGTAGGCCCAAGCGGGATCGCCTCGACGAACACCACATCGTCCGGAATCTGCCATTTCGCGGCCTTGCCATCGTAGAACTTCAGCAGTTCGTCCCGCGTGACCTCGCTGCCCGGCTTTCTTGCCACCACGATGACCGGCCGCTCGCCCCATCTGGGATGGAACACGCCGACGCAGGCAGCCATGGCGACCGCGGGATGCGACAAGGCGATGTTCTCGATGTCGATCGAACTGATCCATTCGCCACCGGACTTGATCACGTCCTTGCTGCGGTCGGTGATCTGCAGGTAGCCGTCGGCATCGATGGTGGCGACGTCGCCGGTCGGAAACCAGCCCCGGCGCTGTGCGTCGGGTACCAGCGGATCGCCGTCCTCACCCTTGAAATACGCTTTGACAACCCACGGCCCCTTGACCAGCAGGTTGCCGGCCGCCTTGCCGTCCCACGGGAGTTCCTCGCCGCCGCTGCCGACAATCTTCATGTCGACGCCGAAAAGGGCCCGGCCCTGCTTCAGGCGGATCGCGGCCTGTTCGCCGCGCGGCAGCGAGAGATGCTTCCGCTTGAGCGTGCACAGCGTTCCGAGCGGACTCACCTCCGTCATGCCCCATGCATGGAGCACCTCGACCCCGTAGCGCTCCCGGAATGCGTCGATCATGGCCGGCGGGCAGGCCGAGCCGCCGATCACCGTGCGGCCGAGCGTCGAGAAACGGAGGTCGTTGGCCTGCATGTGGCCGAGCATCGTCTGCCAGACCGTCGGCACGCCGGCCGCGAAGGTCACGCCCTCCGTCTCGATCAATTCGAAAATCGACTTCCCGTCCATCGCCGCACCCGGGAGCACGAGCTTGGCGCCCACCATCGCGGCCGAGTACGGAAGGCCCCAGGCGTTGACGTGGAACATGGGCACCACGGGCAGGACCGCGTCGCGCGCCGACAGGTTCATCGCGTCGGGCAGCGCCGCTGCACAGGCGTGCAGCACGGTAGAGCGGTGGCTGTAGAGCACTGCCTTCGGATGGCCCGTGGTACCGCTCGTGTAGCACATGCCGCAGGCGGAGTTTTCGTCGAAGTCCGGCCATGCGTACCGGCCCGGCTGCGCACCGATCCAATGCTCGTAGCTGACCAGGTTGGGTATGCCGCTGCCGGCCGGCAGACGGTCCGCATCGCACAGGGCGACCCACTTCTCGACGGTCGGGCAACTGGCATGCATGGCCTGCACCGCAGGCAGGAAGGTCAGATCGAAGCAGAGAACCTGGTCTTCGGCGTGATTCACGATCCAGGCGATCTGGTCGGCATGCAGGCGCGGATTGAGGGTGTGCAGCACCCGGCCCGAGCCCGATACGCCGTAGTACAGCTCCAGATGGCGATATCCGTTCCAGGCGAGCGTGGCGACACGTCCGGAGAACGGCAGCCCCTGGGCGTCGAGTGCCCGGGCCACCTGGCGGGCCCGGCCGGCACAGTCCGCCCAGGTGTAGCGGTGCAGGTCGCCCTCCACCCGGCGCGAGACGATGTCGGCGTCGCCGTGATGGCGTTCGACATGCGCCAGCAGCGAAGAGATGAGCAGCGGGACGCTCTGCATCAGGCCTTGCATGACCGTCCTCACTTGCTCTTGCTCAGGCCGCTGCTGCGAACGACGGCGGTCCAGCGCTCGTGCTCGCCGCGGACGAACCTGTCGGTCTCCGCCTGCGACAGGCTCAGAGGCAGGCTGCCGTCGGCGATGATGCGCGAGATCACGGCCGGCTGCGCCAGAGCCTTCTGCACTTCCCTGTTCCAGCGCGACACCACCGCCGGCGAGGTGCCCGCGGGCGCAACCAGGACTTTCCATTCCGCGGCGTGGAAGCCGGGATAGCCGGATTCCGCGACCGTCGGCACGTCGGGTAGAAGCGGCAGCCGCTTGGCGGAAGTCACGGCCAGCGCCCGCAGGCGCCCGCCCTTGATTAGGGGCAATGCGCCAGGTGGGACCGCAAACATGCAGTCGACCTGGCCGCCTGCCACGTCCTGCAGCGCGGGCGCCGAGCCCTTGTAGGGGCTGGACTGGAACCTGGCGCCGACCAGGCTGCCGAACATCTCGCCGACCATCTGGCCCACCGTGCCGTCGCCAGCGGTCGCCAGGGTGAGTTGCCTGCCCTTGTGCACAGCGACCAGATCGGCCAGCGAGCGGAATTTCGACTCGGCGTGCACTACCAGGACGAGCGGCTGCTCGGCCACGGTGGCGATAGGTACCAGGTCCCGCAACGGCTGGTAGGGAAGGCTGCGGAACAGCGCCGGATTGATCGCCAGCGTGGCGGTCTGGCCCATGCCGAGCGTGTAGCCGTCTGGCTTGGCCTTGGCCACGGTATCGGTGCCGATGATGCCGTTCGCGCCAGGCTTGTTGTCCACCAGGACCGTCCACTGCGCATCGGCGCCGACGGTGGAGCCGATGATGCGGGCCATCAGGTCGGTGCCGCCGCCCGCGGGCGCTGCCACGACGATGCGCACCGGCTGCTGGGGGTAGCCATCCTGTGCGGCTGCCGGCAGGTCGCGGACCAGCAGGAGTGCTGCCCCGAGCATGCATGCTCTGGAAAATCTCATGATTTTGTCTCCTTGTCCATCATGTCCAGCCAGATCCACGGGCGCCTTCGGCGGTCCGCTTCCTGAAACGCGGCGATCTGCGCCCGGCGGCGCAACGTGAGCCCGATCGCATCCATGCCGGCCAGCATCATCTGCCGTTCGCTGGCGGGCACCTGCAAAGGCCACTGCCTGCCGTCCGATGCTTCCAGACGGTCGTGCTCCAGGTCGGCCGCCAGTTGCAGCCGGCCCGTTTCGGCCTCGCGTGCCAGCGCTTCGATCTCGGGCCGCGGCAGCGCGACAGGCAGCAAACCGTTGCGGTAGCAGTTGTTCGCGAAGATCGCGCCAAAGCTCGGTGCCACGATGACGCGCAAGCCGAACTGCCGCAGCGCCCAGGCTGCCTGCTCGCGGGAAGACCCGCTGCCGAAGTTGGCACCCGCAATCAGGAAGGCCGCTTGCCGGAACGGCTCGCGATTGAGCACGAAATCGGGGTTCTCCCGTCGCGTGCCGTCGTGCGCAGGGAGATAGCGCCAGGGCGCAAGCAGTTTTTCGCCATAGCCTTCCTTGCCGGGAGTGGTCATCTCGCGCGAAGGGATGAGCAGATCCGTGTCGATGTTGTCGCGCAGCAGCGGCGCGGCCACGCCCTGGACGCGGGTGAACTGTTCCATATCCCTGTCCCTCAGGCCAGCAGCGGCCGCGGGTCGGCGATGCGGCCCGCGAGCGCCGAGGCCGCGACGACCAACGGACTGGCCAGGTGCGTGCGAACCCCGGGGCCCTGGCGGCCTTCGAAGTTGCGGTTCGTACTGGAGACCACCCGGCGCGCAGGATGGCCGGGGCGGTCGAAGCTGTCGCCGCCGACGTAGAAGCACAGGGAACAGCCGCTCTCGCGCCATTCGAAGCCCGCCGCCCGGAAGACCGCATCCAGGCCTTCGGCCTCGGCCGCCTGCTTCACGGCGGTGGAGCCCGGCACCACGATGGCTGTGACGTTCGGCGCGACCCGCCGTCCCTTGACGAGCTTCGCCGCGGCTCGCAGGTCCGGCAGACGGCTGTTGGTGCAGGAGCCGATACACGCGGCATCGATGGGAACCTCGCTCAGGATCTGTCCCGGCAGAAGATCCATGTAGGCCAGGGCTCGCTCGACGTCCGCGGAGGCTGGCTGCGGTACGGCATCGCCAATGGCCGCCGTCTGCCCCGGATTCGTGCCCCAGGTGATCTGGGGCGCAAGCGTGTTGCAGTCGATCTGCAGTTCCCGGTCCCATGGCGCGCCCTCGTCGGAGGCCAGCGTGCGCCAGTGCGCGACCGCAGCCTCCCATTGCGCGCCGCGCGGCGCATGGGGCCGCGCGCGGAGCCAGCCGAAAGTGGTCTCGTCCGGTGCCACCACGGCCGTCCATGCGCCGAATTCGACGGCCATGTTGCACAGCGTCAACCGTCCTTCGACGTCGAGTGCGCGCACGGCTTCGCCGCAGAACTCGATGGCATGTCCTGCGCCGCCGGTCACCCCGTGGCGGCCAATCAGCGCCAGCGCCATGTCCTTGGCCGTCACGCCGGCGGCCAGCCGTCCGGTGAACTCCACCCGCATGGTCCGCGGCCTGGCCCGGATGAGGGTCTGGGTCGCCGCAGCGTGCTCGCCTTCGCTGGTACCGATGCCCCAGGCCAGGGCTCCGATCCCGCCGACCGTGCAGGTGTGGCTGTCGCAGCACACCAGCGTAGCGCCCGGCAACGCGATCCCCTGCTCCGGAGATACCACGTGCGAAATGCCCTGCCGCGGGTCGCCCAGGTCGAACAGCCTGATCCCGGCATCGTGCGCACCCTGGCGGAACGCCTGGATGAAGCCGCGCCCGCCCTTGAACAGCGTGTCGTCGCCGCGGCCGGGGTGCGTGTCGACGATATGGTCCATCGTGCCGCACATGAGCGCAGGATTCGCCACGCTGCGCCCGGCATCCCGCAGCGGGCCGAACACCGCCGGCCCCGCACGGTCGTGCAGCACGATCCGGTCGATGTGCAGCAGGCTCTGGCCGTCGTCCAGATCGGCGACTACGTGCTGGTCCCAGAGCTTCTCGACGATGTTGCGCGGACGGTCAACCACGGACGTCCTCCGCAGAAGCGCGCAAACCCGTCAGAAAGCGCTGCTCCAGCGCAAAGACAGTCTCGAAACCGGCCAGCCGCTTGAGTGTGCCGAAGTCGGCGAGCCTGGTGCCCGGGCCGCCTGCATAGCCGTTGGCCCGCACCGAGGCCAGGGCGTCCTGCATGGCCTGGATGCCGGCCATGAGCAGCGTACCGGGCAGGCTGACACGCGCGATGCCCATCTCCTGCATCTCGGCGAAAGTGAACCGTTCGGGCGACTTGCCGCCTTCCACCACGTTGATGGCAACCGGTCCGCGGATGCGGCGCACTGCCTCGCGCGCCAGATCCTTGTCGGTCAGGCCGTCGACGAACACCATGGTGGCGCCGGCATCCAGATAGGCATTTCCGCGGCGCACGACATCCTCGATGCCGCCCAGCGCGAGCGCATCGGTGCGGGCGTTGATGACGAAGTCCGGGTCCTGCCGGGCCTCGGCGCAGGCCCGGATCTTGGCCACTGCTTCGTCCAAGGGCACGACGCACTTGCCATCGAGGTGCCCGCAGCGCTTGGGCGCCACCTGGTCCTCGATGTTGATGCCGGCGCAGCCGATGCGCTCGAACGCCTGCACGGCGTACCAGGCATTCACGGCGTTGCCGAATCCGGTGTCGCCGTCTGCCATGACCGGCACGTCCACGGCATCCACGATCGGCTTGGTCGCGGCGAGCATGTCGGAGAAGGACAGGAAGCTGTAATCGGGCAGACCCAGGCGCGAGGCCGACATGCCGAAGCCGGAGCACTGGATCGCTGCGAACCCGGCTTCGGCGATGACGCGCGCGGATATCGGGTCATAGGCGCCGGGCATCACGAGGAGTTCGGGCGCGAGGATCAGCCGGCGCAGTTGCGCAGTCTTTTTCAATGGGAGAGTCACGTTGGCATTTCTTCAGAAGGTGGAAGGGATGGAGGGGGATATCTGCTTCTTGGGGAGAAAACGGCACCTACGTGGCCGAAGCGGAGGGAAGCAGGATCAGAAGTTGTGGCGGACGCCGAGCACGAACGCCGTCGAATTGCGGTTGTCCACCGTCCCGAAATTGCTTCCGGCTGTGGTGCCGCCTGTGAACGTACGGCTCGACCGGCCGCGGTTCTGGATGCGCCCGGCGTCCGTATAGAGCGCGGTGCGCTTCGACAGGTGGTAGACGTATCCGAGCGCGAACTGCCGGGCGCCGTCCTGGTCGCGCAGGCCTGGTGCCGTCCCGCCGCGCATCGCGGAACGCTGGTAGGTCGCGCGGAACTCGCCCGGGCCTGCCGGTACCTTGGCGCCCAGCACCCAGAGCTTCTGGGAGCGCGAGGGCAGGCCTGCGGGCGTGAAGTCCGCCTGGTGGTAGAGGACCAGCAGCTTGACCGCCGGGGTGCCGTAGGAGGCGCCTGCGTTCCACACGCGAAAATCGCTGTCGTTCGGAATCCGTGTGCGGCCGTAGGCCCCCGCCATGTCGAGCGCACCGCTCCGCCATCCGATGCGCGCGCCGACATAGCGGTTGTTGCCGTTGCTCGTGTTGCTGCCTTCTCCCGCGGCGGCCATGGCCGTCCCGTAGATGCCGTATGCATTGCGCGGCAGGAAGTAGCCGACCGAGTTGTCGGCGCGGGCCAGCGTTCCGGCGCCGCTGCCCAGGGTGCCGACCGCGGTGGGCGATCCTCCTCCCAGCAGGTTGGCCTCGCCGGCGAATCCGGTGGATCCATAGGCGTCGAATGCCGAGAGATTGGAGAACGTGGGCGTGTAGTCCCGCCCGAGCCTGACCTCGCCCGCGGCGCCGCTCAGGCCCAGCGTCGCGCGGCGGTCGAAGAACTTCGAGGTCGCCATGGCGCCGTTGCCGGCCGCAGCGCTGTTCGATGAGCCGGCCGTCCCCGTGTCGGCGCCGATAGCCGATTCGAGCCAGAAGCCGGCCTTGATGCCGCCGCCGAGATCCTCGGTGCCGCGCAGGCCCCAGCGGCTGGTGGACAGGCCGTTGCCCGTGAGCGAGGCGACCGTGCCGCCGTCGCCGTTCTTCACCGCGCGTACGCCGAGGTCGATGACGCCGAACAACGCCACGGACGATTGCGCCGATGCGGCGCCGATGCAGGCGCCGAGAAGCGAGCCTATCGAAATGGATTTCTTCATCTCTGTCTCCGTCTTGAATATCGTTGACCGCCTGTCCGCACCGCAGGCTTCGAGGCAGGAGAATAGAGATGCTCTTCTTCAAGAAAAAGCGATATCTGTTTGCGCGAAACGTTAGAGAATTTGGCGATTAAGCGCACGACCCGTACCAGGAGACATCATGAAATTTGGAACCCTGCCCACCTTGCAGGCGGTCGTCCGCCGAGGCAACTTCGCCGCCGCGGCCAACGAACTGGGACTCACGGCCAGCGCCGTGAGCCAGCAGATGCGGCAGCTGGAAGACTATTTCGGCCAGCCGCTCTTCGATCGCTCGGGGCGTGCGGTGAAACCGACGGGGTTTGCGCTGGAAGTGGTCGCAACGGTCGAGGGTGCGCTGTCGGGACTTCAGGCGTTGCGCGACCGCAGCCGGCCAGGAACGAGCGGGCGGGTGCGGCTCGGCGTCATCAACAGCGTGCAGTTGTCCACGCTGCCTGCCATCCTGCGGGTGGCGGCGCGCCGCTATCCCACGCTACAGATCGCACTGGAGCCGCAGAACACGTCGGAGAAGCTGCTGGAATCGCTGAAGGCAGGCGACATCGACGCTGCGGTGGTCGTGCGGCAGCGTGCCATCGCTTCGCGCAAGCTGGTCTGGAATGCGCTGGCCGAGGAGCCGTTCGTGCTGGTGTATCCGCGCGGGCACCAGGGCCCGAACTCTGTGCGCAGGATCGTTCGGGCGCTGCCGTGGGTGCGCTACAACACGGCGCTGGAGGGCGGGCGGATCGCCTCCTCGTTCATCAGGCACATCGCGCCGGGGCTGCAGCCGCGGTATGAGGTGATGACCACCGATGCCGTGATCGCGATGGTGGCGGAAGATCTCGGCTTCTCGGTCATCCCGCAACCGCGGCGGGCGATCCTGGACGCTTTGCCCGTGACGCTGGTGCGCCTGGGACGGCAGGTGCCCCCGCGGCAGATCCTGCTGGCGCGCCGGGCCGCGGATGGCGAGAACCGGCGCATCGACGCGCTCCTGGCCTGCATGCGCGAGGTGTATTCGCAGGCCGAAGAGGTCTGAGAGCGTTCGCGGGCGCTTCTCGTTCCGTTGCCGGCGGTCTCAGGCGAACGGCGGCAGCGAGAATTCCTGCAGGTGGCCGGAGGGATTGCGGTCCCGGCCAGGATCGGCCGGCAAATCCACGTCGAACTGCCGCTTCAGCACATCCGCGATCAACTCGTAGCAGGAGCCTATCCGGATCACCGACATGTCGATGAAATTGATGATGGTGGAAGACCGGCCGTACACGTGGTAGCGGCGCAGGCCCCAGTCGACCTCGATATCGGCGATGGCACGGATCTCCGGCTGCACGTCTTCCAGCCGGAACTTGGTGCCTGTGCCGGTCATGTTGGCGGAGGATCCGAACACGGGGTGCAATGCCTCGCGGCTCAGGCGGCCGATCGCGGTGTGCAGCGGCCCTCCATTCAGCAGCATGCCAATCGTCCCGTGGGCCGTGCTCGCCTTGAAGGTGTCTGGATCGATCCTGTCCAGCAGCGGGTGGCCAGGCCGGATCGGCGCCACCACGCCCATCGGAAGGTCGTGGTCCACCGTGACGCAGTCGACCATGTCCTGCTTGCGCGGTTCGAGATCGTGGATCTCGCGCTGGCCGATGTCGTCGGTGATCAGGGCGTGGCGCTTGTGCCTGCCGCGCTGCTTGGTGCGAAAGACCTTGTCGACGGCTTCGGGCGAGCCGCCCCAGATGCCGTAGCCGACGGTGTTCGGGCAGATGGCTGTCCCACCGGCCGAGAGCACCTCCCACACCCGATGAATGGTGCTGTCGATGTGGAGACGGCTGCTGGGCAGCAGGGTGAATTGCGCGGCCATGGATGTCTTTCCGGTCGAGTTGATGACGTCCGAAGCATAGGAAGACGGCAGCTCGGCCAAAAGCGATATTCATTGGCGATGCACATTAGAAAATAAGAGCGGCTAACAAAACTCAGGAAGAAGTCGTAGGCAAATGATCGAGCAGGCAAGCGACAGCCATGCCAGATGGATGTCGATTCGACGTTCGAATCGGATGCGCAGCTTGCCCATACCTGCGAACCAAGCGTGAGTGCGTTCCACGACCCAGCGATGGCGCCCCAGGCGGTCGTTGCGCTCGA
>WNDY01000026.1 GCA_009914555.1 Xylophilus sp.
TGTACAACCAGCAACTGCCGCAGTCAGCGCTGGGCAGCAAGACGCCCATGCAGGCCATGAAGAACTGGTATCAGACTCACCCGCATCTGTTCCATAAGCGGCTATATGATCGTCCGGGATGCGACACGTAGGCTTGAAAAGTGGAAATCACTTCGCCTTCCCACCGCCCTTTGTCGTTCACCGTGATCTCGATGCAGTAGTTGCTGCCGCCGACGTAGCCTTTGTAGGGTAGCGGCCGACCCTCGGCGTCCACGCCGTGGCGCGCCGGCTGGCCGGCTTCGGCGATGCGCACGAGGTTGCTGATCTCGCGCCCGGCGCTGCCGTCGGCCCGGCGGCGCTGCTTGATGGAGCCGTCGCGGCGAATGCCGTACGAGGTTTCCTCCATCATCGCCCCCTCGTAGCCGTGGTCGGGCCGGTGGCTCACCCAGATGTGGCGCACGGCCCGCTCCACGTGCTCGCGGTAGGTAGGCCAGGGCAACGGCATGCTCTCGACCAGCCGCGTCAGCCCCTTGTCGCGGGCTTCGGCACTGGCGCGCGCAAAGCGCTGCAGCAGGCCCTGGTCGGTCACGCCGATCACGCAGGCATCGACCGCATGGTGGCGGTGGTCGTTGCGATTCTTCTCGCCGTCGAGACCCAGCACATCGTTGAGGCCGAACTTGCCGCGCAGCAGCGCCGTCATCTGGCCGGGAATCACACGCGTCGCGCTGCCGGGGCAGACGAGTCGCAGATATTCGGCCGCGACGCGCGAGAGGTAGCGCGTATCGTTGAGAGCACGCGCCAGAAAGCCCTTGTCCTCGCCCAGCCAGCGCTCGTAGCCGTCCGGTGCGAAGCGGTAGCGCTTGCGCAGCGGCATGCGCTCGGCACGTTGCAGGATGCCGTCGTAGTTCCAGCCTTGGGATTCGAAGTCCGCACGGGCCGCCCACGGCGTGCGGTTGCGCTTGATGCGGTTGGCCTGGCGCATCGCCACCGTGCGGTTGTTGAGGCTGTCGTCGAGGGTGTCGGAGAACGGCAGGATGTGCTCGATCTCGACCTGGTCGCTCAGCAGCAGATCCACGCCGATCTGCACGCCGCTGTAGGGGCAGCGACGGTCGGCCACGTCGAAGCTCAGTTCCTCCCACAGGATCCACTTCTGGATGTCGCCGGTGCGCACCTGCTCCTCGTCGATGCCGCGCGCCTGGGCGATGGATCGGCGGATGCGGACATTGCGCCGCTGGTTCTCGGCCTGCTTCTTCTGCGCGTCCTGCTTCTGCTCGCGGCTCTGCTTGAAGTCGCGCGCGAGTTCGATCACCACCTCGGTCGGCCGCCCGTAACGGCGGATCAGCGCGTTGACCACCGTGCGAACCTGGTTCAGCCCGATGTGCACCGTGGGGTTGGCGATCTTGCCGTAGCGTTCCTCCTCGGTCTTTGGATCCTCTTTGGCGAAAGCGACGTGGCGCTGCAGCGCACGACCGTAATAGGGCAACTGTTTGAAGGCGAAGATCGGCTTGATCTCTCCAGTTGAAGCAATGGTCCGCTCGCCGATGCGCTCCACCTCGTCGCCTGCATGCTCGAAGTCGAACCCCAGGTCGCTGTGGTGCGAGAAACCCGCGGCCTGCACGGCCTTGTCGTAGGTGATGACGTCCGCGCGCAACGCGGGCAGGATGCGCGCCAGCGCGTGGCGGCTCAGGCTGCCGTAGCCCTCGGGCAGGCCGGTGTCGGCGATCGCCTGCGCCCGCGCCTCGTCCACGCCGGCGTGCGCTTGCAGCCAGGCGACGAGGGCGGCTTCGCTTTCCTCGGTCACCAGATTCCAGACGATCTCGTCCTGTCGCGCTGCGTCGAAGCGGCTCCAGGCCGGGCCGAACAGTTCCTTGCGGCCCAGCACCGCGCTGGTGGCATTGCCCTTGAGTTCGGTGCGCTTGGCGTCCTCCAGGTTGAACTGCACGCTGCCGCCGAGTTGGAGCAGCTTGCGGATCTGCTCGAAGGTCACCCGGGCGCGGCCTTCCAGCAACGCGGCCACGGCATCGCGCTGCGCGCGGGAGAGTTGCGCTTCACTGAGGTCGTCGCGCAGCAGGCGCAGATGGTTGACCTCCTGGTAGATGCGGAAGCGCTGCGTGCTCGGCAGCGCCAGCGGCGCGCGCGGTTCTTCCGGAATGAGCGTGCAGCGGCCCGGCTTCACCGGACGCAGCGGGCGCTGATGCAGCAGCGTGTCTTTCAGGTCGGCCCGTGCCGCGTCGTTGAACAGCGCTGGGTTGAAGCCGGCCTGCGCGGTCCAGATCGCGTCGAACTCCTGTTCGACCATGCGGCGGTCGATGTACAGGTCGTAGCTCTTGTCGATGCGCTTCTTGCCCTTGTCGGTGGTGTAGGGCGTTTCGCGGTAGCGGGCGCGCACGCCCTGGCCGACGACGCCCTCGGGCTTGCGCTCCAGGCGCTGCGTCCAGAACCATTCGCCCACGGTGCGGCTGCCGCTGGCCTCCAGCTGCTGCCGCAACTGGCCGATGGCCTTCTTGAGCGCGCCGCTGTCGTTGTCCTTGCGGTCCGTCTTGCGGTTGCTCTGGAAGCCGCGCCGCTGGTTCAGGTGGAACAACGCGCGGCCGAATTCGCCCGGCTGCAAGGGTTCGCGCAGTCCGCGCGCCCGCAGCTCGTAGGGGTTGAGCCGCTCCAGCGTCTTGCGCCCTGCCTCGTCGGCCGGGAAGAAGCCATGTTCCACCAGCTTGCGCAGCATGCGGTCCTTGCGCCGCAGCAGCCGGTCGCGCCGGCGCCGCATCGCGCGTGCGGCGCGGCGGGTGACGGCGAGCGAAGAACCGTCCTTGGGATTGCGGCCGTCGCTGAAGATGCGCACACCGGCCTTGATGATGGCTGTTGGCGCATGGTGATCATCGAGCCGCAGGACCGCCCAGCCCAGCGATGTCGAACCCAGATCCAGCGCGAGCCGGTGGCGAAGACTTCCCATACATTTCCCTCCGCGAAAAATACTTGCACTTTGTAACTCAATTCCGTACAGTCGCAAGCATTCAGTTCACTGGGATATGTGCTCTGGACGCTAACAAGCAGAAAGATGCACCAAATGGAAGGCCCCGCATGCGGGGCCTTCGTCTTTCCAGCAGTTGCACATCCCGAATACACGCGGGGGTAGATCCCTGGAGTGCTTATCCCCCAAGGATTATGGGCGCATACTCCCTTATAGATTCGGCGCCAGCGCCCTGCGCAGCTCCTCCTCCGCCACGCCGCGCCGCCGCGCCATGTCCTGCAGCTGGTCCTCGCCGATCTTGCCGACGTTGAAGTAGGTGCTCTGCGGATGGCTCAGGTAGAAGCCGCTCACGCTCGCGGCCGGCGTCATCGCGAGCGATTTGGTCAGGTCCATGCCGATGTCGCGCGCGCCGAGCAGGTCGAACATGCCGCGCTTGACGGTGTGGTCCGGGCAGGCCGGGTAGCCCGGTGCGGGGCGGATGCCCTGGTACTTCTCGGCGATCATCTCGTCGTTGGACAGCGCTTCGTGCGGCGCATAGCCCCAGAGGTCGGTGCGCACACGCTGGTGCAGCGCCTCGGCGAACGCTTCGGCCAGCCGGTCGGCCAGCGCCTTGAGCATGATGGCCGAGTAGTCGTCGAGGTCGTCGATGAACTGCTGCTCCTTCTTCTCGACGCCGATGCCGGCCGTGACCGCGAAGACGCCGACGTAGTCCTTCAGCCCGCTCTCGCGCGGCGCGACGAAGTCGGCCAGGCAGCGGCTCGGGCGCATCACGCCGTCCACCGCCTGCTTTTCGGTCTGCTGGCGCAGGCCGTGCCAGGTCAGCACGCGCTGCTCGCGGGCCTCGTCGGCATAGAGCGCGATGTCGTCCTCGTCCACCGCATTGGCCGGCCAGAAGCCGACCACGCCGCTGGCACTGAGCCAGCGGCCTTCGATGAGGCGCTGCAGCATGCGCTTGCCGTCGCTGAACACGCGCTGGGCCTCGGTGCCGACGATCTCGTCCTTGAGGATCGCGGGGAACGGGCCCGCGAGGTCCCAGGTCTGGAAGAACGGGCCCCAGTCGATGTACTTCGCCAGCGCGTGCAGGTCGTAATTGCGGAACAGGCGCCGGCCGGCGAATTTCGGCGCTGGCGGCACGTAGCCGCTCCAGTCGATCGGCGTCCTGTTGGCGCGTGCCTTGGCGAGCGGCCACAGCGGCGTCTGCTTGCGGTTCGCATGCTGTGTGCGCACCTTCTCGTAGTCGGCCTTGAGTTCGTCGATGAACTTCGCGGCCTGCTCCGAGAGCAGGTTCTGCGCCACGCCCACGCTGCGCGAGGCGTCGGGCACGTAGACGACCGGGCCTTCGTAGTGCGGCGCGATCTTGACGGCCGTGTGCACGCGGCTCGTGGTGGCGCCGCCGATCAGCAGCGGAATCCGCTTGAGGCGGAAATGATCGTCCTTCTGCATCTCGCCGGCGACGTACTGCATCTCTTCCAGGCTCGGCGTGATGAGGCCCGACAGGCCGACGATGTCGGCGCCCTCGACCTTGGCGCGCGCGAGGATCTCGTGGCAAGGCACCATCACGCCCATGTTCACGACCTCGAAGTTGTTGCACTGGAGCACAACGGTGACGATGTTCTTGCCGATGTCGTGCACGTCGCCCTTGACGGTGGCGATGACGATCTTGCCCTTGCTGCGCACGTCGCGGCCCGCGGCCTCGTCGCGCTTCTTCTCCTCCTCGATGTAGGGGATCAGGTGGGCCACGGCCTGCTTCATCACGCGCGCGCTCTTGACCACCTGCGGCAGGAACATCTTGCCCGCGCCGAACAGGTCGCCGACCACGTTCATGCCGTCCATCAGCGGGCCTTCGATCACGTGCAGCGGGCGGCCGCCCCGGGCGACGATGTCCTGGTAAGCCTCCTCGGTGTCCTCGACGATGAAGTCGGTGATGCCGTGCACCAGCGCGTGCGACAGCCGCTGGCCGACGGTGCCGCCGCGCCATTCGAGTTTCTTCGTGTCGTCCTTGGCGGCGCCCCTGGCGCTCTCGGCGATCTCGACCAGGCGCTCGCCGGCGTCGGGGCGGCGGTTGAGCACCACGTCTTCCACGCGCTCGCGCAGCACCGGGTCGAGCTCGTCGTAGACGCCGACCATGCCGGCGTTGACGATGCCCATGTCCATGCCCGCACGAATAGCGTGGTAGAGGAACACCGTGTGGATCGCCTCGCGCACCGGGTCGTTGCCGCGGAAGCTGAAGCTCACGTTGGAGACGCCGCCCGACACCTTCGCGCCCGGCAGGTTCTGCTTGATCCAGCGCGTGGCCTCGATGAAGTCGACCGCGTAGTTGTTGTGCTCCTCGATGCCCGTGGCCACCGCAAAGATGTTGGGGTCGAAGATGATGTCCTCGGGCGGAAAGCCGACTTCGTCCACCAAGATGCGGTAGGCGCGTTCGCAGATCGCGGTCTTGCGGGCGAAGGTGTCGGCCTGGCCGACCTCGTCGAAGGCCATCACCACGGCCGCGGCGCCGTAGCGGCGCACGAGCCTGGCCTCGTATTTGAACTTCTCGACGCCTTCCTTCATCGAGATCGAGTTCACGATGCCCTTGCCCTGGATGCAGCGCAGGCCGGCCTCGATCACCTCCCACTTGGAGCTGTCCACCATGACCGGCACGCGTGCGATGTCGGGCTCGCTGGCGATCAGGTTGAGGAAGCGCACCATCGCGGCCTTGCTGTCGAGCATGGCCTCGTCCATGTTGACGTCGATGACCTGCGCGCCGTTCTCGACCTGCTGGCGCGCGACGACCAGGGCCTGCTCGTACTGGCCGCCCAGGATCATCCGCGCGAACGCCTTGGAGCCGGTGACGTTGGTGCGCTCGCCGATGTTGACGAACAGGCTGCCGGGGCCGATGGAGATGGGTTCGAGGCCGGAGAGCTGGAGCGGCGGGATCGTGGGGGTTTCGGACATGGTGGCTCTACGCTTCCCAGGGATTGATGACGGCCACGCCAGCGGCCCGATAAGGTGATGTGTCGCGGGACGCGACGATGAAATCGCGCGATGCGGCAATGGCGGCGATGTAGCCGTCAGCGATGGGAAAGCCGAGTCCCCGGCTCCTGGCCGTCACGGCCAGTTCGGCGTAGCTGCGGGCCGCGTCGCTATCGAACGGCAGCACGCGCTGGCCGAACAGCGCCAGCATTTCCATCAATGCCTGGTCGAGCAGGTTTCGGCGTTTGCCGTCGGGCATCGCACGGATGCCGAACAGCAACTCGGCCAGCGTGACACTGGAAAGGAACAGGGTTTCGACGGCTTGCGCGTTGAGCCAGGCACGCACGGCCGCATGCGGTTGCGACCGCATCGCCTCGGACACGACGTTGGTGTCCAGGACGATCATTCTTCGAACCTCATCGGCTCGGCAGGCATCTTGTCGCGCACCTGGTTGAAAACGTCGCACTCTTCGTCGGTCAGCGCGAACTTGCGGCCAATGGCTGCCAGCGCATCGCCCAGGCGCACGCGCTCGTCCGGCGTGACCGCGGCGGCCAGGATTTCGCGCACTTCCGCTTCGGTGCTGCGACCGTGTTGGGCGGCCCGCACCCGCAGGGCGCGGTGCACGTTGTCGGGCAGGTTGCGTACGGTCAGCATGGCCATGGTTCAACTCCTGCGGTTGCATTCGGTGCATGCATTATAAGAATGTGCATGCAGCCGCTGGACCGCTGCGGCGTGCTCACCGCACCGGCAGGAACTGAAGGAACGTCCCGCCCACCAGCCCCTGCACGTAGCTGATCGCCGCACGCCGGTACTTCTCGGTGGCGAACTGGGCCAGCAGATCGAGCCGGCCGATGATCTTGCCGAACTCGCGCTCGAAGCTCAGGTTGCGCGCCTGGGCGCCGATCTCGTCGGCCAGCAGCAGCGGCGCGCCGGCGGCGGTGCGGCGCTGCGACAGCATCCACACGGCGCTCTCCACGTTGCGCGCGGCGTTGTAGAGGTGCTGCGCATCCAGGCCGTCGATGAGGAAGAATTCGGTCTTGCCGCCGTGCGCGGCGACGAGCATGTCGGCCGTGGCGTAGATGCAGGCGGCCACCCGGTCGCCGGCGAACTCGGGCGACAGCGCCACCGCCAGCGCGGCGATGTCGCGCCGGCCCTGCAGCGGCGCCCAGGGCTGGCGCTGCAGCACCGCATCGCGCAGCTGCTCCACCGCCTGCTCGCGCGACGCGGCCGGGCCCTTGCGCCACTCGGCCGGGTTGCGGCGATAGAGCTTGCCGGCCAGGGCGAACAGGCTGTCGAGGTTGGCCCGCATCTCCAGCGTGGCCATGCGGTTCACGTCGGACTGGGCCAGCTCGCCGGCGGTGGCGTCGGCGCCGCGCACCTCGCCGCGCGGGGTGGGCGCCGGGGCGGCGCAACCGGCCAGGACCAGGCAGAGCGCGGCCGCCGGCAGGAGGCGTTGTCGCGGGCGGCAGCAGAGCATGGCGGGCATTCTGCATGCCGCGGGTGCGGGCGGCCGTTACCATTTTCGGAAATGCACCACTTCACTCCCTGGACGGCGCTCGCGGGCGGCCTGCTGATCGGCGCGGCGGCCGTGCTGCTGCTGTTCTTCAACGGCCGCATCGCCGGCATCAGCGGCATCGCCGGGCGCATCGCCACGGCCGCGCGCGGCGACCGGGCCTGGCGATGGGCCTTCGTGGCCGGGCTGCTGGCGGGCGCGGGTGTGTGGGCGGCGTGCGGCGGGGCCACGCCGGTGCGCGAGGGCTTTCCGCGCGGGGTGCTGGTCGCCGCCGGCCTGCTCGTGGGCTACGGCACCGCGCTGTCCAACGGCTGCACCAGCGGGCACGGCGTGTGCGGCATGGCGCGGCTGTCGCGGCGCTCGATCGCGGCGACGGCGACCTTCCTCGCGGTGGCGGTCGCGACGACGTTCGTGGCGCGGCATCTGCTGGGCGTGCCGGCATGAGCCGCGTTGTTCAACGCAGCGTGGCCGCGCTGCTGTCGGGCACGGTCTTCGGACTCGGGCTGTCGATCGCGCAGATGACCGATCCGCGCAAGGTGCTCGGCTTTCTCGACGTGGCCGGCGCCTGGGACGCGAGCCTGCTGCTCGTGCTCGGCGGCGCGGTCGCGGTGGCCGCGGCGGGCTTCGCGTGGGTGCTGCGGCGGCGCGCGCCGGTGCTCGATGACGACTTCCAGCTACCGGCCCGGGGCGCGGCCATCGACGCCCCGCTGCTCGGCGGCGCGGCGCTGTTCGGCATCGGCTGGGGCCTCGCCGGCTACTGCCCTGGACCGGCCCTGGCATCGATCGCCTTCGGCAACGCCGAGGCGCTGTGGTTCGTGCCCGCGCTGGCGGCGGGCTGGGCGCTGCGGCGCTGGCAGGAGCGGCGCCGGTCAGCAGCCGGCGGCGGAAGCGGGTAAGTTCGATGGTTCGTTGAACATCCCACCACCCTCGAAGGAGACACCCCATAGACCTGCGTCTGCGCGACCAGCACATCCTCATCACCGGCGGCACCCGCGGCATCGGCCTGGCCTGCGCCAGGCTGTATCTGGAGGAGGGCGCCCGCGTCACGATCAGCGGCCGCTCCGAGGCGTCGCGCGACGCGGCGCTCGCCACACTGGGCCATGCGCCGCCACTCCATGCCCACTTGGCCGACCGGGCCGATGCCGACGCCGCGCGCCAGCTGGTCGAGACGGTCGAGGCGCAGCACGGGCCCATCGACATCCTGGTCAACAGTGCCGGTGCCGCCCAGCGCCGGCCGTTCGCCGAACTCGATGCGGCCACGTGGCATGCCGCGCTCGACGCGAAGTTCTACCCCTACATCCACGTGATCGACCCGCTCATCAAGCGCATGGCCGGGCGCGGCCGCGGGGTCATCATCAACGTGGTCGGCATGGGCGGCAAGTTCCCGCGCGTGACGCACCTGGCCGGCGGCTCGGCCAACGCGGCGCTGATGCTGGCCACGGCCGGGCTGGCGGCGGCCTACGGCCCCTCGGGCATCCGCGTGAATGCGGTGAACCCGTCGGCCACCATCACCGACCGGCTGGTCGGCGGCATGCGGGCCGATGCGCGCCAGCGCGGCGTGTCGGAAGAGCAGGCGCTGCGCGAGGCGGCCGCGCAGGTGCCGCTGGGACGGCTGGCCACGGCCGAGGAGATCGCCGACACGGTGGTCTACCTGAGCTCGCCGCGCGCGTCGTACGTGTCGGGCGCGATCCTCAACGTGGATGGCGCCAGCTCGCCGGCCGTGGTCTGACGGGCGGCATACTCCCCTCGGTGATGGCCCATAGTGGTCGGATGAGGCGCGTCACAGGCATATACCCCCGTCATGCAACGCTGCGCGTGAACGGCGGCAGCCCGTCGAGCAGCCGCTTGCCGTAGGCGCTGCGCACCAGGCGCTTGTCGTAGCAGTAGATGGCCGCGCGGTCGTCCTCGGTGCGGATGGCGCGGCCGACCCACTGCGCCAGGCGGATGGCGGTGGCCGGCACCACCAGTTCGCTGAACGGGTCGCGGCCCTGGCTGCGCAGCCATTCGGCGCGGGCTTCGCTCACCGGGTCGTCGGGCGAGGCGAAGGGCAGCTTGGCGATGAAGACCGTCTCGCACTGCGCGCCCGGCAGGTCCAGCCCTTCGCCGAAGGACTGCATGCCGAAGATGACCGACGGCTCGCCTGCGGCCACGCGGGCGCGGTGCTGCTCCAGCAGCTTCAGGCGCGGCAGCTCGTTTTGCACCAGCACGACGGCGCGCAGCACGGGCGGCAGCGCGGCCACAGCCAGGCGCATCTGCTCGCGCGCGGTAAAGAGGACGAGCGCGCCGCGCCCCACCTGGGCCAGGTCGGCGATCAGGCGGTCGGCCATCTCGGCGTTGAAGCCGGCGTCGCGCGGGTCGGCCCGGGTTTCGGCGGTGACGAAGCGGCCCTGGGCGGCGTAGTCGAACGGGCTGGGCACTTCGAGCGTGGCGGCGTCGGGGTCGCCATGCAGGCCCGATTCGTGCATAAAGAAGCCGAACTGCCCGCAGCTCGTGAGCGTGGCCGAGGTCAGCACCGCGCCGCGCACCGCGCCCCACAGGTGGTTGCGCAGCATGGTGCCCGGCAGCAGCGGGCTGGCATGGGCGGCGACGGCGGCGAACTCGCCGTCCATGCGCAGCGTGAACCATTTGGCATGCGGGGCACCTCCTGCCCCGGATGCGGGTTCGGCATCCTTCAGCAGCAGTTGGGCGGTGGCGTGCACCTGCTCCAGCCGCGGCGCCAGCGTGCCGAGCTGGGCATAGAGCACCGACAGGCGCCGCGCCTCGTCGGGCCTGTCCTGGGAGAGGTGGCGCATCGCCGCGCGCAGCGCCTTGGAGATGGCCTGCAGCGCGGTGAGGAACTCGCCCGCGTGGTAGGCGATCAGGCCGACCGGCTCCTGCAGCTGCTCCGGCAGCTCGCCGCGCGGCACCCGGGCGCGCGCGGGCTGGGCGGCCGCGTAGGCGCCGCGGGCCGGCTGGTGGATGCGCAGCGTCTCGCCGTAGGTCTCCATGACGAGCTTTTCCAGCTCGCCGAGCGTACGGCGCAGCTCGGCCGTGTGGCGCGGCAGGTCGGCGATCTCGCCCACCTCCATGAGCCCGCCCACGCGCAGCGCGTGGCCCGCGAGCTTGTCGAGCCAGGCGAGCCGGCTCAGCTCCATGCGGCCGGCGAAGTGGTCGAGCGCGGTGGCCGGCAGGTGGTGCGCCTCGTCGAGCACCAGCAGGCTGTTGTCCAGGTCCGGCAGCAGCCGGCTGCCGAGCGAGGCCAGCAGCAGGTCGTGGTTGGCGACGACGACCTGCGCGCCGACCAGCTCCTTGCGGCGCTCGTAGTAAATGCAGCCGTTGAACGACGGGCAGTGCCGCCCGGTGCAGGAGCTGCCGTGCGCGGCCATCGGCTGCCAGGCGTCGGCCTCGGGCTGCACGTCGAGCGTGTCGCGGTCGCCGTCCCAGGCGCCGCCGGCCAGGGCCTGCATCACGCCGGCGTAGTAGCGCATGCGCGCTTCGGTCTCGTGGGCGGGGCGCAGCGCGCGGTGGGCGGCTTCCTCCTCGGAGAAGAGGTCGTCGTCGGGGCCGAAGCCGTCGTCGGCCTCGCCGGCGCCGGCCAGGCGTTCGAGCTTGAGCCGACAGACATAACGGCCGCGGCCCTTGGCCAGCGCCCAGCGGAACGGCTGGCCGCCGGTGTGCGCGAACTGCGCGGCCAGCGCCGGCAGGTCCTTGTGGACGAGCTGCTCCTGCAGGGCGACCGTGGCGGTGGAAATCACCACCCGCGTGCCGCGCGCCAGCGCGATGGCGACGGCCGGCGCGCAGTAGGCCAGCGACTTGCCCACGCCGGTGCCGGCCTGGATCACCGCGATGGCGCGGGTGACCTCGCCCGGGTCGATCTCCTCGTCGCCGTCGGCCGCCCTGCCGAGCGTGGCCGTGCTGAACACGCGCGCCACCTCCTCGGCCATGCGCCGCTGCCCGGGCCGGCTGCGGAAGCCGCTGGTCGCGCTGACGACGGCATCGAAGGATTGCAGGGCGGCGTCGGCCCACTGCGCAGGAGAAGACATGGGCGGGAGTGTGCCTGAAACGGCGCGGCTCCATGAGGTTGCATACAGTGCTATAGGAGTATATGCCCACAGTGCCTACCTGACCGGCGAAAAATGCCATTGACCGGGGGAGTATATATTCGCGTCCCCGGCGCTGCCCGGACATGGCGGGACGCCGGGTGAGCCTCGCCGATCAGTACCCGACGGCCTGCCCGTCGCGCCGCGGGTCCGACCCCGCCGCGTAGACCACCTCCTCGCCCGGCAGCCGCAGCGCGAGCTGGGCGCTGCCGAAGTCGAGGTTGCCCGGCGCGGCCACCGCGGGCGCGTAGCCGAGGGCGCGCAGTCCCTCGACCACCGCCGGCGGCACGGCCGGCTCCACGGTGAGCACGGCCGCGTCGTTGATGCGCCAGCGCGGCGCGTCGGCGCAGGCCTGCGGGCTGCGGCCCTCGACCGCGCGGCGCAGCACCATCTGCACATGGCCCTGGGCCTGCATGTTGCCGCCCATGACGCCGAAGGCCATCTCGGGCCGGCCGTCGCGCGACAGGAAGGCCGGGATGATGCTGTGCAGCGGCCGCTTGCCGCCGCCGACCTCGTTCGGATGGCCCGGCGTGGTGACGAAGCCCGAGCCCCGGTTGTGCAGCGCGATGCCGGTGCCCGGCACCACGACGCCCGAGCCGAAGCCTTTGAAGTTGGACTGGATGTACGACACCATGCGGCCCTGCGCGTCGGCGGTGCAGAGGTAGACCGTGCCGCCGCTGGCGGGGCGGCCGGCCGGGTAGCTGCCGGCGCGGCGCGGGTCGATCGCCCGCGCGCGCTCGCGCAGGTAGGCCGCATCGAGCAGCTGGGCCGCGGTCACGCGCATGTGGTCGGGGTCGGCCACATGGGCATGCAGGTCGGCGAACGCGGCGCGCATGGCCTCGATCTCCAGGTGCATGCGCGCGGCCGAGCCCGGCGCCGTCTCGTCGTAGGGCAGGTGTTCGATGAGGCCGAGCGCGATCAGCGCGGCCAGGCCCTGGCCGTTGGGCGGTATCTCGTGGACGCGGCGGCCGCGGAAGTCCACCGAAATCGGCTCGACCCATTCGGCCCGGTGGGCCGCGAGGTCGCCCGCGGTGAGCGCCGCGCCGTGCTCGGCCGCGAAGCCGGCGATGGCCTCGGCGAGCCGGCCGCGGTAGAACGATCCGCCGCGCGTGCGGGCGATCTCCTCGAGCGTCGCGGCCTGGTCGGCGAAGCGCCAGACCTCGCCCGCGGCCGGCGCGCGGCCGTGCGGCATGAAGGCGCCGAAGCCCGGGTGCCCGTGCAGCTCCTGCACCGACTGCGCCCACTGGCCCGCGATGACCGGGCTCACCGGAAAGCCGTCGCGCGCATGGCGGATCGCGTCGGCGAACAGGTCGCCGAACGGCAGCGCACCGAAGCGCTCCGACAGCGCCACCCACCCGGCCACCTGGCCCGGCACGGTCACGCTGTCCCAGCCGCGGTAGGGCATCGCGGCCCGGTCGGCGAAGCGCTGCGGGCTCCAGCCGGCCGGCGCGCGGCCCGAGGCGTTCAGGCCGTGCAGGCGCTCGCCGTCCCAGACGAGGGCGAAGCCGTCGCCGCCGATGCCGTTCATCACCGGCTCGACCACGGTCAGCGTGATGGCCGCGGCCAGCGCCGCATCGATCGCATTGCCGCCGCGCGCGAAGGCCGCGGCGCCGGCCTGCGCCGCGAGCGGCTGGGAGGTGGCGACCACGTTGCGGGCCAGCACCGGCTGGCGCGCCGAGGCGAAGGGCAGCGACCAGTCCTGGCCGGCGAGGGAGGCGTTGGTTGTCATGGGCGGCAGGTTAGCGCAGCACGGCCTGCACGCAAACGCCCACGCCGACATAATCGCCGGCCATGAGCAAGACCGCACCCGCCCTCGACCTGCATGCCTTTCCGGTCACCCACAAGTGGCCCGCGCGCCACCCCGACCGCATCCAGCTCTATTCGCTGCCCACGCCCAACGGCGTGAAGGTGTCGATCGCGCTGGAAGAACTGGGCCTGCCCTACGAGGTGCACCGCGTGGGCTTCGAGAACAACGACCAGTTCTCGACCGAGTTCCTGTCGCTCAACCCGAACAACAAGATCCCGGCCATCCTCGATCCGCACGGCCCCGGCGGCCAGCCGCTCGCGCTGTTCGAATCGGGCGCGATCCTGCTCTACCTGGCCGAGAAGGCCGGCCGCCTGATCCCGGCCGACGCGGCGGGCCGCTACGAGGCGCTGCAGTGGGTCATGTGGCAGATGGGCGGCGTCGGGCCGATGTTCGGCCAGCTCGGCTTCTTCCACAAGTTCGCCGGCAGGGACATCGAGGACAAGCGCCCGCGCGACCGCTACGTGGCCGAGTCGAAGCGCCTGCTCGGCGTGCTCGACCGCCGCCTGCAGGGCCGCGACTGGGTGCTCGGCGACGACTATGGCATCGCCGACATCGCGATCTTTCCGTGGGTGCGCAACCTCGTGGGCTTCTATGAGGCGCGCGAGCTGGTCGGCTTCGACGACTTCGCCAACGTGCAGCGGGTGCTCGACGCCTTCGTGGCGCGGCCCGCCGTCGAGCGCGGTCTCAACATCCCCGCCAAGCCGGACTGAGCTGCACCGTGGGCGCGCAGGGCTTTCTGATCGTCTTCCTGGGCGGCGGCTTTGGCTCGGCGCTGCGCCATGGGGCGAACCTCCTGGCCGCGCGCTGGACCGGCGCCGGCTGGCCGTTCGGCACGCTGGCGATCAACGTGCTCGGCTCGCTGCTCATGGGCGTGGTGGCCGAGGCGTTCGCGCTCAGGAGCGGCTGGAGCCCGCAGCTGCGGCTGCTGCTGGTCACCGGCATCCTCGGCGGCTTCACCACCTTCTCGACCTTCTCGCTGGAGACCGCGCTGCTGCACGAGCGCGGCGATACGGGCCAGGCGCTGCTCTACGTCGCGGCCTCGGTCCTGCTCGGCGTGGGCGGCCTGTTCGCGGGCATGCGGCTCGTGCGGCTGGTGCTGGGCTGAGAAGGTGTGAACGAACCCGTCATGCCCGCTCGCCTCGCCAGAACACGCGCGCTCTGCGTTGTAAATGCTCGCCGTGGCCCGAGCCACGTCTGCGCTTTGCGCCTTGATCGCGCGCGTTCTGACGGGCCATCGGGCTACGCCGGATTCCTTCACACCTTCTGAGTCCGCCATCGGAAACACCGTGCCTGGTCCCGACGCGCGCGCCGAGCTCGAAGCGGCGCGCACCTGCGCCCACTGCGCGCCGAGCCTGCCGCTGGGGCCGCGCCCCGTCTTCCAGCTGCATCCGGCCGCGCGCATCCTCATCGCCTCGCAGGCGCCGGGCCGCAAGGTGCATGAGACCGGCATTCCGTTCAACGACGCGAGCGGGGACCGGCTGCGCGACTGGCTCGGCGTCGGCCGCGACGAGTTCTACCGGCCCGAGCTGTTCGCCATTGTGCCCATGGGCCTGTGCTATCCGGGCCGGGGACCGTCGGGCGACCGGCCGCCGCGGCCCGAATGCGCGCCGCTGCGGCGAGCCGGCCTGCTCGGCCTGCTTGGCAACCTGGAATTGACGCTCGTGGTGGGCCAGTATGCGGTCGCCTACCACCTGCCCGAGGAAACCGGCGGCGTGACCGAGGCGGTGCGCCACTGGCGCAGCACGCTGCCGGCCGCGCTGGCCCTGCCGCATCCGAGCCCGCGCAACAACGGCTGGCTCGCCCGCAACCCCTGGTTCGGCACCGAGCTGCTGCCCGTGCTCCGGGCGCGCGTGGCCGCGGCCCTGGGCCGCGGCTGATCGGTGCGCGCCGGCTACTTCGCCGTCGGCATCACGAACTCGGCGCCCTTGGGCGTGCTCTGCGGCCAGCGCTGCATGATCGACTTCTGCTTCGTGTAGAAGCGCACGCCCTCCTCGCCGTAGGCATGCATGTCGCCGAACAGGCTGCGCGTCCAGCCGCCGAAGCCGTGCCAGGCCATCGGCACGGGAATAGGCACGTTGATGCCGACCATGCCGGCCTGGATGCGGCGGCCGAACTCGCGGGCGACGTGGCCGTCGCGGGTGAAGCAGGCCACGCCGTTGCCGAATTCGTGGTCGTTGACCAGCTGCACCGCCTCGGCGAAATCCTTGGCGCGCACGATGGCGAGCACCGGGCCGAAGATCTCTTCCCGGTAGATGCGCATCTGCGGCGTCACGTGGTCGAACAGCGTGCCGCCGAGCCAGTAGCCGCCGGAGGTGTCGGTGCCCGTCTTCGCGCCGGCCGCGGTGCCGTCGAAGCCGCGGCCGTCCACCAGCAGCGTGGCGCCTTCCTGCACACCCAGGTCGATGTAGCCGGTGATGCGCTCGTGCGCGGCGCGCGTGACGATCGGGCCCATCTCGGCCGCGAGGTCTTCGCCGTCGAGCACCTTGAGCGCCCGGGTGCGCTCCACCAGCCTGGGGATCACCTGCTCGGCCGCGTCGCCCACGAGCACGGCCACGCTGATGGCCATGCAGCGCTCGCCGGCCGAGCCGTAGCCGGCGCCGATCAGCGCGTCCACGGCCTGGTCGATGTCGGCGTCGGGCATCACGATCATGTGGTTCTTCGCGCCGCCCAGGGCCTGCACGCGCTTGCCGTGCTTCGCGCCGGTCTCGTAGATGTAGTTGGCGATCGGCGTGGAGCCGACGAAGCTCACGGCCTTGACGTCCGGGTGCTCGATCAGCGCGTCCACCGCCTCCTTGTCGCCCTGCACCACGTTGAACACGCCGTCGGGCAGGCCGGCCTTCTTCAGCAGGTCGGCGATCAGCAGCGAAGGCGTCGGGTCGGTCGGGCTGGGCTTCAACACGAAGGTGTTGCCCGCGGCGATCGCGACCGGGAACATCCAGGCCGGCACCATGACCGGGAAGTTGAACGGCGTGATGCCGGCCACCACGCCGAGCGGCTGGCGCAGCGTCCAGTTGTCGATGCCGGTGGAGACCTGGTCGGTGAAGTCGCCCTTGAGCAGCTGCGGGATGCCGCAGGCGAACTCCACGATGTCGATGCCGCGCGCGACTTCGCCCTGCGCATCGGTGAACACCTTGCCGTGCTCGGCGGTGATGGCGTGGGCCAGCGCGTCCTTGTGCTGGTTGAGCAGTTCGAGGAACCTGAACAGCACCCGCGCGCGGCGGACCGGCGGCGTGTCGGCCCACTTCGGGAACGCGGCCTGCGCGGCGGCCACGGCCGCGTCCACGTCGGCGCGGCTGACCAGCGCCACGCGGCCGGTCACGCGGCCGGTGGCCGGGTTGGTCACGTCCTGGGTGCGCGTGCCGGCGCCAGCCGTGCGCTCGCCCTGGATGGAGTGGACGATGGGGGTGGGAGCGGTGGAGGCGGTCATGCCGTGCAGTCTAGGAACGCGCCGGCGCGCTGCCTAGGCCGCTGCGGCGAATTGATTGTTCGCCTTGGTGAACAATAGCCCCATGGAAACGCGAAACAACCTGCCTGCCGAAGCGCTCTGGGCCCACCTGCACTGGCTTACGGTGCTGGCCGAGCAGGGCAGCTTCACCGCCGCGGCCGCGCGGCTCGGCGTGAGCAAGGCCGCGATGAGCCAGCGCATCGCCGAGCTCGAGCGCGCGGCCGGCGTACCGCTGGTGCGCCGCACCACGCGCAGCGTGCGGCTCACCGAGGCCGGCGAGCGGCTGGTGGACGACACGCGCGGCGCGTTCGCGCAGATCGCCCACAGCTTCGCGGGCGTGCGCGACCTGGCCGCCGCGCCGCGCGGCCTGCTGCGCGTGACGGCGCCGGTGGCCTTCGCGCGCCAGCAGCTGGTGCCGCGGCTGCCGGAATTCCTGCGCGCCTATCCCGAGGTGCGGCTGGAGCTGGACCTGTCCGACCAGCTGCGCGCGCTCGCGGTCGAGGGCTTCGACCTCGCGGTGCGCCACACCGCCGCGCCGCCCGAGACCCACGTGGCCTGGACGCTCGCGCCCACGCACACCGTGCTCGTGGCCAGCCGGGCCTACCGGCGCCGGCGCGGCACGCCGCAGGCACCGGCCGACCTGGCGGAGCACGACTGCCTGTTCTACCCGCGCGCGCAGGGCGCCTCGGCCTGGAACTTCGTGCCCGCGCGCGGCCCGGCCGACGCCGCGCGCATCACGGTGCCGGTGGCCGGCGGCTTCGCGGCCAACAACAGCGAGGTGCTGCGCGACATGGCCGCCGCGGGGCTCGGCATCGCGCTCATGCCCGATTTCAGCGCCCAGTCGGGCCTCGCGGCCGGGCGGCTGGTGGAGGTGCTGGCGGACTGGAAACCGGTCGACAGCTTCGGCGAACAGCTCTACGCGATCCGGCCGTATGCGAGCCACGTGCCGCGCGCGGTCGGGGCGTTCGTCGCGTTCATGCGGCAGTCGTTCGCGGCGGGGTTCCTGGGCTGAGCCGGCCTCCTGGCGCCTGCCTCATATGTTCAGCCGGTATTGATCGTTGGCAGCCCGCGGCGTTTGCCGGAGCATCTCCAGCCTTTTTTACCGGAGGCGGACAGATGAGCACTCGCAGACATTTCATGGGCCGGAGCGCGGCGGCGGCACTCGCGTGCGCGGCCCCCTGGGCCGTGCACGCCGCGCCGCAGAAGACGCTGCGCATCGGCTACCAGAAGTTCAACACTATCAACCTGCTCAAGGGCACGGGCCGGCTCGAAAAGGCGCTCGCACCGCTGGGCGTGGCCGTCAAGTGGGCGGAGTTCCCCTCCGCGCCGGCCACGTACGAGGCTCTGAACACCGGCAACATCGACATCGCGCACGCCGCCGACACCAACACCGTGTTCGCGCAGTCGTCGGGCATCCGCTTCGCCTACCTTGCCGTGGAGGTCCCCAACCCCAAGGGCCTCGCGATCCTCGCGCGCAAGGATTCGTCCATCCGGGATATCGCCGACCTGCGCGGCAAGACCTTCGTCACCGGCCGGGGCTGGACCCCGCAGTACCTGGCGCTGCGGGCGTTGGAGGAAAAGGGCCTGAGCTACGACGACATCAAGCCCGCCTACGTGTCGGTGGTGGCCGATGCGCGCCTGGCCTTCGAGTCGGGCCGGGCCGATGCCGTGGGGCTGTGGGAGCCGTTCCTCGCCGCGGCGGAGCTGTCGGGCGACGTGCACGTGCTGCGCGATGCGCAGAGGCTGGCGGCCAACCGCACGGTGTACGTCGGCAACCCGGACTACGCCGCATCGCAGGCAGAGGTACTGACCGTCTTCTTCGGCGAGCTGCAGCAGACGCAACAGTGGGCGCAGCAGCATCCCGAGGAGGTGGCGGCCCGGTTCGCGCCGCAGCTCGGCGTGGACGAGAAGATCCTGCTGCGGGCGTCGCAGCGGCGCAACTACGGCGTGGAACGCATCACGCCCCAGGTCATCGCGGAGCAGCAGAAGGTGGCCGACGCCTTCCACACGCTCAAGCTCATCCCCAAGCCCGTCGCCGTCAGCGAGGCCCGGTTCGCCGACGCGTCCCGCTTCCTGCGCGCCATCTGACGGCGGAGCGCGTCGCATGGCTGCACACCGCATCAAGGACGATGCCGAGGCGATCGCGGTCGCCACCTCGCTGGCTGCCCGCTTCGCCGAAGGCGCCGGCCGGCGCGACCGCGAGCGCGCCCTGCCGTTCGAGGGGGTCGAGGCGTTCTCCGCCAGCGGCCTGTGGGCCGTGACCGTGCCTCGCAGCCATGGCGGCGCCGAGGTCAGCAACGCCACGCTGGCGCGCATCGTCGCCCTGATCGCCGCGGCGGACCCCTCGCTCGCGCAGATTCCCCAGAGCCACTTCGTGCTGCTCGACGGCCTGCGGCTGATCGGATCGCAGGAGCAGAAGGTTTTCTTCTTCGGCGAGGTGCTGGCGGGCAAGCGCATCGGCAACGCCTTCTCCGAGACCGGGGGCAAGGACGTGCTGGACATCCGCGCCCGGCTGGAACACACGGCCGACGGCTGGTTCCTCACCGGCCGCAAGGCCTACGCTACCGGCGCGCTCTACGCTCACTGGGTGCCGGTGTCCGCCCGGGACGACGAGGGCAACGTGGTCTATGCCTATCTGCGCCGCGACGCGCCGGGCCTGACCGTGGTGGACGACTGGAACGGCCTGGGCCAGCGCACCACGGCCAGCGGCACGGTCATTGCCGACCGCGTGGCGGTGGAGCCGGGCCACATCCTCCGCCGCCACCTGGCGTTCGCCACGCCCAGCCTGGCGGGGCCGTTCTCGCAGCTGCTCCACGCGTCGATCGACCTGGGCATCGGGCGCGGCGCGTTCGACGCGGCCGTGCGCATCGTGCGGGAGGTGGCCCGCCCCTGGATCGACAGCGGACGCGACCGCGCGGCCGACGATCCGCATTCCATCGCCATCGTCGGCGACCTGCAGATTCGCCTGCATGCCGCCGAGGCCCTGGTGCAGCGAGCGGCCCGCTTCCTCGACGAGCACCGGCACGCGCCCACGGCGCAGCACGTCGCGGAGGCGTCGGTACGGGTGGCCGAGGCGCGCGTGCTGGCCGACGACATCGCCCTGCAGGCCAGCAACCGGCTCCTCGAGCTCGGCGGCACCCGCACGGCCCTGGCGTCGGCAGGCTACGACCGCCATTGGCGCGACGCGCGCACCCATACGCTGCACGACCCGGTGCGCTGGAAGCGCCACCACATCGGCAACCACACGCTCAACGGCACGCCGCTGCCGCTGCACGTGTGGGTCTGAACAGGGCGGCGGCGGTGCGCAAGGGCACGCCCCGCCCTTCAGCCCTTGTAGAAGACCTCGACCGTGCCCCTGAGCTTGATCAGCAGCGGGCGGCCCTTGCGATCCACCGTCTTGCCGGCCGGCACCTTGATCCAGCCTTCGCTGACGCAGTACTCCTCCACGTCGAAGCGCTCGCGGCCGTTGAAGCGGATGCCCACGTCGTGCGCGAACACCGCGGCCACGTGGTGCGGGCTGCGCGGGTCGATCGAGAGGCGGTCGGGCAGTGCGGGGCGGCTGGATGCGTCAGGCATGGAAGGAGCAGTTTCGAGAAAGGACAGCCGCCTATTGTCCCGCAAGCGCCCCATGGAGAGATATTCACATACTCCCGGACCTACCAGCCGAATGCAACTTTGGATAGAGCGCTGGAGAGGCATACTCCCTGGCTGCCGGCAAGCTCGGCCGCGATCTCCGCCAATGGCATGACCGTAATGCCGTGCGCCTGCGGAAAGCTGTCCTGCCCTGGATAGACGACGATGCGGCGGGCCGGCGCGAGATCTTCGCAGGCGGCATGGAAGCCACGTTCCACCTTGGGCGCCAGGCTGCGCTTGACCTCCACCGCCCACAATGCGCCCCCGGGCCAGGCCAGCAGCAGGTCGATCTCGGCCCCGCCGGAGGTGCGGTAGAAGAAGCCCTGCACGCCGGGCGGCGCGCAGCCCAGCAGCGTTTCGACGACGAAACCTTCCCAGCTCGCGCCAACCACCCGGGTGCGACAGCAACGCATCGTGGGTGCCGATGCCGAGCAGCGCATGCACCAAACCGCTGTCGCGGATGTAGACCTTGGGCGACTTCACCAGCCGCTTGCCGGTATTCGCATGCCAAGGCGGCAGGCGGCGCACCAGCAGCAGGTCGCACAGCAGGTCGATGTAGCCGTGCGCCGTCTTGGCGTCCACGCCGAGATTGCGCGCGAGCTGCGCCACGTTGAGCAGGCCGCCCTGGTGATGGGCCAGCATGGTCCAGAAGCGGCGCAGCGTCTCGGCCGCGATGCGCGGGCCAAACTGCGGCACGTCGCGTTCGAGATAGGTGCGGATGAAGTTCTCGCTCCAGCGCAGGCTGCGCGCATCGTCCGGCGCCGTGAAGCTGTCGGGAAAGCCGCCGCGCAGCCACAGCGCGTCGGCGGTGCCGGTGCCGGTCTCCAGCACGTCGAGCGGCGCCAGTTCCAGGCAGGCGATGCGGCCGGCCAGCGTTTCGCCCGGCTGCTGCAGCAGATCGAGCGAGGCCGAGCCCAGCAGCAGGTAGTTGCCGGCGCGCCGGCCGCTGCGGCGGGCCTGGTCGATCAGGCCGCGCAGCACCGGGAACAGGCCGGGAGCGCGGTGCACCTCGTCGAGGATGACCAGCCGGTCCAGGTGCTGGGCCAGATAGAGTTCCGGCTCGGCCAGCCGGGCGCGGTCGCGCTCGGATTCCAGGTCCAGGTACAGGCTTTCGCCCTGCGGCGCGATCGCATGCGCCAACGTCGTCTTGCCAACCTGGCGCGGGCCGAGCAGCGCCACCGCAGGTGCGTGGCGCAGTTCTTCCTGGAGGATCGGCGTCAGCCGGCGATCAAGCATCCTTGCAATTCCGGAGTCTCACTCCAGGATTTCCAAGGATGAAAGCTCAGGCCTTGATGCCGAGCTTCTCCACGAGCTGCTTGAACGTGGCGTTGTCGCGGTCGATCACCGCCTTGAACGCGTCCTGGTCGAGGTAGCCCTCGCCCATGTTCTGCTTGGCCAGGGTCTCGCGCAGCGCGGGCTCCTTGAGCGTTTTGGCCATCGCGGTGCGCAGCGTGGCGACGATCTCCGGCGGCGTGCCCTTGGGCGCCGCCAGGCCGCGCCAGCCGCCGATCACGAGGTCGATGCCGCGCTCCCGCAGCGTGGGCACGTTCTCCCAGCCGGCCCGGATGCGCTGCTCGCCCATGACGGCCAGCGGGCGGATCTTGCCGGCGGCCACGTAGGTGGCGACTTCGACCGGCGTGACCGCCACGGCCTCGATGTGGCCGCCGAGCAGGTCGAGCACCGCCGGGTTGGCGCCGCGGTAGGGCGCGTGGTTGAACTTCACGCCGGTCCTGTCCTCCAGCGCCGCGGCCGCGAGGTGGCCGAGCGAGCCGGGGCCGGCGTTGCCCACGCGCACGCCGCCCGCGTCCTTGCGCGCGGCGGCCAGCAGGTCTTCGAGCGTGCGGTAGGGCGCGTCGGCGCGCACCGCGATCGTGGCCGGGTCGGCGTTGAGCCGGGCGATCGGCGTCACCGCGTCGGCGGTGATCTTGGTGAGCCCCATGTGCGGGATCATCGTGAGCTCCACCGTGATGATCGCGAGCTTGTAGCCGTCGGGCTTCGCGTTGGCGAGTTCGGTCCAGCCGAGCGCGCCGCTCGCGCCGGCCTTGTTGAGCACGATCAGGTCCTGCGGGAAATGCTTGCGCGCCTGCTCGGCCAGCGCACGGGCGAGCACGTCGGTGCCGCCGCCCGCGGCGAACGGCACGATGAGCTCGACGGGGCGGTTCGGATAGCCGTTGCTCTGGGCGGCGGCCGGCAGCGCGGCGGCGGCCGCCAGGGAGGCGAGCGAGGTGCAGAACGCACGGCGTTGCAGGTCGAAGGTCATGGTTCGGAAGTCTCCCGGAGGTTGAAATGGAATCGGAACCGTCAGTCCAGCCGGATGTTGGCGGCCTTGATCACGCCGCTCCAGAGCTTCTGCTCGCTGGCGACGAAGGCGCTGAACTCCTGCGGCGTGAAGAGCATCGGCTGGATGCCGATCTCTTCGAGCTTGGCGCGCACGGCTGGGTCGCGCAGCGCGGTGCCCAGGTCCCTGTTGAGCCGGGCGACCACCGGCGCGGGCAGGTTCGCCGGCCCGACGAGGCCCTGCCACGCATAGGCCTCGAAGCCGGGCACGCCGGCTTCGGCTATCGTGGGCACGTCGGGCAGGATCGCAAGGCGCTGCGGCGTCGCCACGGCCAGCACGCGAACCTTGCCGGCGCGGATGGCCGAGAGGCTTGGCGGCAGGTCCACGAACATCGACTGCACCTGCCCGGCCATGAGGTCCTGCAGCGCCGGGGCCGAGCCCTTGTAGGCCACGTGCAGGATGTCGGTGCGGGTGCGCTGCTTGAACAGCTCCAGCGCCACGTGCAGCGGCGAGCCGGGGCCCGACGAGGCCGACGAGACGCCGCCCGGCTCCTTGCGCGCGAGCGCGAGGAACTCCTGCACGTTCTTCGCCGGAAACGACGGATGCACCGCCAGCACGAGCGGCATGCGCCCGAGGCCGCCGATGAGGCTGAAGTCCTTCCGGGCGTCGTAGGTGAGGCTCGAATACATCGCCGGGTTGAAGGCCAGCGTGCCCGAATCGGCCGTGCCCACGGTGGTGCCGTCGGCCGGCGCGCGGGCGATGAAGGTGGCGCCGATGATGCTGGCCGCGCCGGGCTTGTTGTCCACGATGACCGGCTGGCCCAGTTCCTGGCCCATGCGCACGGCGAGGTGGCGCGCGATCACGTCGGTGGTGCCGCCGGGCGCGTAGGGCACGACCCATTTGACGGGCTGGCTCGGCCAGGCCGGCTGGGCCTGCGCGCCAGCGGTGGCGCCGGCCGCGAGCGCGGCGGCCAGCAGGCGAAGGAGGGTGCGTTTGTGCAGCAGCATGGTCTTGTCTCCGGTTGCGGTGGTGGAAAGCGGTGCGCCTTCTGCGGGCGCTCGATGGGCCAGAGGCGCTAGCGCGGCGCCAGCATCCATTCGTGGGCCGGGTCGTTGCGGAACGCCCAGCGGCGCTCGGGCCCGGCCATGGTGTTGAGGTAGTACAGGTCGTAGCCGTGCGGCGCCACGCAGGGGTGGTAGCCGCGCGGCACCAGCACCGTGTCGCGGTGCTCCACGGCCAGGGCCTCGTCGATGCTGCGGTCGTCGGTGTAGACGCGCTGGAAGGCGAAGCCCTGCGCCGGGTTGAGCAGGTGGTAGTAGGTCTCTTCAAGCACCGTTTCGGCCTCGGGATGGGCCGCGTCGGCGCTGTCGTGCTTGTGCGGCGGGTAGCTCGACGCATTGCCGGCGGGCGTGACGACTTCGACCACGAGCAGCGATTCGGCCGGCGCGGTCTCGGGCAGGATGTCGCAGACGTGGCGCGTGTTGCTGCCCTGGCCGCGCACGCTGCGGCGCATCTGCGCCGGGTCGATCGCGCGCGCCGGCAGCCGGCCGGTGGCGGGCGCGGTGCTCAGGCCCAGTTCGGCCGCGCCGTGGGCCGCGACGATGCGCACCGCCTGCCCCGGCGGCACGTAGACCGCGCCGGGCGCGCGCTCCTCGAACGCCGAGGCGCGGTTGCCGACGGCGGTGAAGCGCCGGGCGCCCACCTGCACGTCGACCGCGCCGGCCAGCACGGTGATACAGAGTTCGCGCGCGCCGGTGCCGAAGGCTTCCTCGTCGCCCGGGGCGAGCCGCAGGGCCTTGAAGCCGACGTGCGTCCAGCCGGCCGATGCGGGCGTGATGTCGGCCACCACGCGGCCATGGCGCGCGGCCTTGACGAGCAGGCTCATGCCACGGCTCCTTCGGGGGTATATACCGACTGCGCCCGGCTGGCGCGCCAGCCGGCGACCAACTCCCGGAAGTTTGCGGCGATCTGCGCCTGCAGCGCCGCGTCGTTGATGCGCCCCTGCAGCCAGGCGAGCGCCGGCTGCGCCCAGACGCTGCGGCCGATCATGAAACCCTTGACCAGCGGCACCTGCGCTTCGGCGAACGACGCGACCAGCTGCGGCAGCGGCTGCGACAGGCCGAGGATGACGGCGCCGCGGCAGTACGGGTCGCGCTCGTTCACCAGCGTGTCGAGCGAGCGCCACTGCGCGGCGGCCATCGCGCCGACCTTCCACCATTCGGGCTTCAGGCCGATGTCGTAGAAGTGGCGGATCGCGGCGACGACCGCCTCGCCGCGATCGCCGGGCGCGAGCGCCTCCTTGGGCGGGATCACTTCGAGCAGCAGCTCGTGGCCGCTGGCGCGCGTCGCTTCCCAGACCTGCAGGAGCCACGCGTCCTGCTCGGCGCGCAGCGCCGCGGCGTCGTCGGGGTGGTAGAAGACGAGGCACTTGACCGTGTGCTCGCGCGGCCAGTGGCGCAGTTCGGAGGCCAGCGACGCGGTGCCGTCGAAGCGCAGCGGGCGCGAGCCCGGCCGCTCCACCGGCCGGCCGATCCACCAGCCGCGGCCGGTGGCGTCGTGCAGCGCCGTTTCGCCCAGGGACGGCCGGCCGTCGATCAGCACGCCGATGCGGCCCTGGTTGCCGGCGTCGCGCTCCACGTCGGCGACCACGCCGTTGATCAGGCGCTTGAGCGCGGGCAGGCGCGATGCCTCGGCGCCGGCCTCGCGCGCCAGGTCGTCGAACTGGCTGCGGTGGTCGTAGGCCAGCACGCAGAGCTCGGGCCACTCGGCACGTTTGGCGCTCACCCGGTGCAGGTGCGACAGCACCGGGTCCTGGTCGGGCCGCGGATGGCGGTGGCCGCTGAACCAGTGGTCCAGCTCGGCCGGTGTGGGCATGGCCGGCGCGCAGCCGTGGCGCGAGACGACGATGGCGCCGCAGGCGTTGGCGATGGCCGCCGATTCGGTGAGCGTCCTGCCGCGCAGCAGCCCCGCGAGCAGGCCCGAGGCGAAGGCGTCGCCCGCGCCGAGCACGTTGAGCACCTCCACGCGCTCGCCGAGCACCGTGGGCGCGTCGTCGATCGCATCCGGCACCACGCCTTCGACGATGGAGCAGCCCAGCGGCCCGCGCTTGACGACGAACACGGCCTGCGTGTGCCCGCGGGCGCGGCGCAGGCTCGCGATCAGGTCGCCCTCCACGCCGCCGGCGATCAGCCATTCCTCCTCGGTGCCGATGATGAGTTCGAACTGGCCGATCTGCGCCTGCAGGTGGCGCGTGACCGTGTCGCTGGCGAGGTAGCGCGTCTCGCCGTCGCCGCGCGAGGTCAGGCCCCAGAGCACCGGGCGGTAGTCGATGTCGAGCACGCGCACTAGGCCGTGGCGCCCGGCGATCTCCAGCGTACGGCGGCTCGCGGCCAGCGTGCCGGCCGTGCTCAGGTGGGTGCCGGTGACGACGAGGCTGCGGCACTGCGCGAGAAAGCCCTCGTCGATCGCGGCGGCGTCGAGCGCCATGTCGGCGCAGTTCTCGCGGGCGAACAGCAGCGGGAAGGTGTGCTGGTCCTTGATGCCCAGCAGCACCATGCCGGTCAGGCGCTCGGGGTCGATCTGCACCTGGCTGGTGTCGCAGCCCTCGCGCTGGAGCGTCTTCAGCAGGAAGCGGCCGTTCTGCTCGTTGCCCACGCGCGAGACCATGGCCGAGCGCAGCCCGAGCCGCGCGGTGCCGAAGGCGATGTTGGCCGAGGAGCCGCCGAGGTACTTGGCAAAGCTCGTCGCGTCCTCCAGGCTGCAGCCGAACTGCTCCGCATACAGGTCCACGGCCAGGCGGCCGAGGCAGGCCACGTCGAAGCGGCGGTCTCCGGGAAAATGCAGCGTGCTCATGGTCTCCTTCGGTCGTTCGCGCTGCGGATGATAGCCGACAATAGAAAATATTTTCTAAAAATATGACTCTTAGAAAAACCCAGCCAACCACTCCCTTTGCCGACGCGGCCGCCTTCCTCGCCGCGGTGCGCGCGGGCTTCGCGCCGCTGAGCCGGCAGCTCAAGGCCATCGCCCGCCATGTGGAGCAGCACGGCGAGCGGCTCGCCATCGAAGGCGTGCAGGCCACGGCCGCGCAGTGCGGCGTGCAGCCGTCGGCGGTGGTGCGCTTCGCCAAGCACTTCGGCTTCTCGGGCTACAGCGAGATGCAGGCGCTGTTCCGCGCCGGCGCGGTGCGCCAGCTCTCGCCCAACCGCGACTACCAGGACCGCATCCGCGAGCTGATCGTGCCCGGCGGCCCGGCGCTGGCCGGCACGCGGCTGGCGCACGAGGTGATCCAGGGCAGCATCGACAGCCTGCAGGCCTTGCAGCGCAGCCTGCCCGATGCGCCGTTCGACGCGGCGGTCGATCTGATGCTCGCGGCGCCGGCGCTCTGGCTCGCGGCCTCGCGGCGGGCCTTTCCGGTCGGCGCCTACCTGGCCTATGCGCTGCAGCACACGGCCCGGCCGGTGCACTGGCTGCATGGCCTGGGCGCGATGCACAAGGGCGAGCTGCGCGCGCTGCAGCCGGGCGATGTGATGCTGGCCGTGTCGTTCGAGCCCTATGCGGCCGAGACGCTGGAGCTGGTGGACGATGCGCTCGCACGCGGCGCGCGGCTGGTCGCGCTGACCGACAGCCAGCTGAGCCCGCTGGCCGCGCGCGCCGATGCGACGCTGCTCGCGCAGGACGGCGCGACCTTCGGCTTTCGCTCGCTCACGAGCACGCTGTGCCTCGCGCAGTCGCTGTTTCTCGCGCTGGCCTACCGCATGGAGCTCGCCTACGAGCCCCGCCCGGCGCCCGCTACCGCGCCGCCGCCGGCCCCGCCGCCGAGCGCGGCAGCCCGAACACGGCGTCGAAGGCCCAGTTGAAGACGAAGGTGTAGACCAGAAAGAACACCACGAGCCCGAGGTCGGTCAGCAGCGCCTGCCACAGGCCGATGCCGAGCCACCAAGCGATCACCGGCACCAGGAAGAAGATCAGCCCGCCCTCGAAGCCGATCGCATGGGCGACGCGCCGCCGCAGGCTGCGCCCGCGCACCGCCTGGCGGGCCTCCCAGCGCTCGAACAGCGCGTTGAACACCAGGTTCCAGACGACGGCGATGGCCGACGCCATGACCGACAGCGCACCCGCATGGGCCAGCCCCTGGACCGCGAACGCGGCCAGCGCGAAGCTGGTGACGATGATGGCGATGCCTTCGTAGAGCGTGACATAGACGACGCGGCGCAACGGGCCTTGCATGCGGAACTCCTGGACAGACGGGCGACAGACGAGCCGAGACTGTATGTGTGTGTCGCTGACATATAAAGTCAGCTTCTTTCAATTGGATTGAAAGAGGCGCCGGCCATGGCCTTCGACTCCGACAGCGTGCAGGTCTTCCTCGCCGTGATCGACAGCGGCTCGTTCTCGGCCGCCGCGCGCCGGCTCGGCCGCGTGCCCTCGGCCGTCAGCATGGCCATCGCCCAGCTGGAGGCCGCGCTGGACCTGCCGCTGTTTGACCGCAGCGGCCGCGAGCCGCGTCCCACGGCGGCTGCCCGCGCGCTGGAGCCGCAGGCCCGGCTGCTGGCCGCCCAGCTCGGCGCGCTCAATGTGCATGCGCAGGCGCTGCGCCAGGGGCTGGAGCCGCGGCTGACGATCGCGATCGCGCCCGAGCTGATCACCGCCCGCTGGATCGCGCCCCTGCAGGCCGTCGCGGCTGAACACCCGGCGCTGGAAGTCGAGATCCTGGCTTGGCCCCAGGCCGACGCGCTGCGGCTGCTGCACAAGGGCTATGCCCAGCTGGCCCTGGTGTTCGAGCGCCCGAGCATGGACGGCCGCGAGGCCTTCGAGGAAGTGGGCCGCGAGCGGCTGACCATGTATGCCGCGCCGCAGCACCCGTTCGTGGCCGACGGCGGCCCCGCCGGCGGCCTGCGCGAGGCCCACCTGGTCGCCACGCGGCAGATCGTGGTGGCGGCGCGCGACGCCCGGGTGCTCGACCCGCGCTTCGTCTTCGGCCGCCAGCACTGGCGCACCGACAGCCCGGTCGCCGCGCTGGGCCTGCTGACCGCCGGCCTCGGCTGGGGCTGGCTGCCGCGCAGCTTCGCCGCGCCCCACGTGGCGGCCGGTACGCTGCGCGAGCTGCGCCTGGCCAACCTCACAAACGGGCTGGACCTGTGGGTGGACGTTGTCTGGTCGAAGGAGCGCCCGCTCGGGCGGGCAGGGCAGGCGTTCGTCGCGCGGATCGCCGAGCTGGCTACGCCGCAGCCAGCGCCGTGAACAGCCCGCGCCCCACGCCGCGTGGCGCTTCGCCGCGCACGGCCTGGCCGATCGCGCCGATGTGCTCCGGCGTGGTGCCGCAGCAGCCGCCGACGATGTTGACCAGCCCCTCGGCCGCGAACTCGTGCAGCAGCCGGCTCGTGACCTCGGGCGTCTCGTCGAAGCCGGTGTCGCGCATCGGGTTGGGCAGGCCGGCATTGGGATAGCAGCTGATGAAGGTGTCGGGCGCGGCCTTGTGCAGCTCCTGGATGTAGGGTCGCATCAGGGTGGCACCGAGCGCGCAGTTCAGGCCGACGGCCAGCGGCTGGGCATGGCGCACGCTGTGCCAGAAGGCGGTGACCGTCTGGCCGCTGAGGATGCGGCCCGAGGCATCGGTCACCGTGCCGCTGATGAGGATCGGCAGCCGCTCGCCGCTGGCCTCGAACCATTCGTCGATCGCGAACAGCGCGGCCTTGGCGTTGAGCGTGTCGAAGATGGTCTCGACCAGCAGCACGTCGGCGCCGCCCTCGGCCAGGGCCTTGGTCTGGTCGTAGTAGGCGGCGCGCAGAGCCTCGAAATCGACGTTGCGCGCGCCGGGGTCGTTCACGTCGGGGCTGATGCTCGCGGTCTTGGGCGTCGGGCCCAGGGCGCCGGCGACGAAGCGGGGCTTGTCGGGCGTGCTGAACTTGTCGCAGGCGGCGCGCGCGAGCTTGGCCGAGGCGAGGTTCATCTCGTAGGCCAGGTCGGCCATGCCGTAGTCCTCCTGCGCGATCGTGGTCGCGCCGAAGGTGTTGGTCTCGATCAGGTCGGCGCCGGCGGCGAGGTAGCCCTCGTGGATGTCGCGGATCACGTCGGGCCAGGTGATCGACAGCAGCTCGTTGTTGCCCTTGACGTCGCGCGGGAAGTCCTTGAACCGGGCATAGGCTTCGGCCGGGCCGCCCTCGCCGCGGTACTGCGCCTCGGTGAGCCTGAAGCGCTGGATCATCGTGCCCATCGCGCCGTCGAGGATGGCGATGCGCCGCGCCAGGATGGCGGGCAGTTCGGCGGCGCGGGTGTAGGCGGGCGTAGGCATTCTGCGATTGTAAAAAGCCGCAGCGCGTCGGGTGCGCACGCGGGCATGCGGCAAGCCGCCGCGCGGACGTTGCGCCATCGCCCGCATGCTAGATATTAAAGCGGGTAGTATGGCTTCACAGTGTATCAATGTCAAGCGCTATGGTGTATTACAGGCGGGGGTATTTGGTTTGCCAGCCGCATTCGCTCCAAGGCCCCGGCCGCGGGAAAACACCCCATCGGCAAGGTTGGGCATGCGCTGCCTTCAGAAAGCGCGAAAATCGGTAGGTAAACCTCCTTCCCATCCTCTGAAAAAGCACGCGCATGAGCACAACGCAACCGACCATCATCTACACGCTGACCGACGAAGCGCCGGCGCTGGCGACCGCCGCCTTCCTGCCCGTCGTGCGCACCTTCGCGGCACCGGCCGGCGTGAACGTGGAGACCAGCGACATCTCGGTGGCCGCCCGCATCCTGGGCCAGTTCCCCGAGCGCCTGACCGAGGCCCAGCGCGTGCCGGACACCCTGGCCGAACTCGGCAAGCTCACGCTCCAGCCCGAGGCCAACATCATCAAGCTGCCGAACATCAGCGCATCGGTGTCGCAGCTGCAGGCCGCCATCAAGGAACTCCAGGGCAAGGGCTACGCGATCCCCGACTTCCCCGAGAACCCGAAGACGGACGAAGAGAAGGACATCCGCGCCCGCTACAACAAGGTGATCGGCAGCGCGGTGAATCCGGTCCTGCGCGAAGGCAACTCCGACCGCCGTGCGCCCAGGGCCGTCAAGGAATACGCCCGCAAGAACCCCCACAGCATGGCCGAGTGGAGCCAGGCCTCGCGTTCGCACGTCTCGCACATGCACCACGGCGACTTCTACCATGGCGAGAAATCGCTCACGCTCGACAAGGCGCGCGACGTGAAGATGGAGCTGGTCGGCAAGAGTGGCAAGACCACCGTGCTCAAGCCCAAGGTGTCGCTCAGGGACGGCGAGATCATCGACTCCATGTTCATGAGCAAGAAGGCCCTGCTGGCCTTCTACGAAGAGCAGATCGAAGACGCGCACAAGACCGGCGTGATGTTCTCGCTGCACGTCAAGGCCACGATGATGAAGGTCTCGCACCCCATCGTGTTCGGCCACGCCGTGCGCATCTTCTACAAAGACGCCTTCGCCAAGCACGCGGCGCTGTTCGACGAGCTCGGCGTCAACGTCAACAACGGCATGGTCGACCTGTACAACAAGATCGCCACGCTGCCGCAGAGCAAGCAGGACGAGATCAAGCGCGACCTGCACGCCTGCCACGAGCACCGCCCCGAACTCGCGATGGTCGATTCGGCCAAGGGCATCACCAACTTCCATTCGCCCAACGACATCATCGTCGATGCCTCGATGCCCGCGATGATCAGGAACGGCGGCAAGATGTGGGGCGCCGACGGCCGCCTGAAGGACGTCAAGGCCGTGATGCCCGAATCGACCTTCGCCCGCATCTACCAGGAGATCATCAACTTCTGCAAGTGGCACGGCGCGTTCGACCCGAAGACCATGGGCACCGTGCCCAACGTCGGCCTCATGGCCCAGCAGGCCGAGGAGTACGGCTCGCACGACAAGACCTTCGAGATCGCCGAGGACGGCGTGGCCAACATCGTGGACCTTGCCACCGGCGAGGTGCTGCTGTCGCAGAACGTCGAGCAGGGCGACATCTGGCGCATGTGCCAGGTCAAGGACGCCGCGATCCAGGACTGGGTCAAGCTTGCCGTCACCCGCGCGCGCCAGTCCAACACGCCGGCCGTGTTCTGGCTCGATCCGTACCGCCCGCACGAAAACGAGGTCATCAAGAAGGTCAAGAAGTACCTCAAGGACCACGACACGACCGGCCTGGACATCCAGATCATGAGCCAGGTGCGCGCAATGCGCTACACGCTGGAGCGCGTGATCCGCGGCCTGGACACCATCTCGGTGACCGGCAACATCCTGCGCGACTACCTGACCGACCTGTTCCCCATCATGGAGCTGGGCACCTCGGCCAAGATGCTCTCGATCGTGCCGCTGATGGCCGGCGGCGGCCTCTACGAGACCGGCGCCGGCGGCTCGGCGCCGAAGCACGTGCAGCAGCTGGTGGAGGAGAACCACCTGCGCTGGGACTCGCTCGGCGAATTCCTGGCGCTGGCCGTGAGCCTCGAGGAGCTCGGCATCAAGAACGGCAACGCCCGCGCCAAGCTGCTGGCCAGGACGCTCGACGCCGCCACCGGGCGGCTGCTGGACAACAACAAGAGCCCGTCGCCCAAGACCGGCCAGCTCGACAACCGTGGCAGCCAGTTCTACCTGGCGCTGTACTGGGCACAGGAACTGGCCGCCCAGACCGAGGACGCCGAACTGGCGGCGAAGTTCGCGCCGCTGGCCAAGACGCTGGCCGACAACGAGCAGAAGATCGTGGGCGAACTGGCCGATGTGCAGGGCAAGCCGGCTGACATCGGCGGCTACTACCAGCCCGACGCCGCCAAGCTCGCAGCCGTGATGCGCCCCAGCGCCACGTTCAACGCCGCGCTGGCCGCCGTCACGGCCTGAGCAGTCCCGCCGGCCACCGGGCCGGCGCCTTAAGAAAACACCACGCCTGCTGCCCGGCACGCGTGGTGTTTTTTCGCGTGTGCGGCTGTCATGGCCATGGCGGACCACTCCATACCGCGCGGGTATTCTGCGAGATGCATCCGATATTGGACGCCTGCCCGGGGCCGGTGTGACCATCCCGCCGCCGCTTGCGCTCGGCACCCGCCGATGCGGCGCGGATCCATCACACAGGAGAAAGACATCCCATGACAGCGATTCCATCGCCGTGCGGCAGGTATCGCCGCGCGCGCCCTCCCGCTCCAGCCCGTTGCGGCGCCCGCCACCGCCCGGCTTCTACGTGCTGGAGTACGTGACCATCTACTCGGCCAGCAAGGTGCGCGACGGCGCGGGCCACGTGGCGCCAGTTGCGGATTCGACCCCGACGCCAAGGCCGCGGCCACGCGCTTCGTCTGGTCGCCCACGTGATGAGTGAGCCGCTGGTGGGATCTGCACACCCGGGCCGGCGGTGCCTCGCAGGGCAAGACCGGCGTGGGCAACAGTGGCTGCTGGCTGGCGGTTGCAAGGGAGCCGGGAACGGGGAATTGTCCTACAGCCCGGTCAGCCGATGGTGGGCGCCCGGCGCCGGTGCCCCTGGTTGGAATCGTAGGCCGGCTGCGCCCCGCGCGGGCGCAGCCGCTCATCCTCAATACCAACCCTGGAGCAACCGATGGCCAAACGCAAGACCCTCGAAGACGTTTTCGTGCACCTGCTGTCCGACATCTACAGCGCGGAGAAGCAGCTCACCCGTGCGCTGCCCAAGCTCGCCCGGGCCTCGACCTCGCCCGAGCTGGAACAGGCCTTCACCACCCACCTGGAGGAGACCCAGGGCCAGATCGAGCGCATCGACCAGGTCGTCGAGGCCACCGGCCTGCGGCTCAAGCGCATGAAGTGCGCGGCGATGGAAGGCCTGATCGAGGAGGGCCAGGAAGTCATCGACGAGATCGACAAGGGGCCCGTGCTCGACGTGGCCCTGATCGCCGCGGCGCAGAAGGTCGAGCACTACGAGATCGCCAGCTACGGCACGCTGATCGCGGTGGGCAAGCAGCTGGGCTTCAAGCTGCCGGCGCTGCAGCCGCTACTCGACACCTTCGAAGAGGAAAAGCGCACGGACGAGAAGCTGAGCGCGCTGGCGAAGGCCGATGTGAACCCGACGGCCGCCGCCGGCTGACCGGCGGCGGATTCCCAGGGCCGCTTCGGCGGAAACGCCGTGGCGCCTTCGGCCGCGGTCACGTTCGCGTGGCGCAGGCGTTGGGCACGTCCACCGCTGCTGACGCGGCCCTGCACTGGCGCGGTGCCGAGGAGGGAAAGCGCCTGCGCGCCGCCGCGCCCTCCGCCAGGCCCATGAGGCCGCCGCCCCCTGCAGAAGGGGTGAAACCCCGAGCCGGGCAGCCGAAACGGATTGCTACACTTGTCGGTTTTCAGCCGCCTCCGGGCCCCTCCACCCACCCGATCTGCCGGTGACGACCGACCCGACCCTGCCCGCCAGCGGCCGGGAGCGCCTGCTCCAGGCCGCGCTCGACATCGCGAGCGATGCCATCCTCACGCTGCACCCGCCCGCAGACGGGAGCCGCGGCGGCTGGACGGTGGCTGCGGTCAACGCGCAGTTCGCCCGCCTGGGCGGTGCGGCCGGCAGCGCAGGGCTTGAAGGACTGCCGGTGCAGGCAGCCCTGCCGCTGTGGCCCGCGCTCGGCCTGGATGCCTGGGCGCACGCCGCAGCCCGGTCCGTGCATGGCGAGCAGAAGGACGTGGCCCTGCCGGGCGCCGACGGCCAGCAGCGCTGGTACGCGGCCTATGCCGGCCCGGCCGAAGGCGGCGGCTGCGTGCTGCGGCTGGCCGACATCACCACCGTGCGGCAGACCGAAGAGAGCCTGCGTGCCGACACGCGCCGTCTGCAGCAGGACAACGCGCAGCTGCGCCAGCTGGCCTGGATGGACGGGCTCACCGGCCTGGCCAACCGCCGCGCGCTCGACACCATCCTCGATCGCGAGATCGCCCGCGCGCGCCGCCGCGGCGAGCCGCTGGCCGTGGTGATGTGCGACATCGACCATTTCAAGGCCTTCAACGACTTCTACGGCCACCTGGCCGGCGACGACTGCATCCGCGAGGTCGCCCGCGTGCTGGCCGCCACCTCGGCCCGCGCCACCGACGTCGTCGCCCGCTATGGCGGCGAGGAATTCGCGCTGGTGCTGTCGAACACCGACGCGGTCGGCGCGCTGGATCTGGTGCGCCGGGTGCAGGACGCGCTGCATGCGCGCGCGCTGTCGGACGCCACCTCGCCCAACGGCAAGCTGCTGACGCTGAGTTTCGGCCTGGCGGCCTTCGTGGCGGCGCTGGACGCCGATGGCGCGGCGCTGGTGGGACGGGCCGACGCGGCGCTCTATCGCGCCAAGCACCTGGGGCGCAACCGCGTGGCCACGCATGCGGCCAATCCGCTGCCGGGCATCCCCGACAGCAGTGCGCCGCTGCCGCCATCGGCCGTGGCGCCGCGGTCGGCCGTGTCGTTGCGCATTTCCAGCTGATTGGATTGCCGCCAGGGCTGCCGGCGGAGTTCACCGCAGCCGGCTTCCAGCAGCGGCACGCCATGCCCTCCAGCGCATCGCGGTGCGCGCCGGGCACCTGGCGCGCGCGTGGGGAGAGGCCAGCGGGAGCGCCCCCCGGGGCGCAAAATTATAGGCAGCACCTCGCAGTGCTTGTGACGAATGGCGAGCAGACGGTCACGGCGGGTTCTACCCGGGTAGGATGTGGCTCCTTCTCCTGTTGCCGCACGCCTTGCCACCGCCGTCGCCGCCATCGCCCGCCCAGAACACCCGCCCGGATGTCGTCCGCCGCAGCGAAGCGGCCCGCACGCGGATGGAGCTGCAAGGCGCCTGGGATGCCGCCTCGCTGGCGGGCCACTGGCGGCGCCTCGCACGCACGCTCGGGGAGGCCGGCGCCGATGCCGCCTGGGACTTCGAATCCGTCACCCGCTTCGACCACCTCGGCGCCCAGCTGCTCTGGGACCGCTGGGGCCGCGACTGGCCGCGCGACGTGGCGCTGACCGATGCGCAGCGCAGCATCCTCGAGCGGCTGGAGAAGCTGGGCGGCGAGGCGCCGAAGCCGCAGCGCGAGCGCGCCGGCGCCTGGTGCGCGCACCGCATCGACCGGCTCGGCGTGCTGGTGCTGCACGCGGTGGACCATGGCCGCGCGCTGGTCGCGCTGATCGGCCAGCTCGCACTGGACATCGGCCGCTTCGCCCGCGCGCCGCGCGAGGCGCCGTGGCGCGACATCTCCGGCCACCTCTACAGCATGGGCGCGACGGCACTGCCGATCACCGCCATGGTGGGCGCGCTGATCGGCGTGGTGCTGGCCTACCTGATGTCGATGCAGCTGCGCCAGTTCGGCGCGGAGTCGTTCATCGTCAACATCCTCGGAATCTCGCTGATCCGAGAACTGGGACCGCTGCTCGGCGCGATCCTCGTGGCGGGCCGCTCGGGCTCGGCCATCACGGCGCAGATCGGCGTGATGCGGGTGACCGACGAACTCGACGCGATGAGCGTCATGGGCATATCGCACGGCTTCCGGCTCGTGATGCCGCGCGCCATCGCGCTGGCCATCGCCATGCCGCTGGTCAGCGTCTGGACCACGCTGTGCGCGCTGGTGGGCGGCATGGCCGCGGCCGACATCGCGATGAACATCACGCCGGCCTACTTCTTCCAGGCGCTGCCGAACGCGGTGCAGATCTCCAACCTGTGGCTCGCGCTGGGCAAATCGGCCGTGTTCGGCGTGCTGATCGCGCTGATCGGCTGCCACTGGGGCCTGCGCGTGGAGCCCAACACCCAGAGCCTGGGGCAGGGCACGACGGCCTCGGTCGTCACCTCCATCACTGTGGTCATCCTGGTGGATGCGCTGTTCGCCGTGGCCTTCAAGAGCATTGGCATATGAACGCTGCCGTCCTGCCGCCGCCATCCCCGCGGGCCGCCGGCGAACCGGCGGTCGAGATCCACGGCCTGTGGACCGTGTTCGGCAGCGGCGCCAAGTCCTTCGCCGTGCACGAGGACCTGGACCTGACCATTGAGCGCGGCGAGGTGCTCACGCTCGTCGGCGGCTCCGGCACCGGCAAGACCGTGCTGCTGCGCCAGATGCTCGGTTTGCAGACGCCCACCCGCGGCACCGTCACCGTGCTGGGCGAGCCGGCCGCACGGCTTGGCCGCAAGGGCGCGGCCGCGCGCGTGGGCATGCTGTTCCAGCAGGGCGCGCTGTTCTCGGCCTTCAGCGTGCTCGACAACATCGCCTTCCCGCTGCGCGAGCTGCATGCGCTGCCCGACGAGCTGATCCGCGAGACCGCGCTGCTCAAGCTGCGTATGGTGGGGCTCAAGGCCGAGGTGGCCGACCGCATGCCGGCCGACCTGTCGGGCGGCATGATCAAGCGGGTGGCCCTGGCCCGCGCGATCGCCATGGACCCGCCCCTGCTGATGCTCGACGAGTCCACGGCCGGGCTCGATCCCCAGGGCTCCGACGAGTTCTGCGACCTGCTGCGCGAAGTGCACCGGGAGCTGGGCCTGACCGTCGTCATGGTCACCCACGACCTCGACACGCTGTTCGCGCTGTCCACCCGCGTGGCGGTGCTGGCCGAGAAGAAGGTGATCGTCACCGGGCCGCCCGCCGAGGTCGTCGAGTTCGACCATCCCTTCATCCGCACCTTCTTCCTGGGCGAGCGCGGCCGCCGCGCGCTGGCGCCGCTGCAGGACGAAGGCACGCCGCCGCCGGCCAAGGCGCCGGCGCTCCCCTCCCGCGAGGCCTCCTGATGGAAAACAAGTCCCACGCGCTGGCCGCCGGCGCCTTCGTCATCGCCGTGGCGGCGCTGCTTGTCGCGCTGTCGTTCTGGCTCACGCGCGACAGCCGCAGCTACAAGCGCTACGAGCTCTCCACCAAGGACGGCATCACCGGCCTGCAGCCGCAGGCGGCGGTGCGCTACAAGGGCGTGGCCGTGGGCAAGGTGCAGTCCATCGGCTTCGACCCGCAGGCCGCCTCCAACGTGCTGATCCGCATCGCCGTGGACGACCATGCGCCAGTCACGCCCAAGACCTTCGCCACGCTCAATGACCAGGGCGTGACCGGGCTGGCCTACGTGCTGCTCGACGACGCGGCCGAGCCGCTGCCGCCGGTGCCCTCCGGCGCCAGCGGCCTGCCGCGGCTGCCGCTGCGCACCTCGCAGCTCGGCAAGCTGACCGAGCAGGCGCCGCTGATCCTGGCCCAGATCAAGGAGGCCACCGAGCGCATCAACACGCTGCTGGGCGACGACAACCAGAAGACGCTGGTCGGCGCCATCGCCAACATCGGCCGCGCGGCCGACAGCATCGCCACCCTCAGCGCCCGCATCGACGCCACCGTGTCCCAGCGCGTCGACCCGGCGCTGGCCACGCTGCCGCAGATCGCCGCCGACGTGAGCCGCACGCTCGGCACGGTGCAGACCGCCGCGGCCGATGTCGGCGGCATGTCGCGCGAGATCGCCACCACCGCCCGCCGCCTGAACGAGAAGGACGGCGCGCTCGACCGCCTGGCCCAGGGCACGCAGGCGCTGGCCCATGCGGCCGACGCCTTCGGCGCCGCCACGCTGCCGCGCGTCAACCGCGTGACCGACGACGCCTCGCGCGCCGCGCGCCAGCTGAGCCGCACCGTCAACGGCATCAACGACAACCCGCAGTCGCTGATCTTCGGCAACGGCGCCGCCGTGCCCGGCCCCGGCGAGCCCGGCTTCGCCGCCCCTGCCCGCACTGCGGCGCACTGACTGACTTTCGGAGACTGCCCGTGTCCACCCCTGCTGCCCTGCCCCTCCTGATCCGCCGCGCCGTGCTGCTGGCGGCGACCGGTTCCGTGCTGCTGGCCGGCTGCGCCTCGGTGCTGCCCGACAAGCCGGCCCGCCCCACGCTCTACGACTTCGGCCCCGGCGCCAGCGCGCCCCGGCCCGCCGCCGACGGCACCGCGCAGCTGCCGCCGATTGCACTGGCGGAGGTACAGCCCGCCGGCGCGCTCGACGGAAGCACGGCGCTGTGGTACCGCCTGGGGTATACCGATGCGCGCCAGCTGCGTCCCTACAGCCAGGCGCGCTGGAGCACGCCGCCGGCCCAGCTCGTGGGCCAGCAGCTCGCGGCCGAGCTGGGCCGGCGCCGGCCGGTGCTCGTGGCCGGCGAGAGCGCCGCGCTGGTGCGCACCGAAGGCCGCCTGCCGCTGGTGCTTCGCACCAACCTGGAGGAGTTCAGCCACGTCTTCAGCAGTCCGACCGACAGCGCCGGGCTGATCCGCCTGCGCGTGACGCTGGTGGACGACACTCCAGCCGGCGAGCGCCTGCTCGGCCAGCGCCAGGTCGTCGTGCAGCGCCCCGCGCCCAGCGCCGACGCGGCCGGCGGCGTGCAGGCGCTGGTCGAGGCCACGCAGGCGGCCGTGCGCGAGATCGCCGACTGGGTCGAGCAAAGCGGCCGCTAGCCGCGGCGCCATGGCGCGCAGGCCGTCCGCAGCGCATCGGCGAAGAGGGCCTGCTCCGCATACTTCGCGCCTTCGGCCCGCTGGAACAGTGTGATCGGCGGCAGCGTCCAGCCGAAGCGGTGCGGCACGATGCCGACGCCGGCGATGCGGGCCAGTTCCTCGGCGATGTCCGCCGGCACGATGGAGACCGCCCGTTCGCCGGCCGCGACCAGCTCGCCGACCAGCCGGGTCGAGAGGCTTGCCACGAAGGGCTGCGGCGGCGCCACGCCGGCGCGCAGGAAGAAGTCGGTGATTTGCTCTCGCATCGGCGTGCCGCGCGCGCCCAGCACCCAGTCCAGGCCCGCGAGCTCGGCCCAGGCCAGCGGCCGGCGCGCCAGCCGCGCGGCCAGGCGGCGGTGGGCGATCAGCCGCGGCTCCTGCGCATAGAGCACCTCGTGCACCAGCCCGCCCATGTCGAGCACGGCCGAGATGCGGCCCACCACGCAGTCGAGCCTGTGCGTGCGCAGGCGGTCGAGCAGATGGTCGCTGGTGCCTTCGTGCAGCGTCACGTCGACCGGCAGCCCGCCCGAGCGGGTGGCGCCGATGGCCGCGGCCAGCAGCCGTCCGGGCAGGAAGGGGATCACGCCGACGTGCAGGTGCGCGGCCCGGCCGGCGCCCACGGCTTCGATGTCGCGGGCCCAGTGGTCCAGGTCCTCCAGCATGGCTTCGGCCCGCACGATCGCCGCCGCACCCAGGGCCGTGGGCGCCATGCCGCGGGGCGAGCGGACGAACAGCGGCGCGCCGAACAGCGATTCCAGCTCCGCCAGCGCCTGCGTCACTGCCGGCTGGCTGGTGGACATGCGCTCGGCCACGCGGGTGAGCGAGCCGTGCGTGCGGATCAGCCGCAGCAGCACCAGGTGCCGCATGCGCAGGCGCGCGGCCAGCCGAAGGGCGAGGCCGTCAGCGGTGGCCATGGAGGAGGCATAAGTGGGATGGCATGAGGTGATACTAATTTCAAATGATCTGCTTATGGCACACCCGCACAATCCGCAGCCGTCGCAACCAACGAATGCAGGGAGGGGCACCGCCATGGAGCTGGGCAGCAGCACGCAGATCGCCGTGATGGCGCTCGGCGCCGCCTGCGCGGGCTTCGTGCAGGGGCTCTCCGGCTTCGCTTTCGGGCTGGTGGCCATGTCGTTCTGGGCCTGGGTGCTGGACCCGCGGCTCGCAGTGGCACTGTCGGTGTTCGGTTCGCTGACCGGGCAGCTGATCGCGGCCTTCTCGGTGCGCCGCGGCTTCAACTGGCGCCGGCTCGCGCCCTTCGTGCTGGGCGGCCTGGCCGGCGTGCCGCTCGGCGTGGCCGCAGTGCCGTGGTTCGACATGGACTGGTTCAAGGCCGTGCTCGGCGCGCTGCTGGTGCTGTGGTGCCCGACCATGCTGGTGGCCCGCCACCTGCCGGCCGTGCGCGGCAGCCGCGCGGCCGACGCGGTGGTGGGCGTGGCCGGCGGCGTCATGGGCGGGCTCGGCGGCTTCACCGGCACGCTGCCGACGCTGTGGTGCACGCTGCGCCGCATGGAGCGCGACGCACAGCGCGCCGTCATCCAGAACTTCAACCTCGCGATGCTGGCCGTCACCATGGCGATGTATCTGGCATCGGGCGTGGTCACGCGCGCGATGCTGCCGTCGTTCGCCATCGTGGCACCGGCCATGCTGGTGCCCTCGCTGCTCGGCGCCCGGGTCTACACGGGGCTCAGCGAGGCGCGCTTCCGCCAGATCGTGCTCGGGCTGCTGACGGCCTCGGGCGTGGCGCTGCTGGCCTCGGCGGTGCCCCGGCTGCTGGCCCGTGTCTAGAATCGCGCAATGCTCTTTGTAGTCCTGCTCGGCGGCAAGCACCCGCGGGCCAAGATCGAAGTGCACGACGTCGTTTTCGTCGTGGCCGATGACCTCGCCGCGGCCCACGGCGACCTCAAGGCCCAGTGGTTCGGCGACCCCCACGGCGTGCACATCGATGCCTGGATGCGCGTCGAGGGTGTGGACGGCTGGCGCGTGTCGTTCGGCCACCAGGCGCCGGCCGCGGGCGCGCCGCGCCTGTTCTTCCTCAACCTCGGCGGCTACCTGCCGGGCGATTTCGGCGAGTCCCACCAGTACCTGCTGGTGGTTGCGCGCGACCGGGCTGCGGCCAGGGCGCTGGGCAGGCAGCGGTACGCCGCCACGCGCTGGCACCAGCCGCATACCGACGCGCTGCTCGACGTGGACGACTGCGTGCCGATCGACCAGGTCGGCGGCCGCTACGTGCAGCTCACGCCGGGCGGGCACGCGCCCATCGAGCGCCGCAGCGACTACACCGTGCTGTAGCTGCGCGTCCCGGGCCGCGCCGGTGCCCCGCGCGGGCCGGGGGTTGTCTACAGGTCGTTGCACCCGGCGACGCAAGTTGCGGGAGGATGCGGGAAAACCACGACGCGGGTCTTCCGTCGCCAGCCCCGCGGCTGTTGCGGCGGCGGTAGCGCAGGCGCCGTGTCGCATACCAAAGGAAGGTCTCCGCATGTCCACCCCTCTTACCTCCGAGGCCGCGGCCGCACCACGCGCCTACAGTGCCGAGGAGAAGCGCCACCGCGTCTTCGCCATCGTCGCGGCCTCCTCGGGCAACCTCGTCGAATGGTTCGACTTCTACGTCTACGCGTTCTGCGCGATCTATTTCGCCGGCGCGTTCTTTCCCAAGGCCGACCCGACGGTGCAGCTGCTCAACACGGCCGGCGTGTTCGCGGCGGGCTTCCTCATGCGGCCGATCGGCGGCTGGCTGTTCGGCCGCATCGCCGACCGCTATGGCCGCAAGCGGTCGCTGCTGATCTCGGTGGTGATGATGTGCGCGGGCTCGCTCGTGATCGCCGGCCTGCCGACCTATGCGGCCATCGGCGCCTGGGCGCCGGCGCTGCTGCTGGCCGCGCGGCTGTTCCAGGGCCTGTCGGTCGGCGGCGAGTACGGCGCCACCGCCACCTACATGAGCGAGGTGGCGCTGCGCGGGCAGCGCGGCTTCTTCTCGTCGTTCCAGTACGTCACGCTGATCGGCGGGCAGCTGCTCGCGGTGCTGGTCGTGGTGGTCATCGAGGCGCTGCTGAGCGAAGCCGAGATCCGCGCCTGGGGCTGGCGCATCCCGTTCGTGATCGGCGCGGTCACCGCCGTCATCGCGCTGCTGCTGCGCCGCACGCTGACCGAGACCCAGACCGAGGCCGCCCGCCGCGACAAGGACGCCGGCACGCTCGGCGGCCTGTTCCGCCACCACAAGGCCGCGTTCTTCACCGTGCTGGGCTACACCGCCGGCGGCTCGCTGATCTTCTACACGTTCACCACCTACATGCAGAAGTTCCTGGTCAACACGGTGCACCTGCCGATCAAGACGGCCAGCTACATCATGACCGGCGCGCTGTTCCTCTACATGGTGATGCAGCCGTTCTTCGGCATGCTGTCCGACCGCATCGGGCGGCGCAACAACATGCTGCTGTTCGGCGCGCTCGGCGCGCTGTTCACCGTGCCGCTGCTCACCGCCCTGCAGCACGTGACGAGCCCCGTCGTGGCGCTGGTGCTGATCGTGCTGGCGCTCGCGATCGTGAGCTTCTACACCTCGATCAGCGGCATCGTGAAGGCCGAGATGTTCCCGCCCGAGGTCCGCGCGCTCGGCGTGGGGCTGGCCTATGCGGTGGGCAACGCGATCTTCGGCGGCTCGGCCGAGTACGTGGCGCTCAACTTCAAGGCCGCCGGGCACGAGAGCGGCTTCTACTGGTACGTGACGGCGATGATGGTCGTGGCCTTCCTCGTGAGCCTGCGGCTGCCGCGGCAGGCCAGCTACCTGCACCACGACCACTAGGGCCGAGAGTATGTGCCCACAGCGGGTGCCAGGTGGGCGCTGTGGGGCTATACCCCTCCCATGCCGAGCGCCTTGAGCCCCTGCACCACCCGGTCGTGCAGCGCCTGCGCGGCCGGCGACAGGCTCTCGTCGCGCCGGCGCACCAGCACCATCTGGCGGTGCAGCTGCGGCAGCGCCAGCCGCCGCCGCACCAGCTGCGGCGACTGGAACTGGTAGAGCGACAGCCCCGGCACCACGCTGATGCCCAGGCCGGCCTCGACCATGCCGGCCACGGTGGCGAGCTGCTCCACCTCCAGCACCGTGTTCATCGGCTGCGGATGCAGCGCGGCCTCCAGCGCCTGGCGCACGCTGCTGTGGCGCGCCAGGTGGATGAACGGCCAGGGCGCCAGCGCCTTCAGCGACAGCCGCCGGGCCGCGGCGAGCGGATGGTCGGCGCGGCAGACCAGGTGGCAATGCTCGGAAAACAGCGGCAGCGCCTGGAGCACGGCCGCGTCGTCGGCGCGCAGCCCGCCGGCGGCCAGCGCGAAGTCGGCCCGGCCCCGGCGCACCAGCTCGACGCACGGGTCCGACAGCAGGTCGCTGAGCTCCAACGCCACGCCGGGCCAGGCGGCGCGGAACTCGGCGAACACGGCCGGCAGCCAGCCCGCGGCCAATGAGGGCAGGGCGGCCACGTGCACCCGCCCGCTCGCCAGCCGCGCATGGTCGGCCAGATCGCCGAGCGCCGATTCCATGTCGGCCAGCAGCCGCCGCGCGGCCGGCTCGAACAGGCGCCCCGCCGCCGTCGGCCGCACGCTGCGCGTGCTGCGGTCGAACAGGCGCGTGCCTACGGCGTCTTCGAGCGCGCGCACCAACGCGCTGAAGGCCGGCTGCGACAGGTGACAGGCCGTGGCCGCGCGGGTGAAGTTCTGGAGGTCAGCCAGCGCGAGGAAGGCGCGCAGCTGGCGGGCGGAGAGGTCGGTCATCGCTTCGATTCGAGAGTCAGATGAATCTATCCGAACTTTCTATTTCTCCGATTAATGGCAAATGCCTACAGTGGGCCGCGACATGACCGTTTCCGCAAACCCTTCCGCCGCCGCCCCGCTGCTCGTCGGCTGCGCCGCCGGCTTCTCGGGCGACCGCACCGACGCCGCCGGCCCGGTGGTCGACACGCTCATCCAGCGGCTCGCGGCCGGCGTGCCGGGCCAGCGCGCGTTCCTGATCTTCGAGACGCTGGCCGAGCGCACCCTGGCCCTGGCGCAACTGCGCCGCCGCGCCGACCCCGACGCCGGCTACGAGCCGCTGCTCGACGCGATTCTGCGGCCGGTGCTCGCGCGCTGCCTCGCGCACGGCATCGGCATCGTCAGCAACTTCGGTGCGGCCAACCCGCGCGGCGCAGCCCGGCGCATCGCAGCCATCGCGCGCGAACGCGGCCTGCCGGTGCCGCGCATCGCGGTGGTCGAGGGCGACGATCTGTCGAGCCGGCCCGAGCTGCTGCACGACGCGCTCGGCGCGCAGCTCGACGGCTCAAGCATCGTGAGCGCCAATGCCTACCTCGGCGCGCAGCCGATCGCCGACGCGATCCGCGCCGGCGCCCAGGTCGTCGTCTGCGGCCGGGTGTCCGACCCGTCGCTCACCGTCGGCCCGGCGCTGGCCCACTTCGGCTGGGCCGCGGACGACTGGGACCGGCTCGCGCGCGCCACCATGGCTGGCCATCTGCTCGAATGCGGCGCCCAGGTCTGCGGCGGCTACTTCGCCGACCCGGGTTTCAAGGACGTACCGGTGCCCGAGGCCATCGGCTTTCCGGTCGCCGAGATCGACGCCGACGGAAACTGCACCATCGGCAAGGCCGACGCGCCCGGCGGCATCGTCACCGCGGCCACGGTCAAGGAACAGCTGCTCTACGAACTGCACGACCCGGCCGCCTACTTCACGCCCGACGTGGTGGCCGACATCACCGAGGCCGAGGTCGCCGAGGTCGGCCCGAACCGCGTGGCGCTCACCGGCGTGCGCGGCCATGTGCGGCCGGAGCACTACAAGGTCAACGTCTGCCACGAAGGCGGCTGGCTGGCCGAGGGCGAGATTTCGTATGCCGGCGCCCGCGCCGAAGGCCGCGCCCGGCTCGCGGCCGATACGCTGCGCAAGCGCCTGCCGCAGCTTGCGTTGCGCGCCGACCTGATCGGCGTCGTCAGCGTCTTCGGCGACGATGCCGGCCGCACGCTCGCGGCCACGCCCGATGGCGGTGCGCGCGACGTGCGCCTGCGCGTCGCGGCCGCCCATGCCGACCGCGCCACGGCCGAGCAGCTCGCGCGCGAGGTCACCGCGCTCTACACCTGCGGCCCGGCCGGCGGCGGCGGCGTGCGCGCCGCCCTCACGCCGCGCCTGAATACTCTCTCCTGTTTGGTGCCACAAAGCGCTATTCAGCATCGCTATGAGATTGTGGAGGGGGGAGTATGAACGCTGTGCAAGACATCACCGTCCCGCTCTGGCGCGCTGCCCACGGCCGCACCGGCGACAAGGGCGACCGCTCCAACATCAGCGTGATCGCCTGGCATGCCGACCTCTGGCCGCTGCTGGTCGAGCAGGTCACGCCCGCGGCCGTGGCCGCGCAGTTCCGCCACCGCCAGCCAGCCGAGGTGCAGCGCTTCGTGCTGCCGAAGCTGCAGGCGATGAACTTCGTGCTCGACGCGGTGCTCGACGGCGGCGTCAACGATGCGCTGAACCTCGATGCGCACGGCAAGGCGCTGTCGTTCCTGCTGCTCGATCTGCCGATCCGCGTGCCGGCCGCGCTGGTCCACCGCCTGGCCGGCGCCTGAGTCCTTCCCAGCCCCCTGCCAACGAGAAGACATAGAAACCATGAACCGATTCACGCTGCACCGCCGTGGCTTCGCCGCTTTCGCCGCCGTGGCCCTGCTCGCCGCGCCCGCCTTCGCGCAGCAGAACTGGCCGGCCAAGCTGATCACCTTCGTCGTGCCGTTCGCCGCCGGCAGCGCGACCGACCAGCTCGCGCGCGCGCTCGGCAATTCCGTCGCCGACCAGACGAAACAGGCCGTCATCATCGACAACCGCGGCGGCGCCAGCGGCATGCCGGCCGCGCAATTCGTCGCCCGCGCGCCGGCCGACGGCTACACCGTGCTCATCACCACCAACACCACGCATGCGGCCAACGAGTTCCTCTACAGGAAGCTGCCCTACGACCCGGTCAAGGACTTCATCCCGGTCACCGGCCTCGGCAAGGGCGGGCAGGTGCTCGTGGTCAACGCCTCGTCGCCCTACAGGACCGTGGCCGACCTCGTGGCTGCGGCCAAGAAGAGCCCGGGCAAGCTGAGCTTCGGCAGCGGCAGCTCGTCGAGCCGCACCGCCGGCGAGATGTTGAAGCAGCTGAGCGGCACCGACATCCTGCACGTGCCCTACAAGAGCAACCCGCAGGGCCTGACCGACCTGCTCGGCGGCCAGATCGACTTCATGATCACCGACGCCGCCACCGGCGTGCCGCAGGTCAAGGCCGGCAAGCTGCGCGCGCTTGGCTATTCGACGACCAAGCGCAGCCCGCAGCTGCCCGACGTGCCGACGATCGCCGAGGCCGGCGTCAAGGGCTACGACATGGGCTACTGGTTTGCCGCCTACGTGCCGGCGCACACGCCCGCGCCGATCGTCGCGCGTCTGCACGACCTGCTGGTCGCGGCCGTCAACGGCCCGGCCGCGCGCAACTTCTTCGAGACCACCGGTTCCGAGCCGTGGACCACGAGCCCGGCCGAACTCGCCCGGTTCCAGGCCGAGGAGACGGCCAAGTGGGGCCGCGTAATCAAGGCCGCCGGCATCGAGCCGGAATGAGGCGCCGCCGGTAGCGTCACCGCGGCGCGCCGGTGAGTTGCGCCGCGGGCCGAGGGCCTGCCACAACGCACGGCAGCTTCCCGGCCGGGCCGCGTTCGTCCGTCCGCGACCCGTTTGCACACCATGAGGAGACAACCCATGCGACATCACCTTGGCCGGCGCACACGCACCATGGCCCTCGGTGCCGGCATCGCGGTCGCCGCAGCGCTCTCGGCCTGCAACGGCGGCCGCGGCGCCTCGGGTGACGGCATCGCCAAGGCCTGCGACGCGGCCAGCTTCGCGCGGCTCGATCTCGCGGGCGCCACCGTCGCCTCGGTGACGGCGGTGGCCGCCGGCAGCTACACACCCGCGGGCAGCACGACGGCGCTGGCCGATCTGCCGGCGTTCTGCCGTATCGACGCCAATGCCACGCCGAGCAGCGATTCGTCGATCAACTTCCAGGTCTGGGTGCCGCAGGGCGCGCGCTGGAACGGCAAGTTCGTCGCCACCGGCAACGGCGGCTACAGCCCGCAGCTGAGCTACGGCGACATGGCCCATGCGCTGCGCCAGGGCTATGCGGTGGCCGGTGGCGACACCGGCCACACGACCGAGGACATGGCCTGGGGACAGGGCCATCCCGAGAAGATCATCGACTGGGGCACGCGGTCGATCCATGCCATCACCGAGCCTGCCAAGCGCCTCGTCGCCGCGCTGCAGGGCAGCCGGGCGCGGCGCGCGTACTACTACGGCTGCTCCACCGGCGGCCACCAGGGTTATGCCGAGATCCAGCGCTATCCGCAGGACTTCGACGGCGTGATCGCCGGCGCGCCGGGCAACAACCGCACGCGGCTCAACGTCGAGTTCATGCACCGCTTCCTGTCGAACCGGCAGCCCGACACCAATTCGCCGGTGATCCTGTCGGCCGCCAAGGCCGCCGGCATCACGGCCGCCGCGGTCAAGGCCTGCGACGCGCTCGACGGCGTGCGCGATGGCGTCATCGAGGATCCGCGCGCCTGCACCAGCGCGGTCTTCGACGTCGCGTCGCTGCAGTGCACCGGCGGCAGCGGCGACGCCGCCAGCTGCCTCACGCCCGACGAGCTGGCCGTGGCGCGCAAGATCTACGCCGGCCCCCGGAACCCGCGCACCGGCGCGCAGCTCTATCCGGGCCTGGTGGTCGGCACCGAAGCAGGCTGGTCCGGGTATTGGGGCAGCACCAAACCGGTGCGGGCCGACTACTGGCGGCTGTGGACTTTCGACGACCCGCAGTGGAACTGGTGGACCTTCGACTACGACAGCGCCGTGCAGCTGGCCGACGAGCGCGTGGGCCCGCTGGTCGACCAGGTCAACCCCGACATCGCCGCCTTCAAGGCGCGCGGCGGCAAGGCCATCGTCTACCAGGGCTGGGCCGACCCGGTGGTCAACGCGGCCGACACCATCGGCTACTACGAGCAGGTGCGCAGCCGCCAGGGCTCGCAGGCGGCGACCGACGACTTTTTCCGCCTGTTCCTCGTGCCGGGCATGGGCCATTGCTCGGGCGGCAGCGGCACTGCCAACTTCGGCAACCAGGGCGGCACGTCGCCCGTGGTCAGCGCCGACCGCGACGTGCTCATGGCGCTCGACCGCTGGGTCGAGCAGGGCAGCGCGCCCGAGCGCATCGTCGCCAGCCGCGTCGAAGGGGGCAATGCGGTCCGCACCCGGCCACTGTGCCCGTATCCGAAAAAGGCGGTCTACAGCGGCAGCGGCAGCACCGACGACGCGGCGAACTTCGCCTGCCGCTGAGCCCTTTTAAGAAAACAGGAGACAACCATGAACCGATTGCACATGGCCGGCGCGCTGGCCACGGCCGCCGCGCTCGCCGCCTGTGGCAGCGGCGGAGGCGGCGGCACCTCCGCACCGCAGCAGCACCTGACCATCACCGCCACCGAGAGCTTTCCCGGCAGCTACGGCAGCGTCGGCGCCTACGAGAAGGTCAGCGGCACGCTGGCCGGCGAGGTCGACCCGAACGATCCGAAGAATGCGGTCATCCAGGACCTGGCGCTCGCGCCGCGCAACGCGCGCGGCATGGTCGAGTACAGCGCGGACTTCGTGCTGCTCAAGCCGAAGGACATGTCCCAGGCCAGCGGAGTGCTGCGCTACGACGCGCCCAACCGCGGCAACATCCTCACCATGCCCGACCCGACCGCGACGCCCGGCGACGCGGTCTACCTGGAGCGTGGCATGGTGCTGCTGTACTCGGCCTGGCAGGGCGACGTACCCAAGAGCACGCCGCAGCGCCTGACCGTGACCGTGCCGGTCGCCAGGAACGCCGACGGCAGCAGCATCACCGGCACGTACCGTTCCGAGCTGGTGCCCAGCGTGCGCTCGGCCGCGATGACGCTGCCCGGCGGCGTGTTCAACGGCACGATGATTCCCTACGAGCCGGCGAGCCTCGACAACACGCTGCCCGGCTATGCGCTCACCCGCCGCGCCAACGAGACCGATGCGCGTGTGCCGGTGCCCGCGAGCGACTGGAAATTCGCCACCTGCGACGACGCGGCCAACCCCTTCCCCGGCACGGCCAGCGCCACCAGCGTGTGTCCCCAGGGCGGCTTCGACCCCGCCTACCTCTACGAACTGGTCTACGTGGCCAAGGACCCGAAGGTCATGGGCGTGGGCCTGGCCGCGCTGCGCGACACCGTGAGCTTCTTCCGCAGCAAGGCGGCCGATGCCGACGGCACGGCCAACCCGCTGGCCGGGCACATCCGCTACGCGATCGGCCAGGGCACGTCGCAATCGGGCAACGCGATGAAGACCTTCCTGCACCTGGGTTTCAATCAGGCGCTGGACGGCAGCCGCGTGTTCGACGGCATCTATGCCCACGTGGCCGCGCGGCAGACCAACGTCAACACCCGCTTCGCCGTACCGGGCGGCGGCGGCGGCCTGCGCACCGACCACACGGCCTTCGGCCAGACCGCGCCGCGCGGGCTCGACAAGGACTACGTGGACGACGTGAGCGGCCGCAAGGGCGGCGTGATGGCGCGCTGCGCGGCCAGCGACACCTGCCCGAAGTTCTTCCTGGGCCTCTCGGGCACCGAGTTCTGGCAGCTGCAGGGCTCGCCGGTGCTGACCGACGCCAACGGTACGCGCGACATCGCCCAGCCCGACAACGCCCGGGTCTACTACTACGCCAGCACCCAGCACAGCGGGGCCGGCGGCACGGCCAGCATCACCTACGCGCCAGCCTCCAGCGTCTATCCGGCCGGCACGGTCGTGCACTTCAACGACACCTTCCGCGCGCTCTTCGTGGCGCTGGAGGACTGGGTCGTGCGCGGCACCGAGCCGCCGGCCAGCCAGGTGCCGCGACTGGACGACGGCACGCTGGTGCGGCCCGACAAACTCGTCTTTCCCGCGATGCGCGGCCTGCGCTGGCCGGTGGCCGGCGTCGACACGGCCATCCCGGCGTTCGACTACCTGGCGCGCTACAACGGCTTCTCGCTGCTGGACTTCGGCCCGCAGTACCTTCCGCAGGACGAGTCGGGCATCGCCACCGTGCTGCCGCCGCGCGACACCGGCCGCAGCTACGCCATCCTGGTGCCGCAGGTCGATGCGCAGACGGGCCTCACACAGGCCGGCATCCGCAGCGTGGAGGCGCGCGCGCCGCTGGGCACCAGCATCGAGTTCAACTACGTCGCCACACCGGGCATCGTGGACCTGTCGAACCTGACGGGCAGCTACATTCCGTTCCACCAGACGCGGGCCGAGCGCGTCGCCGCCGGCGACGGCCGGCCGTCGCTGGAGGAGCTCTACGGCAACCAGGACGGCTACGTGGCCGCAGTGGCCGCGGCGGCCGACGATCTGGTGGCCCAGCGCTTTTTGCTGCGCGCCGACGCCGACCGGGTGGTCGCCCGCGCCAAGGCCACCGCCGTGCTGCCGTGAGGGACCGCGCGGCTGACGTGGATCAACCTGGCAACGGTGCGGGCCGCCTAAGCTGGCCCGCACTTTTTCATCTGCACGGAGATCCCGCCATGGCCGCACTCGAATGGTCCGACGCGCTCGCGCTCGACCTGCCCCTGATGGACGACACGCACCGCGAGTTCGTCGACCTGCTCGCCGCCGTGGAGCATGCCGGCGACGTGGCGCTGCCCGCGGCCTGGCAGGCGCTGGTCGACCACACCGACGACCACTTCGGCCAGGAGGACCGCTGGATGCGCGCCACGCGCTTCTCGTCGACCAACTGCCACTCCACGCAGCACCAGGTGGTGCTGTCGGTGATGCGCGAAGGCGCCGCGCGCGGCGACTTGGCGGTGATCCGCCAGATGGCGCGCGAGCTGGCCGTGTGGTTCCCGCAGCATGCGCAGACCATGGACGCCGCGCTCGCGCTGCACCTGCGCCGCGCCGGCTTCGATCCGGCCACCGGTATCGTGCATGCGCCCGATGCGCTGCCGCGCGAGGCCATCCACGGCTGCGGCGGCGCCAGCTGCGGTGACCACGAGGTGGACGAAGCCGCGTCCGTCGCCGGCTGAACGCGCGAGCGATCGTCGGGCGAACGAAGAAAAGGACACGGCTTGCGCCGCGCCCTTTTCGCTTCGCCTCCCTGTTGTTATGCGGTCAGAAGCGGTAGCCGATGCCCACGCCGACGAGCACCGGGTCGACCTTGAAGGTGCCGGCCTTCACGCCGGCGGCAAACACGTCGGTCTTGAGGTAGACCTTCTTTACGTCGAAGTTCAGGTAGATGTTCTTCGCGACGGGTACGTCCACGCCGACCTGCAGCGCCGGGCCCCAGCTGTTCTTGTCGATGGTCACGCCGGCGGGCAGGTGCACGCTGCTGAACCGCGTGTAGTTCACGCCCGCGCCGACATAGGGCTTGAAGCCGTCGAAGTTCGTGAAGTGGTACTGCGCGGCCAGCACCGGCGGCAGGTGCTTGAGCGTGCCGATCTGGCCGCCGAGCACGCTGGAGGAGAGCTTCTGCTTCTGCGGCACGGTCAGGATCAGCTCGGCCGCGATGTTGGGTGTGAAAAAGTAGGTGCAGTCCGCCTCGGGCAGCCACTTGTCGTTGATCGACAGGTCCAGGCCGGTGCTGTCCTTGTTGGAGGAATCGAGATGCACGGCGCGGGCGCGCACGAGCCAGGGGCCTTCGGCCTGCTGGGCCTGGGCGGGGCCGGCCACGGCGGCGAGCAGGGCGGCAGCGGCGGCGAACAGGGTCGTCTTCTTCATGGTCGGTCCTCTTTCAGTGCAATCGATGAATGGATGCGTTGGGGTGCTTCCATTACAGGACCGCAGCGGCACAGCGGTCTTGCGCGAGATCAAGGCTGGCGACCTGGATGCCGTACCGTGTGCGCTTCTTGCGATGGATCAAGCTGGGGCGGAATGCGCAGCGTCCTCCACCAGAACGCTGCGAAGACGGGTGCGAACAGCAGGAATACCGCCTGCAGGCCGACGGCTTGCCCGGCCAGCCCGCCGAGCAGCCCGACCGTGCTGCAGGTCAGGCGCTCGCCTGCCCCGGCGAAGGGCACGCCGTTGAGCGAGATCGGCTTGACGGCGCCGGCGCTGTTGTTCTGGCCATAGAGCGTGCCCTGGGGGCCGCGCAGCACTGCGATGCGGTCGAGGTCGGGAAACGCGCCGAAAAGCCCAGGCCGAAGGCGCGGGCGAGGTACATGTCGTCGAGGTAGAAGCCGACGGACGGGTTGCCGATCGTGCGCGAGATGCCGATGCCGCGGATGAAGATATTCACGGCGGCGGGCTGCGCATCAGGAAAGCGCACACCCGCGAATTCGCCTGCGAGGGAGGTCAGGCCGCGGTTGGCCTTCTCTTCCACCGCCTGGCCGCCGACCACACCGACCGACACGACACGGGGGTGCGCTGCACCGGCCTCGCGCTTCTTCACGGTGACCGTGATGGTGGGGAGCGCCTCGGCGGCGGCTGCTGCCGCCTGCTGCTGCCGCCTTCTGGGCCCGGCTCGGCATGGGCCATGAAAGCGCGGCCGGCGCCAGCCAGGAAGTGCGGGGACGAAGACGGCGCGGAGCTGCCTGGGTCAGGTGAATGGCGGCTCTGCAGAGACCGGCGAAATTGCACGAGGCATGGAAGCTTCGATGAGAGATGGCAGGAATGCCGCGGCGTGGTGTGTGCGTCTGCGCGAACGGCGGTTGCGGCAATGTGCTTGGGCAAATTGCATGCCTGCCTGAAATCGGATGCTCACGGTGTTCTGCGCCCGCCGATGCGCATATCTGCACACCGGACGTCTGACGCGCCGCCGTCTGCCGGCGCGCGCTGCTGCGCGCTTGTCCTGTTTGAACAGGCGGCCGCCGGTGGGCGGCCATGCCTGGCCTACCGCGTGGACGCGACCGCGAGCAGTTGGGCGCCGCCCTCGTGGATGCCCTCGGGCTGACGATGGCGCTCCAACTCGGCCCGTATCTCTGCCTGTGCCAGCATGCGCAGCGGTTCGGGCAGGTGGCCCAGAAAGTTGCCGAACGTGGCCGCCTGCGAGGCGGCGATGGCGGCATCGGCCGTGGGCTGGATGCTGGTGTTCGGACAGAGCTCGATCTTGTGGATGGTGAAACCCGTCTCCTCGAGCAGCGCGCCGAGCTCGGCTGCGCTCACCCGGTACAGCCCGCCCTGGCGCGACTCGGCATAGGTGCTGTACGGCGGGCGTGCTAGCACCTGGCGGCGGATGACCTGCGTCAGCTTGGGATGGCCCTTGGAGCCAGTCCAGATGCCCAGGCGGCCGCCAGGACGCAGCACCCGGTGGATCTGCTGCAGCGGTCGGATTTTCTCGGCGAACCAGTGGAAGACCGCATTGAGGTAGACGACGTCATAGCCGCCCGGGGGATGGCTGCCGAGGTCGTACACGTCGCCGATGTCGAACGACAGCGTGGCGTGGCTGCGGCTCCGGGCGATGTCGATGCGCGTGGCGAGTACGTCGATGCCGCGCACGCTGCCCTGCGGCCCCGCGAGCTGAGCGACGTATTCGGTCAGCAGGCCAGTGCCGCATCCCACGTCGAGCACACGGTCGCCCGCATGCACGCCGAGGGCTTCGATCAGCATGCGCCCCACCCTGAACTGGCGCGTGACGCTGGTTTCCTCGTAGTGCTTCGCCAGCGCCGGCGAATCGAGGGAAAAGATGGACTTTTTCATCATGTCTGGTGGGAGAGGCTGCCAACGGCTTGCGACAGGTGCGTTCCCTGCGGCGCGGGGCCATACAACACCGGCCGCCTGTCACACGAGCGGCCCCAGGGTTGCCAGCATAGCTGGTGAATGACCGCATCGGCCGCATAGTACGCATACGCCGCCACCGGGCCGGTCGGGTTGTAGGCGGAATTGTGCGGATCGCGGTGCGACATCATCGCGACCGTGGCCGCGATGCCGGTCGAGCGGTGTACCACCGGGCCATCGCCTGCTTCCAACCCATGCTCCAGGCCGGCGTGCCGGGCGGCACGCGGCGAAGCAGCGGCGGTCCATCGCCATCAGAAGAAGTCGTAGCGCACGCTCGCCTGCACGGTGCGGGGCCAGTTGTAGCGCTGCGAGTTCACGCCCTGAGACGGCCGGACGTTGTTGTTGACCACGTAGCTCTTGTCGAAGAGGTTCTTGACTTCGAGCGCGAAGGTCCAATGGCTGTCCGGCGTGATATAGCTCGCGCCCGCATCGACCAGCGTCTGGGCGCGCACGCGGCTGTCCGCGCTGTTGTCGATCTCGGTGAAATAGGCGCCGGTGTGCCGCAGGTTGGCGTTGAGCTGCAAGGCCGCGCCGCTGGACAGCGGGACAGCATAGGTTGCGCCCAGACCGAACGTGACACGCGGCGTATAGGCTAGGCGGTTGCCGGTGTAGTCGGTGGTGGATGCCAGCGCCGCCGAGCTGAACTCCACGAACTTGGCCTGCAGCAGCGTCAGGGCCGTGTTCAGCGTCAGCTGGCGCGTGGGCCGGGCGGATGCCTCGAACTCCAGGCCGTAGGTTTTGGCGCGCGCCGCGTTGAGCGTGACGGTCCCGGGGATGTAGACGCCGTTGATCGTCGGCGTGCTGATCGACGCCTGGTAATCGTCGAAGTCGTTGTAGAACAGGGAGGTGTTGACCTGCAGACGGTTGCCGAAGGCCGAAAACTTGGTGCCGAGCTCGTAAGTCGTGACCTTCTCGGGGTTGACCGGCACCTGCGCGACGGCCAGCGAGGCCGCCACGGGGTTGTAGCTGCCGGCCTTCTGGCCGCGCGAGAGGGTACCGTAGGTGAGCAGTACCGGTGTCCACTGGTAGTCGAGGCCGACCTTCGGCGTGACGCCGGAGGTGCGCTGGTGCAGTTCGCCGGTGTCGTAGGTCGTGGAAACGTGTTCGAGCGCGGCGTTCGACCGGTAGCCCGCGTTGCGGTAGTCCTGTCGGTCGCGGTTGGCGCGTGCGCCGACGGTCACGCCCAGCTCCGGGGTGATGCGGTAGTTCGTCTGGCCGTAGATCGCATAGCTGGTGTTGTCGATCCAGGTATGTGCGGCGGCGTAGGTGGTGGAGGTGCCGCTCGCGTTGCCGGTCCAGGTGGGGCGCTCCACCTGCCACTTCTCGCGGAAGTAGATGGCGCCGATGGTGTAGGTGAAGCGGTTGTGCGTGCCGATGAACTGGACCTCCTGCGAGGCCTGCTTCTGGTCGTTGTTCTGCAGCCAGCCGTAGGCATCGGTCGGCAGTCCGTCCTGCAGCAGTGGATAGGTGCCGTCGTTGAAGCCGCGCACGGCGGTGATCGACTTGAGCACGGTGTTGGCGTCCAGCTTCTTCGATACCCGTAGCGACGCGCCGGCGATGTCGCGCCGGATCGACGGGTCGCGGTTCTCGTAGGTCGTCGTCGGGCTGCCGCCGGGATAGTTCGAGGGCGTCGCCACCGGGCTGTCGGAGCGGTCGCGCGTGCCGTCGATGGCGAGCACCGCCTCCAGCCCATCGCCGGGCGTGAGCTTGAATTTGGCGCGGAACTGGTCGGTGCGCAGGCGGTTGACCTTGCGGCCGAGCAGCGGGGCATCTATGTATCCGTCGTCGCTGTAGGTGGCAAAGGCCAAGCTCGCGGCGAGGACGCCGGGGTTGAGCGCGCTGCTCGCGTATCCCTTGAGGCCGAGCGCGCCGTGGTTGCCGGCCGTGGCACGCACCCAGCCGTTCGTGCCCTGCGGGTCCGGGTCCTGAGAGATGAATTTGATGGCGCCTGCGCTGCTGTTCTGGCCATAGAGCGTGTCCTGCGGCCCGCGCAGCACCTCCACGCGCTGGAGGTCGGGATAGGAAGCCAGCAGGCCGTTGCCGTGGATGCGGGGGATGTAGACGTCGTCGAGATACAGCGCCACGGCATTGGGCATGGCGGGGCTCAGCGTGCCGATGCCGCGGATGAAGAGGAAGCTGTAGGCCGAGGCGGCTCCGCCGCCGGCCGAGAGGCCGGCCACGCGGCCCACGAGGTCGCCGAGCAGCGGCAGTTCCTGGCGCTTCACTTTTTCGCCTGAAACCACGCCGACCGAAACCGGGGTCTTCTGCAGGCTGGCCTCGCGGCGTTCGGCCGTCACCTGGATCTGCGGCAGGACGTCGACTGCGCCTGCTTCACCGGCGGAAGCGGTAGCCGCGCCGTCTTGTGCATGCAGGGCGGGCGTGAAGGCGGCGGCGACCAGCGCCAGCACGGTGAAACGGAACGGAATGGCTTGCATGGATATCCTCGAACGGTTGTTTTCTGCGCCTGCGAAGGCAAGGGGGGCGCACCCATAAGCGCTAACTGGTATGACTAGGGTCGTGGCAAACTTCGGCCCTATGAAAGATGAGCAAGTGCAATTGGCCGAGGACTGGTGGGGCCTGGACGAACTGGAGTCAGGCCGACCGGAATGGGAAGTCGTCGAGCACCTGCTTCCAGCGGGGTGGGAGCAGGCTTCGCGCGATTGCCGCGCGATGGTGTACAGCCACGGCAGCATCACCTCGGCGTCGGTGTTGTTGAGGGTGCTGCTCATTCATTTGCTGGATGGTTGTTCGTTGCGCGAGACGGCGGTTCGCGCTCGCGAAGGCGGTCTGGCCGATGTCTCCGACGTGGCCCTGCTCAAGCGACTGCGCAGCAGTGGCGAGTGGTTCCGTTGGATGAGCCAAGCCATGATCGAGCGGCTGGCAGGTTCTGCCAGGCCGGTATTGGCGGGGCGGGCGCTCAAACTGATCGATGCCAGCGTGGTCAGTGAGCCTGGCGCTACGGGATCGACCTGGCGCCTGCATTACGCACTGGATCTGTCCACGCTGCAATGCGAGCAGGCGCATGTCACTCCGATCAGCGTCGGCGAAGGGTTGGCGCGCTTCGAGGTCAGCCCCGGAGACGTGCTCATGGGGGATCGAGGCCTGGCGCATCGCCAAGGAGTGCGGCACGTACTCGATCACGGAGGCGATGTCATCTTGCGCATGAGTACGTTGACGTTGCCGCTGGAAAAGCTGCAGGAACAGGCGCAGGCGCTGGATCTTCTGCCACGGCTGCGGCGCCTGCGTGTGGGACAGGTGCAAGGTTGGCCCGCACAGCTGCGCGATGCGCAGGGCATCATCCCGGTACAGGTGTGTGCGTTGAAGAAGTCAGCCCGGCAAACACGCATCACGCTGGAGAAACTGCATCGCACGGCCAAGCGCAAGGGACGCAAGCTGCGTCCACGCACGCTGGAAATGGCGGGCTACGTGGTCGTGGTGAGTACGTACGCTATGCAGCGAAAGCCCTGAGCGATTGCTGGAACTGTACCGCCACCGCTGGCAGATCGAACTGGCGTTCAAGCGGCTGAAGTCGTTGCTGCAACTGGGGCACCTGAAGAAGAGCGACCCCCAAGGCGCCAAGGCTTGGCTGCAAGGCAAGGTCTTCGTCTCGCTGCTGATCGAAAGCTTGCTCGTGGTGGGCGAGCGTTTTTCCCCCTGGGGCTACTTCCTCGCATCTGGGCAAACGGCGATGTCGCTGGCGCGAGACCTCCCTGATGCGCCATCTGCTGATGCAAGCCGTCAATCCAGTGCTCTCGCTGCTCGATAGCCTGAAGCGCTGGAAGGAAATCGCCGCCAGCTTGCGTGAACCTCCTCGACGCAGAACGTATCAACAGGATGATCTGCGCGAGATGGTCGGTTAGCGCTTATGAGCCGCCGCCCCGCTCAGCCAAAGCGCGACGGATGGCGGGCGGTCCCGCAGGAAGAACGCGCGCAGTACAGCCCGCCACACGGTCCGGTCGCTGCAATCGGGCTCTGCGAAGAGCTTCTCGGCTGCGGCGCCCGCATCTTCGCAGGTAGAGAAATCCGCGTTCTTCCTGAACCAGGAGCAGACAAGCTCCTCTGCTTTGAGGGAAAGGCTCTCGACGAACTCCGCTTGTTGGCGCAAACCCTTCGGCAGGTTATCAGCCTTAGCACCAGCCGAGATCAAGGGCTTGCGGGACTCATGCAGGCACCGTTCTAGCTCATGGGGCTCCGTCCCCAGCTCCAGCATCCGCACGATCCGCTTCCTTGCGGACTCTGTTCTCTTCTGCCTTCCACGCATAAGTCCTTCGGTCTCCGATAGCTAGCCGCTTACGCGGCCTGATGCCTTTTCCAGCTTCTGCGCCGGATACCCAATGCCAACTCGCGCCGGTCTGCCGCGCTGTCGCGGCCGGCTGCTCGTGGTATATCTTGCCCGCCAAAGTGGCCCTGCCATTGCCCAAGTCCTCCGCCGCCGAGGAAGAGAATCGATCCGTCAGAGCCGATGCCTACTGATCCGCCGCCTTCCTGCGTCCACCAATTCGACAAGGGCAATGGAATCGCAGGAAACGCAGGGTCCCACTTTAGACATCCGTCTTCTGCAAGGACGCCAAGCGGTGCCCCATCGCCCCATCGGGCTAACATCAATGCCCACGGGAAGCTGTCCGTCTGGAAGGGGCCGGTGCGGTGGCGTACCCAGTATGTGTCTCGTTGGCTGCCGCGATAGCGAAAGATCGAAGCCCCGTCGAACTTCTCTTGGTCGTCTGACCATCGTTGGTTTCGCCCATCCCATGCGCGCGTGTCCGGGCCAGGCGCGGGCGCATCCAGCAAGCCGGTGCGTGATGCCTGCTGAAGGGCGCCGGCGAGAGGGCATTGCAGCGGCATCATCTTCTGGCGAACCCGGAGCCCCATCTTCTCTGCGATTGCAGTTGCCCGGCTGGCATCTGCCAGCTTGAGGGTCCAAGCTCCCACGGCCAGTTGTTGCGGTGCAGGAGCAGTGGGAAAGCAGGTTTCGCCTTCCCGAAGCAGCTTGCGTAGCCGCATCAGCTCGTGCTGCCCGATGTGATCTTGCCCCCGTTTCACGGACACCCCTATAAGCGATTAACTATCGCAATAGGAGGTGGACGATGACCAAGAGCAAGGCAAGCAGAAAGGGGCAGGAGTTCAGCCTGGAGTTCAGGCAGCAGGCACTGTTGCGAGCGGCCACAGAAGGGGTAACCACGGTGGCTCGTGATCTGGGGTTGCAGCCTGCCCAGCTGTACAGTTGGCGCGCCCAGGCGCGGCGGCACGACCAGGACGATCAGGCACAACGCTTGGAGTTGGCCGAACATGCACGGCTCAAACGTGAAGTGGCGCGGCTGGAGGAGGAGAACGCTTTCCTAAAAAAAGCGGCGGCGTACTTCGCCAAACAGCCCAAGTGAAGTACGCAACGATGAAAGCGCACGAAGGCACATTCAGGGTGCGTCTGATGTGCCGAGTGCTGTCGGTGTCTCCAAGCGGCTACTATGCTTGGCGCAAGCGTATGCCGTCCCAACGGACCCAGGCTCGGACGGCGCTGGATGTGCAAGTGGAACAGACCTTCACTCTGCGCAAGGGCCGCGAAGGATCGCCGCGACTAGCACGCAGGCTGGGCGTAAGCCGTCGTCAGGTGGCCGAAAG
>WNDY01000027.1 GCA_009914555.1 Xylophilus sp.
CTTTCGGCCACCTGACGACGGCTTACGCCCAGCCTGCGTGCTAGTCGCGGCGATCCTTCGCGGCCCTTGCGCAGAGTGAAGGTCTGTTCCACTTGCACATCCAGCGCCGTCCGAGCCTGGGTCCGTTGGGACGGCATACGCTTGCGCCAAGCATAGTAGCCGCTTGGAGACACCGACAGCACTCGGCACATCAGACGCACCCTGAATGTGCCTTCGTGCGCTTTCATCGTTGCGTACTTCACTTGGGCTGTTTGGCGAAGTACGCCGCCGCTTTTTTTAGGAAAGCGTTCTCCTCCTCCAGCCGCGCCACTTCACGTTTGAGCCGTGCATGTTCGGCCAACTCCAAGCGTTGTGCCTGATCGTCCTGGTCGTGCCGCCGCGCCTGGGCGCGCCAACTGTACAGCTGGGCAGGCTGCAACCCCAGATCACGAGCCACCGTGGTTACCCCTTCTGTGGCCGCTCGCAACAGTGCCTGCTGCCTGAACTCCAGGCTGAACTCCTGCCCCTTTCTGCTTGCCTTGCTCTTGGTCATCGTCCACCTCCTATTGCGATAGTTAATCGCTTATAGGGGTGTCCGTGAAACGGGGGCAAGATCAGATCCCGCAAAGCCTGGCTTGCATGCCATCCGCCGAGTTTCCCGCTACAAGCAAGCGCTCCCCGAGGGCGATTTCTTGGAAAGGTGCGGTGCGCCGTGGGATGCGCACCAGCCACCCCGAGGCGAAGAGAACTCTCTGGACCATCCAGGCCGGCAGGCCGGCTGCCCGGGCAGCAGATCCGACGCGTTCTTTAATTTCCTCAAATGGCAAGGTGGCCCGCTGCTGGAAGCGAGTAAGGAGCGCCTCGCTGAGCCATCTGAATACTTGCCGTCCCTGCTCCTCTATGCCTGCCATCGAAGGTGGTAAAAAGTCCAGCTCACAGCTGCGGCTCACAAGCTCTTCGGGCGAAAAGCGTGCGCGGTAGGCTTCGGGACGCGAGGACTCCAGGCCGCCGAGCACAGCGCCATGGGCATCGCAGAGCCAGGCCTGTGGATCGGGCAGCAATTTCGGGGGAGCAGCAGGTGCGGCTGGAAGCACGGAAATTTTGACCATAGCACCGGCAGAACCGGGCGCTCCGGCCAAGCGGTAGTCGCATGACGCGGTCACCGCCAACGTCGACAGATCAGCCGGTGGAATCCGGAAGCCTTCCCCATGCGCCTCTAGTTCGCCTCCCGCTATTGTTCGCCCGTTTGCGCCCACAAGCTCATATGACCCCCCGGTAGCACCTCGCAGCCGTACTTCCGGGCTAGCAGCTGGGTTTAGCAGGATCGCATCACCATACCGCGCGGCTTCAGCTATGCGCAGCCTGTCCGGCTGCCACCCCGGCATCAGAAAAGCCTGGGCGGAAGGAAGAAGCTCAAATGCGAGACGCTCAAGGCTAGCCCGGCTAATCCTTGGAATGAACAACGCGCTCCATCTGCCGGAACCCGTATCTGGCGCCCGCACAACGAGTCCCAGGTGGTGTGCGATAGCCTCGATAGGCCCCATCCGGGAGCGCAGCGCAATCAGCGCAACTGGCCCATCATCGTGATAGTCTCCATCGGAGCTCAAGCGGCCAAACCTATCGGAGAACAGCGGTAGGCAGCCTGCGCTTAGGGCACGCGACATCTGCAGCCGGGAAAAGTGGTTGTCTCTTGCTCCTAGCGAAATCAGTGGGCTTATTGATGCATCGAAGCCGTTCGTGCGCCAAATGTATGTATAGGGGCCCCGCGGGTGTTGGAGAGGGATAGCGCCCGACAAAGCCGCTGTGCGCGCTCCCCGGGAATCTGCCAGAACGGCAAGCTCCGGGGCCAAGGGGTCGGCAATGTCCAACTCTAAGCAGAAACGGCCGCTTGAATCGCTGGCCTTCTTCTCCAATGCAATACCAATGTCGCGCAGCGCTCCCCACAGGGGGCTATTGAAAGCATCTTCATTCTGCCCATTCGCGACAAGCTCATGGAATAGCAAAGCTTCTTCGCGGAACGGTTGGCTGAAATCGTTCAGGCTCGCAAATATGGCGTGCTCTGCGGCCCGAAATGCAGAGGCGCTGCTGATGCCGGTCTCCGCCACAAGCTGCCGCAGGCGCTTTTCATCGGCGAAAGTGGGGAAGGCAAGGCGCTTGGAATATCCGATGCGGCTTTCATTGCGGGGATCCGGAAGGATGAGCTTTCGGCAATCCCCTAGTGCTTTGCCGCGCCGCTCACACCAGCGCGCGAACTCCTGCCACATCCTGGGCAGTTCGACAAAGTCGAAAGAGGCGAGCTCCTCCATCCCGAGCATCGCTGCAAAACGGCGGCGCAACAGCCCCTCCCCGCTAGTGCTGTCGTCTCCGCTGGCAGCCAGGAGAGTTAGGTAGAGCGCAGCGAAACTGTGGGAAATCGCTGTGGCTTGGGTCAACGATATTGATGTCCGGCGGTAGAGCTGGCGGATATCTGAGGCATCTCGGCCAAAGGCTGCGATGAACTGCCGTTTTGCCGCTTCTAGTCCGGCCACGCCGGAGATCTTCTCCAGCAGCTGCCCTGTTGCATCCATACGGCACACACTCGTACCTGCCCTCTCAGGCTCTAGGAATATGGCCTTTACCAAAGCCTCGTTCCATTCTGAAAGCCGCATACAACAGACTCCGTTCGTGACACCGTCCATTGTGTATCAATAAGAAACCCGCCTACGAGATTGGCGCGTGGGCGGTCATCTGCTCGAGGCCGCTAGCGACAGCTTTGTGCTGCCCGAGAATCGGGCTAGAGGATGACTGGCCGGCTTGGCGCTACGACTTGCGTGCGCTGACCAAGCCCCTGACCGAGGTCAGCCGCGCCCAAGGCATGCTGCTCGGGCGTCTCGCCGACGCGGGGCTGGAGGGCGATACCGCTACCCCGAGGGATCGTTGGCGACTGCCGGCTCGCGCCTATGCCAGATCCTTGACTGGTGCCAGCGGGAGGAAAAGTGTTCTTTGGGCGCTTGGCATGGCAATGAATCCATGGTGCCGATAGAAGGATGCTGCGGCATCATCCTTCGCATCCACGACAAGGGCATAGGCAGCGATCTCCGCGCGGGCTGCCCGGCCCAACGCGTCGGCCAGCAGGGCTGCGCCCAGGCCCGCGCCCTTGAACGTCTTTGCGACAGCCAGCCTTCCCATCCGAACGACAGGCACGGATGGATAGCGCGGCAGTTTCTTTCCGGTGGCCGCCGGCAGGTCATGGAGCAGTACGCTGGACGATGCCAAGGTGTAGTAGCCCGCGATCCGCTGTGCATCGTCGCTGGTCACCGCCACGAAGCACGCGGTGACGCGGCGGCGGATGTCCTGGGTAGCCTGCTGCTGGAGGTAGCGGTTCAGTTCCGCAGAATCGCTATCGAAGCTGGCGCGGTCATGTGATGCATCCAGCAATGCCACATGAAACGGAACTGCCTTGCTCATTCAGAGCGCAGCAGCTTGCGACGGTGGGTAAATGCACGCTTGAGGGCCGGCGAGGCCTTGGGAGGAGAAAGCAGCGCCTGGGCGAAGCATTCCTGGTCTGCCAGCGACAGTCGGATCATTTCGGCTTGGGCGATGGCGTTCTGCGCGGCATCCTGCACCGCAGCAACCACGAAGTCGGTCATGGTGCGTCCCTGCAGTTCGGACGCGCGCTTGAGCATCGCATGCAGGTCAGTGCTGATGCGGGCTTCCAGGCGGGCAGTGGCGGGGGATGTCAAGGCGGTGCTCCTCTCAGATGGAGAGGCGATTGTACGGCAGATTGCCGGATTCAATCTGGCTATGCAGATGATGACCGACGAGCAGCAAGGGGCGATGCAACCCGCCACGGTTTCATCCGATCAGAGCGCCACACCACTCCCGCCTCTTGCTGGACTTTCTTCTCTCTGAACTCGTCAATATAGTCGGCTCATGTCTGCATCATCACGCGCCGTTCGGAAATGAACTCCGTGCGGTTGTAAGCCCGGCCCAGGCTGTCCTTCACGGTATGTGCGAGTTGTGCCTCGATGACGGTTTCCAGGATGTTGAGACGCTCCGCCAGCATCGTTCGCGCCGTGGCCCGGAATCCGTGCGTGCCCCGTTACTTCGTCAGCGGGGAAGCCCATCGCGCGCAGCGCGGCATTCATGTCATCAGTGTCGTCAGGACTTGCCCATGAAGCCAGCCATCCTTCCTCAAGTGCGCGTCGACCCTGAACTGCGTGCGAACCTGGAGTCCATGCTCCGCAAAGGCGAGACGTTGTCTGAGTTCATCGAAGACACGGTGCGCAGCGCTGTGGAGTACCGGCGCACACAAGCCGAGTTCTATGCCCGGGGCGAGGCTGCATGGCAAGAGTACTCGCGCACGGGCGTGGCTCATTCTGCTGATCAGGTCATCGGTGAGATGCGCGAGCGTCTCAAGATCAAGCGCCAGCAGTTGGGTATTCCGCCAGCGAAGGCGCGATGAGCTTTTGCCCCGCGAGCAAAAGCGGACCTCAGGCTCTTTCAGTACCTGCTCGACTGCGCCGAAACGGTCGAGGATCTGGATGTGGCGGAGCGGGCGATTGCGGCCACCGAGATCGCCGCTCAGGTGCACCTGTCCAGGACGCCATTCATCTATCGCAAGGCAGCGCATAACGATGGGCTGCGTCGTGAACTGGTCGTTCCATTCGGTGCCAGCGCCTACGTCCTTCTCTATGAGATCGCCGGTCCCGCAAAGGTCGTAGTGCTGGCCGTCAGGCATCAGTTGGAGCAGGACTATCACTAGCGGCGATGAAGGGAATTCCCAAGCCGCGTGCGCTGCGCTTTTTCGTCGGCACGTTGCGGTAGACCGTGATGCGTGCAGCGCGTATCCTGTCGCAATTCCGCGTACAAGACGCGCCCCAACTCCAGCCTCTAAAATAGCTTTCCGAGAGGCTTTCCCCAGATTGTTCCCTCGGCTAGCTATCAATTTTTCAAGAGGCTGCCCTCATGCTGGATGACCAATTTTTTGGGATTGGGTCCCAGGCGACCGAGCCCGAGGTGCTCAGCTGGCCCTTGCGGAACAGCACGCGCATCTCGGGCGCGGTGCGGTTGAGGTTGTCGGTCAGGCACTCGACCATCACCGGCACCTGGTGCGGGCCGTAGCCTTCGTACACCACGCGCTCGAAGTGAACCGCCTCGCCGGTCAGCCCCGCCCCCTTCTTGATGGCGCGCTCCAGCGTGTCCTTGGGCATCGAGACCTTGCGGGCCTGCTCCAGCACCAGGCGCAGCCGGGCGTTGGAGGCCGGGTCGGCGCCGCTGCGCGCGGCGACCATGATTTCCTTGGCGAGCTTGCCGAACAGCTTGCCGCGCGCGTCTGCCGCCGCGGCCTTGCCTTTGGCTTTCCATTGGGCGCCCATGGGTGTATTCCTTGTGAGGTGACGACGGTAAGGCAGCCACGCGGCACGAAGGCGCAGCGGGCCGGGAGGCGGTGGTTATATATCTTCCGGCCGGCGCCGCGGCCGGTCGCCGTCAGGCCGGCTGTTCTGCCAGCAGCTGCGCGCGGGTCGGCAGGCCGTCGCAGTCGCCGGGGAACTGCACCACCCGGGCGCCAATCCGGTTGCCGCGCGCGGCGGCTTCGGCGGGGTCCAGGCCTTCGAGCAGGGCGCTGATGACGCCGACGGCAAAGCCGTCGCCCGCACCCACCGTGTCGACCACGCGGGCCACCGGCACGCCGGCCACGGTGCCGGATGCACCCGCAGCCGTGGCGTAGTAGGCGCCCTGCGGCCCGAGCTTGACGACGACCAGCCTGGCGCCGCGCTCTAGGTAGAAGCCGGCGATGCCTTCGGCGCTGGGGGCGCCGGTCAGCAGCCGGCCCTCGGCCAGGCCCGGCAGCACCCAGTCGCTTTCGGCGGCCAGGGCGTGGAGCGTGTCGCGCATCGTCCGTTCGTCCGGCCACAGGCGCGGCCGCAGGTTGGGGTCGAACGACACGGTGCGGCCGGCCTGGCGCGCGGCGCGGGCCATAGTGAAGACCAGCTCGCGCAGCGATGCCGACACGCCGGGGCTGATGCCGGTCAGGTGCAGGTGCCGTGCATTGGCACAGGCACCGGCCGGCAGGTCGGCCAGCCCCAGGTGGCTGGCGGCCGAGCCCTTGCGGTAGTACTCGATCGCCGGGTCGCTGCCGTCGGTGGTCAGCGACTTGAGCATGAAGCCGGTGGGATGCTGGCCATCGGTGCGCACGTGGCGCGTGTCGATGCCCTCGGCCTCCATGCAGGCGCGCAGGTGCCGGCCGAAGCTGTCGTCGCCGAGGCGGCTGAGGTAGGCCGCCTTCAGGCCGAGCCGCGCCAGGCCCACGGCCACGTTCAGCTCGGCGCCGGCGGTGGCGCGGGCGAACGCGGGCACGGCCTCCAGCGGGCCGGGCTGCTGCGCGATCAGCAAGGCCATGGCCTCGCCGACGGTCAGCACATCGGGCGCGCCGGTCTCAGGCATCGACGGCCTGGTCGAAGCCGAAGTCCAGCAGCACCTTGCAGCTGTAGCGCGGATTGCGCTCGGCCAGCTCGAAGGCTTCGTTCACGTTCCGGAAGTCGACCTGGTGCGTGATGATGTGCTGGGGCTGCACCAGGCCGCGGCTGATCCAGTCGATCACGGTCGGAAACATGGCGCAGTTCAGGCGCGAGGCATGCAGCGACAGCTCCTTCTTGGTCAGCTCCTGCTGCGGAATGGCCGACGGCGTGGGCGAGAAGCCCAGAATGCCGATGCGGCCGGCCGGCGCGGCGATGCGCACGGCCTCTTCCAGGATGCTCGGGTGGCAGACGGCGTCGTAGATCAGCGTCGGGCCGCCGGTCACGCCGCGCGCCTTGAGCGCGTCCTCGATGGAAATGTCGGTCGTGTTGATGACCTCGTCCTCCTCGGCGCCGCAGGTGCGGGCCAGGGCCAGGCGTTCCTCCAGCCGGTCGGTGATGTAGGCCTTGATGCCGTAAACCTTCTTGAGCACCTGCAGCAGGTTCAGTCCGACCGGGCCGGCGCCGTAGATCAGCGCGATGTCTTCCTTGAGCACGCCGGTGCGGTGCGTCACGTTGGCCGCCACGGCGAAGGGCTCGATGATCGAGGCGCAGGTGGCGCTGACGTTGTCCGGGATGCGGTAGGCATTCTCGGCCGGGGCGCAGACGTACTGGCTGAAGCCGCCCTGGCGGTGCACGCCGAGCACGCTCAGGTTGCTGCAGACGTTGCGCCGGCCGATGCGGCAGGCGTGGCACTGGCCGCAGCTGACCACCGGGTCGACGCTGACGCGCTCGCCGATGCGGCTGGCCGGCACGCCTTCGCCGACCGCGTCAATGCGGCCAAAGAACTCGTGGCCGATCACGCGCGGGTAGGAGACGAAGGGGTTCTGGCCGTGGTAGATGTGCAGGTCGGAGCCGCAGATGCCGGCAAAGCGCACCCGCACACGCACCTCGCCAGCGGCGGGTTCGGGCATGGGAAGCTCGCGTACGGCGAGGCTGTTCGGTTCGTCGACGACGATACTCAGCATGGGTCGGTTCTTTCGAGGGGGGCGGGGGAAGGGGGCGGATCACCAGTTCCACATGGCGCCGTCGCGCAGTCGGGCGACGGGCAGGTAGGCGCGTTCGTAGGGGTACTTGGCGGCGAGTTCCTCGTCGATGTCCACGCCCAGGCCCGGCACCTCGTCCATCACCAGGTAGCCGTCTTCGTAGCGGTAGTTGTGCGGGAAGACCTCGTTGGTCAGGCCGTTGTGCGGCATCAGCTCCTGCACGCCGAAGTTGGGCACCCACAGGCCGAAGTTGACGGCGGCCGCCATGGTCACGGGCGACAGGTCGGTGGCGCCGTGGAAGCCGGTGCGCACGTTGTAGAGCGCGGCGAAGTCGGCGATGCGGCGCAGGTGGGTGATGCCGCCGGCATGCACGATGGTCGAGCGGATGTAGTCGATCAGCTGCTCGCGGATCAGGTCCTTGCAGTCCCAGATCGAGTTGAAGATCTCGCCCACGGCCAGCGGGGTCGTGGTCTTCTCGCGGATGAGGCGGAAGCTCTCTTGGTTGTCGGCCGGCGTCGGGTCTTCCACCCAGAACAGGCGGTGCGGCTCCAGGTCCTGGCAGAGGCGGGCGGCCTCGATCGGCGTGAGGCGGTGGTGCGCGTCGTGCAGCAAATGCACGTCGTGGCCCACGGCGTCGCGCACCTTGCGGAACAGCTCGGGCGTGTGGCGCAGGTAGAGCGGCGTCTCCCAGCTCTCCTCGGGCGGCAGGCCCTTCTGGGCCGGCTCGTAGAAGCCCTTGGCCTGGCCCACACCGTAGACCTTGTCCATGCCGGGCACGCCCGACTGCACGCGGATGGCCTTGTAGCCTTCCTCCACGTGCTGGCGCACGGCATCGACGGCCTCTTCCTGGTCGCGGCCGTTGGCATGGCCGTAGACCATCACGCCGGCGCGGCTCTTGCCGCCCAGCAGGCGGTAGACCGGCATGTTGGCCAGCTTGCCGAGGACGTCCCACAGCGCCATGTCGATCGCCGCGATGGCGGTCATCGTCACCGGCCCGCGCCGCCAGTAGGCGCCGCGGTAGAGGTATTGCCAGATGTCCTCGATGTTGCGCGGGTCCTTGCCGACCAGGCAGGGGAAGACATGGTCTTCGAGGTAGCTGCGCACGGACAGCTCGCGTCCGTTGAGGGTGGCGTCGCCGAGGCCGTAGACGCCTTCGTCGGTGGTGATCTTCACCGTGACGAAGTTGCGGCCCGGGCAGGCGACGATGGTCTGGAGGCGTTCGATCTTCAAGGCTGTGGGGTCGATCTAGTCGACGAAATGTTCCGGGGCGCGCTGCCGCACCTCCGGCAGGTGGCGGCCGACACGATCGATGTGTCCGGCCACGGCGGCGCCCAGGCGGCCGACGTCGCGCGCGGCCATCAGGGCGAGGATCTGTTCGTGCTCCACCAGGGCACGCTGGGCATGGTCGGCCACGCCGTCGAGCAGCAGCCAGCGCACCCGGTCGAACTGCAGCTTCATCGGCTGCAGCATGGCCCACACATGGGCCCGGCCGGCAAATTCGAAGAGCCGGCGGTGCATCCATTCGTCGAGCCGGAAGAACTCGCCGACGTCGCCCGCGGCCACCGCCTGACGCTGCTGCGCCACGATGTCGCTGAACTCGTCCAGCTGCTCGGGCGTGATGGTCTGGGCCAGCTGCACATGGCTCGCGCATTCGAGCGTGCTGCGGGCGAAGCGGCCCTCGTCGAGCAGCGACAGCGAGATCGGCGCGACCAGCGTGCCGACCTTGCGCTGGATGATGACCATCTGCTCGTCGGCCAACTGCACCAGGGCCTCGCGCACCGGCGTGCGGCTGACGTCGAGCGTCGTGGCGATGGCAGCCTCGGACAGCTGGGTGCGCGGCGCCAGCGTGCCGCGCACGATGGCGTCCCGCAGGAAGCCGTGCACCTGCTGGGTGTAGGAGCGCTCCGGATCGAGCTGAAAGCCCTGCAGGGCGCTCAACAGTTCGGCATCGGGAGCGACAGGGGTCTTGCTCATAGCTCTCTCTTAACTACCATGGTAGTTTGACTTGATTGTGACTGCAATCGCGGGTTTCTACTTAACATTCAACCCATAGAGGCCGCCTAGACTCCGCAAACTGCCATGGTACCATGGTAGATGCAGAGACCAATGTGACCCGACTGACGAATTCTTCCGCAGCCCGCCTCCCGGCGTCCGTGCGGCGCCCCGCCTACGACCGGGCCGCCGTGCGGCCCGGCATCGTGCACCTGGGCCTGGGCGCCTTCCACCGAGCCCACCAGGCGCTCTACACCGAGCAGGTGCTGGCCGGCGGCGACCTGCGCTGGGGCATCGTCGGCGTGCACCTGCGCGGCCGCCGCCTGGCTGATGCGCTGGCGGCGCAGGACCACCTCTACACCATTACCGAGCAGCATGCGGAACAGTCCGACAGCCGGCTGGTCGGCGCCATCCAGGCCGCGCTGTTCGCGCCGGAGGCCCTGGAGAAGGTGCTTGGCGCCATCGCCGATCCGCAGGTTCACGTCGTGACCAGCACCGTCACCGAGAAGGGCTACAGCCTGCTGCCGGCCACCGGCGAGCTCGACCTGTCCGACGCCGACCTGGCTCACGACCTGCAGCAGCCGCAGGCACCGCGCAGCACGCTGGGCGTGCTGGCCGCCGGCCTGCTGCGGCGCGACCCGGGCGCACCGCTCACCGTGGTGTGCTGTGACAACATGGCGGCCAACGGCCCCACGCTGCGCCGGTTGCTGGGCGCCTATGCCGAGCGCGCCTGCCCGGCGCTGCTGCCACGGTTGTCCGACGGCAGCATTGCCTTCCCGAGCACCATGGTCGACCGCATCGTGCCGGCGGCCACCGAGGCATCGCTGGCCGCCGCCGAGGCCCGCCTGGGCCTGCGCGACGAGCTGGCCATCGCCTGCGAGCCCTTCACCCAGTGGGTGATCGAAAACGCGTTCGCCGGCCCGCGCCCGGCCTGGGAGCAGGCCGGCGCGCTGTTCACCAGCGACGTGCGGCCGTTCCAGGAGATGAAGCTGCGCCTGCTCAACGGCAGCCACTCGGCCATCGCCTACCTCGGCCAGCTGCGCGGCCGCGAGACCGTGGCCGGGGCCATGGCCGATCCCGTCATCCGCCATGCGGTACGCGCCATCCTGTTCGACGAGCTGCTGCCCACCGTCGCGGTGCCGGCCGGCTTCGACGTGCGTGCCTATGGCGAGCAGCTGATTCACCGCTTCGACAACCCCGCGCTGGCGCACCGCACCGCGCAGATCGCCATGGACGGTACCCAGAAGGTCGCCGTGCGCTGGTTGCCCGCACTGCGCGAGCGGCTGGCCCAGGGCCGGCCGGCGCCGAGGCTGGAGCGCGCGCTCGCCGCCTGGCTGCACACGCTGCGCCAGGCCCAGGGCGATGCCGGCCAGCCGCTAGCGCTCGGCGACCCGGGCGCGCCGCCGCTGGTGGCGCTGCTGCGCGCGGCCGCCAGCACCCGCGCCGCGGCCGATGCCGCACTCGGCTATGCGCCGGTGTTCGGCACCGCGCCCTGGCCGGCATGCCTCGCGGCCCGGCTGGCCGCGCACCTCGACACCCTGGCCGCCCAGGGTACCGACGGCCTGCTGGCATCGGTGGCCGCCTGAGACCAACCCCTTCTCACCCCCCTGGCGCAGTGCGCCCATTCCACGGAGACCTGACCCCATGGCCCTCACCCGCAGACAATTCGGCAGCCTCACCGCCTCGTTCGGCCTGGGCGCCACGGGCGTCCTGCCGGCCCGCGCACAGGGCACGCAGATCGTGCTGAAGTATGGCACGGCCTTCCCGGCCGACCATCCGGGCGCCGTACGCATCAAGGAAGCGGCCGACGCGATCAAGAAGGAGTCGGGCGGCAAGGTCGACCTGCAGGTCTACCCCAACAGCCAGCTCGGCAGCGAGCCCGACATGGTGTCGCAGACGCGCGCCGGCGCGATGGACCTGATGTCCACCGCGGGCACCAACCTGCAGACCCTGGTGCCGGTGGCCGGCATCAACGGCGTGGCCTTCGCCTTCAAGGACTACGCGGCCGTTTGGGCCGCCATGGACGGCGAGCTTGGCGGCCATGTGCGCGCCGCGCTGGCCAAGGTCGGCCTGCAGGCCTACGACAAGGTGCTGGACAACGGTTACCGCAACATCACCTCGGCCGGCAAGGCCATCGCCACGCCGGCCGACCTCAAGGGGTTCAAGATCCGTGTGCCCGGCATCCCGATGTGGCTGTCGATGTTCAAGGCCCTGGGCGCCGCGCCCACGTCCATTCCGTTCGGCGAGCTCTACACCGCGCTGCAGACCAAGGTGGTCGATGGCCAGGAGAACCCGCTCGCGCTGATCCAGAGCGCCAAGCTCTACGAAGTGCAGAAGTACTGCTCGCTGACCGCCCACACCTGGGACGGTCACTTCATCTTCGGCAATGCCAAGAAGCTGCGCGCCCTGCCCAAGGAAGTGCAGGACCTGCTCGCCACCCATCTCCAGGCCGCCGCGCTCAAGCAGCGCGAGGACATCGCTCGCCTGAACCGCGACGCCGAGAGCACGCTGGCCAAGGCCGGCGTGGTCTTCAACCGCCCGGACACGGCGCCTTTTCGCGAGCTGCTGCGCTCGGCCGGCTTCTACACCGAGTGGAAGGGCAAGTTCGGCGACGAGGCCTGGGCCAAGCTCGAGAAATACGCCGGCCGCCTGGCCTGAGCGGCAGGCGAGGGAAGACGATGGACGCGACGCGCATGCATCCCACCACCACGCCGTCGGCCGACGGCGCAGGCCGCGGCTGGCTGGGCCGCATCGACGGCCTGGTCGGTTGGCTCAGCGAGGCGCCGGCCGCCGCGCTGGTGCTGGCCGAGGTGCTCATCCTCGGCGGCGGGGCGCTGTCGCGCTACGCGCTGCATGCGCCGCTGCCGTGGTCCGACGAGCTGGCGAGCCTGCTGTTCGTCTGGCTGGCCATGCTGGGCGCGGTGATCGCGCTGCGCCGCGGCAGCCACATGGCGCTGACCACCTTCGTCAAGAACCTCTCGCCGCAGCGCCGGGCCTGGCTCGACGCGCTGGGCATGTTCCTGGTGCTGAGCTTCCTGGCGCTGCTCGTGCATCCGTCGTGGGAGCGCTTCGCCGACGACCTCGAAGTGCAGATGCCGATGCTGGAGATCAGCGAGGGCTGGCGCAACGCGTCGGTGCTGGTCGGCACGGTGCTGATGCTGGTGTCGGTGGTCTGCCGCCTGCTGCAGCGCGCCACGCCGGCGCAGATCCTGCAGACCGGCGCGCTGGTCGCCGCCGTCGGCCTGGGCCTGTGGTTCTCGGGCGCGCCGCTGGCCGCCATGGGCCATGCCAACCTGGTCGTGTTCTTCGTCGTGCTGCTGATGGGCTGCATCTGCATCGGTGTGCCGATCGCCTTCGCCTTCGGCTTGGCCACGCTGTCGTACATCGCCTTCACCACCAGCACGCCGTTGCTGATCGTGCCCAACCGCATGCAGGAAGGCATGTCGCACCTGATCCTGCTGGCGGTGCCGCTGTTCGTCTTCCTCGGCGCGCTGATCGAGATGACCGGCCTGGCCAAGGCCATGATCGACTTCCTCGTGAGCCTGATCGGCCACGTCCGCGGCGGCCTGCAGTACGTGCTGCTGGGCGCGATGTACCTGGTGTCCGGCATCTCCGGCGCCAAGGCGGCCGACATGGCCGCGGTGGCGCCCGCACTGTTTCCCGAGATGCGCCAGCGCGGCACCAAGGATGGCGACCTGATCGGGTTGCTGTCGGCCTCGGGGGCGATGTCCGAAACCATTCCGCCCTCAATCGTGCTGATCACCATCGGCTCGGTCACCGGCGTGTCGATCACTGCGCTCTTCATCGGCGGGTTGATGCCGGCCGTCATCGGCATGCTGGCCATGGCCGTCGTGGTCTGGTGGCAGACCCGCGGCGAGGACATGAGCGGCGCGCGCCGCGCCAGCAAGAAGGAAGTCGGCAAGCTGTTCCTGATCGCATTGCCCGCGCTGGCGCTGCCCTTCATCATTCGCACCGCCGTCGTCGAGGGTGTGGCCACGGCGACCGAGGTGTCGACCATCGGCATCTTCTACACGGTACTGGCCGGGCTCTTCATCTACCGCCGCTTCAACTGGAAGGCGCTGTACCCGATGCTGCTGGACACGGCCTCGCTGTCGGGCGCCATCCTGCTGATCGTGGGCTGCGCCACCGCCATGGCCTGGGCGCTCACCCAGAGCGGCTTCTCGCAGGACCTGGTGCAGCTGCTGACGCACGTGCCGGGCGGCAAGGTCGGCTTCCTCGTGCTCTCGGCGCTGGCCTTCATCGTGCTGGGCAGCCTGCTCGAAGGCATTCCGGCGATCGTGCTGTTCGGCCCGCTGCTGTTCCCGATCGCGCGCATGGTCGGCGTGCACGAGGTGCACTATGCCATCGTCGTCGTGTTCTCGATGGGCCTGGGCCTGTTCGCGCCGCCCTTCGGCGTGGGCTTCTATGCCGCCTGTGCCATCGGCCGCGTCTCGCCCGACGTGGCCATCGGCCGGGTCTGGCCGCACTTGGCGGCGCTGTTCGTCGCGCTGCTGGTCATGATCGCCGTGCCCTGGGTGTCGATCGGCTTCCTGGGCTGACGCAACCCGCGATGGAAAAAGCCCCGCCCGGGACGGCCGATGCCGCCCGGGCGGGTTTTTTACTTCAGCGGCCAGACGACGCCGTTGTCGTTGAGGATCGCGTCGAGCGGAATGTCGTGCGCCTCCGGCTCCAGGTCCGGCAAAAAGCCCACCGTGTAGCCCAGCCCGACCGAGGTCGGCTTCGGCTCCAGCGCCGCCAGCGTGCGGTCGTAGAAGCCGCCGCCGTAGCCCAGCCGCCAGCCGCCGGGGCCGTAGCCCACGCAGGGCACGAACAGCAGCGTCGGCACCACCAGTTCGGTGTCCTTGGGCTTGGGGATGCCGTAGGCGTCCTCCTCCATCGGGCAGCCGGGGTACCAGGCGTGGAAGGTCAGCGTCCTGGTGACCTTGTCGATCACCGGCAGACCGATGCGGCGGCGCTGGGGCTGGTCGAGCAGCTCGCCGTCCTCCTTCCAGCGGTGCAGCGCGGGCAGCGGGTCGAACTCTCCCTTGATCGGCCAGTAGGCGCCGATCACCACGTCGGGCCGGCCGACGAGCCAGATGCGCATCACGCGCTGGAGCTGTTCGGCGCGCTGCAGCCGGTCGGGCAGGTCGAGCCGTTGCTGAATGAGTGCCTGCCGGAGCGCCCTTTTGTCCATAATTTCCCCATGCTGCGATATCTCTTGAAGATTCTGACACCGCTGGTGGCCTCGGCCATGCTCGTGGGCGCTACGCCCGCGGCGCTGGCGCAGGGTGTGGGCGACGACGTGCTGCTCGACATGCAGCAGGCTTTCCGCAAGGGCGACAAGCGGCGGCTGTCCGCCCTGCTGCCGGCCGTGCGCGGCCACGTGCTGGAACCCTGGGCCGCCTACTGGGAGCTGCGCGCCCGCCTCAACGAGGCCCAGCCGCAGGAAGTGGCCGACTTCCTCGCCCGCTACGCCGGCACCTACCAGGAGGACCGCCTGCGCAACGACTGGCTGCTGCTGCTGGGCGCGCGGCGCGACTGGGCGTCGTTCGCCGCGCTGCATCCGCAGTTCCGCATGAACGACGACCGCGAGGTGCGCTGCCACGCGCTGACCATCGCCCAGATCGAAGGCACCTCCACCCAGGACGCCCCGGCCGAGCTGCTGCGCAACTGGTATGCGCTGCGCGACGCCGACGACGGCTGCAGCTATGCCGCCGGCCAGTTCTACACGGCCGGCCGGCTGGAGCCCGACGACATCTGGCGCAAGGCCCGCCTGGCGATGGACGCCAACCGCCCGGGCGCCGCCCGCCGCGCGGTCGAGATCGTCGCGCCCGATGCGCTGCCGCAGTTCGCCGCGCTGGCCGACAGCCCGGCGAAGTTCCTGGCCAGCCGGGCCACGGCGCTCGGCAAGCTGCGCAAGGAACTGGTCGTGCTGGCGCTGGGCCGCATGGCCGCGAACGATCCCGACACCGCCGCCAGCCTGCTCGACAGCAAGTGGGCGCCGCAGCTCACCCGCGAGGAGCGCAACTGGCTCTGGGGCGCCATCGGCCGGCAGTCGGCCCAGAAGCTCTCGCCCGAGGCCGCGGGCTACTTTGCCCGCGTGACGCGCGACGCCGACCTGACCGACGACATGCTCGCCTGGAAGACGCGCGCCGCCCTGCGCGCCGGCGACTGGAAGAGCGTGCTCTCGGCCACCCGGGCCATGAGTGCCGAGGCCCGCCAGGATCCGGCCTGGACCTACTGGCAGGCGCGCGCACTGCTGGCCGGCCGACCCACGGAGTCGGCGCGCGCCGAGGCGGGCCAGCTGCTGGCCGGCATCGCCGGCTTCCGCGGTTTCTACGAGCAGCTCGCGCTGGAGGATCTGGGCCAGCGCATCACCCTGCCGCCGCGGCCCGAGCCGGCCACCGCCGCCGAGCTGGAGGCCGCCCGGCGCAACCCCGGCCTGCAGCGCGCGCTCTACGCCATCCGCATCGGCCTGCGCAGCGAAGGCGTGCGCGAGTGGAACTACACGACCAACCTGCACGACAAGGGCGGCATGGCCGACCGGGAGCTGCTGGCCGCGGCCGAGCTGGCCTGCCGCCAGCAGGTGTGGGACCGCTGCATCAACACCAGCGACCGCACCCGCGACATCGTCGACGTGGAGCAGCGCTTTCCGATGCCGTTCCACGACGCGGTGCTGCGCCGCGCGGGCGACATCGGCATCGACCCGGCCTATGTCTACGGCCTGATCCGGCAGGAGAGCCGTTTCGTCATGGACGCGCGCTCGGGCGTCGGCGCCTCGGGGCTCATGCAGGTCATGCCGGCTACCGCGCGCTGGACGGCCAGGAGGATCGGCCTGGCCGGCTTCTCGCCCGAGCAGATCACCGACCGCGACACCAACATCGTCATCGGCGCCGCCTACCTGAAGCTCGCGCTCGACGACTTCGACGGCTCGATGGCGCTGGCCGCCGCGGCCTACAACGCCGGCCCGGGCCTCCCGCGCGTCTGGCGCAACGGCCCGGTGCTCGACGCCGCGATCTGGGCCGAGAACGTGCCGTTCGCCGAGACGCGCGACTATGTCAAGAAGGTGTTGTCCAACACGGTGAACTACGCCGCGCTGATCAGCGGGCAGCCGCAGTCGCTGCGCGCGCGGCTCGGCACGGTGGGGCCGCGCGACGCGGCCCGGCCGGAGCCGAATCGCGACCTGCCCTGAGCGGCAGCCGACACCAAGCCTGAACGATTTCGGGTCCATGCCCGGGAGCCCGGCGGCGCCCCCCGCACGGCGGCTGCTATCCACCCGCTGCGCCGGTCGGCCCGCCCGCGCTCGCGCGGCGCGAGAATCCGCGCATGACCGCAGCATCGTCCATCCCCTCCGGCGCCGCCGACGGCGCGACGCCCGCCCTCGACACCCTCGACCAGCTCGCCGGCCTCGCGGCCGGCAGCCCGGCCCACGCGGCGCGCCACCAGCGCGCCAAGGTCGCCGCGGCGACCGAAGCCTGCCAGCAGCTGTTCTTCGGCCCCGGCGCGGCGGCCGGCAGCGGCCCGACGCCGGCCGAGCGGCTGCTGGTCGCCAGCGACAGCGCCGAGCGCCTCGGCCTGCCGCGCGCCGCGGCCCACAACCTCGCGCTCTATGCCGCGCAGGAGCCGGTGGCCGAAGGCCCGCGCCGCAGTGCCATCCTCGGTTTCGCGCGCGCCCTGGCCGACGCGCCGGCCCGCGCCGACCGCAGCGCGCTCGCGCCCCTGCAGGACGCCGCCGGCCTCACCGTGCCCGACGCGGTGCTGCTGGCCCAGCTGATCGGCTACCTGGCCTGCCAGCTGCGCACGGCGGCGGCATGGCAGGCGCTCGGCGCCGCCGGCCCCGGCCGGGCCGCGCCGGCCGCGGCCGAGCCCGAGGCGCCGTTCGTGCACCCGGCCCACCTGCCGCCGCCGGGCCAGGTGCTGGAGCGCAACGGCTTCACCAATGCCACGCTGGGCTGGACCGCCTGGCTGCCGGTGGTCGATCCGGCCACGGCCACGCCCGAGCAGCTCGCCGTGCTCGACGCCAGCCATCCGAAGGCCCGCACGTCCGACTTCTACCTGCTGCTGGCGCACCAGCCGGCCGTGCTGGCCCAGCGCTCGCAGGCCTTCAACGCAATCATGTATGCGCCGGGCGGCCTGCCGCGCGCCGAGCGCGCGCTGGTCGGCACGGCGGTGTCGGTGGTCAACCGCTGCGTTTTCTGCGCCGCGGTCCACGCCCAGCGCTATGAGCAGCTCACCGGCCGCAACGCCGTCATCGCGCAGCTGTTCGACGACGTGGACACGGCCGGCACCGACGCCCGCGAGCGCGCCATCGTCCAGGCCGCCGCCGCGCTGACCCGCGCGCCTAGCGCGTTCGGCGCCGACGCGATCCACGCGCTGCGCCACGCCGGCCTGGGCGACCTCGAAGCGCTCGACGCGCTGCACGCGGCAGCCCTGTTCGCTTGGGCCAACCGGCTGATACTCAACCTCGGCGAGCCGCATGGCGTCTGACCATATACCCCGTAGGATACAATCGGTGAGCGCGCATGAATGGCGTGGTAGAAGATCATACCCCCGGCCCCGCTCTTCGGCTGCGGCATGATTTCGCCCAGCCTTCGCAGGGGCAAGCCCGGCGGGGCCGGCCCGCTGCGCGCAGCATGGGCACATTCCTTTCGCAGCCATGCCGTTCACTGGCGAAGGCGTTGCGCAATCTTCTGTTGCATCGCCGCCCTTGCAACGGCACCCTGTACGGCGTAGCACCAGCCTCTGGAGCAACAGATGTCTTCCACTTCCCATTCTTCGGACACGATTCGGCAGGCCCTGTTCCTGGCACTCACCCGCGACGGCCGTGCCGTCGGCCAGCTGGCGGCGCTGTTCCCGCACCTGGGCATCGGCCCGGCGCAGGCGCCGGCCCACATGGCCACCTGGCGCATCGTCTGGAGCGAGCCGCTGGAGCGCCTGGCCGAGCCGGCCCGCGCCGCCCTGCAGGCGGCCGAGCGCGAGGTGCAGCGCAGCCACCGCATCGCCCGCTTCGATATCGCGGATTCCGACGGCGATCTCGACCCGGTGGCACCGGCCGAATCGGCGTAGGTGTTCAGGTGCGTCCTGTCGGCAGCGCAACCCTCAGGTTGACCACCGTCGCGCGCGGGAGCCAGCGCCGCGCCCAGCACGCTGTCCACCGGCTCCTGGAAGTAGCGTGCCCTGCGTCTCGTAGCAGATGCGGCCCGAGATGGCGCAGGCCATCGACGACCTGGCCGAGCGCATGGGCGCGCAGGTGCGGCGCATCCGGCTGACGCTGCAGCTTGAATCGCTGATCGCCCTGCAGGGGCGGCTGTTCGCTTTCGCGGCCCGCCAGTCGCTGGCCCACGAGCGGCTGCACCATGGCGCGCAACTCAGCCCGCCGCTGTAGGCGCGGCTGCAGGGCGGCGCAGGCATCACGCCGCAGGACTATCTGCACATGCGCCAGCAGGCGGCCCTTGGCCGGCAGGCGATCGCCGGCCTGCCGATGGGGGTGCAGGTGATCGGCGCCTACGGCGACGACGAGCAGCTGCTGCGGGTCGCGGAGTTCGTGGGCCGGGCGGCCTGCTGAGAAGGCGCCGCCGGCTACCTACATGTTGACCACGGCGCCGCCTTCGAGCCGCGCCGCCCCGGCGGCCTGCAGGTCGGCCACGAGCCCACCGATCCAGGCCGCGCGGTCGCGGTCGGGAAAGTAGCGGCCTGCCAGCAGGCCGAAGTATTCGGTGGCGAGCGCCCACTGCACCAGCGCCGCCAGCGGTGCGCGCTGCAGCTCCAGCAGCTTGAACTTCAGCAGCACCTTGGCGGCGTAGTGCGCATGGCGCTCGGGCGTGCGCACGAAGCCGTCGAGCCGGCGGCGCGCCCGGCTCAGCGCGTCGGCCACGTCGGTGAAGGCCGGGCCGTGGCCAGGCACGACGGCGGCCGGCGCCAGCGACTCGATCAGGTCCAGCGTCGCGGCCACGGCGCCAAATGCGTCGCCGCCCTCGATTTCGGGAAAGACCACGCCGAAGCCGGTGCGCCAGAGCGCGTCGCCCGACAGCAGCGTGCGCGAGGCCGGCTCGAACAGCACGACCGCATGTGGATCGTGCCCCGGCGCCGCATGCACCTGCCACTGCTGGTCGCCGAGCGCGACGGTGCCGCCGGGCACGAGGAGTTCGTCGACGTGAAAGCGCGGGCACTGCTGGCCGGTGGGTGCATAGCCCAGCGCCTGCTCGTCCCAGGCGGCCACCTGCGCCGCCTGGCCCGGCGGAATCGCGGTGCGGGCCTGCGGCCAAGCCGCCTGCAGCGCGGCGTTGCCGCCGCAGTGGTCGCTGTGCAGATGGGTGTTGACGATGCGGTCGAGCGTGCGGCCGGGGCCCGATGCGTCGAGCGCGTCGCGCACCAGGGCGACCGTCTGCGCGGCATGGGTGCCGTAGCCGGTGTCCACGATGGCCGTGCCCGCGGCGCCGTCGAACAGTACCGCGTTGGCCGACAGCCAGCCGCGCTCGACGACCGCCATGCCGGCGGGCAGCGCGGCGGCATGCGCGGCCACCGGTTCCACCTGCGCCAGAATCGCCCGATGGCGTCTTCTTGTCGTTGTCTCATCCATGGTCTTGTCCTCACCTGCGGTGGCTGATCGATTCTGCAAGGGCGGCCGTTCCGCCGCCACCGGGTTGGCCCTCGGGCGCAGAGGCTGAAGGGAGGAAGAAAGCCGCCATGCTCGCGCGCCTGCAACGCTGCCTGCTGCTGGCCGCCGCGCTGCTGCTGGCCGGCTGGCTCGCCTGGGCCGGGCCGCGCTCGCCGGCGCTGGCTGCCGCCGGCGCGGCGCTGCTGCTGGGCGTGCCGGCGATCGTGCTGGCGCTCGAGTCGCTGCTGATGCACCGCGTCAACCGCGCCGACCCGGCGCCGCGCGCATCGGCCCGCGCGGTGGCCGCGGCTTGGTGGGCCGAGGTGCGGCTCGCGCCGCGCGTGTTCTGCGGACGCCAGCCGTTCGCCGAGCATGCCGTGCCCGATCTGCTGGTGCGCGGCGACGGCGCACCGGCGCGCGGCGTGGTGCTGGTGCACGGGTTCGTCTGCAACCGCGCGTTCTGGAACCCGTGGCTGCGGGCGCTGCGCGCGCGCGGCCAGGTGGTCGTCGCGCCGTCCCTGGAGCCGCCGTTCGCCGCGATCGACGACTTCGTCCCCACGCTCGATGCCGCCGTGCGCCAGGTCGAGGCCGCCACCGGCCTGCCGCCCGTCCTGGTCTGCCACAGCATGGGCGGACTGGTGGCGCGGGCCTGGCTGCACGCCGTGCCGGGCGCCGGTGCGCGGGTGCACCACGTCGTCACGCTCGGCACGCCGCACCGCGGCACCTGGCTGGCGCGCTTCGGCCACGCGCCCAGCGGGTCGCAGATGCGGCCGGACGGCGACTGGCTGCGGCGGCTCGCCGCGGCCGAGCCGCCGGAACGCACGGCGCGCTTCACCTGCTGGTATTCGAACTGCGACAACATCGTCTTCCCGGCCTCGACCGCGACGCTGCCGGGCGCCGACAACCGGTTCGTGGCGGATGTGGCCCATGTGCAGATGGTCTTCCATCCGCCGGTGGTCCGGGCCTGCATGGCGCTGCTGGCGCTGGATTGAGCGGGTATATGCTTGAGATGGCCGTCCGTTGGGCGATAGGTGATGGTTCACCGGGGTGTATATGTTCGACCTCGCGGCCTCGGCGGCGCCCCGGGCTTGCGCCGCGCCGGTTTTGGCCCTATACCGTCCGTCCCGGGATAAGGGTTTGACGCAAGAGGGTGGGCGAGTCTAGGGAAAACCCTTATATTCGCTCCATGTTCACCGCGCACACCTGGCTCCATCCCTGGCTGAACGCCAGCCGCTTCCTGCTGTTTCCGATGGACCTGTTCGCCGTGCCCAAGACGACCGATGCCCACCCGCCTGCCCGCGTGCCGGCCTCGGTCGTGCCGATCCGCACGCTCAGCGCCCGCCACCGCGAGCGCATCCGCGCCCATCTGCTGTCGCTCGACGGCAGCGACCGCTACCTGCGCTTCGGCTACATGGCCAGCGACGAGCAGATCGACCGCTATGTCGATGCGCTGGACTTCGACCGCGACGAGATCTATGGCGTGTTCAACCGCGGCCTCACGCTGATCGCCCTGGCCCATGTGGCCTATGCCGAGGACGTGCGCTTCGACAGCTGCGCCGAGTTCGGCGTGTCGGTGCTCAAGCGGGCCCGCGGCCGCGGCCTGGGCGGGCGCCTGTTCGCCCGCGCCGTCATCAGCGCGCGTGCCAAGGGCGTGCACATGATGTTCATCCACGCGCTGAGCGAGAACACCGCCATGCTCAAGATCGCGCGCCGCGCCGGCGCGACGGTCGAGCGCGACGGCTCGGAGAGCGAGGCCTACCTCAAGCTGCCGCCGGCCGACTTCGACACCCGCATGGCCCACCTGGTCGAGCGCCACCTGGCCGAGCTGGACTACCGCCTGAAGGTCCAGGCCAGGCAGTTCTGGAGCATGCTCTCGAGCATCCAGGAAGTGCGCAAGGGCGTGCGCGAAGGCCGTTCCAAGTCGGCCCAATAGGTAAGCAAAAGCCCGCGGCGGGCCGGCGGAGGGGGCGATCCGCTATCCTAGGATCCTTGTTCGACTCCCACGCCCGTCCGTGTCAGACCCGCACCCCGCGTCCTCCCGCCACCTCCCCGAGCGCGGGGACAAGCGCACCTTCCTCCAGAAAGTCGCCGAGTTCATCCACCCGGGCCCGGACTCGAAGGACGAGCTGATCGAGGTGCTGGCCGAGGCCGAGGACAACGAGGTCATCGGCGCCGAATCGCGGGTGATGCTCGAAGGCGTGCTGCGCCTGGCCGACCTGACCGCCGGCGACACGATGGTCGCCGCGCCGCGCATGGACCTGGTCGACATCGACGCCCCCTACGACGAACTGCTGCATCTCGTCATCGACACGGCGCATTCGCGCTTTCCGGTCTACAGCGGCGAGCGCGAGAACATCATCGGCATCCTGCTGGCCAAGGATCTGCTCAAGCTCCAGCGCGCGCCCGAGCTGAACATCCGCGCGCTGCTGCGCCCGGCGGTGTTCGTGCCGGAGAGCAAGAACCTCAACGACCTGCTGCGCGAGTTCCGCTCCACCCGCAGCCACCTGGCCGTCGTGATCGACGAGTTCGGCCGCGTGGCCGGGCTCATCACCATCGAGGACGTGCTGGAGCAGATCGTCGGCGAGATCGAGGACGAGTTCGACATCGCCGAGGACGAAGGCGACATCTTCGGCCTGGCCGACCGCAGCTACCGCGTCAGCGGCGATACGCCGGTCGACCGCGTGGCCGAGGCGTTCGGCGTGGCGCTGGCCAGCTCCGACCCGAACGAGGAGTTCGACACCATCGGCGGCCTGATCGCCCACGAGATCGGCCACGTGCCCTCGCGCGGCGAGGAGATCGTGCTGGCCGGCCTGCGCTTCGTCGTGCTGCACACCAAGGGCGGCGCGGTGCGCTGGTTCAAGGTCCGGCCGGCGGCGCCGGCGGCCGACGACAGCGCCACGGCTGGATGAGCCGCCATCGTTCTGCGCCGCTTCCGGCGCTGTTCCTGGCGCTTGCCGCCGGGCTCGCGCAGGCCGCCTCGCTGGCCGTGCCCGGCAGCGGCGCGGCGCTCTGGTGGCTGCAGATCCTGTCGCTGGCCGTGCTGTACGGCCTGCTCGACCGCAGCGCCGGTGCCGCCTCCGCCGCGGGCCGGGCGATCGTCTTCGCCACCGCCTGGCTGGCCGCCACCTTCTGGTGGCTCTTCATCTCCATGCACACCTATGGCGGCCTGTCGGCGCCGCTGGCCGTGCTGGCGGTGCTGGGGCTCGCGGCCTTCCTCGGGCTGGACTACGCGCTGCTGGGCGCGGCCTGGCGCCGCTTCGCGCCAAGGAACGGCATCGGCCGCGCGCTGCTGTTCGCCGCTTGCTGGCTGCTGGCCGAACTGCTGCGCGGCACGCTGTACACCGGCTTCCCCTGGGGCGCGGGCGGCTATGCGCATGTCGACGGGCCGCTGGCGGGCTATGCGCCGTGGCTCGGCGTCTACGGCATCGGCTTCCTCGCCGCGTTCGCCGCCTCGGCGCTGGCCCAGCTGGTGCGCGGGCGCTTCGCGGCCTTGCCGGTGGCCGGCATCGTGCTGGCCGCCGGCGCCTGGGGCCACCTGCCGGCGCTGGCCACGCGCGATGCCGGCAGCAGCGGCGAATTCAGCGTCGCGCTGCTGCAGGGCAACATCCCGCAGGACGAGAAGTTCCAGCCGGGCACCGGCGTGCCGGTCGCCCTGCAGTGGTACGGCGAGCGGCTGCGCGATGCGAAGGCCAGCCTCGTCGTCGCGCCCGAGACCGCCATCCCCCTGCTGCCGCAGCAGCTGCCGGCCGGCTACTGGGACGGCCTGCTGCGCCGCTACACGGCGGATGTGTCCGGGTATGGCCTGCAAGCGGCCATCATCGGCCTGCCACTGGGCAGTTCCTCCCTAGGGTATACGAATTCCGTCGTCGGCCTGAAGCCGCAGGCGGATGCCGTCTACCGCTACGACAAGCACCACCTCGTGCCGTTCGGCGAGTTCATCCCGCCGGGCTTCCGCTGGTTCACCGAGATGATGAACATCCCGCTGGGCGACTTCAACCGCGGCCCGGTCGGCGCGGCCTCGTTCGCCTGGGGCCGCCAGCGGCTCGCGCCCAACATCTGCTACGAGGATCTGTTCGGCGAGGAACTGGCCGCGCGCTTCGCCGATGCGCACGGCGCGCCGACCGCCTTCGTCAACGTGAGCAACATCGGCTGGTTCGGCACCGGCGTGGCGATCGACCAGCACCTGCACATCTCACGCATGCGCGCGCTGGAGTTCGCCCGGCCGATGATCCGCGCCACCAACACCGGCGCCACCGCGGTGATCGACCACCACGGGGCGGTGGTCCACAGCCTGCCGCGGGCCACGCGCGCGGTGCTCGAAGGCACGGTCGAGGGCCGCACGGGCACCACGCCGTTCGCCGCCTGGGCTTCGCGCTTCGGGCTGGCGCCGCTGTGGGGGCTGGGGATCGTGGTGCTGGCTGTTGCCGTGGTCAGGCGGCGGGCAGCGCGATGACGGAGGTTCGCAGGCCGGGCACGCGGGCGAAAGCTGCGTCGCCCGTGACCAGGATCGCATCGTCCAGCGACAGTGCGCTTGCCGCGATCAGCGCGTCCGGCGTCTTCAGGCCGTGGAAGGCGCGCAGCACGGTGGCCTGCTCCACCACGGCGGCATCCATCTCGACGGTGCGCGTCACCGCTGCGAACCAGGCGTCATAGCGCGCCAGAAGCTCGGCCTGGCCATCGCGCAGCGGCTTCACGCGGCATGCGAGCCAACTGAGCCGGGAGACGGCGACCGTGCGCGCCGACGTCTCCTGCACCAGTGCCGCCAGCTGGGATGCGACGGCCGCCTGCACGGCCGCCGCGCCTTCGAACCGGTAGATCAGCGCATTCGTGTCGAGGAAAGCGTCGGTGCGCTCATTCCCACTCGCCGCGGGCTGCGGCCGCGCGCTCCGCGAGCGCTGCGCCTCCGAGGGCGCCAGCCGGCAGGTCCGACAGCAGCAGGGTCAGCGCGGCATCCTGTCCTTCGGCTTGCGCAGCGGGGGCTGCGGCTGCCAGCAGCGCGGCATACTGCGCCTCGGACAGCAGCACCGCAGCACGGCGGTTGCGCTTCATCAGATGCGCCGGCCCGTGCCGCAGCGCCGCATCGATGGCATGCATGCCGCTGCGCTTGATGTCGGCGATGGTGAGCGTGTTCATGGCTGATGTGGTATCGAAAACGATGCCGGAAACGGTATCCTAAGTGGGTCGTTCCCGGCACGCCAGCGCCGCCCACCCCAGCAGCACCCCCGCGCCCGCATACAGCAGCCACGCCGGCGCCGCCGGCAGCAGCAGGCCCGCCAGGATCGGGCCGATGCCGGCGCCCAGGTCGCGCCAGACCAGCCGGTTGGCCAGCATCGGCACGCGCTCCGGCCCGGGATGGCGCTGGGCCACGATGGGGGCGACCAGCGGCAGCTGCAGCGCGCGCAGCACGATCACGGTGGCCGCCAAGACCCAGACTGCATGCGTGGCGCTGGCCGCGCCGAAGCCGGCGACGGCCACACCGGTCACCAGCGACAGCACGACCAGCAGGTTCAGCGCGCCCCACCGCTCGGCCATGCGGCCGCCGGCCGGGCCGAGCAGCATCTCCGAGAGGTAGCGCGAACCCATCAGCACGCCGGCGGCGAGCGCGGCGCTCTCGGGCAAGGCCCGCCGGCCCAGGTAGGTCAGGCCCAGGATGAACAGGCCGTCGAGCACCAGACCCTCGATGAACGACCAGCGGTCCAGCGCGCCCGGCAGGCGCAGCCGCCGCGGTGCGGTGGGTGCCGCGGCTGCAGCCGGCCCGGCCGGGAGCTGGCGCGCCAGCGGCACGGCCAGCAGCGCGGCCGCCGCCAGCAGCCAGAAGATGGCGCGCGGACCCGAGGCCATGGCCAGCGCCGCCGCCAACGGCAGCGCGAACATCGGCCCGGCCGCGACGACGGCCTGGGCGCGGCCGGCGCGCCGGGCCGCGCCGCGCGCCTGCCCGGTGGCCAGCGCCTGCACGCCGAGGTTGAGGGCGCCGTACGACAGGCCCCACAGCAGCCGCAGCGGCAGCAGCGCCCAGAAGCCGCTGAGCACCGTCAGCCCCAGCGCGCACCCGGCTGTGGCCAGCGCGGCCGCCGTGCACAGCGCACGCGGGCCGTGCCGCGCATGCAGGCGGCTGACCTGGCCGTAGCCGGCGATGCGCACCAGCCGGTTGGCCGCCAGCAGCACGCCGACCTCGGACAGCGTCAGCCCGAACCGGGCGGCATAGAGCGGCAGCAGCAGGTAGAGCACCACGTCGGTCGGCAGGCACAGGCCCAGCACGGTGGCGGCGCGGCGCGCCTGGCGGTCGGCGGCAGCGAAGGGGAGGTCGGCGGGCGAGGGCGCGGCTGCGGCAGGAGGGCTCATCGGGAACGGCAGAAGAAAAGGGCGCCGATCATCGGCCGGGGGATGCGCCCTGGCAAACGACCAAACTGCGCATCGATAGGTGCACGACGCGCACACATCCAAAAGGGTCGGGGGTATATGACCCAGATGGTCATGGTACGGTGAATATTGGCCTGATAGGTCGGGAGTATATTGCTCGAGAAACGCCGGTGTTCGTGCCCGGGACGAGCCTCAAGGTGTCGTTCGGCGGCACCCGTCGCGGCCTATGGCCGGCTTGACACGCTGTTCAACAACGCCGACATCGCGCAGACCAAGTCCTTCCTTCCATCACCGAAGAGGGCTGGCACCGCGTGATGGAAGTCAGCGCGCTGTCGATGCGGATCGGCACCCAGGAGGGCCGTGCGCCATTTCATCGCCCAGGGGCGGCGGGCGCATCGTCGACACTGCCTCCGTTGCGGGCAAGCAGGGCATCCGCGTCAACGCCATCTAACCCAGCGTGGTCGCTACGCCGATGCGGAAGACCATTGACCAGGGCTTCCGCGACGAGGGGACGAGGGCTCACCCACGACGAGAAAGATGCCTTCGACAACATCCTCTCCAGCGCCCTGGCGGGCCGGGCCGGGCCTCCGAGGCAAACGACCTGGCCGGCCGCGCGCTTCCTGGCCCCGCCCAACGCAGACTTCATCACCGGCCAGTTGCTGCTGATGGATGGCGGCATCGTGCTGGCCTGCGGCCGGTTCACGGTTCGCCGATGGCCTGCGCGAGCGTAGCGAACGCAGGTCGAGGCCCCGGGGCGAGATCGGCTACGCTGCGAGCTTCATCGAATGGTTCGCAGAGGAGGGCAAGCGCGTGCACGGCGACACCCTGGCCACCCCGGCAGCCGACAAGCGCATCGCCGTGCCAAGGAGCCGATCGGCGTCTGTGCCGCGATCACGCCATGGAACTTCCCGGCCGCCATGATCACCCGCAAGGCCGGCCCGGCGCTGGCCGCCGGCTGTCCGATGGTGCTCAAGCCGGCCGAGTCCACACCGCTGTCGGCCCTGGCGCTGGCAGTGCTGGCCGAGCGCGCGGGCGTGCCACCCGGGGTGTTCAGCGTGCTGACCGGCGAGCCGCGCGCCATCGGCGGCGAGCTGACGGCCAGCCCCGTGGTGCGCAAGCTCAGCTTCACCGGCTCGACCGAGGTCGGCCGCCTGCTGTTCCGCCAGAGCGCGGACACGGTCAAGAAGCTTTCGCTCGAACTCGGTGGCAACGCGCCGTTCATCGTGTTCGACGATGCCGACCTGGACGCGGCGGTCGAGGGAGCCATCGCCTCCAAGTTCCGCAACGCCGGCCAGACCTGCGTCTGCGCCAATCGCCTCTACGTGCAGGCCGGCGTCTACGATGCCTTCGCCGAGAAGCTGGTCGCCGCGGTGCGCAAGCTCAAGGTCGGCCACGGAACCGAGCCCGGCGTGGAGCAAGGCCCGCTGAGCGATGCCGAGGCCGTCGCCAAGATCCAGTCCCACATCGCGGACGCGCAGGCGCTCGGTGGCAGGGTCGTCACCGGCGGGCGGCCGCATGCGCTGGGCGGTACTTTCTTCGAGCCGACCGTGCTGGTCGGCGCCACGCAGGCCATGCGCGTGGCGCGCGAGGAGACCTTCGGCCCGTTCGCGCCGCTGTTCCGGTTCGAGACCGAGGACGAGGTGCTCGCCCTGGCCAACGACACCGAGTTCGGCCTGGCCAGTTACCTCTACAGCGAGAACCTGCGCCGCGTCTGCCGGGTATCGGAGCGGCTGGAGTACGGCATGGTGGGCGTCAACACCGGGCTGATCTCCAACGAGGTGGCGCCATTCGGCGGCGTCAAGCAGTCGGGCCTGGGCCGTGAAGGCTCGCACTACGGCATCGACAACTACCTGGTCGTCAAGTACGTCTGTCTGGGCGGCATCCGGGACTGACGCCGCCGCCGCGGTCAGCGGTCCGCTTCGGGCGTGGAATGGTCCGGTCCGGAATCCCACTCGAAGAAGCCCCGGGTTCCCAGCACGCTATCGGCCGCTTGGCGCAAGGCGTCGCGCGCGCGGGCCGGCGCTTCGCCGAGGGCGGCCGACAGCAGCCCTGCCGCGTCGGGGTCCACGGCGGCGAGCAGGGCCAGGCGCTCCTTGGGCCGCGGCAGGTGCCAGTTGGCCTTGAGGTACGCGTGCCGGACGACGGCATTCACGGCCCAGGCCAGCGCCTGCCGGGCATCGGCCGTGTCGGCATCGCCGAAGTCCAGCGCGTCCTTCACCTGGCAGGCGGCCGCATACCGGTCGCGCCGCAGCGCGTCCGCGTCGAGCGCGGGGCCGCGTGCCAGCACGTCGCGGGCCGCGGCGATGGCCGAGGCCATGCGTTCTCCGGTGTCCTTCACTAGGCTGCCGGTGGCCAGCATGTGCGCCATGACCGGGCGGCCCCGGGCCGCCTCGTCGCGAACGGAATGTTCCAGCCAGGCCGGGGAGTTGAAGAACAGTTCGGCGGGTATCCCGTTGAATCGCCGCTGGACGCGCCGGCGCCAGGCGCCGTCGTGCAGCACGACGATGTCGAGGTCGCTGGACGGCCCCGGGTTGCCCCGGACGATGCTGCCCGACACGACGATGCCGACAGGCTCGGCCACGGACGGCAGCCAGGCGAGCGCCTGTTCCAGGGCCGTGCGGTATGGCTCCTGCAAATGTTCGATGCTGGTTCGGGTCGACGGGCTCATGGTGCCAGGGAAAGTTTGCGGGGCTCCCACTGTACCGAGGCCAAGCGCCGCCCGGCGGATGCGCGCGGGCCGGCCTCGTAGAATCGCCGGTTCGCGCGCGCCTGCGGGCGCCGCCTACCACCGCCTTTCCGGCGCGGCCCATGGGCCGCGCCCGCACACGCATGTTGACCTTCCAGCAAATCATCCTGAAGCTCCAGTCCTACTGGGACGCCCAGGGCTGCGCCCTCCTGCAGCCCTACGACATGGAGGTGGGCGCCGGCACCTCGCACACCGCCACCTTCCTGCGGGCCATCGGCCCCGAGCCCTGGAAGGCCGCCTACGTGCAGCCCAGCCGCCGCCCCAAGGACGGCCGCTACGGCGAAAACCCCAACCGCCTGCAGCACTACTACCAGTTCCAGGTCGTGCTCAAGCCCGCGCCGGCCGACATCCTGGAGCTGTACCTGGGCTCGCTCGAAGCGCTGGGCTTCGACCTGAAGAAGAACGACATCCGCTTCGTCGAGGACGACTGGGAGAACCCCACGCTCGGCGCTTGGGGCCTGGGCTGGGAGGTGTGGCTCAACGGCATGGAAGTCACGCAGTTCACCTACTTCCAACAGGTCGGCGGCATCGACTGCCGGCCCGCCACCGGCGAGATCACCTACGGCCTGGAGCGCCTCGCCATGTACCTGCAGGGCGTGGACAACGTCTACGACCTCAAGTGGACCGACGCCATCAGCTACGGCGACGTCTACAAGCAAAACGAGGTGGAGCAGTCCACCTACAACTTCGAGCATTCGGACGCCGGCTTCCTCTTCACCGCCTTCGCGGCGCACGAGAAGCAGGCCCTGCACCTGATCGGCGCGCAGCTGGCGCTGCCGGCCTACGAGCAGGTGCTCAAGGCCGCGCACAGCTTCAACCTGCTCGACGCCCGCGGCGCCATCAGCGTGACCGAGCGCGCCGCCTACATCGGCCGCATCCGCAACCTCGCTCGGTCGGTGGCGCAGAGCTACTACGACAGCCGCGAGCGCCTGGGCTTCCCGATGGCGCCGCGCGAGTGGGTCGCGCAGATCCCGCCGAAGAAAGAAAAAGCCGCGGCCTGAACGACATGACCACCACCATCCAGAACCTCCTCGTCGAACTCTTCGTCGAAGAACTCCCGCCCAAGGCGCTCGACAGGCTCGGCAACGCCTTCGCGGGCGAGCTGTTCGACCAGCTCCAGGCCCAGGGCCTGGCCGCGGCCGGCTCCATGCTGACCGCCTATGCCTCGCCGCGCCGCCTCGCGGTCCACGTCACCGGCGTGGCCGCGCGCGCGGCCGACCGCGCCGTCTCGCAGAAGCTGATGCCGGCCACCGTCGGCCTGGACGCCGCCGGCAACGCCACGCCGGCGCTGCTCAAGAAGCTGGCCGCGCTCGGCGCCGATGCGTCGGCCGTGCCAGGCTTGAAGCGCCAGAACGACGGCAAGGCCGACGTGCTGTTCTTCGAAAGCACCGCCGCCGGCGCCACGCTGGCCGAGGGCCTGCAGAAGGCGCTGGGCGAAGCGATTGCCAGGCTGCCGATCCCCAAGGTCATGACCTACCAGCTCGAATCCGGCACAGCGCTGCCGGGCTGGGACAGCGTGCAGTTCGTGCGCCCGGCGCATGGTCTGGTCGCGCTGCACGGCAGCGACGTGGTGCCGGTCACGGCGCTGGGCCTCGCGGCCGGCAACGCCACCCACGGTCACCGCTTCGAGGCGAAGGCCGACCCGGTCGTGCTGCGCGATGCCGACAGCTATGCGCAGCAGCTGCGCGACGAGGGCGCGGTGATCGCGGGCTTCGCCGAGCGCCGCGCCGAGATCGCGCGCCAGCTGCAGGCCGCGGCCGAACGCATCGGCGGCGGCCTGCGGCCGATCGACGATGCGGCGCTGCTCGACGAAGTGACCGCGCTGGTCGAGCGGCCCAACGTGCTGGTCTGCGAATTCGAGCCCGAATTCCTCGACGTGCCGCAGGAGTGCCTGATCCTCACGATGAAGGCCAATCAGAAGTACTTCCCGCTGCTCGATGCCGAAGGCCGGCTGACCCACCGCTTCCTGGTCGTCAGCAACATCACCCCCGACGATGCCAGCGCGGTGGTCGGCGGCAACGAGCGCGTGGTGCGCCCGCGCCTGGCCGACGCCAAGTTCTTTTTCGACCAGGACCGCAGGAAGCGCCTGGAGGACCGCGTCGAATCGCTCGGCAAGGTCGTCTACCACAACAAGCTCGGCACCCAGGGCGAGCGCGTGGAGCGTGTGCGCGCCATCGCCCGCGCCATCGTGGCGCAATGGGGCGGTGACGCCACCCTGGCGCAGCAGGCCGACGCCGCCGCGCTGCTGGCCAAGACGGATCTCGTGACCGACATGGTCGGCGAGTTTCCCGAGCTGCAGGGCACGATGGGCCGCTACTACGCGCGCAACGACGGTCTGGCGCCCGAAGTGGCCGACGCGATCGAGGACCACTACAAGCCCCGCTTCGCCGGCGACGTGCTGCCGCGCGGCCGCACCGGCGCCGTCGTGGCGCTGGCCGACAAGCTGGAGACGCTGGCCGGCATGTTCGGTATCGGCAACCTGCCGACCGGCGACCGCGACCCGTTCGCGCTGCGCCGCCATGCGCTCGGCGTGATCCGCATCCTGTCGGAGACCGGCGCGCCGCTGGCGCTCGATGCGCTGCTCGACGCCGCCTTCGCCGCTTTCGGCCATCTCGCCATCGTGCAGCAGGACGCGCGCGCCGCGCTAGCCGACTTCGTCTACGACCGGCTGGCCGGCAGCCTGCGCGAGCAGGGCTACAGCGCGCAGGAGGTCGATGCCGTCGTCGGCCAGCGCCCGCAGCGCCTGGCTGACGTGGGACGCCGCCTGGAGGCGGTGCGCGCCTTCGCCGCGCTGCCCGAAGCCGCGGCGCTGGCGGCGGCCAACAAGCGCATCGGCAACATCCTGAAGAAGGCCGCCGCCCTCGACGTCGATGCCCATGTGAGCGAGCTGCTGCTGCGCGAGCCGGCCGAAAAGGCGCTCTACGCCGCCCTCCTCGACGTGCTGCCGCGCGCCGAGGCGCAGTTCGGCGCCGGCGACTACACCGCCTCGCTCCAGACGCTGGCCGCGCTGCGCGCGCCGGTCGATGCGTTCTTCGACGGTGTGCTGGTCAATGCCGACGAGGAGGACGTGCGCCTGAACCGCCAGGGCCTGCTGGCCGAGCTGCACCGGGCGATGAACCGCGTGGCCGACCTGTCGCGCCTGGCGGCCTGAGTGCCGATAATCCGGCCATGAACCGGCAGCAGCAGATCGACCGCTTCCTCTTCGCGGCCCACCGGCTCGCGTTGGCGCGGCTGCGGGCCGAACTTGGCCGGCTCGCCGATGCGTCCCGGCTGCTGAGGCAATGGCGCGCACAGGCCAGCGCCATCCGCTCGGACGCCTACTGGGACGAATGGCAGGCGCTGCTGCGCAGCGTCTCGCCGCTGTCGGTGCTGCTCTCCCAGCACGAGCGCCGGTCGCTGCTGCGCGAGGCGCGCGAGAAAGCATGAAACGCTCTGAAGCCGAGCATGCCCTGCGCGCGGCGGCGGCGATTGCCCAGGAGCAGTCGTTCGTGGTGGTCGGCAGCCAGGCCGTGTTGCTGAGCCATCCCCATGCTCCCGACGAACTGCTCGTTTCGCGCGAGCTCGACCTGTATCCGGCGCTGCATCCCGAGAAGGCCGATCTGATCGACGGCGCCGGCGCCATGTCGAGCTTCCACGAAACCTCCGGCTACCACGCCGATGGCGTCGGGCGGGAAACGGCCATCATGTCGGCGGACTGGCAGGACAGGGCGCAGCTCCACTATGTCGGCGAGGAGGCTGCGGTCTGCCCGGAGATCCACGACCTGGCCGTGTCCAAGTGCGTGGCTGGCCGCGACAAGGATGGGACTTCGTACGCGTGCTGCAGCAGCAAGGGTAGGTGGACATCGAGATGCTTGTCGCCCGCATCCGGCAGCTGGACGCAGCCGTGGCGCCGGTGGATGCGATTGCCGCGTGGGCGCGGCGCCGCCAGCAGGAGGTCTGAACCATGAAACTCGTCATCCTCGGCCGCGACGGCACGATCAACGAAACCAGCGGCGCCTTCGTCACCTCGGTGGACGAATGGCAGCCGCTGCCGGGCGCGCTGGAGGCGATCGCGCGGCTCAACCAGGCCGGCTACACCGTCGTCGTCGCGTCCAACCAGCCCGGCCTGGGCCGCGGGCTGTTCGACGCCGGCGCGCTCAACGCCATGCATTCCCGCATGCACAAGCTGCTGGCCGCCGCGGGCGGGCGCATCGACGCGATCTTCTTCTGCCCGCACACGCCGGACGAAGGCTGCGACTGCCACAAACCCAAGCCGGGCCTGGTCCTGCAGATCGGCGAGCGCTACGGCATCCCGCTGGCCGGCGTGCCCGTGGCCGGCGACGAGTTGCGCGACCTGCAGGCCGCCGCCGCCGCGGGCTGCGAGCCGCACCTGGTGCAGACCGGCCGCGGCGCCCAGGTCTGCCCCGACGGCGCGGCGCCGTCGGGCTTTCCCGCGGGCACGCAAGTGCATGCCGACCTGCGCGCCTTCGCCGACGCGATCATCGCGCGCGACGCCCAGTCGATCGCACTGGCTGTCTGACCATATACCCCCGGGGTAATGTGGCCGTGGTGGGCAGAAGACAAGCGCACTGAGGCTATACCCCAGACCACTCCGATGGCGCGCCGAAGCAGCGCACCGCCTTTCCCTGCCCCATGAACCTGCTCCGATCGATCCTGCACCAGCTCTGGATGGCCGCCACGGTCGTGCCCTGGGCGCTGTTCGTGCTTGTGGCCTCGCTGTTCGTCAGCTCCACGCGGCTCTATTGGCTGTGCGTCGGCTGGCTGCGCATGGCCGTGGCCGGCGGGCGCGTCATCCTCGGCATCCGCAACCGGGTGACCGGCCGGGAGAACCTGCCGCAGGGCGCGCGCGACCCGGCCATCCTGCTGGTCAAGCACCAGTCCACCTGGGAGACCTTCGCGCTGCCCACGCTGATGCCGCACCCGCTGGCCTACGTGTTCAAGCGCGAGCTGCTGTTCGTGCCGTTCTTCGGCTGGGCCATGGGCCGGCTCGACATGATCCACATCGACCGCGGCCGCCGCGCCCAGGCGTTCGCCAAGGTGGTCAGGCAGGGCCGCCGGCTGCTGGCGCAGGGCACCGGGGTCATCATGTTCCCCGAAGGCACGCGCACCGCGCGCGGCCAGGCCGGACCGTACAAGTCGGGCGGCACGCGGCTCGCGGTGGAGACCGGCGTGCCGGTGATCCCGATCGCCGTGACCTCGGCGCGCTGCTGGCCGCGCAAGGCTTTCGTCAAGCGCCCGGGCATCGTCGACATCTCCATCGGCCCGGCGATCCCGAGCGCGGGCCGCGCGCCGGAGGAGCTGATGCGCGAGGTGCAGCAGTGGATCGAAACGGAGATGCGCCGGCTGGATCCGGAAGCCTATCGCTGAGCGCCCGCCGATGCGCCGCCTGCTGCAGTTGACGCTGGACCTGTTCGACGCGGCGCCGCCGCCGGCACCGCCGGCCGCGCCCGCGCCGCCGGCCGTGCCGATCCGCGACGTGCTGCACCCGGGCGCCTACAGCCATCCGCAGGCCAACCGGCGCATCCACCTGGGCGATGCGGTCGTGGCCTATGCGCTGCGGCGTGCGCGGCGGCGCACCATCGGCTTCACCGTGGGGCCGGACGGCCTGGCCGTGGCCGCGCCCACCTGGGTGGGCCAGGGCGAGATCGACGCGGCCCTGCGGGCCAAGGCCGCCTGGGTCGTGCGCAAGCTCGCCGAGTTCCGCGACCGCCAGGCTCGCGTGGCGCAGGCCGCCATCGCCTGGGGCGACGGCGCGCTGCTGCCCTACCTGGGCGCGCCGCTGCGCGTGGTGCTCGACGGCGCCCAGCGCGGCGGCCGCGCGCTGCTGTGCACCGCGCCCGACGGCGAGCGGCAGCTGCGCCTGGCGCTGCCGGCCGCCGCCACGGCCCAGCAGGTGCGCGACGCGGTGCAGGCCTGGATCATGCGCGAGGCCCGCGCGCTCTTCGTGCAGCGGCTCGACCACTTCGCGCCGCAGCTCGGCGTGCAGTGGAAGCGGCTGGCGCTCAGCAGCGCGCAGACCCGCTGGGGCAGCGCGCGCAGCGACGGCTCGATCCGCCTCAACTGGCGGCTCATGCACTTCGGCCTGCCGGTGATCGACTACGTCGTCGCACACGAACTGGCGCACCTGCGCGTCATGGACCACAGCCCGCGCTTCTGGGACACGGTGGCCACCGTCTGCCCGGACCACGCGGCGCTGCGCAGCCGCCTGCGCGACGAAGCCCTGCCGGCGTGGCGATGAAACAACGGCGTACCGCAGCGTTGCACGACGTATACCCATGCATGTATAGTCGCGCAGTCGCCACCATACAGCCACTGTGCAGGAGTACCCTATGGCAGCTTTGACCGACGCCACCAAGAAGAAAGCGCTGCAGGCCCGCCTTTCGCGTGCCGAAGGCCAGGTCCGCGGTGTGCTCAAGCTCGTGCGCGAGGATGCGGACTACGAACGCGTGTCCCAGCAGCTGGCCGCCGCCCGCAAGGCGCTGGACCGTGCCTTCTTCTCGCTGGTGGGCGACGCGATCGAGCAGGGCGAGCTCACGCCCGAGCAGGTCGCCGCGCTGCTGGCCAAGTTTGCATAGGGGGCGACCCGCGCTTCGCGCTCTAGGAAGAGGGCACCTCCAGCGGCCCGGCAAAGCCGGCTCCGCCGGGCTGCTGGCCCGGCCGCGTACCATTGACGGCGACGCCCTCCCGGAGACACGCCATGAGTGAAACACCGAACAGCCCTGCCGACGTCCGCCCCGCAGAAGGCTATGCGGGCGACGTGACGCCCGAGACCGCCTGGCAGTGGGTGCAGTCCGGCGCCGCGGTGCTGGTGGACGTGCGCACCGACGCCGAGCGCGACTGGGTCGGCTTCGTGCCCGGTGCGGTACCGCTGGCCTGGAAGCGGTATCCGGCGATGGACCTCAATCCGGACTTCGACGCCGGCATCGCCGCCGCCGTGCCGGCCGGCACCAAGGCCGTGCTGCTGTGCCGAAGCGGCGTGCGCTCGGTGGCCGCCGCGCGGCGCGCCGCCGAACTCGGCGTGGAGGCCTACAACATCCTCGAAGGCTTCGAGGGCGACGCCGACGCGCAGGCCCACCGCAACACCCGGGGCGGCTGGCGCTGGCGCGGCCTGCCGTGGCAGCAGAAGTAGCGGCGGCGGCCGTCGTGCTGCCGGGCGCGGGATGCTGATCCCGCTGCTGAGGCGGTTCCTGCGGCCCTACCGGCACCTGCTCGCCGCGGTGGCGGCGCTGCAGCTGGCGCAGTCGCTGGCCTCGCTGTACCTGCCGCGGCTCAACGCGGACATCATCGACCACGGCGTGCTGGCCGGCGACAGCGGCCGCATCCTCTCGCTCGGCGCGGTGATGCTCGGCATGTCGCTGCTGCAGATTGGTGCGGCGATCGCGGCGGTCTGGTTCGGCGCCCGCGTGGCGATGCGCCTGGGCCGCGACCTGCGCGCGGCGGTGTTCGCGCAGGTGAGCGCCTTCTCGGAGCAGGAGGTGCAGCAGTTCGGCGCGCCGAGCCTCGTGACCCGCACCACCAACGACGTGCAGCAGGGGCAGATGCTGGTGCTCATGACCTGCTCGCTGCTGTTCACCTCGCTGTTCCTCGCGGTCGGCGGCGTGGGCATGGCGCTGCACCTGGACGTCGCGCTGTCGTGGGCCATGCTGGTGGCCGTGCCGGTGCTGCTGGCGGTGCTCGGCCTCGTCATCTCGCGCATGCTGCCGCTGTTTGCGCGCATGCAGGTGCAGACCGACGACCTCAACCGCGTGCTGCGCGAGCAGCTCGCCGGCATCCGGGTGATCCGCGCCTTCGTCACTGAGCAGGCCGAGGCCGCGCGCTTCGGCCGCGCCAACGACGCCATCACCGCCACCGCGCTCGGCGTCGGCCGGCTGTTCGCGCTGATGTTCCCGGTGTCGATGCTGATCCTCAACCTCACGAGCGTGGCCGTGGTCTGGTTCGGCGCCTCGCGGGTGCAGGCCGGCATGGAGGTCGGCGCGCTGGTCGCCTTTCTGAGCTACCTCGCGCAGCTGCTGATGTCGATCCTGATCGCGACCATGCTGGCCTTTGTCGCGCCGCGCGCGGCGGTGTCGGCCGGGCGCATCGGCGCGGTGCTCGCAACCCGGCCGAGCGTGCCGCCCGCGGCCGCGCCGGTGGCCGTGCTGCCGGCGCCGGGCACGCTGGAGTTCCGCGACGTCGATTTCTCCTACCCCGGCGCAGAAAAGCCGGTGCTCCAGGGCATCAGCTTCACCGCCGCGCCCGGCACCGTGACCGCGGTCGTCGGCGCCACCGGCGCCGGCAAGACGACGCTGGTACACCTGGCCGCGCGCCTGTTCGACGCGACCGCGGGCAGCGTGCGCGTGGGCGGCGTGGACGTACGCGACCTGGCCGAGGACACGCTCTACGCCGAGGTCGCGCTGGTGCCGCAGCGGCCCTACCTGTTCTCGGGCACGGTCGCATCGAACCTGCGCTACGGCGATCCCGGCGCGGACGACGCGGCGCTCTGGCGGGCGCTCGACGTCGCCCAGGCGCGCGACTTCGTCGAGCGGCTGCCCGAGGGGCTGGCCGCGCCGATTGCGCAGGGCGGTACCAACGTCTCGGGCGGCCAGCGCCAGCGCCTGTCGATCGCGCGCGCCGTGGTCAAGCGCCCGCGCATCTACCTGTTCGACGATGCGTTCTCGGCGCTCGACACCGCGACCGACGCGCGCCTGCGCGCCGCGCTGGCCGCGCAGGCCGGCGGCGCGGCGCGCATCGTGGTGGCGCAGCGGATCGGCTCGATCGCCGAAGCCGACCAGATCCTGCTGCTGGAGGACGGCCGCATCACCGCGCGCGGCACCCATGCGCAGCTGCTTGCGTCCTCGCCGGCCTATGCGGAGATCGCGCGCAGCCAGATGCAGCCGGAGGCTCCGCCGTGAGCGCCACCCCCCGCGCCGGCCGGCCGATGCCCGGCCCGGGCATGCATGCGGCCGTGCCGGTCGAGCGTTCGCGCGACTTCGGCGCCTCGCTGCGGCGCCTGGCCGGCCTGCTGCGGCCGCAGTGGACCGCCCTTGCGGTCGCGGTGGCGCTGGCGGCCGCAGGCGTCGCGCTGTCGGCGCTCGGGCCGCTGATCCTCGGCCAGGCCACCGACCTCGTGGTCGCCGGTGCCGGCGCCGCCGGCAACGGCATCGTGTTTGCGCGGCTGGCGCGTGCTGGGCGGCGCCGTGGCGCTCTACCTGCTGTCGGCGCTGTTCGGCTGGGCGCAGGCCTGGCTGGTCAGCCGCGTCATCCAGCGCACCGTCCGGCAGCTGCGCGCGCGCGTGGAGGACAAGCTGCACCGGCTGCCGCTGGCCTATTTCGACACGCTGCCGCGCGGCGAGCTGCTCAGCCGCGTGACCAACGACATCGACAACGTCGCGCAGACGCTGCAGCAGAGCTTCCACCAGCTGCTCAACGCGGCGCTCACGCTGCTCGGCGTGGGCGCGATGATGTTCGTCGTCTCGCCGCCGCTGGCGCTGCTCACGCTGCTGGCGATCCCGCTGACCTACGCGGCGACCGCGCTCGTGGCGCGGCGCTCGCGGCAGCTGTTCACCGCGCAGTGGGCGCGCACCGGCAGCCTCAACGCCGAGGTCGAGGAGGGCTACAGCGGCCATGCGCTGGTGCGCGTGTTCGGGCGGCGGCGCGAGGCGGCCGAACGCTTCGCGCAGGAGAACCGCGCGCTCTACGAGGCGAGCTTCGGCGCGCAGTTCTGGAGCGGCATCGTCATGCCGGCGATGATGTTCGTCGGCAACCTGGTCTATGTGGCGATCGCCGTGGCCGGCGGGCTGATGATGGCCGCGGGCACGGTCACGCTGGGCGGCGTGCAGGCGTTCATCCAGTATTCGCGCCAGTTCACCCAGCCGCTCGGCCAGCTCGGCTCGCTGGCCAACCTCGTGCAGTCGGGCGTGGCCAGCGCCGAGCGGGTGTTCGAGCTGCTCGACGCGGCCGAGCAGGCGAGCGAGCCAGCGCAGCCGCAGCTGCCGGCCGAGGCGCGCGGGAGGCTGGTGTTCGACGACGTCTCGTTCCGCTACCGCAGCGACAAGCCGCTGATCGAGCACCTGTCGCTCACGGTCGAGCCCGGCCAGTCGGTCGCCATCGTCGGGCCCAGCGGCTCGGGCAAGACCACGCTGGTCAACCTGATCCTGCGCTTCTACGAGATCGACGGCGGCGCGATCACGCTCGACGGCGTGGACATCCGCGCCATGCGCCGCGACCAGCTGCGCCGGCGCACGGCGATGGTGCTGCAGGACACCTGGCTGTTCGCCGGCACGATCCGCGACAACATCGCCTACGGCCGCCCCGACGCGACCGACGAGGAGGTCGTGGCGGCCGCGCAGGCCACATATGTCGATGCCTTCGTGCGCCGCCTGCCCGACGGCTACCGCACGGTGCTCGACGACGAGGCGTCGGGCCTGTCGGCCGGCCAGCGCCAGCTGATCACGATCGCACGGGCCTTCCTCACGCGGCCGAGCGTGCTGATCCTCGACAAAGCCACGAGCTCGGTGGACACGCGCACCGAGCTGCTGCTGCAAAAGGCGATGGCCGCGCTGCGTGCCGACCGCACCAGCTTCATCATCGCCCACCGCCTGTCCACGATCCGCGACGCCGACCGCATTCTCGTGATGGAGTCGGGCGCGATCGTGGAACAGGGCCGGCACGCGGAACTGCTCGCCGCCGGCGGGGCCTATGCGGCGCTCTATGCCGCGCAGTTCGCCGGTGGCGCCGATGCGCAGGGCGCGGCCGGCTGAGCGGCGGGGCTCAGAGCTTGGGGATGCGCAGCTTCTGGCCCGGGTAGATCTTGTCCGGGCTCGACAGCAGCGGCTTGTTGGCTTCGAAGATCACGTTGTACTTGTTGGCGTCGCCGTAGTACTTCTTGGCGATGGCCGACAGCGTGTCGCCGGACTGCACGTCGTGGTACTGCGACGCGTCGGCCGGCGCGGCCACGGTCAGCAGGTTTTTCACCTCCTTGACGCGGCTGACGTTGCCGGCCGCGAGCGCGGCCTTCTCGAACGCCTCCTGCGTCGGCGCCTGGCCGCGCAGCGTGACCTTGCCGCTGGCGCCGTCGAAGGCGACGGCGAGGCCCGTCAGGCCGAGCTTCTGCGCCTCGACATACGTGCGGATCGCCTCGCTGGCCTTGGCGTTGAGTTCGTCGAGGGATGCCTTGTGGGCGGCCGGATCGCTGGCGGCCTGGGTGGCGGCGTGCTCGACCTCCTTGGTGCCGAAGAGCTTTTCGCCGGCGTCCTTGATGAAGCTGATGAGACCCATGAATGACACTCCTGTCGAAGGTGGAAGAAAAGAAGGCCGGGACACTGTAGCGCAGCGCGCAGCGCGCGGCCGCGCCGGTGACAGGTCGTGCCCGACGCGGCAGGGCCGGGCACCGATAATCCGCCCCCATGACCTTCCTGGCCATCGACATCGGCAACACCCGCCTCAAGTGGGCCCAGTACGACGGGGGCCGCCCCGGCGCGCGGCTGCTGGCGCAGGGCGCGGAATTCCTGGAGAACATCGACCGCCTGGCCGAGGGGCCCTGGGCCGCGCTGCCGCCGCCTGCGCGCATGCTGGGCTGCGCCGTGGCCGGCGACGCGGTGAGGAAGCGCGTGGAGGAGCAGATGGAGCTGTGGGACGTGGCGCCGAGCTGGGTCGCCTCGTCGCCGGCGGAGGCCGGCCTCGTCAACGGCTACGACCATCCGGGGCGCCTGGGCACCGACCGCTGGGTCGCGATGATCGGCGCGCGCGCGCGGGTGCTGGCGCGCGGGCCGGCGCGGCCGGTCATCGTCGTCATGGTCGGCACCGCGGTGACGGTGGAGGCGATCGACGCCGGCGGCCGCTTCCTCGGCGGGCTGATCCTGCCGGGCCACGGCATCATGCTGCGCGCGCTCGAATCGGGCACCGCCGGGCTGCACGTGCCCACGGGCGAGGTGCGGCGCTTTCCGACCAACACCAGCGACGCGCTGACCAGCGGCGGCACCTATGCCATCGCCGGCGCGGTCGAGCGGCTGGCCCGGCACCTGGCAGAGGACAGCGGCGAAGAGCCCGCCTGCATCATGACTGGCGGGGCCGGCTGGAAGATGGCGCCGTCGATGACGCGGCCGTTCGAACTCGTGGAAAACCTGATCTTCGACGGACTGCTGGAGATCGCGCCGCGCCGCGCCGCGGTGGCCTGATACCCCAGGCAGGATATGCTCTCAGTGCGCAGAATACGCGCGCGGCAGAGCTATACTCCGGGGATATTCGGGGCGGTGTCCCACTCCGTCGCGGTCCGGCGACGCCAGCAGCGCCCCCAGCCGCGGCTGTTCGGCCGCGGCGAACCACGGCGCCAGCAGCGCCAGCGCCCGGAGGGCGCCGTCGTGGACGGCGGCCGGGCCGGCCTCGGGTTCGAGCGCGTGGCGCGGATCGCGCACGTAGGCCAGGCAGAGCCAGGAGGTCTGCAGCACCACCAGGTTGGCCGCCACGGCGCGGGCCGCGGCTGGATCGATGCGCAGCGCACCGGCCTGCGCCAGCGCCGCGACCAGGGCCTGCGCCGACTGGTCCTGGCGGGCCAGCAGCGCCTGGATGCCGGTTTCCAGGTAGCGGTTGCGGGCCACGAGGTCGCCGAGGTTGCGGTAGAGGAAGCGGCAGGCCCAGATCGCGCGCGCGATGCCCTGCAGGTGCGCCCAGGCGTCGTCGGCGCAGCGGACCGCGGCCGCACCGGCCAGCAGCGGCGCCAGCGCGGCTGCGTGGCGGTCGAACAGCGCGTTGATCAGTGCGTCCTTGGCCGGGTAGTGGTAATAGAGATTGCCGGGGCTGATGCGCAGTTCGGAGGCCAGCAGCGTCGTGGACACACCCGGCTCGCCGAAGCGGTTGAACAGCTCCAGCGCGGCTTCCTGGATGCGTTGCGCCGTGCGGCGCGGCGCCTTCTTGGACGACATCGGCGGTGCCACTCCACGTCCCTGGGCGGGACCATGCGGGTCACTCTAGCGGCCGCTGCGCCGCGCCGCATCGGGGATCGCCCCGAGCGCGGGCTGCGGGGATCAGTCGATGCCGGGGCGGTGGCGCGCGAGCAACTGCTCTTCCAGGGCCACGATGCGCTCCTCCAGCGCCGCCAAGTCCTGGGCTGTGGGCACGCGCAGCCGGTCGAGCGAGCGCTGGAGCCGCGCGTCGAAGAGTTCCTCGACCTTGTCCCACTGGCCGGCCGCGCGGCTGCCGAACTCGCTGGCGAAGCCGGCAAAGCGGGCCGCAGCCTCGTCGGCGCCGGCCTGGGCCTGCCCGGCGGCGTCCTGCGTGCGGCGCTGGCTTTCGAGGCCCTGGCGCACCAGCGCCTCGAACAGCTTGCCGCCTTCCTGCTGCGCCTTGGCCAGGGCACCCAGGCCGGCCAGCCAGATTTGCTGGGCCGCGTCCCCGAAGCCGCGGGGACCGCCGGCGCGGCCGGTGCGTTCGTCGTTGTGGCCGCCGGTATCGCCGCCGGCGCGGTTGTCGGCGCTGGACATGCTGTTTCCTCCTCGATCGGCGGGTCGCCGTTGCTGTCCTGCAGATTACGCGCGCAACGACCCGCAGCGGCGATACCGGCTGTAACCACGGCCGCGCCAGTCTCCTCGATCCTCCAAAACCCGGGTGTCATAATCCACTGCTACACAAACACAAACACACACACGCACCCCCGGCATACCCATGATCCTCGTAACAGGCGGCGCCGGCTTCATCGGCGCGAACTTCGTCCTGGACTGGCTGGCGCAGTCCCAGGAGCCGGCAGTCAACCTCGACAAGCTCACCTACGCCGGCAATGCCGAGAACCTGGCATCGCTCGCCGGCGACGCCCGCCACGTCTTCGTGCACGGCGACATCGGCGACACCGCCCTGGTCGAGCGCCTGCTGGCCGAGCACCGCCCGCGCGCAGTCGTCAACTTCGCCGCCGAGAGCCATGTCGACCGCTCCATCCACGGCCCCGAGGACTTCATCCAGACCAACGTGGTCGGCACGCTGCGGCTGCTCGAAGCCGTGCGCCACCACTGGAACGCGCTGCCCGCAGGCGAGAAGGCTGCCTTCCGCTTCCTGCACGTCTCCACCGACGAGGTCTACGGCACGCTCAGCTCCACCGCCCCGGCCTTCACCGAGCAGAACAAGTACGAGCCCAACAGCCCGTACTCGGCCAGCAAGGCCGCCAGCGACCACCTCGTGCGCGCCTGGCACCACACCTACGGCCTGCCGGTGCTGACCACCAACTGCTCCAACAACTACGGCCCCTACCATTTCCCCGAGAAGCTGATCCCGCTGATGATCGTCAACGCCCTCGCCGGCAAGCCGCTGCCGGTCTACGGCGACGGGCAGCAGGTGCGCGATTGGCTCTACGTGAAGGACCACACCAGCGCCATCCGCCGCGTGCTCGAAGCCGGCACGCCCGGCGAGACCTACAACGTCGGTGGATGGAACGAGAAGCCCAACATCGAGATCGTGCAGACCGTCTGCGCCCTGCTCGACGAACTGCGCCCGCGCGCCGACGGCCGCAGCTACACCACGCAGATCACCTACGTGAAGGACCGCCCGGGCCACGACCGCCGCTACGCGATCGACGCCCGCAAGATCGAGCGCGAACTCGGCTGGAAGCCCGCCGAGACCTTCGACACCGGCATCCGCAAGACCGTGCAGTGGTACCTGGCCCATCCCGAATGGGTCGCTCGCGTGCAGAGCGGCTCCTACCGCGACTGGGTCGCCAAGCAGTACGCCGCCGCATGACCGTGACGCACAAGCATCCGACCATCCTGCTGTTTGGCAAGGGCGGCCAGGTCGGCTGGGAGCTGCAGCGCAGCCTCAGCGCCCTGGGCACGCTGGTGGCGCTGGACCACGATTCCGCCGACCACCACGGCAACTTCGCCGAGCCCGAGCGCTTGGCCGAAACGGTCCAGGCCGTACGGCCCGACGTGATCGTCAATGCCGCCGCCCACACCGCGGTGGACAAGGCCGAGGGCGAGCCCGACTTCGCCCGCACGCTCAACGCGACGGCGCCCGGCGTGCTGGCGCGCGAGGCCGCGGCGCTCGGCGCGCTGCTGGTGCACTACTCCACCGACTATGTCTTCGACGGCAGCGGCGACCGTCCGTGGACCGAGGCCGACACGCCCGCGCCGCTGTCGGTCTACGGCGCCACCAAGCTCGAAGGCGAGCAGCTGGTGCAGGCCAGCGGCGCGCGGCACCTGATCTTCCGCACCAGCTGGGTCTATGCGGCGCGGGGCGGCAACTTCGCCAAAACGATGCTGCGCCTGGCCAGGGAGCGCGACAAGCTCACCGTCATCGACGACCAGGTCGGCGCGCCCACTGGCGCCGACCTGCTGGCCGACGTGACCGCGCACGCGATCCGCGCAGTCCAGTCCCATCCGAACCTGGCCGGCCTCTACCACCTGGTCGCCGGCGGCCACACCACGTGGAACGGCTATGCCCGCTTCGTCCTGGCCCAGGCGCGCGCGGCAGGCGTCGCACTCGCGGTGTCCGACGACGCAGCCGTGGAGCCCGTGCCCACCAGCGCCTTCCCCACGCCCGCGAAGCGGCCGCACAACTCGCGGCTCGACACCGCCAAGCTCCAGGCCGCCTTCGGCCTCGTGCCGCCGCCCTGGCAGCACGGCGTGGCCCGCATGCTCACGGAAATCCTATGACGACCATCCAGCCCTGCGCCACGCAGCGCAAAGGCATCATCCTGGCCGGCGGATCGGGCACGCGCCTGCACCCGGCCACGCTCGCGATCAGCAAGCAGCTGCTGCCGGTCTACGACAAGCCGATGATCTACTACCCGCTGTGCACGCTCATGCTGGCCGGCATCCGCGACGTCCTCATCATCAGCACGCCGCAGGATACGCCGCGCTTCCAGCAACTGCTGGGCGACGGCAGCCAGTGGGGCCTGAACCTGCAGTACGCCGTGCAGCCCCGCCCCGACGGGCTGGCCCAGGCCTTCCTGATCGGCGAGCAGTTCCTCGCCGGCGCGCCGAGCGCGCTCGTGCTCGGCGACAACATCTTCTACGGCCATGACCTCCAGCACATGCTCCAGGCCGCCGACCGCCAGAGCAGCGGTGCGACTGTGTTCGCTTACCACGTGCACGACCCCGAGCGCTACGGCGTAGTGGCCTGCGATGCCAACGGCCGCGCCAGCAGCATCGAGGAGAAGCCCAGGGATCCGAAGAGCAGCTACGCCGTTACCGGCCTGTATTTCTACGACCACCAGGTTGTGGGAATCGCCAGGGCCGTCAAGCCGAGCGCGCGCGGCGAGCTGGAGATCACCGCGGTCAACCAGGCGTATCTCGACCAGGGCGGCCTCAACGTGCAGATCCTCAAGCGCGGCTATGCCTGGCTCGACACCGGCACGCACGAGAGCCTGCTCGAAGCCGGCCAGTTCATCGCGACGCTGGAGCACCGCCAGGGCCTGAAGATCGCCTGCCCCGAGGAGATCGCTTGGCGCGGCGGCTTCATTACCGACGCCCAGCTCGAAACGCTGGCCGCGCCGCTGGCCAAGAGCGGCTACGGCAAGTACCTCACGCGACTGCTGACCGACGGAATCCCCCACCCATGAAGATCGTTCCCACCGCGATCCCCGAAGTCGTCATCGTCGAGCCCAAGGTCTTCGGCGACGCTCGCGGCTTCTTCTTCGAGAGCTTCAACCAGAAGGCGTTCGACGAGGCCACCGGCACGTCCTACCAGTTCGTGCAGGACAACCACAGCCGCTCCGCGCGTGGCGTGCTGCGCGGCCTGCACTACCAGATCCAGCAGCCGCAGGGCAAGCTCGTGCGCGTGGCCCGCGGCGCGGTGTTCGACGTGGCCGTCGACATCCGCAGGAGTTCGCCGACGTTCGGCCGATGGGTCGGCGTGGAGCTCAGCGAGGACAACCAGCGCCAGCTCTGGGTACCGCCGGGGTTCGCGCATGGTTTTCTCGTGCTCTCGGACAGTGCGGATTTCCTCTACAAGACGACCGATTACTATGCGCCGCAGTTCGAGCGCAGCATTGCCTGGAACGACCCGACGCTCGCGGTCCGCTGGCCCGACGCGGGCGTGCCTCCGGTGCTCTCGGGCAAGGACCAGCTGGGCCAGGCACTCGGCGAGGCCGACGTGTTCGCATGACCCAGCGCTTCCTGGGAGGGCCTGCAGCCATCGCGGGCAGCCTGTGGCGCAACCGTGCCCTGCTGCGGGCGTCCATCCGGCGGGAGATTCTCGGCCGCTACCGCGGCTCGGTGCTGGGGCTGCTGTGGTCGTTCTTCAACCCGCTGCTGATGCTCAGCGTCTACACCTTCGTCTTCAGCACGGTGTTCAAGGCGCGCTGGAGCGCAGGCAGCGATTCGCGCACCGAATTCGCATTGGTGCTCTTTGCCGGGCTGATCGTCTTCAACGTGTTTTCGGAATGCGTGGCCCGAGCCCCCACCCTGGTCATCGGAAATGCCAACTATGTGAAGAAGGTGGTGTTCCCGATCGAGATCCTTCCATGGGTCAACATGGGCGCGGCGCTGTTCCACATGCTCATCAGCGTGGTGGTCTGGCTGCTGGCCTACGCCGTCCTGATCGGGCCGCCGCATCTCACCGTTTTCTGGTTCCCGCTCGTGCTGCTGCCGCTGGTGCTGTTCGTGATGGGCGTGAGCTGGTTTTTGGCTTCGCTCGGCGTGTACCTGCGCGACGTGGGACAGTTCATCGGCCTGCTCATCACCGTGCTCACCTTTTTGTCGCCCATCTTCTACCCGGTCAGCGCGCTGCCTCAGGAGTTCCGCGACGTGATCTACCTGAGCCCGCTGACGCCGATCATCGAGCAGGCGCGGGACGTGCTGTACTGGGGGCGGCTGCCTGATGCCTGGCTGTATGTCAGAACGCTCGCGCTGTCGATCGTCTGCGCGCTGGCCGGCTTCTTCTGGTTCCAGCGGACGCGCAAGGGGTTTGCTGATGTCCTCTGATACCAGCGTCGCGGTGCGCGGTCTCAGGAAACGCTACGAGATCTACGAGACCCCGCGACACCGCCTGCAGCAGTTCGTCTTTCCGAGGATACAGCGCCTGTTGGGCCTGCCGGTGCGTCACTATTTCACGGAATTCTGGGCATTGCAGGACGTCAGCTTCAGCGTACAGCGTGGCGAGACGGTGGCTATCATCGGCCGCAACGGCAGCGGCAAGTCGACCCTGCTGCAAACGATCTGCGGCACCTTGCATGCCACGGAAGGAGAGGTCGAGACGCGCGGGCGCATCGCAGCGCTGCTGGAGCTGGGATCGGGCTTCAACCCCGAGTTCACCGGACGCGAGAACATCCTCATGAATGCGGCGATCCTGGGGCTTGCGACCCAGGAGGTCGAGGCCCGCTTCGATGCCATCGCCGCGTTCGCCGACATTGGCGACTTCCTGGACCAGCCGGTCAAGACCTATTCCAGCGGCATGTACGTGCGCCTGGCCTTCGCCGTCATCGCGCACGTGGATGCTGACATCCTCATCATCGACGAGGCCCTGGCGGTCGGCGACGCGGTCTTTACGCAGAAGTGCATGCGGTTCCTGCGCGAGTTCAAGAAGCGCGGCACACTGATCTTCGTCAGCCACGACATGGGCTCGGTGCTCGCGCTCTGCGAGCGCGCCGTGTGGCTGCACCAAGGTCAGGTGCGCGACATCGGGCCGTCGAAGTCCGTGGCCGAGAAGTATCTCCAGTACACGCTGCAGGAGGTCTATGGTGACAGCGCGCGGCTGGAGGAACTGGAGGCCGACACATCTGCGCCGACGGACCTGCCGGCCGCACCCGGCCCTGCTTCGGCCGCCGCTATCGATTACCACAGCCAGGTGTCCGTGCAGGACCATCTGGCCGAAGCCAACGGCTGGCGCACCGGCGGCGGCGAGATCGTCTCGGTGACCCTCTCCGATGCAGATGGGCAGGTACCCTCCGTGCTGCAGGGCGGCGAGACCGTGCGCATGACGGTGCAGGCCCGGCTGCACCAGCCCATGGCCAACCCCATCATCGGCTTCCTCGTGCGCGACCGTCTCGGGCAGGACCTGTTCGGCGAGAACACCCTGCCGGCGTCGGCTCGCAGGCCATGTTCCGCGGAAGCGGGGCAATTGCTTGCGGCCCAATTCGTATTCCGACTTCCTATGCTCCCCAACGGTACCTATTCGGTCATGACGTCACTGGCCGACGGCGATCTCTACAACAACGTCCAGCACCACTGGCTGCATGATGCGGTGCTTCTCCACGTCAACTCCAGCACGGTTCGCTGGGGCCTGGTGGGTGTGCAGTGTCGCGAAGTCTCTCTGGAGGTGGCCGAATGACCTCGCTTGTCGAATTGCACGCAGACCATATCGGCAAGGTATCCGACCGCTGGACCCGGTACGTATGTGAATACGACCGCCTCTTCGCGCCGTACCGTGACCGGCCTGTACGGCTGCTCGAGATCGGAGTGCAGAACGGCGGATCCTTGGAAATTTGGAGCCGCTACTTCGCCCAGGCGCAGATCCTCGTGGGTTCCGATATCGAGCCGGGCTGCGCTGCGCTGACCTTCGACTCGCCACGTGTGCAACTGGTGGTCGCCGACGTCAATACCGACGAGGCGCAGTCCCGCATCCTGGCGCTGTCGCCGGTGTTCGACATTGTGATCGACGACGGTTCGCACCGGTCTTCGGACATCGTGGAGTCGTTCTGCCGCTATTTCCCCCGGCTGGCCGAGGGTGGCGTTTTCGTGGCGGAGGATCTGCATTGCTCCTATTGGCAGGACTACGAGGGCGGCCTGTACGACCCGCATTCGGCCATCGCGTTCTTCAAGCGCCTGGTCGATGTGATCAACCACGAGCACTGGGGAGTGGCTCGTGAGAAGTCCGCCGTGCTGGAGGGCTTGCTGCAGGCATACGGTGTGGCGATCGATGAGGAGGTGCTGGCTTCCATCCATTCGGTGGAGTTCGTCAACTCGATCTGCGTCGTGCGCAAGACTGCGGCAGTCGACAACGTGCTCGGGCCGCGCATCGTCCGTGGCCAGCAAGAGTCCGTCGCACAGGGGCACCATGCGCTGGAAGGCTCGGCACTTGTCGCGCCGAGCCAGGAGGACAACCCTTGGTCCAATCTGCCGCAGGCACCCGAAGAAGCGTGGCTGCCGCTGCAACAGCAGCAGCGGGCGCTGGAGGCGCAGCGGGCGCAGGCCCAGGAAGCGTTGGCCCGGACGAGGGAGGAGCTTTTCCAGGCGCAGGCGGCCGTAGCAGCATTCCGTCGATCATTCGCGGGGCGGCTGCACGCTTGGTGGCAGCGCACGTTCGGACCATGAATGACCCAGTGCAGGCAGATCTTCCGCTGGTGCACGTGCTGCTCGCCGTCTACAACGGCGAACGGCATCTGCCCGCCCAGCTCGCCTCGCTGGCGGCGCAGACCGGCGTTCGCGTGCGACTGCACGTGGCCGACGACGGCTCCAGCGACGCCTCCGTCGCCATCGTGCGCGCATTCGATGCCTGGCCGGTAGTCTGGCATGCGCGCCATCCTCGCGGCGGCGCGAGCGCAAACTTTCTGAACCTCATATGCCAGGTGGCGCCAGCCATGGGACCCGACGAATGGCTGTCGCTCTGCGACCAGGACGACATCTGGCATGCGGACAAACTCGCCCGGGCCGTGGCTGCGCTGCGCGGCCTGCCGTCGGAATTGCCTGCGGCCTATGGCGCGCGCACGCTCGCGGTCGACGCCGGAGACCGGCCGCTGGGCCCGTCGTTCCTCGCGCAGCGGCCGACCGGCTTTGCGAACGCACTGGTGCAGTGTTTTATGGGCGGCAACACGCTGGTCTTCAACGCGGCAGCGGCCGCGCTGCTCGCGCGCGGCGGGTTTGCCGACAGCGGCGTCATCGCGCACGATTGGCTCGCCTACCAACTCATCACCGGCGCAGGCGGGCGCTTCGTCTATGACCCGGAACCCTGCCTGCGCTACCGTCAGCACGGCGACAACGCGGTCGGCTCCAACCGCGGCTGGCGTGCCAAGGCGTTGCGGCTGCGCAGCCTGGCCGCTGGAGATTATCGGGAGTGGAACGGCCGTAACATCGCCACGCTGCAGTCGATCCGCAGCGTCCTGACGCCGGAAAATGCCGGCCGGTTCGATGCTTTCGTGCGGGCCCGCTCGGCACGCTGGCCCTGGCAGCGCCTCGCGGCGCTGGCGCGCAGCGGCGTTTATCGCCAGCGCGCCCTGCAGACCGCGGCGCTCTGGCTGGCCTGCCTGGCGGGGAAGCTGTGATGCATCCAAGCAGCCAGGCCACGGACGTGCAGATGGTGGTAGCCATCGTCGTTACCTATGAGCCCGATCTGGAGGCGCTGCGTCGCCAGTTCGAGGCACTGGTCCCACAGGTCGCGGCCGTCGCCATCGTCGATAACGGGTCGCGCGAGGATGTGGCCGGCTGGCTTGCTCAGCAACCGTCTGCCGTGGGTGCACGGCATGCGGTGCTGCCGCTGGGCGCCAACCGCGGCATCGCCGCTGCACAGAACGCCGGCATCGCCTGGGCCCGTACGCATGGTGCGAGCCATGTGCTGCTCATGGACCAGGACAGCGTTCCGGCCCCCGGTATGGTCGCCGTGCTGCTGGCCACAGCCGCGTCGCGGCCCGACGCGGCGGCTGTCGGGCCGCGTTACCTCGACAGTCGCCAGGACAATCCGCCGCCCTTCATTCGCGTCGAAGGTCTGCGCCTGCACCGCCACGCCTGCGTGCCGGGCCGGCCCGTGGTGCCGGTCGACTACCTGATCGCCTCAGGCTGCCTGATCCCGATGGCCGTGCTCGACGCAGCCGGCACCATGCGCGAAGACCTGTTCATCGACTATGTGGACATCGAATGGGGGCTGCGCGCCAAGGCTGCCGGTCTGCAAAGCTACGGTGCCTGCGAGGCCGCGATGGCCCATACCCTCGGCGAGGCGCCGCTGCGCTTCGCGGGCCGTGCAATCCCGGTGCACTCGCCGCTGCGGCACTACTACCACGTGCGCAACGCGGTTCTGATCTACCGCGAGCCCTGGGTGCCGCTGAACTGGAAGCTCGTCGATGGCTGGCGGCTGCTGCTGAAGTTCGGCTTCTATTCGCTCATCACGCCGCCGCGGCGCCAGCATTTCAGCATAATGCTGCGCGGGTTATGGCATGGACTGCGCGGCCGGGCAGGTACCCTGTAAGAGGCGCGCCGAGGAGCGCCCAGAGATGCCGCTTCGGAGATCACGGGGTCAGCCTTGCACCGCCGGTGCATGTTCGGGCAGCCGCGGAGGCCAGGCGAGCCAAGAGGTCTCGTGTTCCAGGCAGAGGTTGGGGTTGTAGAACGGATCGTGTGCCAGCTTCCTGCCCCAGGCACGGTGCATGTAGGCCACTTCGCGGGCGAAACGTTCGGCCTTCGGGCCGCTGGTGTCGGCGCCCCGTGAAGCCGATTCGTGGTGGTAGAGCAAGGCCCAGGGCGTCCAGACATTGCGGTAGCCGGCCTCGCGCACGCGAAGGCAGAAGTCCACGTCGTTGAAGGCCACGGTCAGGTGCTCCTCGTCGAGACCACCAACTTCCTCATAGATTGCCTTGCGCACCACGAGGCAGGCGGCGGTGACTGCTGACAGCGCCTGCGTAAGCACCGCACGGCCGAAGTAACCCGGCGCGTCCCGCTCGCGCTTCCAGTGCAGATGCCCGGCTACGCCGCCGAGGCCGGTGACGACGCCGGCATGCTGCACCAGCCCGTCGGGATAAAGCAGTTTGGCGCCTACGGCGCCGACACCTTCGCGCAGCGCCAGCGACACCAGTTCGCCGAGCCAGCCGGGCTCGATCACTTCGATGTCGTTGTTGATCAGGCCTACCAATTCGCCGTTCGCTTGCCGCACGGCGGCGTTGTTGAGCGCAGAGTAATTGAACGGCCGATCATCGCGTAGTACGCGGATCTGTGGGTGCCGTGCGTACTCGGCGAACTTCGCCAGTGCCTCGGGCTCATCGGAGCCGTTATCGACGAGCAGAATCTCGAAGTTGCGGTAGGTCGTCTTGCCGAGAATGCTGTCGATGCACTGAGTGACGAACTGGGCTTGATTGCGTGTCGGAATGACCAGGCTCACAAGCGGCGGGTCCGAAGGCAGATGCGCATGGAACCGGTAATAGCCGTTGGACAGTGCCTCCACGGTACCGGCCCAGCCTTGCGAGGCCACGAAGTCGGACAGCGCCCGTTGGCCGGCGATCTGTGCGTAAGGCTTCTCGCCGGGGGCCAGGGCCGTGCTGCCGGGCAGGACGCGCCAGTGGTAGAGCACATACGGGATATGCACGATCTGCTGCGCGCCGATGCACGCTATGCACCGCAGCGCAAGGTCATAGTCTTGTGAGCCCTCATAGCCCAGGCGGAAGCCCCCGACCTGTTGCACGAGTTCGCGCCGATACACGCCGAGGTGGCTGACGAAGTTCTGCGACAAGAACAGCTCCAGGTTCCAATCGCTCTTGAAATACGGGTCGAAACGGCGGCCCTTCGCATCGAGTTTGTCCTCGTCGCTGTAGAGGATCTGTGCGTCGGGATGCGTCTGCAGCGCTTCGGCCACGCGCAGCAGCGCATCCGGAGTGAGCAAGTCGTCCTGGTCCAGCAGGGCGACGAAGTCGCCGTCGGCCAGCGCGAGCGCCGCGTTCGACGTGGCCGAGATGTGGCCGTTGACAGCGTTGCGGCCCACGCGGATACGGCTGTCGCCGGTAGCCAGCGTCTGCAGGCGAGGCCATACCTGTGGATCGGTGGAAGCATCGTCCACCAGGATGAGCTGCCAGTCCGGATAGACCTGCATGCGCACGGAGGAAACGGCCTCGTCCAGCAGGGCCAGCGGCGGGTTGTAGACGGGCACGAGGACCGAGAAGCGCGGTCGCCAGGCGAGGCCGTATGCACGGGAAGTCAGCGTCCGCAAACGTTTCACGTCAAGGCTGTCGTAGCGGGCGATCCAAGCGGTGTAATCGCGGTCGTTGCTGGCCGCGGAGCGCGTGGTGTTCGTCTTGAGGCGGATCACGCGGGCGACGCTGTACCAGCCTTCCGTGCGCCACAGGCGCCAAGCCGTGCGGGCCTTTCGGAGGTAGGTCGAGGCAGATGTACTCATGGTGAACTGGGTAAGTCGCTGAGCGAAGTGGTCGAGGACTGAGAAGGTGTGAACGAGCCCGTCATGCCCGCCGGTCTCGCCATGACACGTGCGCTCTGCGTTGCAAATACCCGCCGTGGCCTGGGCCACATCTGCGCTTTGTGTTTGATCGCCCGCGTTCTGGCGGGCCATCGGACGACGCCGGATTCGTTCACACCTTCTGAGATCGGGATGGTAAGCCCGGCTCGCCTGCCGAGCGGCACGGTGCATCTTGCGACTTCTGGCGTGCGGCGCCGCGCGTCGCGTCACTTTCCGGCTGCGGCGCGATGAGAAGTAAGGTTGGTCTCGGGACGAGGCTGCCAGTGCGTCCCGGCAGGGAAATCAATGATAGCGGGCGTTCAGCGCAGGCAGCAAGGCGGAGAGCGAGGCTGCGGCGAACAGCAGGACGAGGGGAGCGGCACGCCACCAGGGCCGCCAATTGTCATGTGTGCCGCTGAGCGCGGCCGCGGCGACAAGCAGCGGTGCAACGAAGTAGCGGCCCTGCACGCCAGCCACGTGGTCAGTCGGATGCGGCGTCCAAGTCACGAGCATCGCCAGGAATACGAGCAGAATGGAGCCGGCTGCGGTCAGCAGCAGCCAGAGTCGCTCGGGCGCATCCCTGCGCAATGTCTTCCAGGAAAGCGACGCCATGGCGCAGGCACCGAGGCCATAGGTGAGCCAGACGTACCACTCGGGCGACAGCGCAGTGTCCAGCCAGCCTAGTACGCCGATGAACGTGTCAGTATAGCTCTTCCAGACCGCAGGGTTGCTGACGGTCGCTTCGGTGATGCGCAGGAACTCCAGCGGATGGGCCGCGTAGTGCTGCAAAAGCTCTCCGGTGCCTTGGTCGCGTGGCACACGGGTGTCTACCGTCGTCTTTAGCGCATACACCGTCCATGCGGCGACCAGCAGGATCACGACCAGACCGAGGCCCGCTGCGCGCCAAGAGCGCCGCCGCCATGCAAGGAACAGCGGCAGCCCCAGCATGGGCAGAAGCTGGTTGCGGCTGGTGCACAGCAGCAGCAGTGTTGCTGCCAGTGTCCAGAGATGCCAGCGCGGCGGTGGCGCCTGTGCACGGTCCGAACCGCGCAGAAACAGCGCCACTGCCAGCACGACAAGCGCGGCGCTGATGCCGTCGATGACCGGAGACACTGCCTGGAACAGACTCATCGGTAGCAGCAGCAACGCCGCCGCGAGCGGGTTGGGTGGAAGGATCGTGCACGCCAGCGCAAGCAGGCCTATGACGGCGAGCCAGTTCATCGCCCGTGCGAGACGGTACGAATGCTGGACTGTCATTTCGAGCTGCTGACCGACGGCCAGGCCCAGGGCATGGGGCGCATAGATGAGTGGCAAGTAGTAGCCGGTGCCACCGACCGCCTGAAACGTGCGGTCCGTTTGCGGTGGACTCCAGCGCAGCGACTTGGCCCGCTGGCGGTCTTCTTCGGATAGCCGCTTGTTCTCGGGTTTGCCGATCAAGGGGAGATACAGGCGCAGGTATTCGGTGAACGCTGGCTCGAAGTATCCGCCTGAGTCCTGCCCGGCCGGGTGCTCCAGCAGAAGATGCCCCCGCGAAATCAGATAGGCCCGGCCCAAATGCGCGTTCTCGTCGGGCGACTGAAAGGCCGGTATGCGAACGGAAATGCCCCAGCAGCCCAGGAGGGCCACCACCCAAAGCAGGCGCTGGCCCGCCGCGCGCCAGCGAAGCGCTGCAACTGTCATGTCCGCGTTTTCCAGCCGACCGAGATCCATACCCCCAGCAGGATAAACATGCCGCCCACCATGTTTTGCCAGCGCAGTGGTTCCTGCAGGAGCCAGTGGCCCAGCAGCGGTACAAAGAAAAAGGCGAGGGCTACGAACGGATAGGCCAGCGCCAGCGGGATATGGCGCAGCAGTACGATCCAGAAAGCGGTCGCTACCGCATAGACCGCCAGTGCCACCCAAAGGTGTCCGTTGAACAGAATTTGCTGTACCAGAGGCGCGGCATCAACCATGTTGCGTGCAGCGAGCTTGAAGAGCACTTGGCCCACAGCGAGTGCGAGCACGGTGGAGATGGTGAGGGCGTACTGTTGGAGTGACACGGAGTCGTCAGGCTTGTGAGGAAATAAGTGGGCAGGAGTCGCTGGGGTCGTCAGCAGGCCGCAAGCCCCGCTAATCCAGGTCGTGGTGGATCGGCCGGCGCGGCTGGTTGGCCACATCGAACGCCACAAATGCCAGCAGCATCTGCAGTCCCGCCAGCGTCGGCAAGGCGGCGAGCATCACGGTTCCAGCCGACGTCGGCTTGCCCACCGCCATGCTGTGTGTCCATTGGTAGCCGCCGAACACCAGCCCGAACAGCAGCAGCAGGGCACCGAACACCAGTTCCAGCGATGCCACGGTCATGTCACGGAGGAAGTAGTCGTAGAACAGCCGCTTGCCGAGGTTGCGCGCATGCTTGCCCAGGAACTCGCCCAGGATCCGGGTGATGCGCAGGCTGCTGCGCTCGTCTCCGTAGACGGCGTCCATCGGGATGTCGACCACTACTGCCCGCACGATGTTGAGCCGAAACAGCATGTCCGTCTCGAAGAAGTAGCGTGGGCTGACTTTGTCGAAGTCGATCTGGCAGGCCACGCGCGTATGCAGTGCCGTGTAGCCGTTGGTCGGATCGAACAGGTTCCAGTAGCCGGTCGAGAGCTTGGCCATGAACGACAGCACCGCGTTGCCCAAGAGCCGGATGACCGGCATGCGGCGAATGTGCGTCAGATCATAGAAGCGGTTGCCCTTGGTGTAGTCGGCTTGGCCGGCAAGGATGGGCGCAACGAACTTCGGAATCAGCTCTGGACGCATCTGGCCGTCGCCATCGACCTTCACGACGACGGTGGCTCCTGCATCAATGGCGGCACGGTAGCCAGTCATCACCGCCCCGCCCACGCCCTGGTTGACCGCATGCGTCAGCACCGTCACCCGCGGATCGAAGCAGTGCTCGCGCACATGTGTACCGGAGCCCTCCGGGCAGGCATCGTCGACGACGAAGATGTGCGTCACCTCAGTGCCGATGCGGGCAATCACGTCGAGTACCTGCGCCTTGACTCGGTAAGAAGGAATAACGACGGCGATAACGACAACATGGGTCACAGATGGTAATTGTAACCATCAAGTTTCTTGATTTGAGAGAAATATCGGGAAGTGGTATCAGATTGGTTCTGATTGTCTGTGCGGTCCCTGGATGGAAGAAAACATGGGAGACGAACCTCGCCATTCCCGTATCGGTACTTTATCTGCCGATGTCTGATCTTGCCCCCGTTTCACGGACACCCCTATAAGCGATTAACTATCGCAATAGGAGGTGGACGATGACCAAGAGCAAGGCAGGCAGAAAGGGGCAGGAGTTCAGCCTGGAGTTCAGGCAGCAGGCACTGTTGCGAGCGGCCACAGAAGGGGTAACCACGGTGGCTCGTGATCTGGGGTTGCAGCCTGCCCAGCTGTACAGTTGGCGCGCCCAGGCGCGGCGGCACGACCAGGACGATCAGGCACAACGCTTGGAGTTGGCCGAACATGCACGGCTCAAACGTGAAGTGGCGCGGCTGGAGGAGGAGAACGCTTTC
>WNDY01000028.1 GCA_009914555.1 Xylophilus sp.
GACCTGTATTCGCGTAAGGTTGTGGGCTGGTCGATGTCTGAGCGCATGACGGCTACGCTGGTTTGCGACGCGCTGCGCATGGCGCTGTTTGCTCGCAATCGGCCTCGGGGAGTGATCGTGCATACTGGCCGTGGTAGCCAATACTGCTCGCGCGAGCACCGCGCCCTGTTGGAGCAATACGCTTTGATCGCCAGCATGAGTGCCAGAGGCAACTGCTACGACAACGCAGCAATGGAGAGTTGGAACCACAGTCTGAAGGTCGAGGCCATCCATGGTGAACACCTCGCCACACGGGAGCAGGCCAAGGCTCATGTGTTTGACTACATTGAGGTTGACTACAATCGGATCCGGCTGCACTCGACCCTGGGCTACCTCAGCCCAGAGCAGTACGAGCTGGCCAACGTCGCTTAGATAGGTGTCCGTAAATCAGGGGCAAGATCAATCAGCTGCCCCGGGAGGGCAATTTTTTTGAGATGTTCAATCAGCATGCGGACCGCATCGTCGAGGCCGCACGGGCCTTCTCGCAACTGGCGGCCCACTACAACGATGCGCACCTGCGCGAGAAGTATGCGCAGGACGTGGACAACGCCGAGCGCGCGGCTGACCGCGTGACCCAGGACGTCAACCGCGCGATCCACAAGACCTTCATCACACCGAGCGACCGCGAGCAGATCCATTCGCTCATCAACACGATGGACGACGTGGCCGACCTGATCCAGGACTCCGCCGAGACCATGGCGCTCTACGACGTGCGCCACATGACCGAAGAGATCACCCGCCTGTCGGACCTGAGCCTCAAGTGCTGCGAGCGGCTGCGCGACGCCGTCCGGCTGCTCGACAAGCTGGCTGACCCCAGCACCGCCGAGGCCGCGCTCAAGACCGGCGAGGAGATCGACCGCCTCGAATCCGACGCCGACCGCGTGATGCGCGCGGCCATGAGCAAGCTGTTCCGCGAGGAGCCCGACGTGCGCGAGGTCATCAAGCTCAAGGCCATCTACGAGCTGCTGGAGACCATCACCGACAAGTGCGAGGACGTCGCCAACCACATCGAGGGCATCGTCCTCGAGAACTCCTGAGCCGGGGGCGCTTTCGATGACGACCGTCCAGGTGGCCCTGTGGGTCATCGCCGTGCTGGTGGCGCTCGCCCTGGTGTTCGACTTCATGAATGGCTTCCACGACGCGGCGCACTCGATCGCCACCGTGGTTTCCACCGGCGTGTTGAAACCCGCGCAGGCGGTGCTGTTCGCCGCGTTCTTCAACCTCGTCGCGATCTTCGTCTTTCACCTGAGCGTGGCGGCCACCGTGGGCAAGGGCATCGCCGAGCCCGGCGTGGTCGACGTGCACGTGGTGTTCGGCGCGCTCACCGGCGCCATCACCTGGAACTTCATCACCTGGTTCTACGGCATACCGAGCAGCTCGTCGCATGCGCTGATCGGCGGCATCGTCGGCGCGACCATCGCCAAGGCCGGCACCGGCGCGCTCGTCGCCTCGGGCGTGCTGCGCACCGTGGCCTTCATCTTCATCTCGCCGCTGCTGGGCTATGTCCTCGGCTCGCTGATGATGGTGGTGGTGGCCTGGCTGTTCCGCCGCACGACGCCGTCGCGCGTGGACCGGTGGTTCCGCCGGCTCCAGCTGCTCTCGGCCGGGGCCTACAGCCTGGGCCACGGCGGCAACGACGCGCAGAAGACCATCGGCATCATCTGGATGCTGCTGATCGCCACCGGCTACGCATCGGCGGCCGACACCTCGCCGCCGACCTGGGCGATCGTCTGCTGCTACACCGCGATCGCCGCGGGCACCATGTTCGGCGGCTGGCGCATCGTCAAGACCATGGGCCAGAAGATCACCAAGCTCAAGCCCGTGGGCGGCTTCTGCGCCGAGACCGGCGGGGCGCTGACGCTGTTCCTGGCCACGCTGATCGGCGTGCCGGTCTCCACCACCCACACCATCACCGGCGCCATCGTCGGCGTGGGCTCGGTGCAGCGCGCGAGCGCGGTGCGCTGGGGCGTGGCCGGCAACATCGTCTGGGCCTGGATCCTGACCATCCCCGCAGCCGCTTTCGTCGCGGCGATCGGCTACTGGGTCAGTTGGCGGCTGTTCTGACCGGCGCAGTCACTGCGAGATCCGGCGCGCTTCCTCGATCTGGTATTCGAAATAGCGCTGGAAGCTGAAGGCCAGGCTGGCCATCAGCACGCCGGTGCCGATCAGCAGCGCCAGCGCCACGGCGCCGACCGTGAGCCAGCCGGTGCGCCCGGCTTGCGCATCGACCGGCTGCTGCGGGTTGTGGCGCGCGTTCCACTTCTCGGGCGCGGCCAGGCCGTAGACGATGGCGGTCAGCGCACAGCCGGCGATCGTGAAGCCGACGAGCGGGATCAGCACCCAGCTCCAGCCGTCGTCCAGCCCGTAGTGCCGTGCCCGTTCGATGCCGTAGAGGCCGAGCACGGTGGGTATCGGCAGCAGCCAGCCGAGCGCGTCGCCGAAGCCGCGCAGGTAGAAGCGGTGCAGGCCCAGCGGCCCGCCGAGGAAGGCGAGCCAGGCGGCGACGGTCTTGTTCTTCATCGCGGCGCGTCCAGCACCGGCGGCGTGCTGTCGCCGGCGCCGAGCACCTTCTCCATCAGCACGATGTCGCGCCAGGCGTCGAACTTCCAGCCGACCGACCGGAGCACGCCGACGTGGCTGAAGCCGAGGGCCTCGTGCAGGCCGATGGAGCCGGCATTGGCCGAGTCGCCGATCACGGCGAGCAGCTTGCGCACGCCGGCCGCCTCGGCCGCCTGGGCCAGCGCCGCGAGCAGCAGCCGGCCCAGGCCGCGTCCACGCGCCGCGTCGGCGACGTAGATCGAGTCCTCGGCCGAGAAGCGGTAGGCCGGCCGCGGCTTGAACCAGTTCGCGTAGGCGAAGCCCAGCACCCGGCCGCCGTCCTCGGCCACCAGCCACGGCAGCCCGCGGCCCCGCACATCGGCGCGCCGCGCGGCCATGTCAGCGGGCGAGGGCGGCTCGATCTCGAAGGTGCCGGTGCCATGCAGCACATGGTGGGCATAGATGGCGGCGATGGCGGCGACATCCTCGTCGCGGCTCGGTCGGATGATGGGCATGGTCAAGTGCTGCAGCAGGCGCTATATAATGGCGGGCTATTCAGCGTGTCGCTGGCCGGGTGGCCATGTCGCGTGTCTCAACGCTGGAGGAATTCCGCGGCGGGCCCCATCACCTACAAAGGAAGGCCGTCTGCCGCGCCACCCGAAGGATAGATCATGTCGGTTGCCATTCGACTCTCCCGCGGCGGCTCCAAGGGCCGTCCCTTTTTCAACATCGTCGTCGCCGACAAGCGCGTGCGCCGCGACGGCCGCTTCATCGAGCGCCTGGGCTTCTACAACCCGACCGCCAAGGAAGGCGAGGAAGGCCTGCGCATCGCCCAGGACCGCCTGACGTACTGGGTCGGTGTCGGCGCCCAGACCTCGCCGACCGTGGATCGCCTGGTCAAGCAGGCTGCCGCCAAGACGACCGCCGCTGCCTGACAGAAGGCTGAAGGCCGCCGGCCCGGGTCGGCGGCTTTTTCTTTTCCAGACGCCCATGGCACTCGATCTCGACGCCGCGGACCTGCCAGCAAACGCGATTGAGGTCGGCCGCATCGCCGACGCCTGGGGCGTCAAGGGCTGGTTCCGCGTCCAGCCCCACAGCGCCACGCCGGAGGCGCTTTTTTCTTCCAAGCGCTGGTTCCTCGAACCTCCCGAGAAGGGCGCGCGCCATTTCGCCGGCACCCGGCGGCTGGCTATCAAAGCGTCGCGCGAGCACTCCGGCACCGTTGTGGTCTCGGCCCACGGCATCGACGACCGCGATGCCGCCGAGGCGCTGCGCGGTGCGCGCATCTTCGTGCCGCGCTCCAGCTTCCCGACCGCCGCCGAGGACGAGTACTACTGGGTCGATCTGATCGGCCTGGACGTGGTCAACCGCGAAGGCGTGGCGCTGGGGGCCGTGCGCGAACTGCTGGCCACCGGCCCGCAGACCACGCTGGTGCTGGGCTACGAGCAGGACGGCAAGCCGCGCGAGCGCATGATTCCTTTCGTGTCGGCCTACGTCGACGCGGTGGATCTCCCGGGCCGCCGCATCACCGTCGACTGGCAGCCTGACTATTGATGAGCATTCCCCCGAGCAGCTTCGCTGCTCCCCCCTTCTCTCGCGGCGCGGGAAGAAGGGCGGCGCCAGCGCGGCGGGGCGGCCCTTGCGCGGCGTCTGCTGGCCTCGGCTGCGCGGTGGTGCATGCTGCGTCCAGCACTGTCTGACAGGGTTTTCATGCGCTTCGACATCATCACGCTGTTCCCCGAACTGTTCGCTCCGTTCCTCGCGGCTGGCGTAACGCGGCGCGCCTATGCGCAGGGGCTGGTCGACGTCCGCTTCTGGAGCCCGCGCGACCACGCCGAGGGCAACTACCGCCGCGTGGACGACCGCCCGTTCGGCGGCGGCCCCGGCATGGTGATGATGGCCGAGCCGCTGGCGCGCTGCCTGCGAGCCGTGCGCGCCGACCGGGCCGAGGCCGAGCCGGCGCCGGCCGTGCTGTTCTCGCCCATCGGCCGGCGCATCGACCACGGCGAAGTGGCCCGCTGGTCGGCCGGCGCCGGCGCGGTCCTGGTCTGCGGCCGCTACGAAGGGCTGGACCAGCGCTTCATCGACACCTTCATCGACGTGCAGTTGAGCCTGGGCGACTTCGTGCTCTCGGGCGGGGAGATCGCGGCGATCGCGCTACTCGACGCGGTGGCGCGTTTGCAGCCAGGCGTGCTGGGCGATGAGGGCAGCCACCAGCAGGACAGCTTCAACCCCGCGCTCGACGGGCTGCTCGACTGCCCACACTACACCCGGCCCGAGGTCTGGGAGGGCCAGGCCGTGCCGACCGCGTTGCTCTCGGGCCACCATGCGCAGATCGAGCGCTGGCGGCGGGACCAGCGCCTGGCCGTCACGGCGGCGCACCGGCCCGAACGGATCGACGCGGCACGCGCCGGCGGCCGCCTCGACCGCAAGGACGAGGCCGTGCTCGCAAAGCTGCTACAATCTCGGGTTGCGTGATCCTCTGGCCGACCGGTCCGCAGCGCCTGCAGCGCTGATCCCTTGCATCTGCAAACCCGGGCCTTTCGACGTCAATCCCGACGCCTGCCGCTTGTGGTGCGGCCACGATCGCGGAGCAAAAAGCAATGAGCAACCTGATCCAGATCCTCGAACAAGAGGAAATCGCCCGCTTGGGCAAGACCATCCCCGACTTCGCGCCGGGCGACACCGTCATCGTGAGCGTGAACGTCGTCGAAGGCACCCGCAAGCGCGTGCAGGCCTACGAAGGCGTCGTGATCGCCAAGCGCAACCGCGGCCTCAACAGCGCCTTCACTGTGCGCAAGATCTCCAGCGGCGAAGGCGTGGAGCGCACTTTCCAGACCTACAGCCCGCTGATCGCCGGCATCGAGGTCAAGCGCCGCGGCGATGTGCGCCGTGCCAAGCTGTACTACCTGCGCTCGCGCAGCGGCAAGTCGGCACGCATCAAGGAAAAGCTGCCGGCGCGCCTCAACAAGGGTGCAGCAGCACCGGCAGCAGCGGCATAAGACGTCGCAGCCGCCGCAGGCCCGCAGGCCGCTACCGCACAGGCGCGTAGCGGCCTTTTGCATTCTGGAGTCCTCCGAGAACCCGCCGCCCACCATGACCAGCCGTCCCGAGCGCATCGTCTCCTCCGTCATCGCGCCCACCTCGTCGCTGCCCGGCTTCGACCCGCGGGAGGTCGCTGTCGCGGGCGTCGATGCGGACCTGCCCGCCGTCCTGGCCGCGGCGTTGACGGCCGACGCGCTGCGCGGGCGCTTCGCCGCGCCGCCGCCGTGGTCGCCCGAGGTGGTGCTGGAGCGCTGGTCCGGCGACCGCGCGCCGACGCAGGCTGCCGTCCTCATCCCCATCGTGCAGCGCGGGTCGGGGCCCACGGTGCTGCTGACCGAGCGCACGGCGCACCTGTCCAACCATTCGGGTCAGGTCGCGTTCCCTGGCGGGCGGGCCGACCCGACCGACGCCAGCCCGGCGGCCACCGCGCTGCGCGAGGCGCATGAGGAGGTCGGCCTCGAAGCCCGCTTCGCCGAGGTGATCGGCGCGCTGCCGACCTACCGGACCGGCACGGCCTTCGTCATCACGCCGGTGGTGGCGCTGGTGCGGCCGGACTTCGTGCTCGCGCCCAACGCCTACGAGGTGGCCGACGTGTTCGAGGTGCCGCTGGTCTTCCTGGCGGACCCGGCCAACCACCGCCGCCACGTCTATGAAGGGCCGGACGCGGTGCGCCGCGAGTGGTTCTCGATGCCCTGGAACGACGGTGCGAAGGAGCATTTCATCTGGGGCGCGACCGCCGGCATGCTGCGCAATCTCTACCGCTTCCTGTCCGCATGAGGCAGCGCCACTATCATTGGCGCCCATGAGTTTTTTCGCCATCCTGCTGGCGCTGCTGATCGAGCAGGTCCGTCCGCTCGCGCGCAACAACCCCATCCATGCGGGCCTGCGGGCCTGGGCGCTGTCGGTCAGCCGCAACTTCGACGCCGGCCGTCCGCACCACGGCTGGGTCGCCTGGACGCTGGCGGTCGCCGTGCCGGCCATCGCGGTGCAGGCGGTCTACGCGCTGCTGTTCTGGGGCATCGGCTGGCCGGCGGCCGTGCTCTGGAGCGTGGCCGTGCTCTACATCACGCTGGGCTTCCGCCAGTTCAGCCACCACTTCACCGGCATCCGCGATGCGCTGGAGGAAGGCGACGAGTACCGCGCGCGCGAACTGCTCGCGCAGTGGCAGCAGGTCGAGGTGGCCGACCTGCCGCGCAGCGAGGTGGTGCGCCACGTGGTCGAGTATTCGGTGCTGGCCGCGCACCGCCACGTGTTCGGCGTGCTGGCCTGGTTCTCGGTGCTGGCGGTGTTCGGGCTGGGGCCGGCGGGCGCGGTGTTCTACCGCATGGCCGAGTTCGTCTCGCGCTACTGGAAGTACAAGGACCACACGCGCAGCCAGCCCGCGAGTTTCTCGCTGCAGCGCGCCGCTGCGCAGGCCTGGACGGTGATCGACTGGCTGCCCGCGCGCATGACGGCGCTGTGCTTCGCCGTGGTCGGCAGCTTCGAGGAGGCGATCGATGGCTGGCGCTTCCATGTGCAGCACTTTCCCAACGACAACGACGGCGTGATCCTGGCCGCCACCTCGGGCGCCATCGGCATGCGCCTGGGCGGCGAGGCGCTGCGGGCCAGCTACGCGCCGTCCACCGTCGAGGGCTTTCCGATCGAGGCCGGCGACGGCGCCAGCACGCCCGGCCGCGAGCCCGAGGTCAGCCACCTGCGCAGCGTGGTCGGCCTGGTGTGGCGCTCGGTCGTCGTCTGGATGGTGCTGCTCGCGCTGCTGACGCTGGCCCGCCTTTTGGGTTGATACGGGGGTATAGGCTGGCAGCGCGCGAAATCCGGGCGCTTACAGCTATAACTCCTGCCTGTATATAACGAAACCGCTTTTTTCGCCGATGACCACGCCCCCATCCTTCTGGAGCCCCGTCGTGGGCACCCTGGTGCCCTACGTGCCCGGCGAGCAGCCGCGCGTAGACGGTCTGGTGAAGCTCAACACCAACGAGAACCCCTATCCGCCGTCGCCGCGGGCCATCGCCGCCATCTCCGCTGCGGCGCGCGAGGGGCTGGAGCGCTATCCCGACCCCGAATCGACCGTGCTGCGCCAGACGCTGGCCGCGCACCACGGCGTCAATGCGGGCCAGGTCTTCGTCGGCAACGGCTCCGACGAGGTGCTGGGGCTGGCGTTCTTCGCGTTCTTCCAGCACGCCGGCCAGCCGCTGCTGTTCGCCGACGTGACCTACAGCTTCTACCGCGTCTATTGCGGCCTGTTCGGCATCGCGCCGCAGCTGGTGCCGCTGGACGCGGCGCTCGGGGTGGACGTGGACGCGCTCGCCGCCCGGGCCGCGGCGCCGCACGCGGGCATCGTGATCGCCAACCCGAACGCGCCGACCGGCATCGGCCTGCCGCTCGCGCAGATCGAGCGTCTGCTCGCGGCCAGCCCGCACCGTGTGGTGCTGGTGGACGAGGCCTACGTCGATTTCGGCGGCGGAAGCGCCATCGGCCTGGTCGACCGCCATCCCAACCTGCTGGTGGTGCACACGCTGTCCAAGTCGCGCTCGCTCGCCGGCCTGCGCGTGGGCTTCGCCGTGGGCCAGCGGCCGCTGATCGATGCGCTGGAGCGGGTGAAGAACAGCTTCAACTCCTATCCGCTGGACCGCCTGGCCCAGGCCGGCGCCATCGCCGCCTACGAGGACGCGGCGTACTTCGACAAGACCCGCGCCGCGGTGATCGACAGCCGCGAAGGTCTCACGCTGCAGCTCGAAGACCTGGGCTTCGAGGTGCTGCCGTCACAGGCCAACTTCGTCTTCGTGCGGCATGCGGCGCATGACGCGGCCGCGCTCGCGGCCAGCCTGCGCGAGCGCAAGGTGCTGGTGCGCCACTTCCGCCAGCCAGAGCGCATCGCGCAGTACCTGCGCATCAGCATCGGCACGCCGGGCCAGTGCGATGCGCTGGTGCAGGCGCTGACCCGGGTCATCGCTTCATCGTGAAGGCAGGCCGCTGGCTGCGCGCGCTGGCGGCCGGCCTGTGGCTGGCCGTGGCGCTGGTGCGGACGGCAGCTGCCGCGGACGACACTGCCTCCTGCCCACCGGCCCCGGTGGCCCCCGACGCCGCCGCGCTGCGCCGCCAGGCTGCCGCGGCCATCGACCGCGGCTTTCTCTGGCGCATCGAGAAAAACGGCCGCAGCTCCTACCTCTACGGCACGCAACACGTGGGCCGCGCGGACTGGATGGTGCCCGGCCCGCGCATCCGCGCCGCCCTGGACGCCAGCCGCGTGCTCGCCCTGGAGCTGGACCCGACGGACGCGGACACCCAGCGCCGCCTCGCCGCCGAGATCGCCCGCCACCCGGCGGCGTGGCCGGCGGCGCTGCGGCCGCGGGTCGATGCGCAGCTGCGCCGGCTGTGCCTGCCCGAGCCGCTGCGCGATGCGATGCATCCCCTGCTGCTGCTGGCCGTGATGCAGATGCAGGCATTGCGGTACCAGCAGCTCTATGCCGAGTTCTCGTCCGAGAGCATCCTGGTGCAGTGGGCCAAGGTGCGCCGCTGGCCGGTCAAGGCGCTGGAGACGCCGGAGTCGCAGATGCAGGCCCTGCTCGGCAGCGCGGATGTGTCGGACGAGGCCGTCGCCGAGGGCTTGGAGGTATTGGACGATGCGCGCGCGCAGGAGGTCGCCGCCACGCTGACTGCCGTGTGGAGCAGCGCTGACATCAGCCGGCTGGCCGACTACCGCAGCTGGTGCGAATGCGAGCGCACCGACCTGGAGCGCGCACAGATGCGCGCACTGCTGGATGGCCGCAACCCGGCGCTGGCCGACGGCATCGCGGCGCTGCATGCCCAGGGCGAGCCGGTGTTCGCGGCCGTGGGTGCCCTTCACATGATCGGCCCGCAGGGACTGCCGGCGCTGCTGGAAGCGCGCGGCTTCCGCGTCGTGCCGCTGGTGCCGCAGCGGCGCTGAGGCTCAGTACCGCGGCGCCCGGCTCAGCTCGGCGTACAGCTCGCCATAGATGCGGTAGCGGCTCGCGCTGATCTGCCCGGCCTGCACGGCCGCGATCACGCCGCAGCCCGGCTCGTGCAGGTGGGTGCAGTTGTAGAAGCGGCAGTCCTGCGCATGGGCGCGGATGTCGGGCATGCAGTCCGGCAGGTGCGCCGCGGCGATGTGGTGCAGGCCGAATTCCTGGAAGCCCGGCGAGTCGATCAGCGCGGTGTGCGAGGCGCGGTCCACCCAGTACCAGCTCGTCGTCGTGGTCGTGTGGCGGCCCGATTGCAGGGCCTGCGAGATCTCGCCGGTGGCCGCGCGAGCCTCGGGCACCACCAGGTTGGTCAGCGTGCTTTTTCCCGCGCCCGACGGGCCGAGCACCAGCGTGGTCTTTTCCCGCAGGCGCTCGGCCAGCGCCGCGTGCGCGGCCGCGGCGCGGCTGCCGGACAGCGACAGCGGCAGTACCTCGTAGCCTATCGCGCGGTAGGGCGCGAGCCGCTCCCAGGCCTGGGCGAAGGGCGCGGCCAGGTCCTGCTTGTTGAGGGCGATCAGCGGCGCGATGCCGGCGTCCTCGGCCGCGACCAGCGCGCGCGCGAGCTGCATCTCGGAGAACACCGGCTCGGCCGCCACCAGCATCAGCACCAAGTCGAGGTTGGCGGCGAAGGATTTGGTGCGGATCTCGTCCTGCCGGTAGAACAGATTGCGCCGCTCCTGCACCCGCTCGATCGTGCCCTCGTCTTCCGATGCCAGCCACTGCACGCGGTCGCCGACCACCGCGGCGGTCTTCTTGCCGCGCGGGTGGCAGATCACGCGCTGGCCGTCGGGCGTCTCGACCACGCAGTGGCGGCCGTGGCTGCCGACGACCAGCCCTTCCTGCAGCGCCGCAGGGGCGCCGCCGCCGTGCGCGCTCTTGCGCTTCACGAAAGAAGCGCGTCCACGCGCCCTGCCGCGTCGAAGTCGGTAGCCGTCAGGCCGCCGGCATCGTGCGTGTTCCAGCGCACGACGGCGCGGTTGTAGTGCACCGACAGGTCCGGGTGGTGGTCCAGCCGGTGGGCGACCAGGGCCACCGCGTTGACGAAGGCGATGGTCTCGAAGTAGTCGGCGAAGCGGAAGGTCTTCTCGATTGCCACGTCGGCGCCGTCGCCGGCGAGCGTCCAGCCGCTGCGCTGCGCGAGCTGGCCCACGATCTCGGTGGCGTTGAGCGCGCGGCGCGCCGGCTGGGCGGACCAGTCGGTGGTGTGCAGGTCGCTGGCGGGGCGGGATGCGGTCGTCATGATGGCGTGGCTCCGAGGCGTGCCAGGCGTTCCGACGCCGGCGGGTGGGAGTAGTAGAAGCGCGCGAACAGCGGGTCCGGCGTGAGCGTGGAGGCGTTGTCCTCGTAGAGCTTGAGCAGCGCGGTCGACAGGTCGGCGCCGCTGGTCTGTGCGACCGCGTAGGCATCGGCCTCGAACTCGTCGCGCCGCGACAGCTGGGCGAACACCGGTGCGACGAAGAACAGGAAGACCGGCGCCGCGAGCAGGAACAGCAGCAGCGCGAGCGCATCGTTCGGCGCGCCGCCATCGAGCGACGGGCGCACGCCCAGCCCCAGGTAGAACCAGCCCTGCGTCGACAGCCAGCCCAGCAGCGCGAAGCCCGCGAGGCTCGCGGCGAACAGGCCGACCATGCGCTTGGTGATATGGCGGTGCTTGAAGTGGCCCAGCTCGTGCGCGAGCACCGCATCGACCTCGGGCGGCGACAGGCGCGCGAGCAGCGTGTCGAAGAACACCACGCGCTTGGCCGCGCCCAGGCCGGTGAAATAGGCGTTGCCGTGCGCGCTGCGACGGCTGCCATCCATCACGAACAGGCCCTTGGCCGCGAAGCCGCAGCGCTGCATCAATGCGGTCACGCGCTCGTTCAATACCGCGTCGTCGAGCGGCTTGAACGTGTTGAACAGCGGCGCGATGAAAGCCGGGTAGACCACCATGAGCAGCAGGTTGAAGCCGGTCCACACGGCCCAGGCCCACAGCCACCACCAGCTGCCGGCCGCAGCCATGAGCCACAGGATGAGCGCCGCGATCGGCAGGCCGATGGCCGCGCCGAGCAGCGTGGACTTCAGCAGGTCGCCGAACCACAGTCGCACCGTGGTACGGTTGAAGCCGAAGCGCTGCTCGATCACAAAGGTGCGCCAGAGCGACGCCGGCAGGTCGATCAGCCCGCCGATCAGCGCGAACGCCGCGAGCAGCGCCAGCTGCTGCGCCATGCCGGGGCCGAGCGCGGCCAGCAGCGCGCGGTTGAGTGCATCGAGCCCGCCGAGCAGCGTCCAGTCCAGCAGCACGGCAGCAGCAAGCGCCGTCTCGGCGATGCCGAAGCGCGACTTGGCAATGGTGTAGGCGGCAGCCTTGCGGTGCGCCTCGGGTGTGACGCGCACAGCGAACGGCGCGGGCACCCGGTCGGCATGCTGCGCGACGTGGCGGATCTGGCGCGAGGCCAGCCACAGCCGCACCAGCAGCCCGGCGGCCAGCGCCGCGGCAAAGGCCAGCGTGAGCGCCAGCGGGAGGTTGGGAGTCGGAGCGGACGACGGCATGGAACAGAGTGTAGAGCGGCAGCCAGGTGTCCTTGGGCGACAATCCCGGCCATGTCCGAGAACACCCTCCCCGCCGCCGCCCCCGTTGCCGAAGATGCCGCCGCCACCGTACTGGCCAAGTCCGACCAGAACCTCATCTGGCTCGACTGCGAGATGTCGGGCCTCGAGCCCGAGACCGACCGGCTGCTGGAGATCGCCGTCGTCGTGACTGGCCCCGACCTCGCGCCGCGCGTCGAAGGCCCGGTGTTCGTCATCCACCAGAGCGATGCGGTGCTCGACCGCATGGACGCCTGGAACAAGGGCACCCATGGCAGGAGCGGCTTGATCGACAAGGTGCGGGCCTCGACCATGACCGAGGCCGAGGCCGAGGAGCAGCTCATCGCCTTCCTCAAGCAGTACGTGCCCAAAGGCAAGAGCCCCCTGTGCGGCAACACCATCGGGCAGGACCGGCGCTTCCTGGTCAAGTACATGCCCAGGCTCGAAGCCTTCTTCCACTACCGCAACCTCGACGTCAGCACGCTCAAGGAGCTGGCCAAGCGCTGGAAGCCAGAGGTCTACAACAGCTTCAAAAAGGCGCAGAAGCACACGGCGCTGGCCGACGTGCACGAATCCATCGAGGAACTCGCGCACTACCGCGAGCACTTCCTCGCCAAGTAATGCGCCCACCTTTCGTACGGCTTGCGGGAAAACCCGTGATCTGCGACAATCGCAGGCTTCGCGCTCGCTGACCTGCACAGGACGGCGGCGCTGAAAAAAGTGCGCATCTCCTGTCACACACCGGGTTTGCGGTCCGGCCTGGCTCCAGGCTTTCGGATACCGCGAGATTGACACCCGACCCAGCGCCGCCTCGCGGCGCCGGCTTCGTTTGATGGTTGATGTTTTCCCGACCATCGGATGCAAGCACGCGCTCTCCTGCCACGACGGCAGCGCGCGGACCATCCCTTTTGTTGAAAAGCTGTCCATGACCGACTCCCTGCGAGACGAGCAGGGCGCATTTGCGCCTGCCGAAAATACTGTTTCCGAGACTTCCCTGAAGACCGCCGCCGCCCTCTCCGAAGGCGCCGAAGACACGGGCGTGCAGGCCGAGCCCAACGGCTTCGTCGAGCTGGGCCTGGCGCCCGAGCTGGTGCAGGCCGTGGCCGACCTCGGCTACAGCCAGCCCACCGCCGTGCAGGCCCAGGCGATTCCGCTGGCCATGGGCCGCGAAGGCGCGCGCTATACCGACCTGATGGTCTCCAGCCAGACCGGCAGCGGCAAGACCGCCGCCTTCCTGCTGCCGGTGCTGCACACCCTGGTGCGCCAGCAGGCCGAGGCCGAAGCCGCCGAACGGCAAGCCTACGAGCGTGCCGCAGCCGTTGCCGCCGAGCGCGGCGAGCCGCCTCCGAAGCGCCCGCGCCGCAAGAACCCGACCGATGCGCGCCACTTCAAGGCGGCGACGCCAGGCGCGCTCGTGCTGTGCCCGACGCGCGAACTGGCCCAGCAGGTCGCGCACGACGCGATCGACCTCGTCAAGCACTGCCGCGGCCTGCGCGTGACCAACGTGGTGGGCGGCATGCCCTACCAGCTGCAGATCGCCCGCCTGCAGAATGCCAACCTCGTCGTCGCCACGCCGGGCCGCCTGCTGGACCTGCAGCGCTCGCAGCAGATCAAGCTCGACCAGATGCGCTTCCTCGTCGTCGACGAAGCCGACCGCATGCTCGACCTGGGCTTTGCCGACGACCTGGCCGAGATCAACCAGCTCACCATCGAGCGCCACCAGACCATGATGTTCAGCGCCACCTTCGCGCCGCGCATCCAGCAGTTGGCCGCGCGCGTGATGCGCGAGCCGCAGCGCCTGGAGATCGCCAGCCCACAGCAGAAGCACGCCAACATCGAGCAGAAGCTCTTCTGGGCCGACAATGCCCAGCACAAGCGCAAGATGCTCGACCACTGGCTGCGCGACACCGGCATCAACCAGGCCATCGTCTTCGCCAGCACCCAGGTCGAATGCGACGGCTTGGCCACCGACCTGCAGCAGGAAGGCTTCAGCGCCGTCGCGCTGCACGGCGCGCTGAGCCAGGGCCTGCGCAACCGCCGCCTGATGGCGCTGCGCAGCGGTCAGGTGCAGATCCTCGTCGCGACCGACGTGGCCGCGCGCGGCATCGACGTGCCGACCATCACCCACGTCTTCAACTTCGGCCTGCCGATGAAGGCCGAGGACTACACCCACCGCATCGGCCGCACCGGCCGCGCGGGCCGCGACGGCCTGGCCGTCACGTTCGCCGAGTTCCGCGACCGCCGCAAGATCTTCGACATCGAGGGCTACAGTCGCCAGCAGTTCAGGGCCGAGATCATTCCGGGCCTGGAGCCGCAGCAGCGCTTCCCCGACACGCGCACCCGTGCCGACTACGGCAGCCGCGGCGACGGCGGTCCGCGCGGCGGCCGCTTCGGCGGCAACGGTGGCGGCCGGGGTGGTGATCGCGGCGGTTTTGGCAGTGATCGCCGCAGCTTCGGCGACCGTGGCAACGGTGGTGGCTTTGGCGACCGCCGCGACAACGACGCCTACAGCCGCAAGAGCGGCTTCGGCGACCGCGGCGGCAACAGCTTCGCCCCGCGCAACGACGCGGCCGGCGGCGGTCGCGGCCGGGGTGCGCCGGCCGGCGGCGGCTTCGGCGGCAAGCCGTTCGTGCCGCACGACGCGCGCCGCCCGGCCCGGCCCGCACGCTGATCGACAGCGGGGCGTGCGCTGCGCGCCCCGAAGTTTCACCGAGCCCGCCGCCGGCGGGCTTTTTTCACGTCCGCGCGACAGGTGCGATGTGCAGTGCGCGGCCGATGGGAGAATGCCGCCACTTCCGACGAACCGCCGAGCGCCATGACCTCACCCGCCAACGCCTCCGTGTCCTCCGCCGCCGATTTCGAACACACGTTCGACTTGGCGCCGGTGTCGCTCTGGCTGGAGGACTACAGCGCGCTCAAGGCCCTGTTCGACCGCTGGCGCGCCGAAGGCGTGGCCGACCTGCGCGCCCACCTGGCCGGCGATCCGGCCCGTCTGGCCGAGAGCACGGCCGCCATCCGCGTGCTCCAGGTCAACCAGCGCACGCTCGACCTGTTCGCCGCGCCCGACCAGGCGGCGCTGCTCGGCAGCCTGGACCGCGTCTTCCGCGACGACATGTATGACGGCGTGGGCGAGGAATGGATGGCCCTGTGGGAAGGCCGCACCGTGTTCTCGAACCAGACCGTGAACTACGCGCTCGACGGCCGCCGGCTCGACGTGATCGTGCGCGGGCGCGTGCTGCCGGGCCACGAGGCGCGCTGGGACCGGGTGTTGGTCTCGGTCGAGGACGTGACCGCCCAGCAGGCCGCGCTACGCCGCGTGACCGACAGCGAGCAGTACGCGCGCGGCCTGTTCGAGCAGTCGCCGGTGTCGCTGTGGGTCGAGGACTTCAGCGCGGTGCGCCAGCTGCTCGATGAGGTCCGTCGCAACGGCATCGCCGACTTCCAGACCTTCCTGAAGGTGCACCCGAGCTTCATCACCCGCTGCATGCAGGAGATCCGCGTGATCGACGTGAACCGGCAGACGCTGGAGATGTTCGGCGCGCCGTCGAAGGAGCGGCTGCTCGGCGGCCTGCGCGAAGTGTTCCGCGACGAGATGCACGACTCCTTCGCCGAGCAGCTGGTGGACCTGTGGAGCGGCCGCACGGTGCAGCAGCGCGAGGTCGTCAACTACGCGCTGACCGGCGACCGCATCCATATCCACATGCAGTTCTCGGTGCTGCCGGGCCACGAGGCGCGCTGGGACCTGGTGCTGGTCTCGCTGGTGGACATCACCGCGCGCAAGAAGGCCGAGGCCTACCTCGAATACCTCGGCAAGCACGACGTGCTCACGCAGCTGCGCAACCGCGCCTACTACGCCGAGGAGATCAACCGCCTGATGCGCAAGGGACCGTGGCCGGTCGCCGTACTGGCCATCGACCTCAACGGCCTCAAGGCGGTCAACGACGAGCAGGGCCACGCGGCCGGCGACGCCATGCTGCGCCGCGTGGGCGAGGTGCTGGGCAAGGCGGTCGATGCGCCGGCCTGCGCCGCGCGCGTCGGCGGCGACGAGTTCGCCATCCTGCTGCCCGGCACCGACGAGCGCGGCGCCCAGGCGATGCGCGAGCGCATCGAGTCGCTGCTGGAGCTCAACAACCAGTTCTACACCGGCGCCACGCTGAGTCTGGCCATCGGCATCGCCGTCTGCCCCGCAGGCTCCCCGCTGGAGGCCGCACTGCAGCGCGCGGACGAGGCCATGTACGGCGAGAAGCTGCGCCACTACCGGGAGAGCGGCCGGCACCGTCGGATCAGATAGAGGGAGTATATGCCTCAAGCGCCCGCAAGCCGCGCGCTGGCAGGTGGAAGGCTGGAGAGTATCAGCCCTCGGCCACGCTGTGGCCGATCTCCGGCCAGCGGTGGTGCAGCCCGATCCACGACGCCAGCCCCACGCCCAGCATCGCGAGCGATGCCGCGGCCAGCGCGGGCGTCGAATGCATGACCAGCGGCGCGACCACGCCGGCCACCAGCCCGTTGGCCACCGAGCCCACGCAGGCCTGCAACGACGAGGCCATGCCGCGGCGCTCGGGGTAGAGGTCCAGCACCAGCAGCGTCACCACGGGCACCATCAGCGCCCAGCCGAAGGCGAACACGCCGATCGGCGGCAGCGCCCACCAGGGCTGCGCGGCGAACAGCAGGTTGGCGGCAAGGTTGACCAGGCCGACTGCCAGCATGATCAGAAAGCCGTGGCGGATCTGCCGCTTCGGCGCGATGCGGCCTGCGAGCCGGCCGCTGGTCCAGGCGCCGCCCATGATGCCGCCGATGGTCAGGATGAAGAACCAGAAGAACTGCGTCGGTCCCAGGTGCAGGTGCTCGCCGAGAAAGGCCGGCGCCGCCAGCACGTAGAGGAACATGCCGTTGAACGGCACGCCGCTGGCCAGCGCCAGCAGCATGAAGCGCGGGCTCGACAGCAGCTGCCAGTAGCCGGCCATCAGGTTGCGCACGTTGAACGGCTGGCGCTGCGAGGGATGCAGCGTCTCCGGCAGCAGGCGGAAGTTGGCTGTCCACAGCACGACGCCGACGGCGGTCAGGAACCAGAAGATGCTGTGCCAGCCCAGGTGCACGAACAGCCAGCCGCCCACCATCGGCGCCACGGCCGGAGCCACGCCGAAGTAGATCGTCACCTGGCTCATCACGCGCTGCGCCTGCGACGGCGGGAACACGTCGCGGATCACCGTGCGCGAGACCACGATGCCCGCGCCGGTCGACAGCCCCTGCAGCGCGCGCAGCAGCACCAGCTGGCCCACGCTCTGCGACAGCGCGCAGCCGGCGGAGGCCAGCGTGAACACCGCGAGCCCCGTCAGCACCACCGGCCGCCGGCCGAAGCTGTCGGCCAGTGCGCCGTGGAACAGGTTCATGAAGGCGAAGCCGAACAGGTAGGCCGACAGCGTCTGCTGCATCTCCACCGGCGTGGCGCCCAGCGCGGCGCCGATGCCCGAGAAGGCCGGGATGTAGGTGTCGATCGAGAAGGGCCCCAGCATGCCGAGCACGGCCAGCAGGACGGCCAGGGCCCAGCGGGGGCCGCGCCAGAGGTTCGCAGCGTCTGGATGCATGAGGGAGCTGTGTGGGAACGGTTGCCGCACGCCGCCATGGCGGGGAGCGGATGGTCCGCGTCTGTCGTGCGAACAGGCAAAAAAAGCGCGCAACCAGCTATAATACCGGGTGTTCCAGCTCGTGCCCCGCGTGAATTGTCCGGGAGCATGCCTGATGCCCCGGCACCCGCGAGATTCGCGCGGGCAGCCGGCCAGGCACGACGAGGATGGCGCCTTCGCAGCTGCCGCCTCTTGCGCACGCCGCACCGCCTGCGCTTCCCCCTTGCCGAACGATCCGCTGCCGAGTTCGCGCTGTCCTGGCGCCGGCCCATCCAGCGGGCTGCGCGGTGCGTGCCAGGCGCCTTTTTGAATTTGGAGATTTGAGACGATGGCCAAGGAAGAACTGATCGAAATGCAGGGCCAGGTGACCGAAGTCCTGCCGGACTCGCGTTTCCGCGTGACGCTCGACAACGGCCACCAGCTCGTGGCCTACACCGGCGGCAAGATGCGCAAGCACCACATCCGCATCCTGGCCGGCGACAAGGTGTCGCTGGAGATGTCGCCCTACGACCTGACCAAGGGCCGCATCACCTTCCGCCACCTGGCCGGCCGCGGCCCGGCGCCGAGCACGCCCCGCCGCTGACTGCCCGCCGCCCGCAGGCCGGGCAGCCACGGCACGAGCCGCGCTTCCTTGTCGCCGGAGCGCGGCTTTTCTTTGTGCGTGGAAGATACTCCCCATATTGGCCGCCCGTAGCACCCGTGTTTCAAGCGCTATGAGGCTATACCCCCGTGATAGCCTACCTGGGGGCCAAGCGGACGGCGCCGTCCAGCCGGATCACCTCGCCGTTGAGCATCTCGTTCTCGACGATGTGCTTGACCAGCTTCGCATAGTCCTGCGGCGTGCCCAGCCGCGACGGGAAGGGGATGCCCGCGGCCAGCGCGTCCTGCACCTCCTGCGGCATGCCGAAGACCATCGGCGTGCCGAAGATGCCGGGCGCGATCGTCATGTTGCGGATGCCGTTCCTTGCGAGGTCGCGCGCGATCGGCAGCGTCATTCCGACCACGCCGCCCTTGGAGGCGGCATACGCCGCCTGGCCGATCTGCCCGTCGTAGGCGGCGACCGAGGCGGTCGAGATCAGCACGCCGCGCTCGCCGGTGGCCGCATCGGGCGCGTTGCGGGCCATGGCCTCGGCCGCGAGGCGGATCATGTTGAAGCTGCCGATCAGGTTGACCGTGACCGTCCTGCTGAACAGCGCCAGGCTGTGCACGCCGTTCCTGCCCACCGTCTTCTCGGCTGGCGCGATGCCGGCGCAGTTCACCAGGCCCGACAGCCGGCCGGCCTGCACCGCCTTAGCCACCACGGCCTGGCCATCGGCCTCCTGGCTCACGTCGCAGCGCACGAAGTGGCCGCCGGTCTCGCGCGCGAGCGCCTCGCCGCGCTCCTGCTGCAGGTCGGCGATGACGACCGTCGCGCCCTCGGCGGCCAGCAGCCGCGCCGCTCCTTCGCCGAGGCCCGATGCGCCGCCGGTCACGATGAACACCTTGCCCTGGATTTCCATATGCGCTGTCTCCTTTGTCGAGAGGGTGAGATTGACGTGCACGTCAATTATGGCGGGGTCGCGATGCCGTACAGTGCCGCCTCCGCGACGCGCGGGGCGGCCGGCGCCGCCGCCGAAGACCCAGGTTCGAGCGAGAAAGAGATGATGAAGACACGACGATGCGGCGCGCTGCGCCGCTGGCCTGCCGCGCGCATGGCGGCGCTGGCGCTGGCCCTGGCCGCCGCCGGCTGTACCACCGCGCCGGTGGCGCCGCCTGCGGCCGCGCCGCCGGCCGTGACGCCCGCGGCGCTGCCGCTGCGCATCGGCTTGGCGCTCGGCGGCGGCGCAGCCCGTGGCTTCGCCCACGTGGGCGTGATCCAGGTGCTGGAGGAGGCCGGCATCCAGCCCGACTTCATCGTCGGCACCTCGGCCGGCAGCCTGGTAGCCGCGCTCTACGCCAGCGGCCGCAGCGGCGCGCAGCTCCAGCAGCTGGCCGAGACGATGGAGGAGGCCGCCTTCACCGACTGGACACTGCCGCTGCTGAGCGCCCGCGGCATGCTGCGCGGCGAGGCGCTGGCCCGCTACGTCAACGGCATGGTGGCCAACAGGCCGATCGAAACCATGCCGCGGCCGCTGGGCATCGTGGCGACCGACCTGCACAGCGGCAACGGCGTGCTGTTCCAGCGCGGCAGCGCCGGCACCGCCGTGCGGGCGTCGAGCGCGGTGCCGGCGGTGTTTCAGCCGGTGGCGATCGCCGGGCGCGAATACGTGGACGGCGGCCTGGTCGCCCCGGTGCCGGTGCGCTATGCGCACCAGATGGGCGCCAACTTCGTGATCGCGGTCGACATCTCGGCCGCGCCCGAAGGCAACCCCACGGCCGATACCTTGCAGGTGCTGCTGCAGACCTTCGCCATCATGGGCCGCAGCATCAACAGCTACGAACTGCGCGATGCCGACGTGGTGGTGCGCCCCGGGCTGGCCGGCGTGGGCAGCGCCGACTTCACCTCGCGCCGCCGCTCGATCGAGGCCGGCCGCGTGGCGATGCGGCAGGCGCTGCCGGCGCTGCAGGCGGCCCTGGCCGCCCGCGCACCGCACTGACGAGGAGTACGGGCACAAAAAAGCCCGGTCGACAGACCGGGCTGGCAAGGATCCCGAAGCCGCGTGGCTTTCCAGGGACCCGAGGAGACCTGGATGCCGCGCCGCCCTGCGGGCAGCGCAGCGGATCAGGAATTCAGCGCTTCTTCGGCGCGGCGGCCGAGGCGGCGGCAGCGGCGTTGGCCGTGGCCGTCTTGGCGGCGTTGGTGGCCTGGGTGGTCACGGCGTTGAAGTTGGCTTCGGCCACGTCGGACGCCTGCTTGACCGCCTTCTGCACCGATTCGAAAGCGTTGTTGGCGGCCGAGACGGCGCTCTTGAACACGGCGACGGCGGTTTCCGAGCCGGCCGGCGCATTGCGGGCGGCGTTGTCGACCAGGCCGACGAAGTTCTGCTGGGCCTCGGCGGCCTTGGCTTCGAAGGCGCGGCTGAATTCGCTGCTCGTGGAGGAGGCGATGTCGTAGAGATGGCGGCTGTACGAGGCGCTCTTCTCGGCCAGCGGCTGCAGCAGGTTGGCCTGCAGGGCCAGTAGCTCCTGCACGTCGCGCACGCCAAGCACGGCCTGGGTGTGGCTGGCGGCATCGGCCAGGGCGGCGCGCGAGGCGGTCACGTTCAGCTCCACCAGCTTCTCCACGCCTTCGAAGGCCTTGCTGGTCAGGCCGAACAGCGTGTCGATGTTGGCTTTGTGGGTTGCCAGGATTTGCTCGGCAGTCACGGACATGGAAAGCTCCTAGAAAGGGATGGTCAATGATCGAAAAGGGGGACTTCTTCCTGTCTGCGCCGTGTTTATGTTGCGGTGCAGCATTGTTGTCAAGTATAGATAGGCTGCGCACCGATGCAAGGCATTTTTGCTGCATTGCAGCAATCTAGAGGCAGTTCTCTAGAGCCTGGCCCGCCGGCGCCGGGCCGCAGGGATGCGCCGGCGGCTGGCAGAATTCCCGCCAGGAGCAGCCACGCAAGAGACACCGCCGCCAGCCCTGCGCGGCGTGCATGCCTTCATACCATGATCATCCAGAGCCTTCTCGACACCGACCTGTACAAGTTCACCATGATGCAGGTGGTGCTCCACCAGTTCCCGGGCGCGCAGGCCGAGTACCGCTTCCGCTGCCGCACGCCCGGCATCGATCTGGCGTCGCACGTGGCCGACATCCGCGCCGAGATCCGCCATCTCTGCACGCTGCGCTTCCACGAGGCCGAGCTGGCCTACCTGCGGGCCATGCGCTTCATCAAGAGCGACTTCGTCGACTTCCTCGGCCTGTTCCAGCTCAACGAGCGCAACATCGCGGTCACGCCGCTGTCCACGGGCGAGATCGACATCACGATCAAGGGGCCGTGGCTGCACACGATCCTGTTCGAGATACCGGTGCTTGCGATCGTCAACGAGGTCTACTTCCGCAACACCCAGCGTGTGCCCGACCTGGCCGAGGGCCGCCGCCGCCTCATCGCCAAGCTCGGCCAGCTGCAGGCCGAGGGCAGCGACCTCAAGATTGCCGACTACGGCACGCGCCGGCGCTTCAGCCGCGATTGGCAGGAGGAGGTGCTGCGCACGCTCGTCGCCCGGCTCGGCACCGGCGCACGGGGCCAACTCGCGGGCACCAGCAACGTGCTGTTCGCGATGAAGCACGGCCTCACGCCGCTGGGCACCATGGCCCACGAATACCTCCAGGCCTGCCAGGGCCTGGGGCCGCGGCTGCGCGACAGCCAGGTGTTCGGTTTCGAGTCGTGGGCCCGGGAATACCGCGGCGACCTCGGCATCGCGCTGTCGGACGTCTACGGCATCAACGCCTTCCTGCGCGACTTCGACATGTACTTCTGCAAGCTGTTCGACGGTGCGCGCCACGACAGCGGCGACCCGTTCGCCTGGGGCGAGCGCATCATCGAGCACTACCGCGCCAACCGCGTCGATCCGCGCACCAAGACGCTGATCTTCAGCGACAGCCTCACGATCCCGCGCGTCATCGAGCTCTACCGCCGCTTCCAGGGCCGCTGCCAGCTGGCCTTCGGCATCGGCACCAACCTGACCAACGACCTCGGCTACGAGCCGCTGCAGATCGTCATCAAGATGGTGCGCTGCAACGGCCAGCCGGTGGCCAAGCTCTCCGACTCGCCCGGCAAGAACATGTGCGACGACGAGAAATACCTGGCCTACCTGCGCCAGGTCTTCGAAATACCCGAGCCTGTATAGCCCTGTAGCGGGCTTCGGACGGCCGTTGTACGGCAATCGTGGTGGGAGTATCCGAGCTCCTGCCGTTTCTCCCTTTCTTTGCGCAGCCATGACCACCGACCGCAGCAAGCCCCGCATCCTCGTCGCCCGCGCCGTCTTCCCCGACATCATCGACCGCCTGTCGCGGCACTTCGCGGTCGAGCACAACCAGGGCGACGCGCCCTGGGGCCCGGCCGAACTGGCCGTGCGGCTGGCCGACAAGGACGGCGCGCTCACCACCGGCAGCGAGCGCATCGACGCCGCGCTGCTCGCGGCCGCGCCGCGGCTGAAGATCGTCGCCAACATGGCCGTGGGCTACAACAACTTCGACGTCGACGCGCTCGCCGCGCGCGGCGTGGTCGGCACCAACACGCCCGACGTGCTGACCGAGACCACGGCCGACTTCGGCTTCGCGCTGCTGCTGGCCACGGCGCGCCGCATCACCGAGAGCGAGCACTACCTGCGCGCGGGCGCCTGGAAGCGCTGGCGCTACGACATGTTCGCCGGCGCCGAGGTGCACGGCAGCACGCTCGGCATCCTTGGCATGGGCCGCATCGGCCAGGGCATCGCCCGGCGCGGCGCCCACGGCTTCGGCATGGACGTGGTCTACCACAACCGCTCGCGCCTCGGTCCGGAGCTGGAGGCCGCATGCCGGGCCCGCTACGTCGGCACGGACGAACTGCTGGCCACGGCCGACCACCTCGTGCTGGTGCTGCCGTACTCGGCCGCGTCGCACCATGCGATCGGCGCGGCCGAGCTGGCGAAGATGAAGCCCACGGCCACCCTCGTCAACATCGCGCGCGGCGGCATCGTGGACGACGCGGCGCTGGCCGCGGCGCTGCGCGCAGGCCGCATCGCGGCCGCCGGCCTCGACGTGTTCGCGGGCGAGCCCGAAGTGCATCCGGAATTGCTCGCACTGAAGAACGTGGTGCTCACGCCGCACATCGCCAGCGCCACCGTCGCCACGCGGCGGGCGATGGCGAATCTGGCGGCGGACAACCTGATCGCGTTCTTCGAAGGGCGCGGAGCGCTCACGCCGGTGAACGCGGTGCGCGGCGCCTGATGCGGGCGGACATCCTGATCCTGGGGGCGCTCGCCGCGCTCAACCTGGTGCTTCTGGTCGCGCTGCTGCTGCGCAGGAACGGCAATGGTATCGACGCTGACCACATCGACCGCCTGGAACACGCGCTGCGGCGCGACATCGACGCTGCCGCACGCGGCGCGCGCCAGGAGCAGGCGCAGTCCTTCGCCACCTTCCAGCGCAGCATGGTGCAGCAGGCAGGCGAGGCCACGCGCACGCAGAACCACCAGATCGACGCGCTGGCCCAGCAGATCGGCCTGCTGCAGCGCGGCCTCGGCGACACGCTGTCCACCCAACTGCATGCGTTGAGCGAAGCCAACGCGCGCCGCATGGCCGAGGTGCGCGCCACGCTCGAAGCCCAGCTCGCGCAACTGCAGGCCGGCAATGCCGAGCGGCTCGATGCGATGCGCAGGACGGTCGACGAGCGGCTGCAGACCACACTGGAGACGCGCCTGGGCGAGAGCTTCCGCCAGGTGGCCGAGCGGCTGGAGCAGGTGCACCGCGGCCTGGGCGAGATGCAGACGCTGGCGCAGGGCGTGGGCGACTTGAAGAGCCTGCTGGCCAACGTCAAGACCCGCGGCACCTTCGGCGAGACGCAGCTCGGCGCGCTGCTGGAGCAGGTGTTCGCACCCGACCAGTACGTGGCCCAGGCCGTCACGCGGCCCGGCGTGCGCCATGCGGTGGACTACGCGATCCGCCTGCCGGGCCGCGGCGACGCGGGCGCGCCGCTGTGGCTGCCGATCGACGCCAAGTTCCCGAACGAGGACTATGCGCGCCTGCTCGACGCCCAGCAGCGCGCCGACGCTACCGCCGCCGAACTGGCCGCGCGCGCGCTGGAGGCCCGCATCCGGCTGGAGGCGCGCTCCATCGCCGAGAAGTACGTCGAGCCGCCGCACACGACCGACTTCGCCATCCTCTTCTTGCCGACCGAGGGACTTTATGCCGAGGTGCTGCGGCGCCCGGGCCTGGTGGAGGCGCTGCAGCGCGAGCACCGCGTGACGCTGGCCGGGCCGACTACGCTGCTGGCCATGCTCAACGCGCTGCAGATGGGCTTCCGCACGCTGGCGCTGGAGCGGCGGTCGAGCGAGGTCTGGCAGGTGCTGGGCGCGGTCAAGACCGAATTCGGCAAGTTCGGCGACGTGCTTGGCAAGGTGCGCAACCAGGCGCAGACGGTGCTCAACACGCTCGATGCGGCGCAGACCCGCACCAACGTGCTCAACCGCGCGCTGCGCCAGGTCGAGGCGCTGCCCGACGAGCAGGCCCGCGGCCTGCTGCCGGCCGTGCCCGACGCGGAGCCGCCGCAGCCATGATGCCGGGGCTGCTGTCGCTCGTTGCGGCCCAGGTCTTCCTGCATGCCTGCATGACCGGTGTGCGGCTGGCCGCGCCGCTGCTTGCGCTGCGCGCGGGCTACAGCGCCGCGGCCGTCGGCATGCTGCTTGCGCTGTTCGCGCTGACACAGGTATTCCTTGCGCTGCCGGCCGGCCGCTATGCCGACCGCCACGGGCTGCGCCGGCCGCTGGCCATCGCGGTCGGCGTGGCCGTCGGCGGCGCGGCGCTGGCCGCGGCCTGGCCGGTGTTTCCGGTGCTCTGCGCCGCAGCGCTGGCCACTGGCGGCGCCAGCGGCGCGGCCTCGATCGTGCTGCAGCGCCACGTCGGCCGCATCGCCGAAGGGGCGACCGCGCTGCGCCAGGCCTTCAGCTGGCTCGCGCTCGGGCCGGCGGTATCGAGCTTCATCGGGCCGTTCAGCGCCGGGCTGGCGATCGACCTGGCGGGCTTTCGCGCGGCCTTCGCGCTGCTGGCACTGCTGCCGCTGGCCAGCTGGTGGTGCGCGCGCGGCGTCACCGAGCTGCCGCCGGTGGCGCCGCCGCCGGGAGCCAGCCGGGCCCGCGTGTGGGACCTGCTCAGGGAGGGCGAATTCCGCCGCCTGCTGCTGATCAACTGGATCGTCTCGTCCTGCTGGGACGTGCACACCTTCCTCGTGCCGGTGATCGGCAACGAGCGTGCGCTGAGCGCCTCGGCCATCGGCACGGTGCTCGGCAGCTTTGCCGTGGCGGCGGCGCTCGTGCGCCTGGCGCTGCCGCTGCTGGCGCAGCGCCTGCGCGAGTCGGCGGTGGTCGCCTGGGCCATGGCCGCCGTGGCGGCGGTGTTTGCCGTCTACCCGCTCATGCGCGGCGCCTGGGGCATGGCCGCCTGCTCGGTGCTGCTGGGCCTGGCGCTCGGCGCGGTGCAGCCGATGATCATGAGCATGCTGCACCAGATCACGCCGCACGAGCGCCACGGCGAGGCGCTGGGCCTGCGGCTCATGGCGATCAACGCATCGAGCGTGGCCATGCCGATGCTGTTCGGCTCGGCCGGCGCGGCGCTCGGCGCGGCCAGCGTGTTCTGGGTGATCGGCGTGGCCGTGGCGCTGGGCACGCGCACGGCCTGGCGGCTCGGGCGCTCGCTCTGAGCGAGGCCGGCGGCGCCGCTGCGGCGCAATCCCCATAATCGCGCCATGACCGCGCTGCCCCCCGACCGATGAGTATCCGCCACGACGCGCCGCCCGCCGCCGCGACACGGGTGCTGCGCGAGAGCATCACGCTCGTGGACGTGGCCCGCGTGGCCGGCGTGTCCAAGATCACCGCCTCGCGCGCGCTGAGCAACCCCGCGCTGGTCACGCCCGAGACCCGCCAGCGGGTGCACGACGCGGTGCGCGCCACCGGCTACGTGCCCAACCTCGTGGCCGGCGGGCTCAAGTCCAACCGCTCGCGCCTGATCGCCTGCGTGGTGCCGACGATCTCCTCGGGCTCGGCGTTCCTGAGCGCGGTGCAGGCCATGAGCGCGACGCTGGCCGCCGCGGGCTACCAGGTCATGCTCGGCGAGAAGGGCTACGACCCGGCGCGCGAGGAGGCGCTGGTCGACGCGGTCATCGCGCGCCGGCCCGACGGCATCGTGGTGGTTGGCGTCATGCAGTCCGAGGCCGCGCGCGAGCGGCTGCGCGCCACGGGTCTGCCGGTGGTGGAGGCGTGGGACATGACCGACGCGCCGATCGACATGGTGGTGGGCTTCTCGCACGAGGCCGCCGGCGAGGCCATCGCCAGCTACCTGCATGCGCAGGGCCGCCGGCGCCTGGCGCTCATCACTGCCAGCGAGCCGCGGGCCGTCCTGCGCGCGCGCGGCTTCCAGGCCGGCGCGCGCCGGCTGGGGCTGGTGCAGGGCACCGAAGACGGCCTGCCGGCCTACCAGGGCGGCGCGCCGTCGCGCATGCGGCACGGTCGCGAGGGGCTGGCTGCGCTGCTGCAGCGGCATCCGGAGATCGACGCGGTGTACTGCGCGTCCGACCTGATCGCCGTCGGCGCGCTCATGGAGGCCGGCCTGCAGGGCATCGCCGTGCCGCAGCGCATGGCCGTCGTCGGCTTCGGCGACCTCGACTTCGCAGCCGACACGGTGCCGGCGCTCACCACGCTGCGGGTGGACAGCGCCGTCATCGGCCGTGCCGCCGCGCATGCCATCCTGGCCCGCATGGACGGCACCGGACCGGACGAGCCGGTGCGCGACTTCGGTTTCCAGATGGTTGTCCGCGACAGCGGCTGACCGCCTCTTCCTTTCCACGACATCCGGGCAAACCCGCTCCTTGGGCCTGGATGGTACCGATATCATGGCTTGCATGATACCGATACCATGCACCTTGACCCTTGCTGGAGCCGTTACCGATGCTTGACCAAACGCGTGGCGTCTACATCGTCACCCAGACCCCCTTCGACGATGCCGGCGCGGTGGACCTGCCCAGCATCGACACGCTGGTCGACTTCTACCTGAAGCACGGCGCCGACGGCCTCACGGTGCTGGGCGTGGCCGGCGAAGCCGGCAAGCTCACGCCGCAGGAAGCCCGCGCGGTGGCCGGGCGCTTCATCCGCCGCGCGCAGGGCAGGCCGGTGGTCGTCGGCGTCAGCAGCGCCAGCGTGGCCCAGCTGCGCGAGCTGACGGCCGAGGTCATGGACCTGGGCGCGGCCGGTGTGATGATCGCGCCGCCGGGCGGCCTGCGCACCGAGGAGGAGCTGTTCTCGTACTTCGCCACCGTCTTCCGCGAGATCGGCGACGTGCCGACGGTGCTGCAGGACTTCCCGTTCTCCACCGGCACCTGGATGTCGGTGGCGTCGATCCTGCAGCTCGTGGAGCGCCATCCGCAGATCCAGGTGCTCAAGGAGGAGGACCTGCCGAGCATCACCAAGATCACCAAGCTGCGCGAGGCCCAGGGCCGCCGCATCGCGATCCTGACCGGCAACAACGCGATGTTCCTGCCGCTGGAGATGGGCCGCGGCATCGACGGCCCGATGGCCGGCTTCTCGCATCCCGAGATGCTCTCGGGCGTCTACCGGCTCTTCCAGCAGCGCCAGGTCGAGGAAGCCCACGACCTGTTCGACGCCTACCTGCCGCTGCTGAGCTACGAGAACCAGAGCCAGTGGGGCGTGGCCGTGCGCAAGGAGGTGCTGCGCCGGCGCGGCGCCATCGGCAGCGCCGCCATGCGCTCGCCGGGGCCGAGGCTCACGCCGGTCGACCTCGGCGAGATCGACCGCCTGGTGCGCCGCACCGCCGCCGCGGCCGCACGCTGGAACTGAGGCGGCCGGCCGGAACGACCTGGAGACATCCCATGCGCCTTTTCGCGGTCCTGCGCATGCTGGCCGCCGGCCTGGCGGCCTGCGGCAGCGTGCTGGCCCAGACCTATCCGGCGCGTCCGGTCACCGTGATCGTGCCGTTCCCGCCCGGCGGATCGTCGGACGCGAGCATGCGTGTCATGTCGGCCAAGCTCGGCGAGAAGCTCGGCCAGCCGGTGGTGCTCGACAACAAGCCCGGCGCCAATGGCAGCATCGGCGCGACCCTGGTGTCGCGCGCGCCGGCCGACGGCTACACGCTGCTGGTGGGCTCCATCGGCACCTATGCGACCACGCCGCTGCTGCTCAAGAGCGTGCCCTACGACCCGCTGCGCAACTTCGACCTGCTGACCATCTCGGTGCGCACGCCCAACGTATTCGCGGTGCCGACCAGCCTGCCGGTCGACACCGTGGCCGAGCTGGTCGCGTACATGAAGAAGAACCCCGGCAAGGTGGCCTTCGCCTCCGCGGGCGTCGGCTCCACCGACCACCTGTCGAGCGTGCTGTTCTGGCAGAAGACCGGCACCCAGGGCGTGCACGTGGCCTACAAGGGCGGCGGCGCGGCCATCACCGACCGGATTGCGGGCCATGTACAGGTGCTCATCAGCAACGTCGGCGTGCTCGCGGGCCACATCCACGGCGGGCGCCTGAAGGCGCTGGCCGTCACTTCGGACAGGCGCGTGCCCGAGTTGCCGAACGTGCCCACGATCGCCGAGGCCGGCTTCAAGGGGCTCGAAGTCTCTTCATGGCAGGGCATCGCCGCGCCGCACGGCCTGCCCGCGCCGGTGCAGCAGAAGCTGGTGCAGGCGCTCGACGCCACGCTCCAGGATCCGCAGGTGCGCAGCCAGCTCGAAACGGCCGGCTTCGAGGTGGTCAACAGCGGCCCGGCGCGCTTTCGCAGCGAGCTCGCCGGCGACATCGCCCGCTGGAAGACCGTGATCGACACCGCCGGCATCACGGCCGACTGAACGACCTTTGACTTTTCCTCCTCCACTCCAAGGCCCTCGCATGACCCGGATCAACCGCCTCGAATTCATCGATTTCGAATACGAGGTGACCAACCTCGCTGCCCACACCGAGCACACCCACAACCACGTCGCCTACAAGAAGGGCGCCCAGATGAAGATGCGCAAGTTCGCCGTGGTCGTCGAGGCCGACGACGGCTCGCGCGGCGAATACGTGACCATGTGGGGCGGCACCCGCCCCTCGCTCGCCCCGGGGCTGATGCTCGCGCCCAACATCCTCGGGCGCGATCCGGCGATGCGCGAGGACATCTACGACGACTGCAAGCGCCTGCTGCACCACTTCGACCACATGGGCTATGCGCCGATCGACATCGCGCTGTGGGACCTCGAAGGCAAGCGCCTCGATGCCTCCATCCAGCGCCTGCTGGGCGGCTACCGCAAGCGGCTGAAGGCCTATGCCAGCACCTTCCACGGCGACCGTGCCGGCGGGCTCGACAGCCCGCAGGCCTTCGGCGACTTCGCCGCGCAGTGCAAGGAGATGGGCTACCCGGGCTACAAGATCCACGGCTGGTTCGATGGCGACAAGAAGGCCGAGGCCTCCATCATCCTGGCCGCGCGCAAGGCCGTGGGCGACGACATGGACCTGATGTACGACGGCGGCTGCGACCTGAAGACCTTCGCCGATGCGCTCTACGTGGGCAAGGCCTGTGACGAGGCCAACTACTTCTGGTACGAAGACCCGTACCGCGACACCGGCATCTCGGCCTTCTCGCACAGGAAGCTGCGCGAGATGCTCAAGACCCCGCTGCTGATCGGCGAGCACGTGCGCAGCCTGGAGCCCAAGGCCGACTTCATCATCGCCGGCGGCACCGACTTCGTGCGCGTCGATCCCGAGTACGACATGGGCATCACCGGCGCCATCAAGACCGCGCGCATGGCCGAGGCCTTCGGCCTCGACGTCGAGATCCACGCGGTGGGCCCGGCGCACCGCCACGTGATGGGCGCGATCCGCAACTCGAACTACTACGAAGTCGCCCTCGTCGGGCCCGACTGCCCGAACGTCGTGCCGCCGGTCTACAGCTGCGGCTACACCGACCAGATCGACTGCATCGACAAGGACGGCACGGTGCCGGTGCCGGAGGGTCCGGGCCTGGGCGTGACCTACGACTGGGACTGGATCCACAAGCACGCGGTGCAGCGCCACGTGTTCGACCTGACCAAGCGCTGATGCCCGCGGCGCGCAGCCGGCCGCAGAGCCGGCGCCGCCGACCTCACCAGGAGACACACGCCATGCGACGCAGAATCCTCGTAGGCGCCTGCGCGGCCGCCCCGCTTGCCTCTTTGCTGCCGGCCGGCGCCGCGCAGCCGGCCTATCCGGCCAAGCCGGTGAGGTTCATCGTCGGCTTTCCGCCGGGCGGCACCACCGACGTGCTGGCGCGCATCGTGGCCGCCGGGCTGGGCGAGCGGCTCGGCCAGCAGTTCATCGTCGACAACCGCGCCGGCGCCAGCGGCATGATCGGCACCGACGCGGTGGCCAAGGCGCCGGCCGACGGCTACACGCTGCTGTTTTCGAGCAGCACGCTTGCGACCTACCGCGCGCTCTATCCCAAGGTGCCGTTCGAGCCCGCCACCGACCTGCTGCCGATCGGCATGGTGGCCCCCACGCCCTACGTGCTCGTGGTGCACCCGAAGCTGCCGGTGCACACGCTGGCCGAACTCGTCGCCTATGCCAAGGCCCATCCGGGGCAGATCGACTATGCCGCCTCGGCCCCCGGCGGCGGCCAGCACCTGGCCTGGGAGATGCTCAAGCGCAACACGCGCACCGACATGGTCTACGTGCCCTACAAAGGCACCGGCGCGCTCATGCCGGACCTGCTCGGCGGCACGCTGCAGGCCGGCATCGACAATGTCGCGGTGCTGGCGCCGCACATCCGCAGCGGCGCGTTGCGGGCCATCGCCGTGACCGGCGCCACGCGCTCGCCGCTGCTGCCCGACGTGCCGACCGCAGTCGAGTCCGGCCAGCCGGACTTCAAGGTGATCGGCTGGTTCGCCGTGTTCGCGCCGGCGCGCACGCCGGCCGCCGTGGCCGCGCGGCTGACCGAGGCGCTGGCGGCCGTGCTGCAGCGCAAGGACGTGCGCGACCGCATGGTCGAGCTGGGCGCCGAGCCCGACAGCGGCGGGCCCGACGCGCTGCGCCGGCTACTGGCCGCCGAGACCCGGCAGTGGGGCGGGCTCATCCGCGACGCCGGGATCGTGGCGCAATGACGGCCCGCCTTCCCGTGCCCGCGGCGCGGGCCGCCGCGGCGGCGGTGCTGGAGGCCGCGGGGCTGGCCGCGCCGCAGGCCGAGTCCGTGGCCCGCCGCCTCGTCGAGGGCGACCTGCTCGGCCACCGCACCCACGGCCTGGCGCAGCTGCCGACCTACCTGGAGCGCATTGGCGACGGCCGCATCGCCACCGCCGGCCGCATCGAGGTGCTGCACGACGGCGGCGCTCACTTCAGCTGGCACACGCCGCGCCTGCCCGGCGCCTGGGTGATGGAACAGCTGGTGGCCCAGGCGCTGGAGCGCTCCGCGGCGCATGCGGTGGTCACCGCCACGCTGGCCAACTGCACCCACATCGGCGCGCTGCAGGCCTACCTGGAGGACATCGGCCGCCGCGGCCTGCTGGCGCTGCTGATGGTGACCGACCCGGGCGTGGCCTCGGTCGCGCCGCCCGGCGGCGCCGACGCGGTGACCACGAGCAACCCGATCGCCGCCTGCATCCCGACGGGCGGCGACCCGGTGCTGATCGACCAGAGCACGACGCTCGCGAGCAACGGCGCCATCGCCCAGCACGCGGCCGCGGGCCGGCGCCTGCCGGGGCGCTGGCTGCTCGACGGCCAGGGCGTGCCGACCGACGACCCGGCCGTGATGCAGGCCACGCCGCCGGGCACGCTGCTGCCCGTGGGCGGCGAAAACTTCGGCTACAAGGGCTTCGCCTGCGGCTTGCTGGTGGAGGCGTTCGCGCTCGCGCTCTCGGGCTTCGGCCACGACCTGCCGCGCGTGCGCGGCGCGCAGGGCGTGTTCCTGCAGATCATGGCGCCGGCGGGGTTCGGCGGCGGTGCCGATGCCTTCCTGCGCGCCACCGATGCGCTGGTGGCGCAGTGCCATGCGAGCCGGCGCATCGACCCGGACCGCGCCGTGCGCCTGCCCGGCGAGCGGGCGCTCCAGAGCAAGCGCGAGCAGCAGCGCCACGGCCTGCTCTGCGATAGCGGCCTGCTGGCCACGCTGGACGGCTGGGCCGCGCGGCTCGGCTCGGCCCGGCGCTTCACCGCGACCTGACCCAGACGGCACATCGGTCGCCGAGGAAACTTCCCATGCATCCCACCCGCCGCAACGCGCTGGCAGCCCTGTGCTGCGCCGGCGCCTCCCCGCTGCTGCAGGCCGCCGCGGCCTGGCCCGACAAGCCGGTGCGCATTGTCGTGCCGATGGCCGCCGGCGGCAACGACGACATCATCGCCCGCCTGGTCGGCCAGGACCTGGCGGCGCTGCTGGGCCAGCCGGTCATCATCGACAACAAGCCCGGCGCCGGCGGCAACATCGGTGCCGACGCCGTGGCCAAGGCCCTGCCGGACGGCTACACGCTGGTGCTCGGCGCGGTCGGCACCCACGCGATCAACGCGAGCCTCTACCGCCGCATGCCCTACGACATCCGGCGCGACTTCACGCCGATCGCCATGATGGCCTCGGTGCCCAACGTGCTCGTGGTGCATCCTTCGCTGCCGGTGAAGACGGTGCAGGAGCTGATCGACTACGGCCGCCAGAACCCGGGCAAGCTCAACTTCGCCTCGTCGGGCGCCGGCAGCTCGATCCACCTGTCGGGCGAGATGTTCAAGTCGCGCACCGGCATCGAGATGATGCACGTGGCCTACAAGGGCAGCGCGCCGGCCTTGGCCGACCTGCTGGCCGGGCAGGTGCAGCTGATGTTCGACAACCTGCCGACCTCGCTGCCGCACGTCCAGGCCGGCCGCCTGCGCGCGATCGCCGTGACCAGTCTGAAGCGCTCCGCGTCGCTGCCCCAGGTGCCGACGGTGGCCGAATCGGGGCTGCCGGGCTTCTAGGCCGGTTCGTGGTTCGGCTTCCTCGGGCCGGCACGCATGCCGGCCCCGGTGGCCGAGACGCTCAGCCGTGACGTCCTGCGCGTGGTGGCCACGCCCGAGATGCAGCAGAAGCTCGCGTCGCGCGGCTTCGAGCCCGACGCCAAGGATGCCGCCGCGTTCCGCGCCTACATCGACGCGGAGATCCGCAAGTGGGAGGCCGTGGTCCGCCAGTCCGGCGCGACCGTCGATTGATGCGGCCGACCGATCAGAGCTTGTAGAACGCCTGGATCCGGTCCCAGGCTTCCTGCGGGTCGTCGGTCAGACTGAACAGCTTCAGGTCGGCGGCCGAGATCGTGCCTTCCTCCACGAGCACTTGGAAGTCGATGAGACGCTTCCAGAACTCGGTGCCGAACAGCACGATCGGCACCGGCTTGGCCTTGCCGGTCTGCACCAGCGTGAGCACCTCGAACAGCTCGTCGAGCGTGCCGAAGCCGCCCGGGAAGGCCACCAGCGCCTTCGCGCGCATCATGAAATGCATCTTGCGCAGCGCGAAGTAGTGGAACTTGAACGACAGCTCCGGCGTGATGTAGGAGTTGCCGCTCTGCTCGTGCGGCAGCGCGATGTTGAGGCCGACGTTGCGCGCACCGGCTTCGTGGGCGCCGCGGTTGGCCGCCTCCATGATGCCGGGGCCGCCGCCGGTGCAGATGGTGATGCGCTCCGATTCGGGGCGCTTCTGGCTGTCCTCGGCCACGAGGCGGGCGAACTGGCGGGCCAGGTCGTAGTAGCGCGAATTGCGCACTGCGAGCTTCGCGCGCGCGATCTGCTGCGCGTCGCCTCCGGCCTCGGCCTGCACCAGCGCGGCGCGGGCCTCCTCGGGCGGGCGAAAGCGCGCGCTGCCGTAGACCACGACGGTGTTGTCGATGCCGTAGGCGGCCTGGCCGAGGTCGGGCTTGAGCAGTTCGAGCTGGAAGCGGATGCCGCGCGTCTCGCGCCGCAGCAGGAACTCGGGGTCGGCGAAGGCGAGGCGGTAGGCGTCGGCGTGCAGCGGGTTGCCGGCGTCGGCATGGGCCTGGAGTTCGGCCCAGGCGTCGGCGAGTCGGCGGTCGTTGAGATTCTATGTCGGATTGCATGGGCCGTCATTGTCGCCGTTGGGCGCCGCCAGCGCGCTGCGGTCCACCTCGCTATGATCGCGCCCCAGACCATGACGACAACGGCACCGGCGGACCCCGCGACCCTTTCCTCGCTGCTGCGGCAGCATTCCTTCATGCGGTTCTGGCTGACCCGGCTCGCCGGGACGGCCGGCAACCAGATCCTGATGGTCGCGGTGGGCTGGCAGATGTACGACCTGACCGGCCGCGCCTGGGACCTCGGACTCGTCGGCCTCTACCAGTTCGTGCCGGCGCTGCTGCTCACGCTGGTGGCCGGGCAGGTGGCCGACCGGCTGCACCGCGGGCGCATCGTCGCGGCCTGCATGGTGCTCCAGGGCCTGGTCGCGCTGATCCTGGTGCTGGCGACCGAGGGCCACTGGGCCGGGCGCTGGCTGCTGTTGGCCGTCTCGGTGCTGCTGGGCGTGGCGCGGGCCTTCCAGATGCCGGCGCAGCAGGCGCTGCTGCCGCTGCTGGTGGCGCCGGCGCAGCTGCCGCGGGCCATGGCCTTCAGCTCCGGCGCGCTGGAGATCGCGGTGATCGGCGGCCCGGCGCTCGGCGGCCTGATCTTCGTGGCCGGCGCCACGGCCGTCTACGCGACCTGCGTGGCGCTGTTCGCGCTGGCCAGCATGCTGGCGATGCGGATGCGCTACGAGCACGTGCCGCCGCCGCCCGAGCCGGTGTCGGTGCAGACCATGCTGGCCGGTGTGGGCTTCATCTGGGACCGCAAGGTGGTGCTGGGCGCCATCGCGCTCGACCTGTTCGCGGTGCTGCTGGGCGGCGCGGTGGCGCTGCTGCCGATCTACGCCAAGGACATCCTGCACACCGGCCCCTGGGGCCTGGGCCTGCTGCGCGCGGCGCCGGCCGTGGGCGCGCTGGTCATGTCGGTGGTGCTGGCCCGCTGGCCGCTGGAGCGCCGGGTGGGCGGGCGCATGCTGTGGGCCGTGGCGCTGTTCGGCGTGGCGACCGTGGTGTTCGGCTTCTCGCAGAGCCTCGCGCTGTCGATCCTGGCGCTGGCCGTGACCGGCGCGGCCGACATGGTCAGCGTGGTCGTGCGCCAGACCCTGGTGCAGCTGCAGACGCCGGACGCGATGCGCGGGCGGGTCAGCGCGGTCAGCTCGATCTTCATCGGCGCGAGCAACCAGCTTGGCGAGTTCCGCGCCGGCAGCATGGCCGCGCTGATCGGGCCGGTGGGCGCCGTCGTGGGCACGGTGCTGGTGGCGCTCGGCTGGGTCCGGCTGTTCCCGGCGCTGGCGCGCTACGACCGCATCCAGTAGGGGGTATGTGCCCGCAGCCAGTATGTGACGCTGGCTATGGGTTGTTACTCCCGCCGGTATTTGTCCGAAAGCTGCGCGCTGAGGCTGGGCGGCACGTCGGCCGCGCCGCTCTGCCGCGCGCGGAACAGCGCGGCGCGCATCAGGAAGATAGTGGTGATCGGGAAGCCGATCGACAGCAGCGCCGCCAGGATCAGCGCATGCAGCGTCAGCCCGCCGTCGTGCAGCGAGAAGTACAGCACATTGGCCCAGAGGATCAGCCAGCTGCCCATCGTGGCGCCCAGCGTGGGCGCATGCACCCGCTCGAAGAAGCTGCGTAGCCGCAGCAGGCCGACGGCGCCCAGCAGCGCGATGGCGGCGCCGGCCACCGCGAGGACGCCGGTGACGACCTCGGCCCAGAGCGGAACGGTCATGTCGAAACCTCCGTGCTGCGCGCGGCGGTGCGAACCCCTTCGGACGGCTGTGCGGGGCTCATTCGATGACCTCCCCGCGCAGCAGGAACTTGGCAATCACGGTCGAGCCGACGAAGCCGAACAGCGCCATCAGCAGCGCCGGCTCGAAGTAGCTGCTGCTGGCATAGCGCAGGCCCAGCACCAGGATGGCCAGCATCGCGCAGGTGTACATGCAGTCCAGCGCCAGCACGCGGTCCTGCGCCGTGGGGCCGCGCAGCATGCGGGCCAGCGCGCAGGCCATGGCCAGCGCCAGCAGCGCCAGCGCGAGCGACAGCGACCAGGCGAGAAAGGGGCTCATCATGATTCGAAAATCTCCATCAGCGGGCGCTCGTAGCGCTCCTTGACCATGCGCACCACCGCCGCGGCGTCGTCCAGCTCCAGGATGTGCAGCAGCAGCACGCTGCGGTCGAGCGAGAGCTCGCCCCAGGCGGTGCCGGGCGTCATGCAGACGATGGCGGCCAGCACGGCCAGGCCGTTGGGGTCGCGCAACTCCAGCGGCACATGGACGAAGCCCGAAGGGGGCGAGCGGTGCGCCGGCATGAGCAGCCGGCGCGCCACCGCGCAGTTCGACCGGCTGGCGTCCACGGCCACCGTCGCCATCAGGCGCAGCACCGCGCCGGGCCGGCGGATGCGCACCCGCCGCGGACGCAGTCCGGCGGCCAGCACCGGGATGACCAGCGCCAGCACCGCGCCCAGCAGCAGGTGGCCGGCGCCGAGCGAGCGGTTGAGCAGCAGCCACAGCGCCCACAGCGCCAGCGACAGCAGCGGGGCCGGCGCGATGCGGCGCGCGATGCGGTGCGGTGTCTTCATCGCGCCCCCTCCACCGCCGCCGCGGCGGCGGCCGAGGCTTCGGGCGAGGGCACCGGCCGCGCGCCGAGCACCGAGCGCACATAGACCTCGGGCGCGAACAGCGCGTCGGCCGTGGCCTGGGTGTAGCGCATCACCGCGCCGGCCTTCACCGTCAGCAGCACGCACAGCAGCAGCAGCGCCGCCACCGGCAGGCCCTCGGCCAGCCGCAGCTGCGGCGCGTCGCGGCCCTGCGGCGCCCACAGGTGGCGGATGCCGGCGCGCGACAGCGCCAGCAGCGACAGCAGGCCCGAGCCGATCAGCAGCGCCAGCAGCGTCCAGCCGGCCCAGCCCGGCTGCTGGCCGTAGGACGAGCCCAGGCCCAGCGGGTTGAGCACGGCGCCGAGCATGGCGAACTTGCCGACGAAGCCCGAGAGCGGCGGCAGTCCGGCCAGCAGCAGCGTGCAGGCCATGAAGGCGATGCCGAGAAAGGCCGCGGCCGCGGGGATCGGCCGGCCGACGATCAGATCCTGCGGCTCGTCGTCGATGCCGGCCGCGTCCGACGCACGCAGGTCCGGCGCGAGGAAGGGCGCCACGTCGCCGCGCGCATGGGGCGCCACGCTGGCGCCGTCGTTGCGCCAGCGCTCGATCAGGTCGGCCAGCAGGAACAGCATGCCCACGGCCAGCGTGGCGCTGACCAGGTAGTAGAGCGCGCCGGCCACGAGGACGTTCTGGCCGAAGCCGATGGCCGCGACCAGCGTGCCGGCCGACACGATGGCGCCGTAGCCCGCGAGGTGGCCCAGCCGCTGCGCGCTCAGCGTGCCCACGGCCGCGGCGCCCAGCGTGAGCAGCCCGCCGGCGACGAGCCACTGCGCGCCGAACAGCGCCGAGTCGCCGGCTTCGCTGCCGAACAGCAGCGTCCACAGCCGCAGCACCACGTAGACGCCGACCTTGGTCATGATGGCGAACAGCGCGCCCACCGGCGCGGTGGCCGCAGCATAGGCCGGCACCAGCCAGAAGTTCAGCGGCCACTGCGCGGCCTTGATGAGGAAGGCCACGCCGGGAATGGCCGCAGCCGCGTGCAGCAGGCCGCGGTCGGCCGGTGCCACCAGCGGCACGGCGCGCGCGAGGTCGGCCATGTTGAGCGTGCCGGTGATGCCGTAGAGCATCGACGCGCCGATCAGGAACAGCGACGAGGCCGCGAGGTTGACCGCGACGTAGTGCAGTCCCGCGGCCACGCGCGGACGGCCCGAGCCGTGCAGCAGCAGGCCGTAGGAGGCCGCGAGCAGGATCTCGAAGAACACGAACAGGTTGAACAGGTCGGCCGTGAGGAAGGCGCCGGCCAAGCCCATGAGCTGCAGCTGGAACAGCGGATGGAAGTGCACGCCCGCGCGGTGCCAGCGCGCCGCGGCATACACCGCCGACGCGAGCCCGAGCGTGCCGGCCAGCACCAGCATCAGCGCCGAGAGCCGGTCCAGCGCCAGCACGATGCCGAACGGCGCCGGCCAGTTGCCCGGCAGGTAGACGCCGAGCGTGGCCGGCTCGCTCTGGTGGTCCACCCAGCGCAGCAGCGCCACCGCCGCCAGCAGCCCGAGGAAGGTCGAGCCGATGTTGAGTGTGAGCTTCAGCCGCTGGCGCTCTTCCTTGAGCAGCAGCATGAGCGCGGCCGTGAGCATCGGCAGCACGATCGGCGCCAGCAGCAGGTGCGGCATCAGCGGCGCGGCGAGCGAGCCCATCAGGCCGACTCCTCCGTGCTGTGGCCGCGCCCGTCCACATGGTCGGTGCCCGAGAGCCCGCGCGAGGCCAGCAGCACCACGAGGAAGAGGGCGGTCATCGCGAAGCCGATGACGATGGCCGTCAGCACCAGCGCCTGCGGCATCGGGTCGGCATAGTGCTCCAGGTTCTGCGGCAGGCCCTCGCGCAGCACGGGTGCCTTGTTGATGGCCAGGCCCAGGCGGCCCATGCTGAAGATGAACAGGTTGACCGCGTACGAGAGCAGCGACAGGCCCATGACGACCTGGAAGGTGCGCGGGCGCAGCAGCAGCCAGACGCCGGAGCCGGTCAGCACGCCGATGGCGATGGCAAGCACGATCTCCATCACCAGGCACCTTGGGAGTATGGCTTCGCAGCGGGCGTCGGCTGCCGGCTACCGGGGAATACTACCCAATCACCGAGATCTTCCGCCAGGCGGGCACGGAAGCGGTGGCTGCGCACCGACTGGTGGGCCAGCGCGGTCAGGATCAGCAGCGTGGCGCCGACCACGAGCGTGAACACGCCGATGTCGAAGAACATCGCGCTGGCGATGTGGATGTCGCCGACGAGCGGCAGGTGCAGGTGCGCGGTGTGGGTGGTCATGAACGGATAGCCGAAGGCCAGCGAACCGAGCCCGGTCGCCAGCGCCAACAGCATGCCCGCGCCGATCCAGCGCCGCGGATAGAGCGGCAGGTGGGCCTCGACCCACTGCGTGCCCGAGACGATGTACTGCAGCAGCAGCCCGATCGACAGCACCAGCCCCGCGACGAAGCCGCCGCCGGGCTGGTTGTGGCCGCGCAGGAACAGGTAGAACGCCACCAGCGTGGCGAACGGCAGCAGCAGCCGCACCAGCACCGCGGGCACCATCAGGTAGCCCACGGCCGTATCCTCGGCCAGGCGCGGGTTGATCAGGTCGGTGGACAGGTCGGCCGGCACGGCGCGCTGCTGCGGCGGCAGGTCCAGCGTCTCGGCCGCGGGTCGGAAGCGGCGCAGCAGCGCATAGACCGTGAGCGCCACGATGCCCAGCACCACGATCTCGCCGAAGGTGTCGAAGCCGCGGAAGTCCACCAGCATCACGTTGACCACGTTGGTGCCGCCGCCCTGCGTCAGCGCGTTCCCCAGGAAGAAGGTGGAAGTGCTTCCGGGGAAGGGCCGGCGCATCATCGTCCAGGCCAGCGCCGCCATGCCGGCGCCCGCCGCCAGTGCGACCGCCATGTCGCGCGCGCGCCGCATGCGGGCCGAGCGGCGCTGCGCCGGCAGGGCGCGCAGACCTTCCTCGCGCTTGGGCAGCCAGCGCAGGCCGAGGATGACGAGCGCGGTCGTCACCACCTCGACCGCGAGCTGCGTGAGCGCGAGGTCGGGCGCCGAGAACCAGACGAAGGTCACGCAGGTGGCGATGCCCGCGCCGCCCAGCAGCGTGAGCGCGGCCAGCCGGTGGTACTTGGCCTGCCAGGCCGCGCCGATGGCGCAGGCCATGCCGATGGCCCACAGCAGCACGAAGGCTGGCGACATCGGCAGCGCCGCGCGCACGCCGGCCGGCAGGCCCGTGGCGCCGGTCGCCGCGGCCCCGGCGGCGGCCAGCGCGGCGCAGACCAGCCACAGCATCTGCGGCTGCAGGCGCCGCGTGTCCAGCAGCCGGCGGCCGCGCCGGCCGGCCAGCGTGATGCGCGCGAGCAGGTTCTCGAACGTCCGTTTGCCGTTGAAGGCGCGGACCACCGGCGGCTCCTCCATGCGCCCGCGGCTGCGCTGCCAGCGCAGGAACAGGTAGAGCGCCAGCCCGCCGAACAGCGCGACGAAGCTCATCGCCAGCGGCAGGTTGAACCCGTGCCAGACCGCCAGGCTGTATTCGGGCAGCTCGCCGCCGACCACCGGCAGCGCGGCCGCGGCCAGAAAGCGGCCGACCGACCACGACGGCACGATGCCGACCACCAGGCAGGCCAGCACCAGCAGTTCCACCGGCACCCGCATCCAGTGCGGGGGCTCGTGCGGCGTGCGCGGCAGGTCGTCGGTCCGCGGGCCGAAGAACACGTCCCAGGTGAAGCGCAGCGAATAGGCCACGCTGAAGACGCCCGCGATGGTCGCGGCGATCGGCAGGCCCAGGTTCACCGCCGGCGTGGCGTTGATGTAGACCGTCTCGGCGAAGAACATCTCCTTCGACAGAAAGCCGTTCAGCAGCGGCACGCCGGCCATCGACGCGCTGGCCACCATCGCCAGCGTGGCGGTGACCGGCATCAGCCGCCACAGGCCCGACAGCCGGCGGATGTCGCGCGTGCCGCTCTCGTGGTCGATGATGCCCGCGGCCATGAAGAGCGACGCCTTGAAGGTCGCATGGTTCATGATGTGGAAGACCGCGGCCACCGCGGCGAGCGGGCTGTTCAAGCCCAGCAGCAGCGTGATCAGGCCCAGGTGCGAGATCGTCGAATAGACGAGCAGGCCCTTGAGGTCGTTCTGGAACATCGCCGCATAGGCGCCCAGCAGCAGCGTGCACACGCCCGCGCCGCCGACGAGCCAGAACCATTCGGGCGTGTCGCCGAGCACCGGCAGCATGCGCGCTAGGAGGAACACGCCGGCCTTGACCATCGTGGCCGAATGCAGGTAGGCCGACACCGGCGTGGGCGCGGCCATCGCATGCGGCAGCCAGAAGTGGAACGGGAACTGCGCGCTCTTGGTCAGCGCGCCCAGCAGCACCAGCACCAGGATGACCGGGTAGAGTGGATTGGCCCGCACCTGGCTGGCCGCGGCGACCACGCGGTCGAGGTCGTAGCTGCCGGCCACGTGGCCCAGCACCAGCATGCCCGCGAGCATGCACAGCCCGCCGGAGCCGGTGACGGTCAGCGCCATGCGCGCGCCGCGGCGCGCCTCCCGGTCGTGGTGCCAGTAGCCGATCAGCAGGAACGAGAACAGGCTCGTCAGCTCCCAGAAGAACGCGATCTGGATCAGGTTGCCCGACAGCACCACGCCGGCCATCGCGCCCATGAACGCGAGGAAGAACGAGAAGAAGCGCGGCACCGGGTCCTTGGGCGACATGTAGTAGCGCGCATAGAGCACCACCAGCGAGCCGATGCCCAGCACCAGCATGGAGAACATCCAGGCGAAGCCGTCCATGCGGAGGACGATGTCCAGCCCCAGCGCGGGCAGCCAGGCGATCTGCTCGCGGACCACGCCGCCCTCGGCGATGTCGGGGAAGTACAGCGCCGCCTGCACCGCGCAGAAAAGCGCGATCACCCCGGCCAGGGTCGATTCGGTATTGCGGGCGTTGGAAGGCAGGAAGGCAGCGATCAGGCTGCCGAGGAAGGGAAGGAGGATGAGGGCGGCAAGGGGCATGCGCGATCGATTCTATCGGCCGTCCTGCACGGGAACCGGCGCAACAACCCGCAACTCCACCGGATTGCGGCCGCTCATGCCGCGAGCTGCCGCCATCGCGCGCCAAAAAGAAAACCCGCCGTCAGGCGGGTCTCGCAGGAAGCGGGCGGAGGGGGGTGGCCGGGCTATTTGCCGGTGACCTTGTCCTTGGCGTCCCTGGCCACTTCCTTGGTCTTGTTGGCGGCAGTGCTGGCACCGTCCTTGATCTTCTCGGAGACCGGCTTGTCGCCGGGCTTGGCGTTGGCATAGCTCCTGCCGTTGACCGTCAGGCCTTCGTTGGACAGCTTGCTCGCGCGGCTGTCGCCCACGCCCTTCACGCGGGCGATGAAGTCGTTCCAGTCCTTGAACTCGCCCTTCTTGCGTTCCGACAGGATGAGCTTGGAAGTGGCGGGACCGATGCCCTTGACGGCATCGAGTTCGGCCTCGGTGGCCTTGTTCACGTCGGTGGCGGCGAAGGCCGCGACCGCGGTCAGCATGGCGATGAAAGCGAGAAACTTCTTCAGCATGATCGACACTCCTGGGTTCTTGCCGGGCGGCTGGCGGCCTGCCTGGACGGTTGCTATGGATGAAGCGCAGGCCCCGCGGTGCGCAAGGGCGCGGCCAATATACCCGGAAATACCTGCACGCCGCCCGGGGGCAGCTCAGAGTTCTTCCACCCGTTGTGGCGGGTAGCTGTCCCAGCTCTGGCAGCCTGGGCACTGCCAGAAATGCTGCTGCGCCTCGAAGCCGCAGGCCGCGCAGCGGTAGCGCAGCAGCGGCTTGGCGGCCTGGTCGAGCGCGCGCTGCACCTGCGGGTGGTACTGCTCGTGCGCGAGCTGCTCGCCGGCGAGCCAGCGGGCCGCGGCGACGAGCGAAGGTTCCTGCTCCAGGTGGCGCACGTAGCGGCTGCGGGCCTGCTCGTCGTCGATCTGCGCGGCGCGGTCGAGCGCGACCAGGCTTTCGAGCACGTCGAGGGAGGGCGTGCGGGCATACCCCTCTTCCAGCAGCCCGCGCGCCGCACCGGTCTGGCCGCTGGCGCTGGCGGCGGTCACCAGCAGCGGCGCCACCAGTGCCAGCGCGCCGGGTGTGGCCGCGGCGATCTCGCGCACCGTCGCCACGGCCGCGTCGTGCCGGCCCTGCAGCTGCTGCAGCCGGGCCAGTTCCACGCGGGCGCGCGGGGCCTGCGGTGCGGCGGCGATGGCCTGCTCCAGCAGCGCGAGCGCATGCGGCACGTCGTGGTTGCGGGCCAGGGTGAGCGCCTGTTCGCACAGGTAGTGCGCCTGGCGCACGCTGAAGTCGCCCTGCTGGGCGTCGTGCATGCGCTGGGCGATGGCCGCGGCCTGGGGCCAGTCGCGCGAGCGTTCGTAGATGGCCAGCAGCGCGAGCCGCGCCTGCGCCTCGAACGGTGTGCCCTCGAGGCGGCGCAGCGCGTCCTCGGCGCGGTCGAGCAGGCCGGCCTTGAGGAAGTCCAGCGCCAGCGCATGCTGGGCCCGCTCGCGGTCCATGCGGCCCAGGTCGCCGCGCGACAGCAGGTGCTGGTGCACCCGCACGGCGCGGTCGTATTCGCCGCGGCGGCGGAACAGGTTGCCGAGCGCGAAGTGCAGCTCCGAGGTGTCCGGGTCGTTCTGCACCGCCTCGATGAAGGCGTCGATGGCCTGGTCCTGCTGCTCGTTGAGCAGGAAGTTCAGGCCGCGGAAATAGGCCTTGGGCGCCTGGCGGCCCTCGATGCGCATCTGGCGCAGGTCGAGCCGCGACGCGAGCCAGCCGAGCACGAAGGCGGCCGGCAGGCCCAGCAGGATCCAGGTGAGGTAGTCAAATTCCATCGTGCAGCGGCGGCTCGTGGAGGACGGGGGCACCACCGGCCGGGGCGGCCGTCGCCGGCGCGGGCGCCAGGCCGGTCGGCGCGGCGGCGCGCCGGGCGGCGCTGCGGTGCTTCCACCAGCGCGGCACCATGCCGAGCACGCCGACCACGAGGCCGGTGGCGAACGCGGCCAGCACGACCAGCACCAGCGGCGCATGCCACTGGGCGCCGAAGAACAGGTGCACGACGGTGTCCTGCTGGTTGTTCAGTGCGAAGGCGAAGAGGGCGAAAAAAATGGCTGCCTTGAGCAGCCACATCAGATATTTCATGCAGTTCCTCTGTGACGAGGAAAATTCTACCGGCGCATCAGGAGGGCTTGCCGGATTCGAGTTCGCTGGTGCGCTGGTCGACCGCTTCGCGCAGGGCCTTGCCGGGCTTGAAGTGCGGCACGCGCTTCTCCGGAATGGCGACGCTCTCGCCGCTGCGCGGGTTGCGGCCGATGCGCGGCGGGCGGCGGTTGACCGAGAAGCTGCCGAAGCCCCGGATCTCGATGCGGTGGCCGCGCACCAGCGCGTCGCTCACGGCGTCGAAGATCGTCTTGACCGCCTGCTCCGCATCGCGGTGCGTGAGCTGGCCGAAACGGGCCGCGAGTTCTTCGACGATGTCTGAACGGGTCATGGGTGCCTTGAGGGGCTGGAGGCCGGGAGCTGAAGGCTAGGGGGGTATGCTGACACAGCGCTTGTCGACCGCAGGTTGGCCAAGCGTACCCGGCTGGGTATCTGCGAGCCGCCGCAGGCGGCCCCTCGTCTTCGGCCCCTAGCCTTCAGCCCGTGTGCCCCTTACTTCTCTCCGCCGTCCAGCTTGGCGCGCAGCAGGGCGCCCAGGCTGGTGGTGCCGGCGCTTTCGCGGGCCGACTGCTGCGACAGGCTGGCAATGGCGCCCTGCTCGTCGGCCAGATCCTTGGCCTTGATCGACAGCTGGATGTTGCGGGTCTTGCGATCCACGTTCACCACCACGGCCGTGACCTCGTCGCCTTCCTTGAGCACGTTGCGGGCATCTTCCACGCGGTCGCGGGAGATTTCCGAAGCGCGCAGGTAGCCGACGATGTCGCCGCCCAGGTCGATCTCGGCGCCGCGCGGGTCGACCGTCTTGACCTTGCCGGTCACCGTCTGGCCCTTGTCGTTGACCGTCACGAAGGTCGTGAACGGGTCGCCGTCGAGCTGCTTGATGCCCAGCGAGATGCGCTCGCGGTCCACGTCCACGGCCAGCACGATGGCCTCGACTTCCTGGCCCTTCTTGTAGTTGCGCACGGCGGCTTCGCCGGGCTCGTTCCACGAGAGGTCCGAGAGGTGCACCAGGCCGTCGATGCCGGCAGCCAGGCCGACGAACACGCCGAAGTCGGTGAGCGACTTGATCGGGCCCTTGACGCGGTCGCCGCGCTTGGTGTTCTGCGCGAACTCCTGCCACGGGTTGGCCTTCGTCTGCTTCATGCCCAGGCTGATGCGGCGCTTGTCCTCATCGATTTCCAGGACCATGACTTCGACCTCATCGCCCAGCGAGACCAGCTTGCTCGGGGCGATGTTCTTGTTGGTCCAGTCCATCTCGGAGACGTGCACCAAGCCTTCGATGCCGGGCTCCAGCTCGACGAACGCGCCGTAGTCGGCGATGTTCGTGACCTTGCCGAACAGGCGCGTGCCCTGCGGGTAGCGGCGCGACACGCCGAGCCACGGATCGTCGCCGAGCTGCTTCAGCCCCAGCGAAACGCGGTTCTTCTCGGTGTCGAACTTGAGAATGCGCGCGGTGATCTCCTGGCCGGCCTGCACCACCTCGCTCGGGTGGCGCACGCGGCGCCAGGCCATGTCGGTGATGTGCAGCAGGCCGTCGATGCCGCCGAGGTCCACGAACGCGCCGTATTCGGTGATGTTCTTGACCACGCCATGCACGATGGCGCCTTCCTTGAGGGTTTCGAGCAGCTTGGCGCGCTCCTCGCCCATCGAGGCTTCCACGACGGCGCGGCGCGACAGCACCACGTTGTTGCGCTTGCGGTCGAGCTTGATGACCTTGAATTCGAGGGTCTTGTTCTCGTAGGGGGTCAGGTCCTTGACCGGGCGGGTGTCGATCAGCGAGCCCGGCAGGAAGGCGCGGATGCCGTTGACCAGCACGGTCAGGCCGCCCTTGACCTTGCCGCTGGTGGTGCCGGTCACGAAGTCGCCGGACTCCAGGGCCTTTTCGAGGGCCAGCCACGAGGCCAGGCGCTTGGCCTTGTCGCGCGACAGGATGGTGTCGCCGTAGCCGTTCTCGATCGCGTCGATGGCGACCGACACGAAGTCGCCGACCTGCACTTCGATCTCGCCCTGGTCGCTCTTGAACTCGTCGATCGGCACGTAGGCTTCGGACTTGAGGCCGGCGTTGACCACGACGAAGTTGTGTTCGATGCGAACGACTTCGGCGGTGATGACCTCGCCGGCGCGCAGCTCCTGGCGCTGCAGCGATTCGGCAAAGAGGTCGGCAAAGGATTCAGACATGAAGGTTCCTCTCCGTCGCGAGGGTTGTGCTGCGGCCACCATGAGCGAGATGCGGGGCGGTGGGCAGCGGGTGTCTGGCGACGGTGGTGGTGTGCGGCACAGCCGCGGTTGGTTGAACATCCCGTGCCACCCGGTGCGCTGGCGCGCGGAGGGAGGCGGCACGGACCGTTGTGCGGCAGCAGCTTCCTGCTATGAGGAGAAGGGCTGCCGCCCCCGCCACCATTGCAGCACCTGGCTGACGGCGTGTTCCACCGTCAGTTCGGAGCTGTCGAGCAGCAGGGCGTCCGGCGCCGGCCTGAGCGGTGCGACGGCGCGGTTCGAATCGCGGGCGTCGCGGGCCTCCAGGTCGGCGCGAAGGGCGTCGATATTAGCCGAAATGCCCTTTGAAATCAATTGCTTGTGCCGGCGATCGGCGCGGCAGGCGGCGCTGGCGGTCAGGAAGACCTTAAGCTTTGCGCCGGGAAAGATCACCGTGCCCATGTCGCGCCCGTCGGCCACCAGGCCCGGCAGGCGGCGGAAGCTCAGCTGCAGCGCGACCAGCGCCGCGCGCACCGCCGGCAGGGTCGAGACGCGGGAGGCGTTCATGCCGGCCTCCTCGGTGCGGATCGCGTCGCTCACGTCCTCGCCGCCCAGCAGGATGCGGCCGTGGTCGAAGCGCACCGGCAGGCTGCGCGCCAGCGCGGCGATGGCGGCCTCGTGCTCCGGCGCGATCGTGTGGCCGGCGCGCACCGCGGCCAGCGCGGCGAGGCGGTACATGGCGCCCGAGTCGAGGAAGTGGTAGCCCAGCCGGCGCGCGACCTGGGCCGCCACCGTGCCCTTGCCGGAAGCCGTGGGGCCGTCGATGCAGAGCACGGGAATGTCGTCCACCGGCGCCCGGGCCAACGCGAACAGCGTCTCGAAGTAGTCCGGGAAGGTCTTGGCCACGCACTTCGGGTCGAGGATGCGCACCGGTACCCGCGCCGGGTTGAACGCGGCCAAAGAGAAGCACATGGCCACGCGGTGGTCGTCGTAGGTATGCACCGCTGCCGCGCGCCAGCCGGGCGCCTCCAGAGGATACACCCGCAGCCAGTCCGCGCCTTCCTCGACCGCGGCGCCGAGCCTGCGGGCTTCGGCGGCCATCGCGGCGATGCGGTCGGTCTCCTTCACGCGCCAGCTGGCGATGTTGCGCAGCGTGCTGGGGCCGTCGGCGTAGAGCGCGAGGACGGCCAGCGTCATCGCGGCGTCCGGGATGTGGTTGCAGTCGAGGTCGATGGCTTTGAGCGGCCATGCGCCGCGCTGCACGTGCAGCCAGTTCGGGCCGCTCGCGATCTGCGCGCCCATGCGCGCGGCCGCTTCGGTGAAGCGGATGTCGCCCTGGATCGAGTCGGCGCCGACGCCTTCGATGCGGATGCCTGCCGGGTCGGCCGTGATGGCGCCCAGGCCGATGAAGTAGCTGGCCGAAGACGCATCGGCCTCGACGTGGATGCTGCCGGGCGAGCGGTAGCGGCTGCCCGCGGGGATGGTGAAGCGCTCCCAGCCTTCGCGCTGCACGTCGATGCCGAAGCGCGCGAGCAGGCGCAGCGTGATATCGATGTAGGGCTGCGAGATCAGCGGGCCTTCCACCTCGATCACGGCGTCCTGCGCCGCAGCCGCCAGCGGCAGCGCCTGCAGCAGCCCGGTGAGGAACTGGCTCGACACGTCGCCGCGTATTCTGATGGGGGTATACAGCTGCAGCGTGCCAGGGGAGAGCGCTAGCGGGGGATACCCATCGGTGTTCAGGTACTCGACCCGGCAGCCGAGCTGGCGCAGCGCATCGACCAGGTCGCCGATGGGCCGCTCGTGCATGCGCGGCACGCCGCGCACTTCGTAGCGTCCGCCGTGCAGCGTCGCCAAGACTGCCAGCGCGGCGGTCAGCGTGCGGGTGGAGGTGCCGGAGTTGCCGAGGAAGATGTCGGCTTCCGGCGCCGGGGCGCGGCCGCCGAGGCCGGTGATGCGCACCGCGCCGCCGGCGCCGTCCGCCTCCACGCCGCAGCCGATCTGGCGCAGCGCATCGAGCATGACGCGGGTGTCGTCGGAGGCGAGCAGGTCGTGCACTTCCGTCGTGCCTTCGCTCAGGGCGGCCAGCAGCAGCACCCGGTTGGAGATGCTCTTGGAGCCCGGCAGGCGCACGGTGCCCGCGGCGCTCGCGAGCGGCGGAAGGTCGAGGAAGGGGGTGTCGTACATGGCGTCGGATCGTCGTCGGTTCAGGCGGCGGGCGGTGCGCTGCGGTCCAGCGACCAGCTGGCGCGGCTGTCTCGCGCTTGGCGGATCATTTCTTCCAGGGCGGGGCCGTCGGCCCGCTCTACCGCCCGCTCGAAGGCGTGCAGCGCGGCCTGGAACTGCTGGGCCTGGGCCAGCAGCTCATGCCGGTTGGCCAGCAGCACGTCGCGCCACATCGCCGGGTCGCCCGCGGCGATGCGGCTGAAGTCGCGGAAGCCCGGGCCGGCCAGCGACAGGAATTCCCGGCCCGCCGGCTGCGCGGCGATGCCATTCATGTAGGCGAAGGCCAGCAGGTGCGGCAGGTGGCTGACCGCTGCGAAGGCCGTGTCGTGCGCCTCGGGCGACATGGTGCGCACCTGGCAGCCCACGGCTTCCCAGACGGCCTGCGCGGCATGCGCCTGGCGGGCCAGCGTCTGCTCGACCGGCGTGAGGATGGCCTGCCGGCCGCGGTAGAGGTCGGCATCGGCATGCTCCACACCGGCCACTTCGCGCCCGGCGATCGGGTGCGCCGGCACGAAGGAGCCGAAGCGGTCGCGCAGGGCCGTGCGGGCGGCGGCCACCACGTCGGCCTTGGTCGAGCCCACGTCCATGATCAGCGTCTCGGCCGTGGCCAGGTGGCGGATGGCGCGCAGCGTGGTTTCGGTGGCGGCCACCGGCACGGCCAGCAGGATCAGGTCGGCCCCGGCCGCAGCCAGCAGCGCCGACGGCGCCTCGACGTCGATCACGCCGAGCTGGCGCGCGCGCTCGGTGGTGGAGGGCGATTTGCTGTAGCCGACCACGCGGCGCACCAGCCCCGAGCGCTTGGCCGCCAGTGCGAAGGAGCCGCCCATGAGGCCGCAGCCGATGAGGCCGAGCTGCTCAAACATGATGGCTGCCGCCCGTCATGTGGTGACCGGGTAGGTGCCCAGCACCTTGTAGAAGGCGCAGAGCTGCTGCAGTTCGCCCAGCGCCTTGGCCACGTGCGGCTGGGCCGGATGGCCGTCGACGTCGATGTAGAAGTAGTACTCCCATTGGCCGGTGCGCGCCGGGCGCGATTCGAAGCGCGTCATCGACACGCCGTTCTCCTTCAGCGGCACCAGCAGGTCGTGCACCGCGCCCGGCCGGTTGGCGACCGAGATGATCAGGCTGGTGCGGTCGCGGCCCGAGGGCGGCGGCGTGTCCAGCGTCTGCGGCAGGCAGATCACGGCGAAGCGGGTGCGGTTGTAGGCCTCGTCCTGGACTGCGTGCGCGACGATGTGCAGGCCGAACTGCGTGGCCGCGCGCTCGCTGGCGAGGCCGGCCCAGGCCGGGTTGGTGGCCGCGAGGCGCGCGCCTTCGGCATTGCTCGCGACGGCGCGGCGCTCGGCATGCGGCAGATTCTTGGCCAGCCAGTTCTGGCACTGCGCCAGCGCCTGCGGGTGGGCCAGCACCGCCTCGATGCCGTCGAGCGAGTTGGACTGGCGTAGCAGGTTGTGGCGGATCAGCAGGCTGACCTCGCCGACCACGTGCGTCGGCGTGTGCAGGAACAGGTCGAGCGAGCGGGTGACCACGCCCTCGGTCATGTTCTCGACGCCGACCACGCCGTACTGGGCGCTGCCGCCGGCCGTGGCGTGGAACACCTCGTCGAAGCTCGCGCAGTAGATCAGGTCGGCCGCGCCGCCGAAGTATTCGATCGCAGCCTGCTCGCAGAAGGTGCCGGCGGGGCCCAGCACGGCCACGCGCTGCGGCGATTCGAGCGCGAGGCCGCTCGACATGACCTCGCGCCAGATCGCCGCGATGTGCAGGTCCTTCAGCGGCCCGGGGTTGGCGGCCTGCATCTTCTCGATGACGTGTGCCACGCGGTCGGGGCGGAAGAAGGGCGTGCCTTCACGCTTCTTCACTTCGCCGACCCGCTCGGCCACGCGAGCGCGGCGGTTGAGCAGGTCGAGCAGCTGCTGGTCGAGCGCGTCGATCTGCACGCGCAGCTGGGCCAGGTCGGCAGACGCCGCCGGCTCGTTGGAGGTGGGGGCTGTGCTCATGTCAGGCGTGTTCGCGCTCGAATTCTTTCAGGTAGTCCACCAGCGCCTGCACACCGGCGATCGTCATGGCGTTGTAGATCGAGGCGCGCATGCCGCCGACCGACTTGTGGCCCTTGAGCTGCAGCAGCCCGCGCGCTCTGGCGCCCGCGAGGAAGGCATCGTTGCGGCTCTCGTCGCGCAGCTGGAACGGGATGTTCATGCGCGAGCGGGCGTCGCGCGCCACGCGGTTGACGTAGAAATCGGAGCCGTCGATGAAGTCGTAGAGCAGCTTCGCCTTGGCGATGTTGCGCGCCTCGATCGCAGCGATGCCGGCGAGATCGCCCTTGTCCGTGGTTTCCTTCTGGCGCTTGAGCCACTGGAACACCAGGCCGGCGATGTAGATCGCGTACGTCGGCGGTGTGTTGAACATCGAGTCGTTCTCGGCCACGAGCTGGTAGTCGAAGGCGCTCGGGCAGGCCGGCAGCGCGTGGCCGATCAGGTCGTCGCGCACGACGACCAGCGTCAGCCCGGCGGGGCCGAGGTTCTTCTGCGCGCCGCCGAAGGCCAGGCCGACCTTCGACCAGTCCACCGGGCGCGAGGCCACGTGCGAGCTGAAGTCGATCACCAGCGGCGCATCGCTGCCGAGCGCCTTGAGGTCGGGCAGGGTCTGGAATTCGGTGCCGTTGATCGTCTCGTTGGAGCAGATGTGCACGTAGCTGGCGCCATCGCGCAACTGCCACGTGGCCGCGTCGGGGATGGAGGTGAAGTGGTCGGCTTCGGACGTCGCGGCGATGGCCACGTCGGCGTACTTGCGGGCCTCCTTCTGCGACTTCTGGCTCCAACTGCCGGTCAGCACGAAGTCGACCGCGCCGCCGCGCGAGAGGTTCAGCGGCACGATTGCGTTCTCGCCGATGCCGCCGCCCTGCAGGAACAGGATGCGGTAGTCCGGCGGCACGGCCAGCAGCTCGCGCAGGTCCGCCTCGGCGGCCTCGTAGATGGAGATGAACTCCTTGCCCCGGTGGCTCATCTCCATGACGCTCATGCCGCTGCCGTGCCAGTCGAGCAGTTCGGCAGCCGCCTGGGCGAGCACTTCTTCGGGGATCGCCGCCGGGCCGGCGGAGAAGTTGTAGGGGCGGGTCATGCGCTCATCCATCCGTCAATGAAATGCTGCCGGCGCGCGCATGCGCTGCCGGCAGCGGTCGGTGAAGCGGGGCGCAGCCTCAGGCGGCCGGCGCCTCGGTGTCCGGGCTCTCGTCGTCGTCGGCCGGCGCGGCCAGGCTCGCGTCGTTCTCGACGATGCGCTGCAGGCCGCTGAGCTTGGCGCCCTCGTCGAGCGCGATCAGCGTGACGCCCTGCGTGGCGCGGCCGAGCTCGCGGATCTCGGCCACGCGCGTGCGCACCAGCACGCCGCGGTCAGTGATCAGCATGATCTCGTCGTCGGCATGCACCAGCGTGGCGGCGACGACCTTGCCGTTGCGCTCGCTCTGCTGGATCGCGATCATGCCCTTGGTGCCGCGGCCGTGGCGGGTGTACTCGCCGATCGGCGTGCGCTTGCCGTAGCCGTTGATCGTCGCGGTCAGCACGCTCTGTTGCTCGTCCTCGGCGACGAGCATGGCGATCACGCTCTGGCCCTCGTCGAGGTTCATGCCGCGCACGCCGCGGGTGTCGCGGCCGAGCACGCGCACGTCGCCTTCGTCGAAGCGCACCGCCTTGCCGCCGTCGGAGAACAGCATCACGTCGTGCTTGCCGTCGGTGACCGCGGCGCCGATGAGCTGGTCGCCCTCGTCGAGCTTGATGGCGATGATGCCGGCCTTGCGCGGGTTGCTGAATTCGTCGAGCGCCGTCTTCTTCACCGTGCCCATCGACGTCGCCATGAACACGTAGTGGTCGGCCGGGAAGCTGCGGAAGGCGCCGGTCAGCGGCAGCACCACGTTGATCTTCTCGCCGTCGGCCAGCGGGAACATGTTGACGATCGGGCGGCCCCGCGAGCCGCGCGAGCCCGACGGTACTTCCCAGACCTTGAGCCAGTAGAGCCGGCCGCGGTTGGAGAAGCACAGGATGTAGTCGTGCGTATTGGCGATGAAGAGCTGGTCGATCCAGTCGTCTTCCTTCGTCGCCGTGGCCTGCTTGCCGCGGCCGCCGCGCTTCTGCGCGCGGTATTCGTTGAGCGGCTGGCTCTTGATGTAGCCGCCGTGCGACAGTGTGACGACCATGTCGGTCGGCGTGATCAGATCCTCGGTGGAGAGATCGAACGAACTGTGCTCTACCAGGCTGCGGCGCGCGCCGAGTTTGGTCTGGCCGAACTCGGTGCGGATGGCCGTGAGTTCCTCGCCAATGATGACCGACACGCGCTCGGGCCTCGACAGGATGTCCAGCAGGTCGTCGATCAGGGCCATCACGTCCTTGTACTCGGCGACGATCTTGTCCTGCTCCAGGCCGGTCAGGCGCTGCAGGCGCATCTGCAGGATTTCCTGCGCCTGGGTGTCCGACAGCCGGTAGAGACCGTCGCTGCCCAGGCCGAACGCGCGTGCCAGCCCTTCGGGTCGGTAGTCGTCGGCATTGATCGTGCCGCCGTCGGCGCGGGTGCGGGTCAGCATCTCGCGCACCAGCGTGCTGCCCCACGCGCGGGCCATCAGCTCGGCCTTGGCCACCGGCGGCGTGGGCGATTCGCGGATAATGCGGATGAACTCGTCGATGTTGGCCAGCGCCACCGCCAGCCCTTCGAGCACGTGGCCGCGGTCGCGGGCCTTGCGCAGCTCGAACACGGTGCGGCGGGTCACCACCTCGCGGCGGTGCTGCAGGAAGACGCTGATCAGGTCCTTCAGGTTGCACAGGCGCGGCTGGCCGTCGACCAGCGCCACCATGTTGATGCCGAAGGTGTCCTGCAGCTGCGTCTGCTTGTAGAGGTTGTTGAGGACGACCTCGGGCACCTCGCCGCGCTTGAGCTCGATCACGAGCCGCATGCCCGACTTGTCGGACTCGTCCTGGATGTGGCTGATGCCTTCGAGCTTCTTCTCGTGCACCAGCTCGGCCATGCGCTCCTGGAGCGTCTTCTTGTTGACCTGGTAGGGCAGCTCGTCGACGATGATCGCTTGGCGCTGGCCGCGGTCGATGTCCTCGAAGTGGACCTTGGCGCGCATCACCACTTTGCCGCGGCCGGTGCGGTAGCCGTCCTTCACGCCGTTGATGCCGTAGATGATGCCGGCCGTGGGGAAGTCGGGCGCCGGGATGATTTCCATCAGGTCGTCGATCGACGCTGAGGGGTTCTTCAGCAGGTGCAGGCAGGCGTCCACCACCTCGTTGAGGTTGTGCGGAGGGATGTTGGTCGCCATGCCGACCGCGATGCCGGCCGAGCCGTTGACCAGAAGGTTGGGAAGTTTGCTGGGCAGGACCAGCGGCTCCTTCTCGCTGCCGTCGTAGTTGGGGCCGAAATCGACGGTCTCCTTGTCGATGTCGGCCAGCATCTCATGGGCGATCTTGGCCAGGCGGATTTCGGTGTACCGCATGGCGGCCGCGTTGTCGCCGTCGACCGAGCCGAAGTTGCCCTGGCCGTCCACCAGCATGTGGCGCAGCGAGAAGTCCTGTGCCATGCGGACGATGGTGTCGTAGACCGCGCTGTCGCCGTGGGGATGGTACTTGCCGATGACGTCGCCGACGATGCGCGCGGACTTCTTGTACGGACGGTTCCAGTCGTTGTTGAGTTCATGCATCGCATAGAGCACCCGGCGATGCACCGGCTTCAGGCCGTCGCGTGCATCCGGCAGGGCTCGGCCCACGATCACGCTCATGGCGTAGTCGAGATAGCTGCGCCGCATCTCCTCTTCGAGGCTGATGGGCAATGTTTCCTTGGCGAACTGGGTCATGGGGGCGGCGCTGGCGGCAAAAGGCCGCCCATTCTAAGGGAGAGGGGAGATGTGGCAGTCGCGCAACAGAACTGCGGCAAAAGCGCTTTTGTCCTACGGTAGGGCCCTTGGGGCCTAGGGGTTTCATTGGTTACGTATGGCACAATGAATTCAACGTTTTTGGTGATGGTCACTGACGACGTAACTGAAATCGCAGCGCGGCTGCGGCTTTTTCCCCAAGAGGAGAACCATGAAGAAACTGAACAAAGTAGCGATGTTGTTCGCCGCTGCAGCGCTCGCCACGGCCGCCGGCGCCCAAGCCCGCGTGACCGCAGCCAACGATGGCAACGTCATCGACAACTGGCAGAACGGCACCGGCGAACTGGTCTGGAAGAACGGTACCAACGAATACTGCTGGCGCGATTCCAACTGGACCCCCGCTACTGCAGCCAAGGGCTGCGACGGTGCTCTGGTTCCCGTAGCCGCTCCCGCGCCCGCTCCGGTCGTGACCCCGCCCGCTCCCGCGCCAGCACCGGCCCCCGTTGCTCCGGCTGTGGCTTCGAAGGTTACCTATGCTGCTGATGCCTTCTTCGACTTCGACAAGTCGGTCCTGAAGCCCGAAGGCCGCGCCAAGCTGGATGATCTGGTCTCCAAGATCCAGGGTATCAACCTCGAAGTGATCATCGCCGTCGGCCACACCGACTCGATCGGTACCGATGCCTACAACCAGAAACTGTCGGTCCGCCGCGCCGAAGCCGTGAAGGCTTACCTGGTGAGCAAGGGCGTCGAACGCAACCGCGTCTATACCGAAGGCAAGGGCGAGAAGCAGCCGGTGGCTGACAACCGCACCAAGGAAGGCCGCGCCAAGAACCGCCGCGTGGAAATCGAAGTGGTCGGTACCCGCGCTACCCGCTGATCTTCATTCGGCTCACGCCGAATTCAAAAAGGCTCCCGCGAGGAGCCTTTTTTATTGGCTGTGACCCACCCTAGCCAGCGTTGACACATTTGCCTCCAAGAAAGGGCACATGTGATGGATTGAAGTTGTCCCGGTTCCCCGGACGGTTATCGGCTTGATTCTCAAGCCGGGATTGGATCTTCCTCGTTGATCTCGGTTGCCACTTGCACCTCGGCGACGACGCGGTGCTCGAACTCCTCAGGCGAGTGATAGCCCAGCGCCGAGTGGCGCCGGCGCGGGTTGTACCAGCCCTCGATGTAGCTGAACAACGCCGCCTTCGCCTCCACCTTGGATCGGAAGCTGCGTCGCTCGATCAACTCGCATTCGAGCGTCGCAAAGAAGCTCTCAGCCATGGCGTTGTCGTACGCGTCACCTACGCTGCCCATCGATGGGCGCACGCCCATCTCAGCGCACCGTTGCCCGAACGCCAAGCTGGTGTACTGGGTGGATTCAACCGGTCGTCGCAACACCGGGTTGAGCCGCGGATTTTAGGTAGTCATTTAAAGCCTCAGCCGGTGTCCTCCAGCTCAAGGTTTTGCGTGGTCTGTTGTTCAAGGTGGTGGCCACAGCCTGAAGCTCTGGCTCACCCCATCGGCATAGGTCTGTACCCTTGGGGAAGTACTGTCGCAGCAGGCCGTTCGTGTTCTCGTTGGTGCCACGCTGCCATGGACTGTGCGGATCAGCGAAGAAGACCTTCACGCCAGATTCGATGGTGAACCGCGCGTGGTCGGACAGTTCCTTGCCGCGATCCCAAGTCAACGAGTGGCACAGTTGGCCAGGCAGCGTGGCCACTGTCCTCTTGAGCGCATTGGCCATAGTGACGGCGCCATATCCTGCCAGTGGGGGGCCATTCTTTGTGCGGGGAGTCAGTCCGTAACCTGCTTCACGAGGCAGATGCACGAGCATGGTGAACCGCGTAGAGGGGCTGTCAGTATTTCTGTGTGTGAGGCGGTTGGTGAACTGGTTTCTGGCTGTTGATCTATCAGGCCCCTGCCAGGCCGCCGGAGGCCCCCCCGGTTGGCCCATGGACCCATGGCTCAGCCCCTCA
>WNDY01000029.1 GCA_009914555.1 Xylophilus sp.
GGGGATCGTGGGCAACGCCGCCGTTCGGGCGGCTATCGCTGCGTTCTTCGTTTTCGTCTTGCTCGTCGGCATACATGCTCCTCATTGACATGCTATGCCTCACACACAAAATTTCGGACAGGCTCCGATCACGAGGGCGTCGGCACCCTGGAGCGCGGCGTCGGCACTGTCGGCGTAGCGCAGCCGGGCGAGCCATTGCGGCCGGCCGGCCAGATCGCGCGCGAATGCATGGCGGGCTTCGTCGAGCGCCACCGGATCCCAGGCGGCCACGGTGGCCCCGCGGCGCAGCAGCTCCCGCACGATCTCGCGGCTGGGCGCGTCGCGCATGTCGTCGGTGTTGGGCTTGAACGCCAGGCCCCACAGCGCGAAGCGCAGGCCCGACAGGTCCTCCCCCAGGCGCTGGACGATCTTGCGCGTGAGCACCGTCTTCTGCCGTGCGTTGGCTTCCTCCACTGCAGCGATCACGCCGAGCGTCACGCCGTGGCGGCGGCCGGTCTCGCACAGTGCCCGGATGTCCTTCGGAAAGCAGGAGCCGCCGTAGCCGGTGCCGGCATAGAGAAAGTCGTAGCCGATGCGGCTGTCCGAGCCGATGCCCTGGCGCACCGATTCGATGTCGGCACCGACCGCGTCCGCGAGATTGGCCAGCTCGTTCATGAAGCTGATGCGCGTGGCCAGCATGGCATTGGCCGCATACTTGGTCAGTTCTGCAGAGCGCACGTCCATGTAGAGCGTGCGGTGGTGATTGCGGGTGAGCGGGGCGTAGAGGTCGTCGAGCAGTGCGCGGGCACGCACGCCGTCCTCGCCCGGCGGCAGGCCCAGCACCACGCGGTCCGGCCGCATGAAGTCGCCGATGGCCGCACCTTCCTTGAGGAATTCGGGGTTGGAGACGACCGCGAAGCCGTGGTCCGCACCGCGCGCCGCGAGTTCCCCGCGCAGCGCCTCGGCCACGCGGTCGGCCGTGCCCACGGGCACGGTGCTCTTGTCGACCACGACGGTGAAGCCGTCGATCGCGCGGCCGATGGCGCGCGCGGCGTCGAGCACGTGGCCGAGGTCGGCCGAACCGTCCTCGGCCGAGGGCGTTCCCACGGCGATGAAGACGATGCTGCGCCCGGCCACCGCGCTGTCCAGGTCGGTGGTGAAGGCCAGTCGTTCGTTGGCCACCGCCTGCTCGATCAGGCTGTCGAGGCCGGGTTCGTAGATCGGCACTTCGCCGGCGCGCAGGCGCCGCACCTTGTCCTCGTCGTGGTCCACGCAGACGACGTCCACGCCGAGGTCCGCGAAACAGGCGCCAGTCACGAGGCCCACGTAGCCCGAGCCGATCACTGCGATCTTCATGCCTTCTCCTCAGGAGTCCAACCAAAGTGTGAGCAGGTCCAACAAAGCCTCTCGCAATGCAAGGGCCTTGATACACTGCGCCGCAGTTTAGATGCTGACGCTTACTTCGGCCCCATGACATTCCGTTCTGCCGCGCGGCATGCCGCAGCGGCGGTTGCCGTCCTCCTCGTTTTCCTGGCGTGCCTGCTCGCCATGCCGGCTGCGCGCGCCCAGGTGCCCACCGACCCGGCGCGCACCGGCGCGTTGCTGCCGGCGGCGCTCGGCGTCCTTTCCACCCAGGCGCTGCCAAGTTCGACCGTCACCGATGCGCGTATCGGCCCCGGCGATGTGCTGCGCATTACCGTTCTCGGCCAGCCCGACCTGTCGGCCGAGGTCGGCGTGAACGACCGCGGCAGCGTCGCCGTGGCGCTGGTCGGCAGCGTGCCGGTGGCCGGCCTGACTCCTGCCGAGGCGGCGGCGCGCAGCGCCGAGCTGCTGCGCAGCGGCGGCTACCTCGTGCGGCCCGAGGTGTCGGTCGACACGGTCCAGGTGCGAAGCCAGCTCGTTTCGGTGCTCGGCGAGGTGCGCCAGCCCGGGCGCTATCCGATCCCGGGCCGGCTCACGGTGCTGGAGCTGCTGGCCACGGCCGGCGGCCTGACCGAGCAGGCCGACACGGTCGTCACGCTGCTGCGCCGGCCCGACGGCGGCACCAGCCCTGATCCCGCCCCGGCGGCCGCCGGCGGCGCGCGCATTCCGGGCCGTCTCGGCGACGGCAGCGGCGAGCCCAGCCGCGCGCCGCTGGACGTGGAGCTGCGCAGCGGCGACGTGGTCTATGTGGAGCGCAAGAAGCTCTTCTACATCCACGGTGAGGTCAACCGGCCCGGCGCCTACCCCATGGAGCCCGGCATGAACGTCATGCGCGCCATCGCCCTCGGCGGCGGCATGAACCTGCGCGCATCGTCGCGCCGCATCGACATCAACCGCACGGTGCAGGGGGTGCCGCAGAAGATCCGCTCCGACCTGAATGCGCCGGTGCTGCCCGGAGACACCGTCTTCGTCAACGAAAGCATCTTCTAGACATAAACGCCGTTGTTCCGGCGGCTGCCCCCGAAGGCGGCATCTCCTCGGCCCAGATTGCGGCCATGCTGCTGGCGCGGCGCCGGCTCGTGGTCGCCGTGGCCGCGGCCACCGTGCTGCTGACGGCCGCGGTGCTGGCCGTGGTGCCGCGCACCTGGACGGCCTCCTCGGACATCTACGTGGACTACAAGAACACCGATCCGATCGCCGGGCGGCTGTTCTCCTCGGGGCAGGACGAGAGCTATCTGCAGACGCAGATCGACATCATCACGAGCCAGGCCGTGGCCGAGCGCGTGGTCGACAACCTGGGCCTGCGCCGCACGGCCGCCTACCAGGAATCGGTCGCCAAGGTGGGCGAGGACCGGGCGTATGCGCAGCTGATCCGCGCCATCGGCGAGAACACCCGGGCCGCCAACCGCCGCAACAGCCGCGTGATCGAGGTCGCCTTCGACGCCGGCTCGCCAGCCGACGCGCGCGACTATGCCAACGAGATCGTTCGTTCCTACATGGCGCTGTCGGCGCAGATCGCCTCGAGCGCGGCGCGCTCGCGCAGCGAGCAGTACAACGCCCAGCTCGAGAAGCTGCGCGCCGAGGCCGACCGCATCCAGAACGAACTCACCCGCTACCAGCGCGAGGCCGGGATCGTCAACATCAACGAGCGCGAGGATGTGCTGACCAGCGAGATATCGAGCCTGACCGCCGCGCTCGTGGCGGTGCAGAACCAGCGCCAGGAGGCGCTGGGCCGCCAGCGGGCGACCGATGCGCTGCTGCGCAGCACGCGGCCCGAGGAACTGCCCGAGGTGTCGGGCCAGCCTGCGATCAACGACCTGAAGTCCAAGCTCAGCGACGCCGACCGCCGCCTGTCCGAGGTGACCGGCGTGCTCGGGCCGAACCATCCGCGCGTGCGCTCGCTCGTGGCCGAGCGCGACGCGCTGCGTGCGCGCATCGCCGGCGAGGCGGGTGCCGCGGTGGCCGCGCAGCGGCTCGATCCGGGCCGCCTCGCCGCGCAGGAAGCCGAGCTGCGCCGCGAGATCGGCGAGCGCCAGCGCAGGCTGCTCGCACAGAAGGAGCAGCGCGACCGCATCGCCGCCTACCAGCGCGAGCTCGAGGGCGCCGAGCGGGTCTACAACGCGGCCACGCAGAAGTACGACGAACTGCTGATGGCCGGCAACATCAGCGCGGTCAACCTCACGGTGCTGCGGGCCGCCGAGACGCCGACCGCCGCGACCAAGCCGAAGGTATTGCCGAGCCTCGCGGCCAGCGTCGTGGTCGGCACCGCGCTGGGACTGGTGCTGGCGCTGCTGCTCGAATTCGGCCGGCGGCGCCTGCGCAGCCGCGACGACCTGATGCGCGGCTTCCCGCTGCCGGTGCTGGGGCAGATCGGATGACCGCCAATACCATCCCGGCCGCGGCAGCGGACAAGATCGGCGACCGCTTCGTGCAGGCCGGCCTGCTCACGCCCGCGCAGGTCGAGCGCGTCGTGGAGCGCCAGCTGGCCGACGGTATCCGCTTCGGCGAGGCTGCGGTGCGCCTGGGCCTGCTCGGCGACGCCGATGTGCAGTCGGTGCTGGCCCAGCAGTTCCGCTACGCGGCCGGCCCGGTGGCCGGCGCGGGGCTGGACCGATCGCTCGCGATCGCGCTCGAGCCGTTCGGCCCGGAGGCCGAGGCAGTGCGCCGCATCCGCGCCGAATTGTCGATCCGCCTGGCCGACCTGCCCAAGCTCGCGGTGGCCGTGGTGAGCCCGTCCGAAGGCGAGGGCAAGAGCGACCTGGCCGCGAGCCTCGCCATCGCCTACGCGCAGCTCGGGCGGCGCACGCTGCTCATCAATGCCAACCTGCGCGCCTCGGGCCAGATCGACCTGTTCGGCCTGGGCGTGCGCGGCGACGGCCTGTCGAGCCAGCTCGCCGGCCGCGCCGCGCCGCAGCCGGGCGTGCCGGTGCCGGGGTTCCCGCTGCTGCGCGTGCTCGGACCGGGGCCGCAGCCGCCCAATCCGCTGGAGATCCTGCTGGAGCCGGCGCTCGAACGGCTCATGGCAGCCTTCGCCGAGGAGGTGGATGTGTTCATCGTCGACACGCCGGCGGCGTCGGCGTCGTCGGATGCGCAGGTCATCGCGCGCCAGGTCGGCCAGTGCGTGCTGGTCGGCCGCCAGCACCACACGCTGCTGCAGGACCTGGAGCGCACCCAGGCGCAGATGGCCACGGCCGGCGTGCAGACGGTGGGCATCGTCTACAACACCTTCGATGCCGACGCGCGCCGGGGCGCAGGCGCGGCGGCCGGCCGCCTGCGGCGGCTGTGGCCATGGCCGCGGAGCCGCTGAACCCGGCTGCGTCCGGCCGGCGCCGGCTGCTGGCCGACTCGGTCGCCGCGCTGGCCGACCAGGCGCTGCTGAGCGCGCTCAACCTGGCGCTCGGCCTGCTGCTGATCCGTCTCACGACCAAGGAGAGCTACGGCCTCTATGCCCAGCTCGTGGTGGGCGGGTTGTTCGCCGCGACCGTGCTCGAATCGCTCGTGACCGGGCCGCTGACCAACGTGGCGGCCGGCCTCGATGCGCAACGGCGCGGCGTGGTCGTGGCCCATCTGGCGCGCCACCAGGGGCGGCTGGCGCTCGGGCTGGCGCTGCTCGGCGGTGTGGCCGTGGCGCTTGCCGTGGCCTGGACGGGCACCGACCCCTGGCCAGTATGGCTCGGCACCGCTTTTTCCGTCTACGTCTACACGGGGAGCCTGCGGGAGTATGTGCGCAGCACCGGCTTTCTCGACGGCCGCGCGCGCGATGTGCTGCGGATGGATGCGCTCTATGCCCTGGCCACCGCGGCCGCCGTCGGCCTGCTCGCGGCGGCGGGCAGGCTGGAGTTGCCGGCCGTGGTGCTGGCGCTCGGGCTCGCGAACCTCGCCGCGCTGGCCGTGCGGCGCCTGCCGGCGGCCGACCGCAGCGACCGCAGCGACCGCGCCGGCCATGCCGCGGCCGTGGCGGCCGTCTGGCAGCGCGGGCGCTGGGCGCTGCCCGGCGCCCTCGTGGCCTGGGCGACCAACTACAGCTATCTTTTCCTGGCCGCGCTGTGGCTCGGCGCCGCGGCGTCGGCCGACCTGAACGCCTCGCGGCTGCTGCTGATGCCGATCTCGCTGTGCGTCGTCGCCTGGGCGCGCATCGCACGGCCGCATGCGGCGCGGCTGCTGGCCGAACGGCAGCCGGCGCGGCTCGAGCGCTATGCGCTGGCCTCGGTCGCGGCGCTGGAGCTGCTGACGCTGGCCTACGTGGCCGTGCTCTGGCTCGCGCTGCCGTGGCTGGAAGCGCGGGTGCTCGGCCCCAAGTACGCGGGGCTCGGTACGCTGGTGCTGGCCTGGGGCGCGTATTTCGCGGTCTACACCGTGCGCTGGATCGGCTCGGCGCTGCTGAGCAGCGGCGACCGCTACCGCATGCTGCTCGCCAGCGGCATGTTCTGCCTCGTCGCCATGCTCGCCGCCGCGGCGTGGGCGATCCCGCGCTGGGGCGTATGGGGCGCGGTGGCGGCGCTCGCGCTGGTCGAGGGGCTCGACCTGCTGCTGATCTGGGGCGTGCTGCTGCCGCGCGTCCGGCGGGCCCATGCGGAGACGGCGCGATGACGGTGGAGGTGAGCGTGTGCATCTGCACCTTCCGCCGCCCGGCGCTACTCGATGCGCTGCTCGGCGTGCTGGCCGCACAGCGGCAGGAGGATGCGGCGGTGGAGTTCGTCGTGGTCGACAACGATCCCGCCGGCTCGGCCCGGGCCGTGCTCGACGCCTGGGCGCAGCGACTGCCGCTGCGCAGGGTGCACCTGCCGCGACCGAACATCGCCGCGGCGCGCAACGCGGCCGTGGCGGCGGCGCGCGGCATGTGGATCGCCTTCATCGACGACGACGAGCAGCCCGATCCCGGCTGGCTGGCCGCGCTGCGCCGCTGCCAGCAGGTGCATGCGGCCGATGCGGTGTTCGGGCCGGTGGTGCCGCGCCATGTGCCGGGCACGCCGGCATGGCTGGTCCGCGGCGGCTTCTTCGACAGGCCGCGCCATCCGACCGGCACGCCGATCGGCACCGGCGAGGCCCGCACCGGCAACGTGCTGCTGCGCCGTGCCGACCTGCAGTCGGTGGCGGCCGCGGCCGGCCGGGAGGGGCCATTCGACGAGGCCTTCGGCCGCACCGGCGCCGAGGACACGGTGCTGTTCCATGCGCTCCATGCACGCGGCGCGCGCTTTGTCTGGTGCGACGAAGCCAGCGTGCAGGAGGAGGTGCCGGCCGCACGCGCGAACGTCGGCTGGCTGCTGCGCCGCTCCTACCGGCTTGGCCAGACCTATGTGCTTTCCGAGCTGGTGCGCCGCCGCGGCGCGGCCCGGCTCGCCCGCGGCGCCTGGCTGGCGATGCGCGCGCTGGCCCAGGCCGGCGTGGCGCTGCTGCTGGCGATCGCCTGGCTGCCGCTGTCGCGCATCCGCGCCATGCGCTGGCTGCGTGCGCTTGCTGCGCAGGCCGGCAAGCTCAGCGCGCTGTCGGGCCACCGCTACCATGAGTATGGTGACTGAACCGAAAGCACCCGACGCCGCCCGCCGCTGGGATCTGCGGGTGATGGTTGTCCTCGTGGCCTGCAGCTTCGCGTTTGCGCTGCTGCCGCCCGGTTTCGACTGGAGCCAGATCGAGGCGCAGGGCAGCTATGCCGGCGGCTCGCTGGCGATGCAGCTCGAATTCGGCAGTCTGTTCCTCGCCGGTGCATGGCTGGCATTGCGCAACCTGGAATCGACCCTGGCCAACCTGCGCCGCTCCAATCCCTTCCTGCTCGCCTTCGTGGCCTGGTGTCTGCTGTCGGTGCTGTGGTCGCCGTATCCGGTCGTCACGCTCAAGCGCGTGGTGCAGCTCGCGGGCTTCACGCTGGTTGGCATCGCGGTCGCCGCGCCGCTGGGCGGGCCGCGGCTGCTGCTGCGTGTGCTGCTGGCCGCGCTGACCGCGCTGCTCGTCGCGTCGATGGTCGTGACCATCACCCATCCGCTGCAGGGCGTGGACTACGAACTCGGCGGCGCCTGGCGCGGCATCATGGGGCAGAAGAACACGCTCGGTGCGGCCTCCGGCATCTGCGCGCTGCTGTGGCTGCGCGAACTGCTCGGCGAGCGCCAGCTGCCCTGGCCGATCGCCGCCGGCGGCCTGCTGTTCGCGCTGGCGATGATGGTGCTGGCCAAGAGCAGCACGGCGCTGCTCGTCACCGGCCTGGGCATGGCGGCCTATCTCTCGCTGCGCTGGCGCGGCGTGGCGCTGCGCCGTCCGGCCTGGGTGATGGCGCTCGGCGCGGCGGCCGTGCTGGCCGCCGCTGCCCACTTCTTCTACGTGGTCGCGGGCCGGCTGCCGGCCTGGTCGGACCTGGCGGGCCTCGTGAGCGCGGCCTTCAACAAGAATGCCGACCTGACCGGCCGCACCGACATCTGGGAGCTGGTGCTGATGGAGGTGCAGCGCCATCCGCTGCAGGGCATCGGCTATGGCGCGTTCTGGCTCGGCGAAGGGAGCCGTTCGCAGTACGTGATCGACATGCTCGGCTGGATCCCGCTGCAGTCCCACAACGGCTACCTCGACATCCTCAACGAGGTCGGCGTGGTCGGGCTCGTGCTCGCGGCCGGCGCGCTGGTCTGGCATGCGGTGGCCGTGGCGCGGCTGCTGCGCGCCGAGCGGGAACTCGGCGCCCTCTATGCGGCGCTGCTGCTGATGATGCTGGTGAGCAACACGACGGAAAGCGAGATGTTCCGCGGCGTGCTGTTCTACAACGTGCTGCTCTTTCTTTTGGCCGCCGGCGTCGCGGCCTCGCTGCGCCTGCACGGCGGGGCCGGCGAGCGGCGGAGGGCCGTCGCGTGAGAGGGGCCCGACTGTACCGCGCCGTGCTGGCCGCGGCACTGCTGCCGCTCGGCGCGGCGGCCCAGGCGCCGTCCGAGTTCGTCGCCGACGGCGCGGGCGTCGCCTTCTACCGCTTCGCCGTGGCCGAGGATGCGCTCGCCGGCGCACCCGACCGTTCGGCGCTCACCGCGCGTGCGTTCGGACCCGCGGACCGCATCGCCGCGCGCGGGAGCCACTTCTGGCGCGTGGGCGCCGACGGCCAGGCCGGCACGGCCGACGACGAGCGGGTGCGGCTCTATGGCGTCAACCTGAGTTTCGCGGCCAATTTCCCGAAGCCGGCCGATGCGCCGCGGCTGGCCCGGCGGCTGCGGCGCCTGGGCTTCAACGCGGTGCGCCTGCACCATATGGACACGTCGCCCGACACGCGCAGCGACCCACCGCGCAGCCTGCTCACGCCGGGGCGGTATCCGAGCTTCAACCCGGCCGCGGTGGAGCGCCTGCGCGGGCTGATCGCCGCGCTGGCCCGCGAAGGCATCTACGTGGACCTCAACCTGCGCGTGGGCTACCGCTTCCGCCCGGCGGTCGACGGCGTGCCGCCGCTCGATGGCGGGGCTGCGGCTGCGCCCTTGACCTCCCCGGTGTATATCTATACACCGCGCATGCAGGATGCGCTTGAGAGCTATACCCGCCAGACTATTCGCGCGCTGGGCCTGCGTGGCAGCCCGTCGCTGGCGCTCGTGGAGATCAGCAACGAGGCCTCGCTGCTGGCGGCCTGGCAGCGCCGCGAATGGCAGGCCGCCGTGCCCGCGGCCTATGCGCCCGAGCTGCGCCGCCAGTGGCAGGAATGGGCCGTGCAGCGCCACGGCAGCGCGGCCGCGGCCTGCCGCGCCTGGGGCACCTGTGCCACCGCCGACGGTCCGATCGACCTGCTCGCGCCGCGCGACGCCGACGCCTCGGCCACGCCGCTGGACCAACTGCGCCAGCGCATCGAGAACCGGCTGCGCGCCGCATCGCGCAACCTGTTCGGCGAGCCGGCGATCGACGCGGCCGAGCCGGTGCGGGGCGCCGCGCTGCGCACCGCCGACTTCCTGCGCTTCCTCGCCGAGACCGACCGCCGCTTCTTCGAGCGCCTGCGCCGTGTGGTGCACGAGGAAACCGACCCGCTCGTGCCGGTCACCGGCACCCAGATGGGCTATGGCGGCGTGCTCAACTACGACTCGCATGTCCAGCAGGACTACATCGACGAGCACTTCTACGTCGACCATCCGGACTTCCCCGGCAGCGACTGGGACCGCAACGACTGGCGCATCCGCGATCTGTCGCTGGCCGGCAGCGAACTCGACAGGCTGCTCGGCCTGGCGCTGCTGCGCGACGGCCGGCGCCCCTTCGTCGTGAGCGAATACAGCCAGCCGTTTCCGAACCGCCAGGGCGCCGAGATGGCGCCGCTGCTGGCCGCGCTGGGCGCGCAGCAGGACTGGGACGGCCTGTTCCTCTTCGACTACCACGACGGCGACACCTGGAACGATGCGCCCACCAGCTTCACGCTCGCGGGCGACTGGGGCAAGTACGCGCTCGTCGGCGCGGCGGCGCGGATCTTCCGCAGCCCGCTCGTCGCGCCGCTGTCCAAGGCCGTCACCGTGCCGCTGCCGCCGGCGGCGCGCCTGGCCGTCGCGGCCACCGGCGATCCGCGCGCGCTGCAGACCTGGCTGCAGGCGCGCTGGGGCGTGGCCGCGCCGCTGGCGCTGCAGCGGCGCATCGGCCTGGACCTCGCCGACGGCGCGCCGGCCCTGGCCGCCCGGCAGGATGCGCCCGCGCCGGTCGACGGCGGCGGCGCGCTGTCGGCCGACCGCGGGCGGGGCACGGTGGTGCTGCGGACGCCGCAGGCGGCCGGCTTCTTCGGCGCGGCCGGCACCCGCGTGCGGCTCGGCGACGACGCTGCCGCGCTGGAGCGGGCCCCGGAGTCGCGCGGCTATGCCAGCGTGCTCGCCGAAAGCCTCGACGGCCGGCCGCTGGCCGCATCGGGCCGGCTGCTGGTATCGGTCGGCAGCGCGGTGCGCGGCACCCAGCCGGGCTCGCGCCCGCCGCGGCCGACCGACCTGGTGCGCTACCGCGGCGCGCGCGACTGGTGGACCTTCGAGCCCGACCCCCAGGCGCCGGACAAGCCATCGGGTGCGCGCGACACCGCCGCGCCGGTCTGGATCGAGCGCGTGCCGGCCACGCTGCGCCTGGCCACGCGCGGCCGCACCGCGGCCGCCTGGCCGCTCGATGGCGCGGGCCGGCGGCTCGCGCCGCTGCCGGCGTCGCGGGTGCAGGTCGATCGCGGCATGCTCTTCCTGCAGCTCCAGGCCACGCCGGCCGAATCCAGCCCCTGGTACGAGGTGGTGGTGGAATGAGGCGGCCGCGGCCCTGGCGCTGCGCGGCGGGCCCGGCCTGCGTCCTGGCCGTGCTCGTGCTTGTGGCGCCGGCAGCGGCCGCCGCGCCCGAATACGCGCTGGAAATCGGACAGAGCATCTACCGCATTGACAACCCGTTCCTCTTCCCCGCCGCGAGCGCCGATCCGCTGCACCGCAGCGACACGGCGCGCAGCACCGACCTCGGCGCTGCGCTGCGCCTGCCGCTGCCCTCGGACCGCAGCTTCCTCCTGCTCGCGGGCACCGCCTCGCGCTTCGACTACGACGCGCTCGGCCTGCTCGACCACACGCAGGGGCAGTGGCTCGCGCGCTACCAGTGGGAAACGCACCTGCTGCGCGGCCGCCTTCAGCACCGCTACGACCAGCGGCTCTACAACTACTACGGCGGCCAGCTCGCCCAGCGCGAGGTGCCGCGAAACACCGAGGACCTGGCCGAGGTCGCGCTGCGCATCACGCCTGCGCTGGAGCTGCCGGTGACCGCCAGCCGCAAGACGCTGCGCTACGAAGACGCCACGCTGGCGCAGCGCTACGACCTCGACGACCGCACGCTCGAACTCCGCTTCAGCTACATGGCCGGCACCAAGTCCACCGCGGCCGTCGGTGTGCGCGAGACGCAGGTGGACTTCCTGCGCCGCACGCCCGAGCAGATCGCCGCGATCGACAGCCGCTACACCGACCGCGAGCTGTTCGCCGACGTGGCCTGGCGGGCCACCGAGGACACCATCCTGCTGGCCCGCGTGGGCACGCTGCAGCGGCGCTTCGAGCACCTGCCGGCGCGCAATACGCAGCTCGTGTCGACCCAGCTCGGCATGGACTGGCACTACTCGCCCAAGACGACTGTCTTGCTGCGCGCCTGGAACCAGCCCCAGCCCAACGACGAGGCCGACACCCGGCTCTATGGCATCACGCGCGGTGCCCAGGCGCGGGTAGTGTGGGATGCGACCGCCAAGATCCGCATCGCGCTGGCCGGTTCGGTCGAGCGGCAGAAGTACCAGAGCATCGACGACGCCAGCGGTGCGGGCGCCATCGGCCACGACCGCGTGGTGCGCTGGTCGGTGCGTGCGGACTACGCAGCCACGCCGCGGCTCGTGTTCACCGCCGAAGGCCTGCGCGAGCGCTACACGCCCGATGCCGCGCTGTCCAGCGGCTCGCTGTACGAGCGCAGCATGCTGCGCCTGGGCATCAGCTATTCGTTCGAGAACATGACCGGCGCCAACCGCGCCCGCCGGCAGCTCGACGACCTGCGCTTCGAAAGGATCCGATGACCGCTGCCCCTTCCTCCCGCGAACCGGCAGCGCCCGGCGGCCTGGGCCTGCGCGCGAGCCGCTGGCTCGCCCGCCGTGCGGTGCGCCGGCGCCTGCCGCTGCGCGGCGGCGTGGGCGTGGTCAGCTTCACCTTCGACGATGCGCTGCTGTCGGCCTGCACCGAAGGCGCCGCCGTGCTCGAGCGCCGCGGCGTGCGCGGTACCTACTATGTGGCCGGCGGCCTGACCGGCGCGCAGGAACTCGGCCGCGCCTGCCACACGGCGGCCGCGCTGCGCGACCTGCTGGCCGCCGGCCACGAACTCGGCGGCCACAGCTTCGCGCACGTGCGCTGCGACCGGCTGCCGGCGGCGCGGCTGCGCGAGGAGTTCGACCGCAGCGACGACTTCCTGCGCGGCCTCGGGCTGCCGCCCGGCCCGTTGGACTTCGCCTATCCGTTCGGCGCCTATGCCTGGCAGGTCAAGCGGCTGTGCGGCGAGCGCTTCCGCTCCAGCCGGGCCACCGGCGGCGGCACCCAGGTGGGCTGGGCCGATCTGGACGCGCTGCGGACCCACCGCCTCTACCTGGCCGAGCCCGACGGGGTGGGCTATGCGCAGCGCGTGCGCGAGGCCGCGCGCGCCGGCGGCTGGCTCGTGGTGAACACGCACGAGGTCGAGGACGGCGCCGGCCCCTACGGCTGCACGCCGGCCGCGCTCGACGCCGCCGTGGCGCTGGCACAGGACCTGGGCTGCCGCGTGCTGCCGGTGGCGGCCGCGCTGGAGCATTGGACACGCCAGGCCTGACATGGCGGCAGCAGAATCAGCAGCAGCGGGCGACGGCGCGACGGCCTACAAACCCTACCTCGACGGCGTGCGGGCGCTGTCGATCCTGGTCGTGGCCGTGGCCCACGGCGGGCTCGGCGACCGCGTGCCCGGCGGGCTCGGCGTCACGGTCTTCTTTTTCGTGAGCGGCTACCTCATCACCGGGCTGCTGCTGCGCGAACGGCAGCGGCATGGCCGCATCGACCTGCCGGCGTTCTACTGGCGGCGCTTCTGGCGGCTGGTGCCGGCGCTTGCGGTCTATATCGCCGCCGCCGTGGCGGCCACCTGGGCGCTCGGCGCGCCGGTGCGCCCGGCCGAGCCCCTGTCGGCGCTGTTCTATCTCACCAACTACTTCGGCCAGTTCGTAGGCTACGGCGATGCCGGCACCGGCCATTCGCCCTACAGCGTGCTCTGGAGCCTGGCGGTGGAAGAGCATTTCTACCTGCTGTTCGCGCCGCTGCTCGCGCTGCTGCCCGGGCGCACGGCGTCGCGCGCGGCGATCGGTGCGCTGCTGGTGCTGCCGCTGCTGGTGCGCGCCGCGGTGACCCACTGGGCGGAGCCGGCCTTCGCGGCCGACTACACCTACCACTGCACCGACACGCGCATCGATTCCATCGCCTGGGGCTGCCTGCTCGCGGCCTGGCGGCCGCTGGCGCCCGGTGCTGCGCGTGCGCGGGCGGCCTTCGCCGCGGGGCTGGCAGGGCTGCTGCTGTCGCTGCTGCTGCGCGACGCGTACTTCCGCCAGGTGCTGCGCTACAGCCTGCAGGGTGCCAGCCTCTACCGCGTGTTCCTCGGGCTGATCCACGGGGCCGGGCTCGACGGCGTGCGCCGGCTGCTGTCGGCGCGGCCGGCGGTGTTCGTCGGGCGGATCAGCTATTCGCTCTATCTCTACCACTGGCTCGCCATCGTGCTGCTGATGAACCTGGCCGGGCCGATCGCGCTGCAGCCGCTGTGGCAGGCCGCCTACTGGACGCTGGCATTCGCCGGCGCCTGCGCCTCCTACTTCCTCGTGGAGCGGCCGACGCTGCGGCTGCGCGTGCGCCACGGATCGGTGGCGCGCTAGCCGCCGCGCCCCAGCAGCCCCCGCAGGCGCCTCACCGCCGCGCGCAGCGCCGGCACCTCGCGCGCCTGCGTGCGCAGGCCGGCTGCGGCCAGCGCCAGCCGGCCCGCGGGCCTCGGCCAGCGCGTGCAGCGGCAGATGTTCGTCGGCCCAGTCGCGCTTGTAGGCTTCGTCGCCGACGGTCAGGTCGAACACTGCGAGCCCGTCGTCGATGGCCTGGCGCAGCACGGCCTCCATGAGCAGGCGGCCCGGCGAGAAGCGGGCCCAGGCGGCGTCGTAGGTGGGCAGTATCCAGTAGTAGCGGCTGGCGCTGCGCAGGCCCCAGTGGGTGGCGATCGGCCGCTCGCCGAGCCAGAGCGCCGAGACCATGGCCTCGATGCCGCCCTGCAGTCGGCCCCGGGCCGCCAGCCGTTCGTAGAACGCGAGGTAGCCGGGCCGCGCGAACAGGTCAATGCTGCCGGTGTCGCGCCAGCGGTGCGATTTCTGCGCGGCCAGCGCGGCCATCACGGCCGGCAGTTCGGCTGCAGGCACGCGCAGCGCGGTGCGCACCGGGCCCTGCTCGGCCAGCCGGCGCCACTGCCGCCGGGTGTCGGCGAAGAGCCGCGCAGGCCGGGCGGCGCAGAAGTCGGCGAAGGTGGCCGGCAGCCGGGCCGCGTGGGCCTGCTCGGCCGCGCGGGCGCCGGGCAGCAGCGCGAACGGGTTGGCGATGCCGGCGAGCGCGGCCGGCATGCGCCGCAGCCGCACCAGATCCACGGCCGGCAGCACCGGGCGCAGCGACTGCCACAGCCGCAGCGCGGCCGCCGCATCGAGCGTGGCGGCGAAATCCGCATCGACCAGCGGCGCGCGGTAGTCGGTCAGCTCGCCGCCGAGGAAGGAGAGCACGCGCAGGCCGCGTTCGCGCCGCCAGCCCAGCGGTGCGACCAGCTGGACGCGGCCGCCGGCCTCGCGCAGCTCGGCCACGCAGGCCCGCCAGCCTTCGCGCGCGCCGACCGCATCGAACCAGGCGGCGAACCAGTCCCACGACTGGAAGGCGTCGCCGGCAGCGCGCGGCCACAGGTCCTCCCAGGCGGCGCGCGCGGCGGCCAGGTCGGCATGGATGCGCCAGTCGGGGCTTTGGGGCATGGGGTATGTGGCTGTAGCGCTTGTTCTATAAGCGCTCTGGAATAGTAGGGTAGGGGGTATTCAATACGCGTTCTTGTCACGCACCACGAGCAGGATGGTCATGAGGATGATCCGGAAGTCCAGCATCAGCGACCAGTTGCGGATGTAGTACAGGTCGTACTCCACGCGCTTTTTCATGCGGTCGAGCGTGGCCGTCTCGCCGCGCAGGCCGTTGACCTGCGCCCAGCCGGTGATGCCGGGCTTGACCTGGTGGCGCAGCATGTAGCCGCGCACGCGGCGGCGGTAGAACTCGTTGTGCTGCACCGCGTGCGGGCGCGGCCCCACGATGCTCATCGAGCCGCCGAGCACGTTGAGGAACTGCGGCAGCTCGTCGATCGAGGTGCGCCGCAGGAAGCGGCCGAACGGCGTGACCCGCGGATCGTCCTGGGTGGCCTGGCGCACGGTGCCGTCGGGCGGCGGCGGCTCCACGCGCATCGAGCGGAATTTGTAGACCGAGATCTCGGTGCCGCCGGCGCCGTAGCGCTTCTGCTTGAACAGGATCGGCCCTGGCGAACTCAGCCGCACGCCGACGGCCGCCACGAGCATGAGCGGGCTGGCGAGCAGCAGCAGCACCGAGGCCATGACCAGGTCGCTCGCGCGCTTGGCCACGCGCGCGAGGCCGAGGAAGGGCGTGTCGTAGGCCACGAGCAGCGGCGTGCCGGCGATCTCGGCGGGCTGCAGGTTGCGCACGCCGAACAGGGCGAAGTCGGGCAGGAAGTAGACCGAGGCCACCGAGTCGAGCAGCGCCTCCACCAGCGGCGCCATGCCGTCGGTGTGGCTCCAGCGCACGCCGATGAAGACCATGTCCACCGGATGCGCCGCGATCCACGCCTGCGCCTCGGCCACGCTGCCCAGCCGCGGCAGCACTGTGTCCTGGCCGGGGCGCGGCGCGAGCCGGTTGTCGACATAGCCCACGGCCCTGACCCCGAGCACCGGCGCGCGCTGGAAGTTCTCGGCGAGATGGCGGCCTTCGTCGGTGAGAAAGACGAACACCGCGCGGCGGCGGCGCTGCGGCGCGCTGTAGAGCCGCACCGCGAAACGGCGGCCAAGCACCAGCGCGGCGGCCAGCAGCGGCGGCGTGAGCAGAAGCCAGGCGACCATCACGAGGCGCGAGACTTCCCGGCCGTACTGGCCCAGATAGATCGCGAACACGGTCAGGAAGAACACGATGCCCCAGCGCTGCACGACCAGCCACAGCAGCCGCAGCCAGTGCACGCGCACGCCGAGGAGGAAGCGGCCGATGTCGCCGAAGGCCACGGCGCTCGCGCCCATGCCGAGCAGCAGGATCAGGTCGAAGGTGGCGAACTCCGCATGGCGGTAGGCCGCCACGCACAGCAGCAGCGACAGGCCGACGGCGGCCGCGCAGCCGAGGCTCACGGCCGTATGGAACAGCGCGGCATGGCGGCTCGGCGGGGCGGACGAAAAGCGCTCGGGCACCGGCCGGATCCTTCAGCGGCGGCGCGCGGCGCGCTGGGCCGCACGCTCGCGCCACACCAGGGGCACGAAGCGCAGCCCTTGCACCAGATAGCGGCGCCACAGGCGCCGCGGCTCGCTGGCGAGGCGCCATGCCCATTCGAGCCCTGCATTGCGCATCCAGTGCGGCGCGCGCCGCTTGATGCCGAGCGCGAATTCCATCGCCGCGCCCACGCAGAGGATGGCGGCCGCGTCGATGCGCTCGCGGTGGCCGAGCGCCCAGCGTTCCTGCTTCGGACTGCCGAGGCAGGTGAACACGAAGGCCGGCCGGGCCGCGTTGACGCGGCGCACGGCTTCCTCGGCCTCGGCGCCGAGCGGGTCGAACTGCATCGACGGCGCATGGATGTCCACGCGCAGGCCGGGATAGACGCGGGCGAACGACGCGGCCAGCGCGGCTTCCTGGCCGGGCTGCCCGCCGAGCACGAAGATGCCGAGCCCTTGCGCAGCCGCACCGCGGGCCAGTTCGACGAACAGGTCGGCGCCCGTCACGCGCCCCGGCAGCGGCTGGCCGAGAAGCCGGCTGGCCCAGACCACGGGCATGCCGTCGGCGAAGACCAGGTCGGCCTGCGCATAGGCTTGGCGGAAGGCCGGGTCGGCATCGAGCCGCACCAGATGGTCGACGTTCGGCGTCACCACCACCCAGGCCGGCCGCTGGCGGCGCGCGCCGGCTTCGAGCAGCCAGGCCGTGGTTTCGGACAGGGTGACGGCGCGCAGGGTGAGGCCGAAAAGCCGGCGTGCGGGCAGCGGGTCGGAAGAAGGGTGCGTGTCCCTGGCCGGGTCCGGGGGCGGTCGGGAATCCATGGGCGGATCGTAGCCCAAAGGACGTGACAATCGGAAACGTTGGCCTCATCGGTTTTTACACAATTTGGCAACCCGCCGCTTATGTCTGCCCGACCGCTCACCTCCGAAGACCTCGCTCCCGTGGTATCGCCGCCCGCGGAGCATCCGCGCATCGTGCCGCTGGTCATCATCTCGCCCGTGCGCGACGAGGCGAAGTACCTGCGCCTCACGCTCGATGCGATCGTGGCGCAGACGGTGCGCCCGGTCGAATGGATCGTCGTGGACGACGGCTCGCGCGACGAGACGCCCGGGATCGTGCGCGAATACGCGGCCCGCCATCCGTTCATCCGGCTCGTGCCGCGCGGCGACCGGGGCTTCCGCAAGCTCGGCGGCGGCGTCATCGCGGCCTTCGATTTCGGCCGGGAGAACATCGTCCACACGGACTGGCAGTGGATCGCCAAGCTCGACGGCGACATGTCGTGCGGCCCGCGCTACATCGAGCGCATGCTCGAGAAGTTCGAAGAGAACCCGCGGCTCGCCGCCGTCTCGGGCAAGGTCTACCGCTCCGAGGGCGGGCGATTCGTCGAGGAGCACACGGTGCGCGAGCAGGTCGCTGGCCAGTTCAAGCGCTACCGGCGCGCCGCCTTCGAGGACATCGGCGGCTTCGTCCAGCACCTGGCCTGGGACGGCATCGACGTGCACACCGCCGCCATGAAGGGCTGGCAGACGCTGAGCTTCTACGACCGCGAGGCCTGGCTCTGGCACCACCGCATCATGGGCTCGTCCGACCGCAGCATCTACACCGGCCGGCTGCGCTGGGGCCGCGGCAACTGGTACCTGGGCTACCACCCGCTCTATGCGATCGCCGCGGGCGTGCGCCGCATGCGCGAGAGGCCTTATGTGATCGGCGGGCTGCTGATGATCGCCGGCTACTTCGGCGCGGCGCTGCGCCGGCTGCCGCGCTACGACAATCCCGAATTCCGCCGCTACCTGCGCGGCTGGCAGAACCGCCGCCTCAAGGACGCGCTGCTGCTGCGCGGCGAGCGGGACGCGCCGTGATCGTCGATGCGGCCACGCTGCCGGCGGGCACGCTGCTGGAGGCCGACCTCTGCATCGCCGGCGCCGGCGCCGCAGGCATCGCGCTGGCCCTGGCGCTGGCCGACAGCGGCCTGGACGTGATCCTGCTCGAAGCCGGCGGCGAGCACGAGAGCGCCGCCGCGCAGGACTTCTATGCCGGCACCGTCGCCGACGAGCGCCTGCACAGCCCGACGCACCGCTACCGCCAGCGGCGCTTCGGCGGCAGCACCACGATCTGGGGCGGGCGCTGCATGCCGCTCGATCCGATCGACTTCGCCCGGCGCGACTGGATACCCGACAGCGGCTGGCCGATCGGCCCGCGGGACCTCGCCGCCTGGTACCCGCCGGCCAACCGGCTCTGCGAGGCCGGCGACTTCGCCTACACCATCGACGAGGCTTTCGGCGAGGGGGCCCCGCTGCGCCGCCCGCTCGTCGAAGGCTTCGCGAGCGACGCCTTCCGCACCGACACGCTCGAGCGTTTCAGCGTGCCGACCGACTTCGCGCGGCGCTGGCGCCGGCCGCTCGCGCGCGCCGAGCGGCTGCGCGTCGTGCTCGGCGCGAGCGCCGCCGGCCTCGGGCTCGGCGGCAGCGGCCGCCGGCTTGAGACGCTCGACGTGCGCGGGCCCGGCGGCCGTGCGTTCGCGGTGCGCGCGCGCCGCTACGTGCTGGCCGCCGGCGGCCTGGAGACGCCGCGGCTGCTGCTGGCCAGCCCCGGCGCCAGCGGCCGCGGCGTCGGCAATGCCCACGACGTCGTGGGCCGCTACTACATGTGCCACCTGGCCGGCACGATCGGCACCATCGAGATCGCACCCGGCCACCGGGCGTGGCACGGCTACGACGTGGCCGACGACGGCGTCTACTGCCGCCGCCGCTTCGCGCTCACGGCCGAGGCGCAGCGGCGGCTCGGCACCGTCAACTTCATCGCGCGGCTGCACCATCCGCGCATCACCGACCCGCGCCACCGCACCGGCATCCTGTCGCTGCTCTACCTGGCCAAGTCGGTCATCCCCTACGAATACGGCAAGCGGCTGCACGGCGACGAGCGCGCCGGCCCCGCCGGCTGGCTGGCCCACGTGCGCAATGTCGTGGCCGATGCGCCGGGCACCGCGCGCTTTCTCGCGCATTGGGTTCGCCACCGCACGCTGGCCGAGCGCAAGTTCCCCTCGGTCATCGTGCATCCGCGCAGCCCGCGCTACAGCCTGGATTTCCATGCCGAGCAGGTGCCGCTGCGCGACAGCCGCGTCACGCTCGGCAGCGGCCGCGATGCCCACGGCATGCCGCGGCTGCATGTGGACTGGCGCTATGCGCGCCAGGATGTGGAGACGGTGCAGCGCGCCCTCGGCCGGCTCGCAGCCGACCTGGCGGCCAGCGGCGCCGGCCGCTTCGACTATGACCCGCAGACCGTGGAGCACGAGATGACCCGCTACGGCGCCTACGGCGGCCACCACATCGGCACCGCGCGCATGGGCACCGACCCGCGCACCAGCGTCGTCGATGCGGACTGCCGGCTGCACGAGGTGGACAACCTCTACCTGGCCGGCGCGGCCGTGTTCCCGACCTCCAGCCAGGCCAATCCCACGCTCACGATCGTGGCGCTCGCGCTGCGGCTGGCCGACCACCTGCGGCGCACGCCGGAGGATGTCCGATGAGCGCCGCCCGGCCGCCCGAAGGCGCGCGCGCCGCAGTGCGCAGCACGAAGGACAGTCCGGTGGGCGCCGAGCGGCAACGGCTCCTGGTGCTGGGCGCCGGCGGCTTCATCGGCCGCCATGTGGTCGCCGCGCTGCAGGCGAGCGACTGGGCGCGGCCGGTGGCCGCGAGCCGGTCGGGCCGACTCGCGCCGGGCACGCCGCCGGTCGAGGTGCTGCGCCTCGACGCGCGCGACCCGGATGCGCTGCGCCGGGCCGCCGCGCAGGCCGCAGGCGTGGTGGACTGCACGGCCGCCGGGCCGGCCGGCATCGTCGCGGGCGCGCAGGCGCTGCAGGCGGCCTGGCAGCACGAGGCCGCGCCGCCGCGGCTCGTCTACCTGAGCTCGATGGCGGTCTACGGCGATGCCGAGGGCCGCGTGGACGAGACCGCAGCGCGGGTGGCGGCGGAGCCGGCCAGCTACGGCGGCGCGAAGGCCGCGGCCGAGGCGCTGCTGGCCCGGCGCGCCGGAGAGACCGTGGTGCTGCGCCCGGGCTGCGTCTATGGTGCCGACAGCCCGCAGTGGAGCCTGCGCATCGCCCGGCTGCTGCGCAGCCGCCGCATCGGCGATCTCGGCGCGGGCGGCGACGGCCTGTGCAACGCGGTCCATGCCGACGACCTCGCACAAGCCGTGCTGGCCGCGCTGCGCGTGCCCGAGGCGGCGGGCCAGGCCTTTAACCTGTCGCTGCCCGATCCGCCGACCTGGAACGGCTACTTCCTCGCGTTCGCCCGCGCGCTCGGCGCGGTCCCGCTTGCGCGCATCGGCGCGCGCCGCATGGCGTTCGAGACGCAGGTCGCGGCGCTGCCGCTCAGGCTCGCCGAGCGCGCGGCGCAGCTGCTGCGCCTGCCGGCCGACCGGCTGCCGCCGGCCATCCCGCCGTCGCTCGCGCGGCTCTGGCGGCAGGAGATCCGGCTGGATGTCTCGCGCGCCGGGCAGGTGCTCGGGCTGCGCTGGACGCCGCTCGCGCAGGGCCTGCGCGAGACGGCCGAGGGCATGGCCGGCGGCCCGCCGTGATCTGCGCCGTCGGCACGCCGCGACCTGCCCCGCGCGCGCCCACGTGCCGCTGCCCGCGCGCCCGTGAGCCGTTCGACCTGGCGGGAATCCAGAGGAGGTATATGCCCCTGACCCGCGAAAGGCATGCACAGTGGCCTTGTCACCCGGGGAGTATGGTCAGGGAGAGGCCTGGCCCTCGGTCAGCGTGTCGAGCTGGAAGCGGCCGCTGCTGTCCCACAGCCAGGTATCGACGTAGGTGACCGGTCCCAGGCGGGTGGCGACGGGGTAGGGCGCGGCCGCGCGCACCGTGCGCTCAATCTCGGCCACCACTTCGGGCGCATGGCGCGGCGCGCGCAGCCAGTGCAGACGCGAGACGCGGCCGGCGCGGTCGATGTCCACCTCCAGCGTCCCGATGGCATAGAGCATCGGCGGCAGCACGCCCTTGTAGATGCGGCCGGCGTTCAGGCCGTAGAGATGGGCGGCGGCGTCCTGGCGGTAGGCGCGCGGCGTGGCCGCGGCCGACTCGCGGGCCGAGCCGCGGCTGGCCGGCGCCAGGCCCGCAACCCGGTCCGCGCCGGGCGCCGCCGCCGCGGAGGGAGGTGCAGGCGCGGTGCAGCCGGCGCAGAACAGGGCGGCGGCCAGCGCCAGGAGGTGTGCAGCGGTCTTCGTCGTGGTCGTCGTCATGGTTCTTGCGTCTTGCCGGCATGGCCGGGAGCGATCCGTCATCGCCATGCCCGGCCGGATTCCTCGGCCGACAGCCTGCCACAGCGGCGGCTGCGGCAGGCGCCGGCGGTGCGCGTGGAGTCTACCGAAGGGGCGGCACCGCGCTGGTTGCAATGACCTGACCCATTGTGTACATGGGTCGCAACTAATAGGGCAACTACCGGGGTGCGATGGTTGCACCTCGTGGGATATTCCTGCCCGAGCCTGGCAGTCATGCATCGGTAAAGGTACGAGTCACTGTGGCAACGACGACATTGGGTTTGAAGGTGGACGAGGGCTTCCGGGAGCGCCTGAAGGCGGCGGCCGACACGGTCGGACGCACGCCGCACTGGTTCATCAAGCAGGCGGTGCTGTCGTGGGTCGAGCGCGTGGAGCGTGGCGCGATCCCGCCAGAGGCCCTGGGCGCACCGGCGGACGATGGCGAGCACCAGGGCGGTGCGCTGGTGGCCGAAGTTGGTGCAACCCGAGTGCAACCCTTCCTGGAGTTCGCCCAGTCGGTCGCGCCGCAATCGGTGCTGCGCGCGGCCATCACCGCCGCCTGCCGCCGCGACGAGACCGAATGCCTGCCTGTGCTGCTCCACCAGGCCCGCCTCGCGCCCGCCCTGGCCGAGCAGACCGGAGAACTGGCCCGTCGCCTGGTGGGCGCCCTGCGCGCACGGCGCGCCAGCGGCGGCGTGGAAGGCCTGCTGCAGGAGTTCTCGCTCTCCAGCCAGGAAGGCGTGGCGCTGATGTGCCTGGCCGAGGCGCTGCTGCGCATCCCGGACCGTGCGACGCGCGACGCGCTCATCCGCGACAAGATCAGCCACGGCGACTGGAACGCCCACCTGGGCCAGTCGCCTTCGATGTTCGTCAATGCCACCACCTGGGGCCTGATGCTCACCGGCAGGCTGGTCGGCACGACCAGCGAGAAGTCGCTGACCTCGGCGCTGACCCGCATGATCGGCAAGGGCGGCGAGCCGCTGATCCGCAAGGGAGTGGACATGGCCATGCGCCTGATGGGCGAGCAGTTCGTCACCGGCGAGACGATCTCCGAGGCGCTGGCCAACAGCCGCAGGTTCGAGAGCCGGGGCTTTCGCTACAGCTATGACATGCTCGGCGAGGCGGCCACCACGGCAGCCGACGCGCAGCGCTACTACGACCTCTACGAGCAGGCCATCCACGCCATCGGCAAGGCCAGCGCCGGGCGCGGCATCTACGAAGGCCCGGGTATCTCGGTCAAGCTCTCGGCCCTGCACCCGCGCTACGGCCGCCAGCAGCAGGAGCGCGTCATGGGCGAACTGCTGCCGCGCATGCGCACGCTGGCCCGGCTGGCGCGCAGCTACGACATCGGCCTGAACATTGATGCGGAGGAGGCCGACCGGCTGGAGATCTCGCTCGACCTGCTGGAAGCCCTCTGCTTCGATCCGGGCCTGAAAGGCTGGAACGGCATCGGCTTCGTGGTCCAGGCCTACCAGAAGCGCGCGCCCTCCGTGATCGACTACGTGGTCGACCTGGCCCGCCGCAGCCGCCACCGCATCATGGTGCGGCTGGTCAAGGGCGCCTACTGGGACAGCGAGATCAAGCGCGCCCAGGTCGACGGCCTGGAGGGCTACCCGGTCTACACCCGCAAGGTGCACACCGACGTGTCCTACCTCGCCTGCGCCCGCCGGCTGCTGGCCGCGCCGCAGGCGGTCTACCCGCAGTTCGCCACGCACAACGCGCACACGCTCGCGGCCATCTACCACTTGGCCGGGCAGAACTACTACCCCGGCCAGTACGAGTTCCAGTGCCTGCACGGCATGGGCGAGCCGCTGTACGAGCAGGTCACCGGCGCCGTGGCCGACGGCCGGCTCAACCGTCCGTGCCGCATCTACGCCCCGGTCGGCACGCACGAGACGCTGCTGGCCTACCTCGTGCGCCGGCTGCTGGAGAACGGGGCCAACACCTCGTTCGTGAACCGGATCGCCGACCCGAAGGTGGACATCGCCGCCCTGGTCGCCGACCCGGTGGCCGAGGCCGAGCGGATCGTGCCGGTGGGCGCGCCGCACCCGCGCATCCCGCTGCCGGTGGACCTGTACCGCGACGAATCCGGCCGGGGCCGCGCCAACTCGGCCGGGCTGGATCTCTCCAGCGAGCAGCGCCTGGCCTCCCTCTCGGCCGCGCTGCTGGGCAGCACGGCGTCGTCGTGGCAGGCCGCGCCGCTGATCGACGGCGCGCCGGTGGCCGATGCCGCATCGCGCGCCGAGCCGGTGCGCAACCCGGCCGACCGCCGCGACATCGTGGGCCACGTGGTGCCGGCCACCGCCGCCGAAGTGCAGCAGGCCCTGGCCCAGGCCGTGGCCGCCGCGCCGATCTGGCAGGCCACGCCGGCGGCGGAGCGCGCCGCCTGCCTGCAGCGCGCCGCCGATGCGCTCGAAGCGCAGATGCAGCTGCTGCTGGGCCTGATCGTGCGCGAGGCCGGCAAGACGCTGGCCAATGCGATCGCCGAGGTGCGCGAGGCCGTGGACTTCCTGCGCTACTACGGCGCCCAGGCGGCCGCCGAGCTGTCGAACGACACCCACCGCCCGCTGGGCCCGGTGGTCTGCATCAGCCCCTGGAACTTCCCGCTCGCGATCTTCACCGGCCAGGTGGCCGCGGCGCTGGCCGCCGGCAACACCGTGCTGGCCAAGCCGGCCGAGCAGACGCCGCTGATCGCCGCCGTGGCCGTGCGCATCCTGCACGCCGCCGGCGTCCCGGCCGGCGCGCTGCAGCTGCTGCCGGGCGACGGCGGCACGGTGGGCGCGGCGCTGGCGGCCGATGCCCGGGTGCGCGGCGTGATGTTCACCGGCTCGACCGACGTGGCCCGCGGCATCGCCCGCACCCTGGCCGACCGGCTGGACGACCGCGGACACACCATCCCGCTGGTGGCCGAGACCGGCGGCCAGAACGCCATGGTCGTGGACTCGTCCGCCCTGCCCGAGCAGGTGGTCATGGACGTGCTGAACTCGGCCTTCGACTCCGCCGGCCAGCGCTGCTCCGCGCTGCGCGTGCTGTGCCTGCAGGAAGAGATCGCCGACCGCGTGCTCGGCATGCTGCGCGGCGCGCTGCACGAACTCTCGGTCGGCAGCCCGGACCTGTTTTCGGTGGACGTCGGCCCGGTCATCGACGCCGAGGCGCGCGACGCCGTCGAACGCCACGTGGCCGCCTTCGCAGCCGCCGGCCGGCGCGTGGAGCGGCTGGCGCTGCCGCCCGCGGCCGCCCACGGCACCTTCGTGGCGCCGGCCATCATCGAGATCGACGACGTGGCCGAACTCCAGCGCGAGGTGTTCGGCCCGGTGCTGCACGTGGTGCGCTACCGGCGCGAGGACATCGACGTGCTGATCGACGCGATCAACGCCACCGGCTACGGCCTGACCTTCGGCCTGCACACCCGCATCGACGAGACCATCGCCCGCGTGGTGCCGCGCATCCGTGCCGGCAACGTCTACGTCAACCGCAACATCGTCGGCGCCGTGGTCGGCGTGCAGCCCTTCGGCGGCGAGGGCCTGTCGGGCACCGGCCCCAAGGCCGGCGGCCCGCTGTACCTGCACCGCCTGCTGGCCACCGGCCCGGCGCCCGGGCAGACGCAGCTGCTGCCCGGCCCGACCGGCGAACGCAATGCCTACACGGTGCGCCCGCGCGGCACGGTGCTCTGCATCGCCGCCACGCCCGCCGGCGCCGCGGCGCAGTGGGATGCCGTGCAGGCCGCCGGCGCCAGCGCGCTGTGGGCCGACACGCCCGCCGCCCGCGCCCTGGTGGCCGCATTGCCGGCGGGGCCGCGCGCGGCGCATGCCTTCGTCCCGGCAGAATCGGCGCCCGACGCCGAGATCGCGGCCGTCCTCTTCGAAGGCGACGGCGATGCACTGCGCCAGTTGAACCAGCGCCTGGCGCGCCGCGACGGGCCGATCCTGCAGGCGCAGGGCCTGTCGCCGCACGACATCGCCGCCGGGCGCGTGCGCTATGCCGCCGAACGCCTGGTGCTGGAGTCTTCCGTCAGCACCAATACCGCAGCCGCAGGCGGCAACGCCTCCCTGATGACCATCGGCTGAAATTTTTTTCCACCAACGAGGAGTCCGCAAAAAATGACGATCGCCAAACGCCACCTGCTGGCCTGCGCGCTGGCCGCCGCCACCGCCTGCGCCGCCCTGCCCGCGGCCGCGCAGACGGTGGACATCAAGCTCGGCTTCGCCGCGCCGCTGACCGGCCCGCAGTCGCACTACGGCGAGGAGATGCAGAACGGCATCCAGCTCGCACTGTCCGAGGCCAACGCGAAGAAGAGCAAGGTCGGCGGCAAGACGGCCAACTTCGTGCTCGTCTCGCGCGACGACCAGGCCGACCCGCGCACCGCCGTGCAGGTGGCGCAGCAGCTGGTGGACGCCGGCGTCGCCGGCATCCTGGGCCACTTCAACTCCGGCACCTCGATCCCCGCGTCGCGCATCTACAACGATGCCGGCCTGCCCCAGGTCTCGATGGCCACGGCGCCCGAGTTCACCCGGCAGGGCTACAACACGGCCTTTCGCATGATGACCAGCGACACCCAGCAGGGCGCGGCCGTCGGCGGCTTCATCGTCAGGAAGCTCGGCGCGAAGAAGGTCGCGATCATCGACGACCGCACGGCCTACGGCCAGGGCCTGGCCGACGAGCTGGAGAAGAGCGTCAAGGCCGCCGGCGGAACCATCGTGCGGCGCGAGTACACGACCGACAAGTCCACCGACTTCGCCTCGATCCTGACCAACATCCGCAACGCCGCGCCCGACGCGATCTTCTTCGGCGGCACCGACGCGCAGTCCGGCCCGCTCAAGCGCCAGCTCCAGCAGCTGGGCATCAAGGCGCCGCTGCTGTCGGGCGAGATGACCCGCAGCGACACCTTCCTGCGCCTGGCCGGCGCGGCGGCCGAGGGCACCTATGCGTCGCTCGCCGGCGTGCCGCTCGAATCGCTGCCGGGCGGCAAGGCGTTCGAGGCCAGCTACAGAGCGCGCTTCAAGAAGGACATCGGCGTGTACTCGCCCTATGCCTACGACGGCGCCTGGAACCTGGTCACCGCCATCGCGCAGGCCGGCTCGGCCGAGCCCGACAAGTACCTGCCCAAGCTCGCCGCGCTGCAGCGCAAGGGCCTGACCAGCAACGCCATCGCCTACGACGCCCGGGGCGACCTCAAGGAAGTTGCCGTGACCATCTACCAGGTCAAGGGCGGCAAGTGGACGCAGGTCGAAACCGTGGTCGGCCAGGCAGCCAAGTAACAGGCGGGGGTATATGTCTATAGCGATTGCCAGTCGTGCGCTATGGGCATATACCCCGTGTTTTTCCTGTCCTCCCCGCGCGGTGAGGGCCGGCCCCCCAAGGGACAACGATGGACATCTTCTTCCAACAGCTGGTCAACGGCGTCACGCTGGGCAGCGTCTATGCGCTGGTCGCGCTGGGCTACACGATGGTGTACGGCATCATCGGCCTGATCAACTTCGCCCACGGCGAGGTGGTGATGATCGGCGCGCTCGTGGCCACCGTCGCCGCCACCGCGCTGGCCGGCGCCGCGCCGGGGCTGGCGCCGCCGCTCGTCCTCGGCGCCGCGCTGCTGCTGGCCATCCCGGTCTGCATGGCCGTGGGCTGGACGGCCGAGCGCGTGGCCTACCGGCCGCTGCGCCGCGCGCCGCGGCTGGCCACGCTCCTCACCGCGATAGGCGTGTCCATCATCCTGCAGAACGCCGCCATGATGATCTGGGGGCGCAACTACCTGAACTTCCCGCCGCTGCTCGAACCGGCGGTGCTGGCGCTGGGCGGCGTGCGCGTGACCACGCTGCAGATCGCCATCGTCGCCATCGCCGCGGCGATCATGGGCGGCCTGCTGCTGCTGGTGCACCGCACGCGCCTCGGCGTGGCCATGCGCGCCACGGCGCAGAACCGCGAGGTCGCCGGGCTCATGGGCATCGACATCGACACGGTGATCTCGCTGGCCTTCCTGGTCGGCTCGGCGCTGGCGGCCGTCGCCGGGCTGATGATCAGCGTGTACTACGGCGTGGCCCACTACTACATGGGCTTCATGCTGGGGCTCAAGGCCTTCACCGCGGCCGTGCTCGGCGGCGTGGGCAACATGGCCGGCGCCATGCTCGGCGGCGTGCTGCTCGGCGTGATCGAGGCCCTGGGCTCGGGCTACATCGGCGACCTGACCGGCGGCTTCCTCGGCAGCCACTACCAGGACGTGTTCGCCTTCGTGGTGCTGGTGCTCGTGCTGCTCTTCCGTCCCGCCGGCCTGCTCGGCCAACGCTCGGGAGACCTCGCATGACGACCTCCGCTCCTTCCCGGCACCACCATGCCGGGACCATCGCCAGGCCCTCGTGGCTGCGCGGCCGCGCAGCCAGCGTCGCGGCGCTGGCCGTGGTGGGCGCGCTGCTGGTCCTGCTGCCCTCGGTGCTGGCCGCCGGCGGCCAGACCTGGGTGCGGCTGGCCAACTTCACGCTGCTCTACGTGATGCTGGCCCTGGGCCTGAACATCGTCGTCGGCTTCGCCGGCCTGCTCGACCTGGGCTACATCGCCTTCTATGCCGTGGGCGCCTATGCCTACGCGCTGCTGGCCTCGCCGCACTTCGGCCTGCACCTGCCGTTCTGGGTGATCCTGCCGATCGGCGTGGCGCTGGCCTGCCTGTTCGGCGTGCTGCTCGGCGCACCCACGCTCAAGCTGCGCGGCGACTACCTCGCGATCGTGACGCTGGGTTTCGGCGAGATCATCCGGATCTTCCTGAACAACCTCAACGCGCCGGTCAACATCACCAACGGACCGCAGGGCATCAACCGTATCGACCCGCTGAAGGTCGGCGCCTTCGCCTTCTCGCGCACCGAGACGATCCTGGGCCTGCGTTTCACCGGCGCCGAGAAGTACTACTACCTGCTGGTGGTGCTGGTGATCGTCATCATGGCGCTGTGCATCCGGCTGCAGGGCTCGCGCATCGGCCGGGCCTGGGAGGCGATCCGCGAGGACGAGACCGCCGCCGGCGCCATGGGCATCAACACCCGCAACGTCAAGCTGCTGGCCTTCGCCATGGGCGCGTCGTTCGGGGGCGTGGCCGGCGGGCTGTTCGCCGCGATGCAGGGCTTCGTCAGCCCCGAGAGCTTCAGCCTGCTGGAGTCGATCTCGGTGCTGTGCATGGTGGTGCTCGGCGGCATGGGCCATGTGCCCGGCGTGATCCTCGGCGCCATCCTGCTGGCCGTGCTGCCCGAGCTGCTGCGCCAGGTCATCGTGCCGGCGCAGGAGGCCGTGTTCGGCGCCGTGCTGCTCGACCCCGAGGCCATCCGCATGATGCTGTTCGGCGTGGCGATGGTGGCCGTCATGCTGCTGCGGCCCGCCGGGCTGTGGCCGTCGCCGGTGCGCCGGCGCGCGGTGCAGCGCGAAGCAGGAGCCGCGCGATGAGCGGGGGCGACCGCGCACCGCTGCTCCAAGCCCGCGGCATCGGCAAGCGCTTCGGCGGCCTGCAGGCGCTGTCGGACGTGGGCTTGACCATCCGCCGCGGCGACATCTACGGCCTGATCGGCCCCAACGGCGCCGGCAAGACCACGCTGTTCAATGTGCTGACCGGCCTGTACCCGCCCGACGCCGGGGAGTACACCCTGGACGGCCGCAGCCTGCGGGGGCTCAAGCCCTATCAGGTGGCAAGCAGGGGATTGGCCCGCACCTTCCAGAACATCCGCCTGTTCGGCAGCATGACCGCGCTGGAGAACGTGATGGTCGGCCGCCACGTGCGCTCGTCCTCGGGCGTCTTCGGCTGCATGCTGGGCACGCGCGGCTCCCGCGCCGAGGAGCGCGCCATCGAGGCCAGGGCCTTCGCGCTGCTCGACTACGTGGGCATCGGCCACCGGGCCAACGACCCGGCGGGTGCGCTGGCGTACGGCGACCAGCGCCGCCTGGAGATCGCCCGTGCGCTGGCCACCGAGCCGGCGCTGCTGGCGCTCGACGAGCCTGCGGCCGGCATGAACGCCACCGAAACGCTGGCCCTGCGCCGACTCATCGAAACCATCCGGGGCGACGGCGTCACGGTGCTGCTGATCGAACACGACATGAAACTGGTGATGGGCCTGTGCGACCGGGTGCTGGTGCTGGAATACGGCAAGGCGATCGCCGAAGGCGTGCCGGCCGAGGTGCAGCGCGACCCGCGCGTGATCGAGGCCTACCTGGGCGCCGGCGCGGCGGAGGAGGCGGCGCCATGAGCGCCACCCGGCCGCCCGAAGGCGCCCGCACCGCGGCGCGTGAGCGCGGAGGTATTCCAATGAATGCCATTCCCGCGACATCCGCTGCCGCCGCCGCGCCGCTGCTGGAGCTGCGCGACCTGCACGTCTCCTACGGCGGCATCCAGGCCGTGCGCGGCGCGAGCCTCGCGGTGGGCGACGGCGAGCGCGTCTGCCTGATCGGCGCCAACGGCGCGGGCAAGAGCACGCTGCTGCGCGCGATCTGCGGCCTGGTGCCGGACGCCGGCGGTGACATCGTCTATGCCGGCCGCTCCATCCTCGGCAGCAAGTCCTTCGAACTCGTGCGCGGCGGGCTCGTCATGGTGCCCGAGGGCCGAGGCATCTTCGGCCAGCTCACGATCGAGGAGAACCTGGCCGTGGGCGCCTACACCCGCCGCGACAGGGCCGCCGTCGCCCGGGACCTGGACCGCATCTTCACGCTGTTCCCGCGCCTGGCCGAGCGCCGCCGCCAGCTGGCCGGCACGCTGTCGGGCGGCGAGCAGCAGCTCGTCGCCATGGGCCGCGCGATGCTCTCGCGCCCGCGCCTGCTGCTGCTCGATGAGCCGTCGATGGGGCTGGCGCCACTGATGGTCGAGGCGGTGTTCGACGTGGTGCGCACCATCGCCAGCGAGGGCGTGACCGTCCTGCTGATCGAGCAGAACGCCCGCCTGGCGCTGGAGGTGACCGGGCGCGGCTACGTGATGGAGTCCGGCCGCATCATCCTCCAAGGGCCCTCGCGCGACCTGCTGCACGACCCGAAGGTGCGTGCAGCCTACCTCGGCGAAGCCTGATGCGGTGCAGCGGGGCCGGCGCTACGCCACGGCGCGCAGCGGCTCCTCGCGCACGAACAGCCCCGCGCCGCCGAGCTTGGCGTCGTGCTTGGCCAGCGCGGCGGCGTTGGCCACTTCCTCGGCCCGGCGGAATTCGCCGCGGCGGATGCGCACCGCGCCGATCGACAGCGTGGTGCATGGAAAGAAGCGCAGCACGCCGTGGCGGTCCTCGGCCTCGATGCCGCCGGCGGCGCGCGCCTCGGGGTCGAACAGTGACAGCGCCTGCTGGGCGAACTCCTGCACGATGGCCTCGCAGCGGCGCTGCCAGTCGCTGCTCTGGAACAGGATCATGAAGTCGTCGCCGCCCACGTGGCCGACGAAGTCGCGGCGCGCGTCGCAGTGCGCCACCGCGAGCCGCGCGACCAGCCGGATCATCTCGTCGCCGCGCCAGTAGCCGTACTGGTCGTTGAAGGGCTTGAAGTTGTTGAGGTCCGCGTAGCAGGCGGCGAACTCGGCGCCGCCGGCCAGCAGCCGGTCGATGTGCATGCTGATCGGGATGTTGCCCGGCAGGAAAGTCAGCGGGTTGGCATGGCGCGCGGCTTCGATGCGCGCCTCGGTGACCGAGCGCACCAGCTGTTCGCCGGTGCCCAGACCGGCATAGCGGCCGTTGTCGGTCACGACGAAGCCGTCGCTCAGGTAGCGCTGGTCCTGCGAGGTCAGGATGGTGACCAGCTCGTCCACGTCGTCGTCCAACTCCACCACGCGCGGCGCCTGGTTCGCATAGGCGATGCAGGGCTTGCGCCCGTGCACCTCGCGGAAGTACAGCGTGGCGTAGTGGTTCATGAACTGCTGGCGGTTGACCAGCGCGACCGGGCGGTCGCCGTCGACGATGGCGATGGCATGCAGGTCCGGCCGCTCCTGGAACAGCGCGGCCAGGTCGTTGTTGCTGGTGGCCAGCGTGGCGGTCGGCGCCTGGAGGATCGGCAGGCCGCGCAGGATGCCGGGCCGTGCGCTGTGCTGCTGCTGCGGCATCACGGCCACGCGGCGGTCGTGCACCACCTCCAGCGCGCGTTCGTCGATGGCGGTGCGCGGTGCCTCCTGCGGGCGGCCGATCAGCCAGCCCTGGCCATAGGGCAGGCCCAGATCGCGCAGCACGCGCAGGTCGTCGCGCGTCTCGATGCCTTCGGCCACCAGCGTGGTGCCGAACATGTCGGCGATGCGCTGGATGGCCTGCACCATCTGCAGGTTCTCGCTGTGCTCGCTGATGGCGTGGATGAAGTACTTGTCGATCTTGACGAAGCTGGGCTTGACCTCGGCCCACAGCCGCAGGCTGGAGTGCCCGTCGCCGAAGTCGTCGAGCGCCAGCGTGGCGCCCGAGGCGTGCACCGCGGCGACCGTCTGGCGCAGCTGCGCCATGTCGCCCACCCGCTCGTGCTCGGTGATCTCCAGCACCAGCATGCGCGGGTCCACGCCGAACGAGGACACCAGCGCGCCGAAGCCCTCGGCCGGGCAGCGCAGCACGCACTGCACCAGCGCGTCGGCGCTGACGTTGACGAAGAGCCGGCCAGCCTCGCCGCGCATGCCCCACTGCAGTAGCGCGGTGGCGATGCAGAACAGCTCGAAGTCGGCCAGCATGCCCTCGCGCCGGGCCAGGGCCAGCAGCCTGTCGGGGGTGTGGAACTCGGTGCCCTGCGGGCCGCGGATCAGGGCCTCGTGCGCATAGACCTTGCCTTCGCGCAGGTCGGCCAGCGGCTGCCACACGCAGTGGAGCGCGCGCTCGCGCATCAACCGCGCCAGCGGTCCGGCCTTCTGCGCAAGTCCAGGGCACAGAACGGTGGCGAGCGCCTCCCAGTCCAGCGGTGCGGGGTTGCTCATGCGAATGCCACCTGTCGATTCCGGAAAATGCGCGATCCTGGCAAGGCAATGTGACGCGGCTTTGACAGAGGGCAGGCCGCCGGCATGCGCATCGCCCGCTGGGCCGGGGAGGATATCTGTGTAACGGCTTTATATCAGGCGCTTTGGGCCAATAGACCCGACTGTATATGAAGCCTGTCGGCCTGCCCGGACTGCGCGAGGGGGCGGTGTCCCGGCTTTGTCTGGCACGGCTGTGCGAATCCGTCCGCGCCGGCCGCGCGCCGCGGTGCCGTATCGTGCACGGCATCGCAACGGGTGCCGCATGCACCGCAAGGACATCGCCATGGTCTTCAGCATCGGTCCGGTCGTCTCCCTCATCGCCGGCATCCTCATCCTGCTCGTGCCGCGCCTGCTCAACTACATCGTGGCGCTGTACCTGATCATCATCGGCATCCTGGGGCTGGTGGGCACGCGCTGAGCGCGGCTGCTGGGTCTCGGCGCACACAACGACGAGGGGCGCCGTGGCGCCCCTCGTCGTTGCGGCTGCGAAAGGCGCTCAGCGGCGCTGCTGCAGCGCCGCCGCGTCGGTGGAGGCGGACTGTCCGAGCGTGGAGCGCACCTGTGCGACCTGGCCCGGCGTGACGGCACCGGCCCGGTTGCCCCAGCTGCTGCGCACGAAGGTCAGCAGATCGGCCACGTTGCGGTCGGTCAGCCGCCAGCCGAAGCCCGGCATGCCGAGCTCGGACGGCGCCTGCGCCGTGTACGGCATGGACGAGCCCTGCAGCACGATGCGGATCAGCGACGTCGGGTCCTGCGCGGCGACGGCGCTGTTGCGCGCGAGCGTGGGGAAGGTGCGCGATGCGCCCTGGCCGTCGGAGCGGTGGCAGGCCGCGCAGTTGTTGACGTAGACCAGCGCGCCGGGCCGGTCCGTCCTGCCGCTGCGCCGTGCCAGCGCGGTCGGGTCGGTGGGCGGCTGCGACGGCTTGCTTTGCGGAGCGGGCGCCGGCGGCTGCAGCGCGGCGCCGGCAGGGCCGCTGCCGTCGCTGCCGAGCGACTTGAGGTAGGCCGCGACGGCGCCCAGGTCGTCGCGCGACAGGTGCTGCGTGCTGTTGGTGACCACCTGCGCCAGCGGTCCGAAGGCCGCCGTGTGGGCGGTTCGGCCGGTCTTCAGGTACTCGACGAGCTCCTGCGTGCTCCAGCCCGCGAGTCCGGGCGCTGCGGTGTTGCGCAGCGGCTGGGCGTACCAGCCGTCGATCACGGCACCGGAGAGGAACAGGCCGCCGTCCCGCTCGGTCGATGCCTTCTCCGCACCGGCGAAGCCGCGCGGCGTGTGGCAGGCGCTGCAGTGGCCCAGGCCCTGCACCAGGTAGGCGCCGCGGTTCCATTCGGCGGTCTGCTTGGTATCGGGCTGGTAGGGCCGGCCCGGCAGATACAGCAGGTTCCAGCCGGCCATCAGCCAGCGCATGCGGTAGGGCCACTTGAGGTCGGTGCGCGGGTTGTCCTGCGCGGCCGGCTTCACGCCTTTCATGAAGTAGGCATACAGTGCCGCGAGGTCGTCGTCCGACAGCCGGGCGAAGTTGGCATACGGCATGGCCGGGTACAGGTAATGGCCGTCGCGGGCGCGGCCCTTGCGCAGCGCGCGGGCGAAGTCCTCCTGCGTGTACTCGCCGATGCCGTGCTGCCGGTCGGGCGTGATGTTGGTCGAGACGATGGTGCCGAAGGGCGTGGCCATCGGCAGCCCGCCGGCGAAGGGCGCGCCCTGGGCCCGGGTATGACAGCTGATGCAGTCGCCGGCGCGCGCCAGGTATTCGCCGCGGATGACTTGCGCGTCCGGCGCGTCCGGCGCTGCCGCCGGCACGGCGCCGTCGCGGGCCTGTACGGCGGGGGGCATCAGCGCGGCGCCGAAGGCGGCCAGGCCGATGGCGGCGGCCACGCCGAAGGCGAGGGAAGAGGAGCGTTTCATCGGTGCTGCTCCTTCAGGCCAGACTGCCCGGGTTCTTCAGGTAGCGCTCGCGGATGGCCTTAGCCGCCCAGTAGGCCAGCGCACCGACCACGCCGGTCGGGTTGTAGCCGAAGTTCTGCGGGAAGGCGCTGGCGCCCATCACGAAGACGTTGGGCACGTCCCACGACTGCAGGTAGCGGTTGACCGCGCTGGTCGACGGGTCGGTGCCCATCACCGCGCCGCCGGTATTGTGGGTGGACTGGTAGACGCGCAGGTCGTAGTGGTCGCCGGGCTTGCGCACGTTGACCTGGTAGCTGCGCGGGCCCATGGCCCGGGCGATGCCTTCGATCTTGGTGGCGATGAACTGGGTCATCGCGATGTCGTTGGCCTTCCAGTCGAAGGTCATGCGCAGCAGCGGCTGACCATAGACGTCCTTGTAGGTCGGATCCAGGTCCAGGTAGTTGTCGCGGTAGGACATGACCGAGCCCTGGCTGCCGACGCTGGCGGTGTAGAGGTAGTTGTCCTTGATCGCGCGCTTCCAGCCGGCGCCCCAGGTGGGCGTGCCGGCCGGCACGGCCATCTGCTGGATCGGCCGCCCGCCGGTGGTGATGCTGTTGATGGTGGCGCCGCCGACGAAGCCGAGCGGGCCGTGGTCGAAGTTGTCGCCGTCGAAGTCGTCGATCACGCTGCCGGCCGCGCCGGCGCCGACGAACGGGTTCATCGGCTTGCTCTGGTCGAAGAACAGCGTGGCGCCGGCGTTGAGCTGGTAGGCGTAGTTGCGGCCGACCACGCCGCGGCCGGTGGCCGGGTCGTACTTCTGGCCGATGTTGGACAGCAGCATCAACCGCACGTTGTGGAACTGGTAGGCGCAGAGCACGACCAGGTCGGCCGGCTGCTCGACCTCGTTGCCCTGCGCGTCGATGTAGGTCACGCCGGTGGCGCGCTTGCCGTCGGCTGCGAGGTTGACGCGCACGACGTGCGAGCGCGTGCGCAGCTCGAAGTTGGCGCGCTTCATCAGCACCGGCAGCAGGGTGGTCTGCGGCGACGACTTGGCATACATGTAGCAGCCGAAGCGCTCGCAGAATCCGCAGAAGTTGCAGGGCCCGAGCTGGACGCCATGCGGGTTGGTGTAGGCCTGCGACACGTTGGCCGCGGCCTGCGGGAACGGGTGGTAGCCCAGTTCGCGCACCGCCTTCTCGAACAGCACGGCGCTGTTCACGCTGGCCAGCGGCGGCGTCGGGAACTCGTTGCTGCGCGGTCCTTCGAACGGATTGCCGCCCGGCTGGATCTGGCCGCGCAGGTTGCCGGCCCGGCCGGAGGTGCCACAGATCTTCTCGAACTGGTCGAAATGCGGTTCCAGTTCGTCGTAGGTCACGCCCCAATCCTGCAGCTGCATGCCGGCCGGGATGAACTTCTTTCCGTAGTGCTCCTCGTGGCGGCTGCGGATGCGCAGGTCGTCGGGCAGCGGGCGCCAGTGGTGGCCGTTCCAGTGCACGCCGGCGCCGCCCACGCCATCGCCCGGCAGGAAGGAGCCGAGCTGGCGGTACGGCACGGCGGTGTCGGCCAGGCTGTGGCGCACCGTGACCGTCTCCTTGGCCAGGTTCTGGAACAGCTTGCCGCGGATGCCGTACGAGAGCTCGTCGGTGATGCGCGGGTAGGCGAAGTCGGGCAGGGTGTCGCGCATTTCGCCGCGCTCCAGCGCCAGCACCTGGAGGCCGGCGGCGGTGAGCTCCATGCCCATGATCGCGCCGGTCCAGCCGAAGCCGACCAGCACCGCGTCGACGGCGGGTTTCTTCTGCGTTGCCATCGTCGCGCTCCTTCAGCCCTGCGGGCCGGCGATGGACACGGGCGGCAGCGGATAGCGCTCGCCGGGGCGGCCGACCCAGTCGGCGAAGTCGGCGCGCGCACCGGGAAAGCCGATCATCTTCCACGCGCCGGCGTTCCTGTTGCCGCCGTGGATCGGGTCGCTCAGGTAGCCTTCCTTGGTGTTTTGCAGCAGGAAGGCGAAGAAGGTCTTGGCGGCCACGTCCGCCAGCGCGATCTTGCCGGATTCGAGTCCGCGCAGCACCTCGTCCTGCTGGTCCGCGTCCAGCTGTGCAAAGCGCTTGCCGCCGAACTGCTGGCGGCACCAGCCATCGGTCGCCGCGATGCCGGCGCGGTAGACGTCGCGCGGCGGCAGCTTGCCCTGGTAGCCGAACTCCGGCGGCGAGTCGACGAACGGGCCCTGCATGTACCAGATGGCCGCGTGGCCGAAGGCCGCGTCCATCTGCCGGTCGATGAATTCGGGCACGCCGGTTTCGACGCCGCCGGGGCCGGTGTCGTCCGCCGGTATGAGCCGGGCGACCGCCGCGTTCACGAAGGCGTATTCGTCGGGATGAAAAAACGCCGGCTGGTAGGGGCCGGCGTGGGTGGGAGCGACTGCCGCGGGGGCGTGGGGCGCGGTGCTGGTGGCGGGGGGCTGCGAATGGCCTGCGGCGGCCAGGGCCGTGGCAGGGACGATCGCGATCGATGAGCGCAGGAATCCGCGCCGGGCGTTGTCGGGGGGCATGGTGTCCTTCTTGTGTGGCAGCCACGGCCGCCTGTTGTGATTTGGAAAGAGACGGGCAGGATGGTGGGCCCCGTACGGTCGAGCGTCTGTGCGGAATTGCCGACGCGAGCTGTCAGCATCCGCCGTCACCGCGGACGGCTGCACAATCGCAGGCCATGACCACCGAACGAGACCACTCCCCGCCGGCGCCCGCGCACGATCCGCGGGCCTTCCTCCAGCATCTGCTGCGCACCGCGGTGGAGCGCGCGCTGCCGCTGCACGCGACCGCCGCGCACCTGCCGGCGCCGCCGCGCGGGCGCACCGTGGTGGTCGGCGCCGGCAAGGCCGGCGGCGCGATGGCCCAGGCGGTCGAGGCGCTGTGGCCGGCCGATGCGCCGCTGTCGGGCCTCGTCGTCACGCGCTACCACCACGTGCCGCCGCGCCCCGCGGGCCTGCCGGCGCGCATCGAGGTGGTCGAGGCCGCGCACCCGGTGCCCGATGCGGCCGGCCTCGCCGCGGCGCAGCGCATCCTGCAGCTGGTGCAGGGGCTCACGGCCGATGACCTGGTGCTGTGCCTGATCTCGGGCGGCGGCTCCTCGCTGCTCACGCTGCCCGGCGACGGGCTGGCGCTGGCCGACAAGCAGCGCATCAACCGCGCGCTGCTCGAAAGCGGCGCAGCCATCGACGAGATGAACTGCGTGCGCAAGCACCTCTCGCGCATCAAGGGCGGCCGTCTCGCGGCGGCCTGCGCGCCGGCGCGCGTGGTGACGCTGGCCATCAGCGACGTGCCGGGCGACGACGTGTCGGTCATCGCCAGCGGCCCGACGGTGCCCGACGCGACCACCAGCGCCGATGCGCTGGCCATCCTGCGCCGCTACCGCATCGCGGTGCCCGACGCCGTGCGCGAGCGGCTCGCGCGCGGCGAGTGGGAGACGCCCAAGCCCGGCGACCCGGCGTTCGACGGCCACGAAGTCCACCTGATCGCCACGCCGCGCCAGGCGCTGGCCGCCGCGGCCCAGGCCGCGCGCGCCGCCGGCATCGCGGCCCATGTGCTGGGCGACGAGATCGAGGGCGAGTCGCGCGAGGTCGGCCGCGTGCACGCGGCGCTGGCCCGCGCGGTGGCCGCCCACGGCGAGCCCTTCGCCACGCCCTGCGTGATCCTCTCGGGCGGCGAGACCACAGTCACGGTCCGCGCGCGCGCCGAGGGCGCCGGGCGTGGCCGCGGCGGGCGGGCTGGCGAGTTCTGCCTGGGCGTGGTCCAGGCGCTGCGAGGACGGGCAGGGGTGTGGGCCCTGGCCGCCGACACCGACGGCATCGACGGCGTGGAGGACAACGCCGGCGCCTTCGTCGCGCCCGACACGCTGGCCCGCGCGGCCGCGAAGGGCCTGAAGGTGGCGGACCACCTCGACCGCAACGATGCCTACGGATTCTTCGATGCGCTCGGCGACCTCGTCGTGACCGGCCCGACGTTCACGAACGTGAACGACTTCCGGGCGCTGCTGGTCCTGCCGGGCGCATAGCCCTGCAGCGCGCCGGGCATGCGCGCTGTCATGCCCAGACCAGCAGCGCCACCACCAGCGCGACCAGCAGCACCTTCGTGGCCCGGTAGACCGTGGGATTCCACGCCTTGAAGCGGCGCCGGTACTGGCCCATGACCCAGGAGACATGGAAGAAGCGGTTGATCGCGCCGGTCTGGTCCGACTGCTCGTTGGGCGAACTGGCGGCCGTCATCACGTTGCGCGCGAACCAGCGGTTGAAGGCGCCGGCCCAGCGGTAGCGCATGGGGCGTTCCACGTCGCAGAACAGGATGATGCGGCCCTGGGCGGTGGTGTTCTCCACGCGGTGGATGAAGGTCTCGTCGAACAGCACGCTCTCGCCGTCGCGCCAGGAATAGCGCTGGCCGTCGACCTCGATGTAGCAGCGGTCGTCGTTGGGCGTGACCAGGCCCAGGTGGTAGCGGATGGAGCCGGCATAGGGGTCGCGGTGGGGGTTGAGCTTGCCGCCGGCCGGCAGCACGGCGAACAGGGCCGCCTTCACTTCCGGAATGCGCTTGAGCAGCGCGACGGTCTGCGGGCACAGGGCCTGCGCCGACGGATGGTGTGCCTCGTACCACTTCAGGTAGAAACGGGTCCAGCCTTCCTTGAAGAAGGAGTTGAAGCCGGCGTCGTCGTTGCGCTCCGCGGCCCGGATCCGCTGGGCCGCGGCCAGCGCCAGCGCTTCGGCGCGGATGGTTTCCCAGTGTGCATCGAGCAGCCGCAGGCCCGGAAAGGCGGAATGGTCCAGATAGGGCCTGGCCGGCACCCGCGAGAAGGCGTAGAGCAGGCAGTTGACCGGCGCGAGCAGCGTGGAATGGTTGATGAGCTGGCGCCAGAAGCTCGTGCGCACCCTGCCCCGGAAGTGGACGTAGGCCGCCGAACCCGCGAACAGCGCGACGATGCCCCATTTGATGATGTCCATGTGAAATCCTGCTTTTGCGCGGCAACGCGAAAAAACCCGGTAGGTGCCGCGCAAACCCGCTGCGCCTGCGGCGGGAAGGGATCGTTCCCTGGTGCGTTCGTGCCGCGGCGCAGCGCGGCCGCGGCATGGCCGGCGCCGGCGGGGCTGGCGCGACGGCCGACGGGCCGGATCCGGGATTATTGCCGCAAGACGGAAAAGCTGCAGGCAGGGCCGGGCTCTTCGCGCCGCAGGGCACCGCGTCAGAACCGATGCCGGACGCCGAAGCCCACGCTGTTGCCGTTGGTCTGCGCGGTGATGCGGTCGTTCATGTAGACCGCATACACGTCGGTGCGCCTGGACAGGAAATGGTCGTAGCCCAGCGAGAAGGTCCTGCGGTCCACGCGGGTGCGCGTCAGCTCGGTCCTCGCATAGTCGGCCAGCATCGTGCCGGCGCCCAGCGGCACCGTGGCGCCGAGCTGGCTGGTCCTGGCCTTGTCGTCGCTGTTGTCGGCCTTCGATTCGCCGTGGCTCAGGAAGGGCTTGACCACGCCGAAGTCGTAGGCGCCGTGCAGGGCCCAGTCCTTCCTGGTCGTGCCCAGGTAGGCGCCCTGGCCGGGATTGCCGATCTGGTCGCGCTCGTAGAAGCCGGTCAGCGTCAGCGGGCCGCCGAAGTAGAGGAAGTTGGCGCCGGCGTTCTTCTTGCCGTTGTCGTTGGGCTGCTCGCCGAACTGGTACTGGAGGTTGGCCTGCAGGCCGCCGAACTGGGGCGTGCTATAGACCACCTGGTTGGACCAGCCGGTGTCCGCCGGCGTGGTCGCGCCCCAGCCGGTGCCGTTGTACAGCGGCACGTTCATGTGCAGGATCAGCGGCGAGAAGGTGAACGAATCGCCGAATGGGTTGCCGATGATCGAGGGCAGGAAGTGGGGCGCCAGCCAGCGGCCCAGCAGCACCGAGCCGAAGCTGCCCGACAGGCTGATGTTGGCGTCGCGCGAGAAGAAGCTGTCGCCGGTGAAGCGGCCTTGCTCGCCGGTGTCGGTCCTGAGGAACGAGGTCAGCTGGAACTTGGCCGAGAGGCCGCCGCCGAGGTCCTCGGTTCCGGTCACGCCGAACCACGAAGTCGTCAGGCCGCCGCTGTCCACGACGGACTTGCGGCTTGTGTCCCCGGCGGTCTTGAGCGAGCCCGCGAAGGTGTCGACCAGGCCAGAGAATTGGACGGAGCTTTGGGCATGCGCGGCACCGGCGGCGGCGCACAGCGCGGCGGAGCACAGCGCGGTCAGTCTGTTGTTCATGGGTTGTTTTGACTCCTGGGTGAGATGCCGTCCGGGGAGCGGCCTGGGCAAGATGACGCGGCCCCGCACGGTCGCGCCCACACACGCAAAACCCATGCCGCCGTCGGGGATCCGCATGAAAGTGTCACGGAATGTGTATAGCCCGCCATTCTGGTGCGTCCGCACCACGCCTGGAGCCGAAAGCGGCGTTTTTGATCCTCCTCAAGGCCGGACTGTCGCTTGCGCGGCACAGTCGGCCCCATGCTGCCGTCCACCTCCTTCGTTCCGCCGCCCGAGCGCCAGACCGTCGTGCCGGGCGATCCGGTCGTGGAGCGCGGCAGCCAGCCGCTGTTCGTCACCTACCTGGAGAGCGGCCGCATCGCGCTGGGCCTGGGGCGCGGGGCCGAGGGCGGCGACGCCGGCGAGGCCCGGCTGCGCCACCGCCTGGGCACGGCCGAGGGGCCGCTGTGGCTCGACAGCGCCGCGGCCATCCTGGGCCTGCCGGCCTTCGTCGACGCCGTGGCCGAGACGCCGGCCGTGCTGCGCCGCATGCCGCTGGAGGAGTTCCGCCGCGCCTACGCGGCGCTGCCGGGGCCGGTGCGGGTGCTGATGCACGACCTGGCCGCCGGCCAGCGCCAGCAGTGCGAGCTGGCCGTCAGCCGCCTGGCGCAGGACGCCGAGGCGCGCTGCGCCCAGTGGCTGCTGCGCCATGCCGAGCGGCTGGACGAGGGCCGCTGGCGCGTCACCCTGCGCCAGCGCAAGCGGATGATCGCGGCGCAGCTGGGCATCGCGCCGGAGACGCTCTCGCGCGTGCTGCGGCACCTGCGCGAGATGGGGCTGGTGGCCGGTTCGGGCACGGTGCTCGAATTGCCGCACCCGGGCGCGCTGCAGGCCGTCGCAGGGCGGTAGGCGCCGTCGGCGCCCCGCGGGTTTGCCCGGGGGCGGCGGGTTGTACCCAATGCGGCTCCGCGGGCCGCCTGCCATAGTGCCGCTGCGGCCGGGCCCCGGCCGCCGTGCTCCGCGCGTCCGCCTTCCGTCCATGCCCCTGCCTTTCATGCGACCCTCCACGGCCCCCGTGCCGCCGCAGCCGTCCGTTTCGGCCGCCTTGCGCCCCGCGGCCGTGGGGCCGGGCCTGGGACTGCGCAGCGTGCTGACCGCCGTGGCCTTCGTGCTGGCATCGGCCGGCATCTCGACCTGGCTCGTGCTGCGCGAGGCCTGCGCCGACGCCGAGCGCCGGCTGCTCGCACAGGAGGCCGATGGCGCCGAGATGGTGGCCGGCCTGCTGGCCGGCCGCATCGACCAGGGCCAGAAGGTGCTGCGCGCGGTCGCGGCGGGCATCATCCCGGCGATGTCGGCGCCCGGCGGCGCCGCCGCGCCACAGCTGCTGCACGGCGTGCCGGTGCCGGTCGACTACTTCGAATCGCTGCACGTGGTCGGCGCCGGCGGCGACGTGCCGCTCAACCTGCTGCGCGGGCGGGCCCAGCAGGCGTCGGCTCTGTCGCCGCTGGAGCGCGAATACCTGCTGCGCGCGCTGATCGAGCGCAAGCCGGCCGTCTCCGGCCCCATTGCGGGCGGCGGGGGCGCGCCGCGCGTGATGTTCACCATGCCCATGCTGCACGGCGACGGCCGCTTCCTCGGCGTGGTCGGCGGCAGCCTGCGGCTGCAGTCGCAGGACCTCCTGCCGGCGTCGATGGGCCTGCCGGGCCACGTGCAGTCGCGGCTGGTCGTGTTCGCGCGCGACGGCACCATCCTGTCGCATCCCGACCCGTCGCGGCTGCTCGGCCGGGCGGCCGACGAGCCCGGCCTCGCCGACGCCTACGCGGCCTGGGCGGCCGAGGACCGCCCCGTCGTGGCCGACGGCCGGGCGCAGCTGCTGCCGCAGGCGGTGGTCGCCCTGGCCGGCATGCCGCTGCCGCAGTGGATGGTGGCGCGCATCACACCGCGGCCGCAGGTCCTGGGCCCGCTGGAAGCCTTGCGGCAGCGGGCATGGGCCGTCACCGCCGCGGCCGCCGGCAGCTGCGCCGTGCTGGCCGGTCTGCTGGTCGCCGGCTGGATGCGCCCGATCGGTGCGCTGCGCCGCAGGATGCAGCAGCTGCACGGGGAGGGCGGCGACGGCGGGGCGCTGCCGCCCCATGCGGACTGGCCGCACGCCGGCGGCGAGGCCGGCGCGCTGGTGGCTGCGGTGCGCGACCTGGCCGTCGCGCACGACCGCGACCGCCAGGCGCTGGCGGTGCTGGCCGACCAGCTCATGGCCATCCTGCACAACGCGCCGGTGGGCATCCTGCACAACGCGCCGGTGGGCATCCTGCACAACGCGCCGGTGGGCATCCTGGTGTCGCGCCGCGGCCGGCTGGAGATGGCGGGCCGCCATGCCTGCCAGCTCTTCGGCTACACGGCGGCCGAGCTGCAGGGCTGGCCCGCGCGCATGCTGTACCCGTCGGACGACGCCTTCGCCGAACTGCGCGAGAAGGTGCGCGAGGACTTCGCGGTGCACGGCTTCTTCGACGGCGAGGTGCTGCTCCTGCGCAAGGACGGCAGCCCGTTCTGGGTCCACCTGGTCGGCCACGAGGTCGAGTCCGCCGGCGGCGGCGACGGCCGCAGGATCTGGATCCTGGAGGACATCACCGCCCAGCGCGACGCGCGCCAGCGCCTGTCGTGGACGGCCACGCACGACGCCCTGACCCAGCTGGTCAACCGGCGCGAGTTCGAGCAGCGCCTGCTGCACTGCCTGGCCCCGCACGGCGTCGGCGCCGGCGGCGAGGCGGCGGTGCTCTACGTGGACCTGGACCGTTTCAAGGACGTCAACGACCATGCCGGCCATGCCGCGGGCGACGACGTGCTCTGCCACCTGGCGCGCCTGATGGAGTCGCAGGTGCGCGGCAGCGACACGGTGGCCCGCATGGGCGGCGACGAGTTCGCGATCCTGCTGGCCGGCTGCACCGTTGCGCGCGCCGCCGTGATCGCCGAGAGCCTGCGCGCGGCCATCGCCGGCTGGCAGCCGCAGTACCTGGGCCGGGTGTTCGCGCTCGGCGTCAGCGTGGGCGTGACCGCCATCGACACCGGCATGACCACGCCGGCCGACGTGCTGCACGCGGCCGGCATGGCCTGCCATGCGGCCAAGCGGGCCGGGCGCAACCAGGTGGTGGTGCACCAGGCGGTGCCGCTGCGGTCCATGGCCTGAGGGGGTATAGCTTCGTAGCGCCCAACTGCCGGACGCTGTACGGTATCAGGTGGGGGAGTATTTCTGTCCGTGGTCCACTCACGCCGCCAGATGTCGGCGCGCTTCCTCGCGCACCCGGTGCAGCACCTGGCGCTTGAGCGGGCCGTAGGCTGGGTCTTCAAGCAGCGCCTCGGCATCGCGCGGATAGCCGAACGGCAGGCGCAGGTCCTCGACGATGCGGCCCGGCCGCGCCGACATGGCCAGCACGCGGGTGCCGAGCAGCAGGGCCTCGTCCACGTCATGGGTGACGAACAGCACGGTGGTGCGGTCGCGGCTCCAGATGTCCAGCAGCAGTTCCTGCATCAGCGCGCGGGTCTGGGCGTCGAGCGCGCCGAAGGGCTCGTCCATCAGCAGCACGGCCGGCCGCATGATCCAGGCGCGCGCCAGGGCCACGCGCTGGCGCATGCCGCCCGACAGCTGCCAGGGGTAGGCGTCTTCCTGCCGGGCCAGGCCGACCAACTGCAGCAGCTCGCGTGCCTGCCGCAGGTAGTCCGCCTGCGGCCGGCCGTTCATGCGCGGGCCGAAGGTCACGTTCTCCAGCACCGTGAGCCAGGGGTAGAGCAGCGGCTGCTGGAAGACCACGCCGCGCGACGGATCCGGCCCGGCCACCGGCTGGCCGCCGGCCAGCACGCGCCCGGTGCGCGGCCGCTCGAAGCCGGCCACCAGGTTCAGGATGGTCGATTTGCCGCAGCCCGAAGGCCCAAGCAGCACGGCGAATTCGCCATCGGCGATCTGGAGCGACACGTCCTCCAGCACGCCAGGGCCGGTGCGCGGCTTTCCGGGCGGGGTGAAGTCGAAACCGACGCGGTCGAGGGTGATGCTGGCCATCTTTTCAGTTATTCCTTGCCGGCCCAGGGGACGAGCTTTCTCTGTGCACTCACGATCAGCAGATCGAGCAACCACCCGAGCACGCCCAGGATCAGGATGCCGAGGATGACCACGTCGGTGCGCAGGTAGGAGCCCGCGTTGACGATCATCCAGCCCACGCCCGAGGTCGATGCGACCATCTCGGCCGCGACCAGCGAGGTCCAGCCGATGCCGACCGCCAGCCGCACCGTGGTGAACAGCTCCGGCCGGCAGGCCGGCAGCACCACGTGCCAGAAGATCTGCCGGCGCGTGAGGCCCAGCGTCTGCGCCACGCGGATGCGCCCGGCCGGCACCTGCAGCACGGCGGCCGCGGCGCCGACCACCACGTTGAGGAAGGTGGAGATGAAGATCAGGAAGAACTTCGACGACTCGCCGATGCCCAGCCACACGATGGCCAGCGGGATCAGCGCGATCTTCGGCAGCGGCCGCAGGAACTGCACGTACGGATCCAGCAGCGCCGACAGCACGGCGCTGCGGCCCATCAGCAGGCCCAGCGGCACGCCGATGGCAATGGCGACCACGAAGGCCGCCAGCGCCCGCGCCACGCTGATGCCCACGTGGGTGAGCAGCGGTATCTGCCCGTAGCCGTTGCGCCAGAGGTCGCGCGCCGTCTCGGCGATGTCCGAGGGCGGCGGCAGGAAGAGGGCGTCGACCCAGCCGCGCCGGCCGGCGACCTGCCAGAGCGCGAGCACGGCCAGCACCGAGGCGGCGCTGACCGCCGCGCGCCACCTCATCGGCCGGCCGTCGCCGACGTCTTCTGCAACTGCTCGGCCAGGCCCAGGTACTTCGGGTTGATCGAGCCGGCGAACGAGGCCGGGATGTCCTGACGGCGCACCTGGTCGATGCTGCCGAGGAAGTCGGCCGTCTTGCGCACGGCGCCGGCCACGGTGGTCTGGTCGACGTGGGTGCCGTTGCCGAACCAGGCGCTGGTGCGCTGGTCGGCGATCGACGGATAGGCGTTGCCGGCCAGCGAATCGGCCACGGCCGCCTCGGTCGCGCCCAGCTCCTTGGCGATGGCGGCAATCACGGCCTGGGGGTCGCGGCGGTAGTTGGCGATCTGCTGCTCCTGCACCAGCAGCAGCCTGGCGACCAGCTCGGGGTACTTCTCGCCGAAGGACTTGGCGGTGGAGAAGCCGTTGAAGATCAGGTAGCCGTCCTTCTTCAGATCCTTGGTGAAGAAGATCGGATGGCCGCCGGCCGATTCGAGCGCCGAGTTGAACGGGGCCCAGACATAGCCCGCATCCACGTCGCCGCGGCGCCAGGCGGCGACCAGCTCGTCGGGCTTGAGCGGCACGAACCTGATCTTGCTGCGGTCGATATGGTTGACCTTGATGGCGGTGTCGAGCGCGTACTGCGCGGTCGAGTTCGGCGGGTAGCCCACCGTCTTGCCTTCGAGGTCCTTCAACGTCTTGATGCCGTCCCTGGCGACCAGGCGCTCGTAGGTGGCGATGTCGGCCGACACGCCGACCAGCTCGATCGGCAGCTTGCGCACGATGGCCGAGACGGTCGGGCTGGAGCCGAAGTTGGCCAGGTCGATGCTGCCCGAGGCGAACAGGTTGAGCACGTCGGCGCCGGTGCCGAACTGCACCCACTTGACCGGCACGCCCAGGGCCCTGGCGAGCGAGCCGTCGACCTTGGCGTTGACGATGAGCTGGGCGCCGCCGCTGTAGGCGATGCGCACTTCGGAGGGCAGCGGCTCGGCGGCGGAGGCGGCGACCGAGAACAGGGCGGCGATGCCGGCGGCGAGCCAGGCGCGCAAGGGCTTTTTCATGGTGGCGGTGCGAGGGTTGGCGACAGGGGCCACGCACCGTAGGGATGCCGGCGGCACCGGGGAACGAACGATTCCGCCTATGGATATCCGGCGTCCGGCTGCTGTGCCATATGCTGGCCTGCGCGGCCGCCGTGGCCGGGGCCAGCCTCGACGCGATCGGTAACGTTTGATACTCCGCAGGGTAAGTCCCCAATGGCAGCGTGTATTAGGCGGATGAAGGGCTATCCTCTGAGGGGTATATGGGCCGTCTCCGAGGAAAGCCGTCGCATTGGCCTGACGGCCTTCCGATACCAACGACAATCGCCCGCATGCCCCCACCCGCCTACCCGAACGCGCCGCGGCCCGAAGCCGGCGGCGCGCCGCCCTGCGTGCCGCGCCTGCGGCTCGACGGCATCACCAAGCGCTACCCGGCCGTGGTCGCCAACAGCGGCGTCTCGCTCGCCGTGCAGCCCGGCGAGATCCATGCCGTGCTCGGCGAGAACGGCGCCGGCAAGTCCACGCTGATGAAGATCATCTACGGCGCCGTCCAGCCCGACGAAGGCACCGTCGAATTCAACGGCCGGCCCGTGCACGTCAGGAACCCGCAGGAGGCGCGCGCGCTGGGCATCGCCATGGTGTTCCAGCACTTCAGCCTGTTCGACACGCTGACCGTGGCCGAGAACGTCTGGCTCGGCCTGGACCGCGGCACCGCGCTGGCCGAGGTGACCCGCCGCATCGAGGCCAAGGCGGCCGAGTACGGCCTGGACGTCGATCCCGCGCGCCCGGTGCACACGCTGAGCGTGGGCGAGATGCAGCGCGTGGAGATCATCCGCGCGCTGCTGGCCGGGCCGCAGCTGCTGATCCTGGACGAGCCGACCTCGGTGCTCACGCCGCAGGCGGTCGACAAGCTCTTCGTCGTGCTGCGCAAGCTCGCGTCCGAGGGCTGCAGCATCCTCTATATCAGCCACAAGCTGCACGAGATCCGCGCGCTGTGCAGCGCCTGCACGGTGCTGCGCGGCGGCCGGGTGACGGGCGCCTGCGCTCCGCGGGCCGAGTCCAACGCATCGCTGTCGCGGCTGATGATCGGCAACGAGCCGCCGGCCCTGGCCCATCGGCCGGTGCAGGCCGGCGCGGCCGTGCTGCGCGTGCGGGGCCTGACGCTGCCGCGCGCCGAGCCCTTCGGCGTGGACCTGGAGGACATCGCCTTCGACGTGCGCGCGGGCGAGGTGGTCGGCATCGCCGGCGTCTCGGGCAACGGCCAGCGCGAGCTGCTCTATGCGCTGTCGGGCGAGGACGTGCGGGCCGCGCCGGCCGCCATCGAGGTCGCGGGCCGGCCGGCCGGCCGGCTCAACCCCACGCGCCGGCGCGCGCTCGGCCTGCACTTCGTGCCGGAAGAGCGCCTGGGCCGCGGCGCCGTGCCCACCATGGGTCTGGCGCACAACCTGCTGCTCACGCGCGGCGACGCGGTCGGCCCGTTCGGCTGGCTCGGGCTCGGGCGGCTCGGCGCGCAGGCGGCCGACATCATCGGGCGCTTCCACGTCAAGACCGGCGGCGCCAACGCTACAGCGGGGTCGCTGTCGGGCGGCAACCTGCAGAAGTTCATCGTCGGCCGCGAGATCGACGCACGGCCCAGGCTGCTGATCGTGTCGCAGCCGACCTGGGGCGTGGACGTGGGCGCGGCCGCCCAGATCCACGCCGAGATCCTGGCGCTGCGCGACGCGGGCTGCGCCGTGCTGGTGCTCAGCGAGGAACTGGACGAGCTGTTCGAGCTGAGCGACCGGCTGCACGTGATCGCCAAGGGCCGGCTGTCGCCGCCGGTGGCGCGGGCCGAGGCGACGGTGGAGCAGATCGGGGCGTGGATGAGCGGGTTGTGGCAGGCGGATGTGCAGGCGCACCCGGGGCAGCTGGAGCGCACGGAGGCCGCGCAGTGAGCATCCTCCGCCTCGAACCCCGACCCCGGCCCTCCCGCCTCTGGAGCTACGCCTCCCCCCTGCTCGCGCTCGCCCTCACCGTCGCCATCGGCGTGGCCCTGTTCGCCGCGCTTGGCAAGGATCCGGTGCGCGGCCTGCTGGTCTTCTTCTGGGAGCCGGTCAAGTCGCAGTACGCCATCGGCGAGCTGCTGGTGAAGGCCACGCCGCTGCTGCTGATCGCGCTCGGCCTGGCCGTGTGCTTCCGCTCCAACGTCTGGAACACCGGCGCCGAGGGCCAGTTCGTCATCGGCGCGGTCGCGGCCAGCGGCGTGGCGCTGCTGGCCGACGCCGGCACCGGCCCGTGGATCGTGCCGGCGGTGCTCGCGGCCGGCGTGGCCGGCGGCATGCTCTGGGCCGCGCTGGTCGCGCTGCTGCGCGACCGTTTCAACGCGAGCGAGATCCTGGTGAGCCTGATGCTGGTCTACGTGGCCACGCTGGTGCTGGGCTACCTGGTCTACGGGCCGTGGAAGGACCCGGCGGGCTACAACTTCCCGCAGACGCGCGCGTTCGCCGCGGTCACGCAGATCCCGCGGCTGATGGCCGGATCGCGGGTCAATCTGGGCTTCGTCATCGCGCTGGTGGGTGTGGTTGCCTTGTGGATCTTCCTGTTCCGCACCCGCGCCGGCTTCGCCCAGCAGGTCGGCGGGCTGGCGCCGGCGGCGGCGCGCTACGCGGGCTTCTCGTCGCGCCGCGCGCTGTGGACGGCGCTGCTGATCTCGGGCGGCGCGGCCGGCCTCGCGGGCGCGCTCGAAGTGGCCGGCCCGCTCGGCCAGCTCACGCCCTACGTGCCGGCCGGCTACGGCTTTGCGGCCATCATCGTCGCCTTCGTCGGGCGGCTGCACCCGGTGGGCATGGTGTTCTCGGCCGTGCTCATGAGCATGTTCTACATCGGCGGCGAACTCGCCCAGTCGCGCCTGGGTCTGCCCAAGTCGCTGACCGGCGTGTTCCAGGGCCTGCTGCTGTTCACGCTGCTGGCCTGCGACACCCTCATTGCCTACCGCATCCGTACCGGAAAGGGAGTCCGCTGATGGAGTCCTACGCACTGCTCATCGCGGCCACGCTCAATGCGGGCACGGTGCTGGCGCTCGCCGCGCTCGGCCTGCTGATCAACGAGCGCGCCGGCATCGTCAACCTGGGCGCCGAGGGTCTGATGCTCTGCGCGGCCATCGCCGGTTTCGCCACGGTGGTGCACACCGGCAGCGACGTGCTCGGCTTCGCAGCCGGCGCCGGCGCCGGCGCGCTGCTGGCCGCGGCCTTCGGGCTGCTGGTGGTCTGGCTCGGCACCAACCAGTACGCCACGGGCCTGGCGCTGTCGCTGTTCGGCGTGGGCTTCTCGGCCTTCGTCGGCATCGGCTACGTGCAGGCGCGGCTGCCGGAGCGCCCGCGCTTCGCCATTCCCGTGCTCGGCGACATCCCGTTCGTCGGCCCGGCGCTGTTCCGCCAGCATCCGCTGGTCTACGGTGCGATCCTGTTCGCGGCGGCGCTCGTGTGGTTCCTCTACCGCACGCGCGCCGGGCTGGTGCTGCGCTCGGTGGGCGAGTCGCCCGAGTCGGCCCATGCGCTGGGCTATCCGGTGCGGCGCATCCGCCTGGGCGCGGTGGTCGCGGGCGGCGCGCTCTGCGGCCTCGCGGGCGCCTATGTGTCGATCGCCTACACGCCGCTCTGGGTCGAGGGCATGGTCGCCGGCCGCGGCTGGATCGCGCTGGCGCTCACCACCTTCGCCACTTGGCGGCCGGCACGGGTGTTGCTTGGCGCCTACCTGTTCGGCGGCGTGACGATGCTGCAGTTCCACCTGCAAGGGCAGGGCGTGGACGTGCCCAGCCAGATCCTCAGCATGCTGCCGTACGTGGCCACCATCGTGGTGCTGGCCCTGATCTCGCGCAACCCGGCCTGGATCCGCGTGAACATGCCCGCATCGCTCGGAAAGCCGTTCCACCCCGGCTCATAATCCGCCGGTTCCACCGACACAGAACAAGCAACAAGCACCATGACCGACCTGATGACCAAACGCTCGCTGCTGCAGGCCGCCGCCATCTGCACCGTGGCCGCCGCCGCGCTCGCCGCCTGCGGCAAGAAGGAGGCGCCGGCGCCCGCTCCGGCCGCCAGCGCCACGCCGCCCAAGTCCGAGCCGTTGAAGATCGCCTTTGCCTACGTCGGCCCGGTGGGCGACGGCGGCTGGAGCTATGCGCACGACCAGGCCCGCAAGGCGCTGGAGAAGGAATTCGGCGACAGGATCCAGACCAAATATGTCGAGAGCGTGCCCGAGGGCGCCGACGCCGAACGCGTGCTGCGCGACCTGGCCTCCGAAGGCAACAAGCTGGTCTTCGGCACCACCTTCGGCTACCAGGAGCCGATCCAGAAGCTCGCGCCCGACTGCAAGGACGTGAAGTTCGAGCATGCCACCGGCTACAAGACCGCCGAGAACGTGCGCACCTACGACAGCCGCACCTACGAGGGCGCTTATCTCGCGGGCATCATCACCGGGTCGGTCACCCAGACCGGCACGCTTGGCGTCGTCGGCTCGGTGCCGATCCCCGAAGTGGTCCGCAACATCAACAGCTTCACGCTCGGCGCCCAGTCGGTCAATCCGAAGATCCGGACCAGGGTGGTCTGGGTCAACGAATGGTTCAGCCCGCCGAAGGAGACCGAGGCTGCCACCGCGCTGATCAACGGCGGCGCCGACGTGCTGTTCCAGAACACCGATTCGCCGGCCGTGCTCAAGACCGCCGAGGAGAAGGGCAAGCGCGCCTTCGGCTGGGACAGCGACATGACGGCCTACGGACCCAAGGCCCACCTGGCCTCGGCCGTCATCAACTGGACGCCGTACTACACCAAGGCCGTCAAGGACGTGCTCGAAGGCACCTGGACCACCGGCCAGGCCTGGTGGGGCGTGAAGGAGGGCGCGATCGACCTCGTCTCGATCGCCGCCGACGTGCCGGCCGAGGCCCGGGCCAGGGTCGAGCAGGCCAAGGCCGGCCTGAGGGACGGCACGCTCACGATCTGGAAGGGCCCGATCGCCGACAACGCCGGCAAGGAAGTGCTGGCGGCCGGCGCCGTGGCCGACGACAGGTTCCTCACCGGCATCGCCTTCTACGTCAAGGGCGTCGAAGGCAGGGTGCCGGGCGGCGACAGGAAGTAGGCCCCGCGCTGGCCGGGTGGGGCCGCCGCGAGGCGGCCTGTGCATCGGCGGCAGGTCGCCCGCGTCCAGCGCCGGCGGGCGCAGCAGGTCGCGGTCCAGGCCCATGGCCTCGCTGGCGCGCTCGACCGCCTGCCACAGCGCAGCCGGCATCCGCAGGATCTGTTCGGGGGAGTCGGATCGGGCGATCCATGCGCTGATCTGGGCATGCTGCGCGCGCGTCAGCAGTTCGAGGTGCAGCATTTCGTCGATGGTCTTCATGGCGGTCCCACGGTGGTTCTTCCCCGTTCGCAGCCGCCGGAGGACGCCACGGGCGGCTTGCGCCGGGCCGTGCTCCGCTGCGACGCGGGTCGTGCAGCCATCCTAGCGCGGTGGCCGCCGCGGGTCCGGCGGCGCGGCTCCGGACGACAGCGCGCATCTCGTGCGGCTGACGACGGCGCAGGGCCCGGCGCGGGACAGTGGGCACGTCATCCAAGCCCTGCGCACCATGTCCGCCGATCCCTCCTCCACCATTTCCACCATCCGGCCCGGCCGCCGCGCGCGCGCCGACGTGCGTCCACCGTCCTCCCGGGACCGGCGCTGCACCGCGCTGCTGCGCGAGGTCTTCGGCCTGCATGCCTTGCGGCCCGGCCAGCGGGAGGTGATCGACCGCGTGCTGCGCGGCGAATCCACGCTGGCCATCATGCCCACGGGGGCGGGCAAGTCGCTGTGCTACCAGTTGCCGGCGCTGGTCCTGCCCGGCCTGACGGTCGTGGTCTCGCCCCTCATCGCGCTGATGCAGGACCAGTGCGATGCCCTGCGCGACCGCGGCGTGCGGGCGGTGCAGTACAACAGCGCGCTGCCGGCCGCCGAAGCGCGCGCCGTGCGCGAAGCCATCGCGGCCGGTGACGCGCCGATCGTCCTCACCACGCCGGAGCAGCTGGCCGGCGCTGCGTTCCAGGAGCTGCTGCTGGCCAGCGGCAAGCCGGTGTCGCTGCTGGTGGTGGACGAGGCGCACTGCATCTCGCAGTGGGGCCATGACTTCCGCCCTGCGTTCCTGGAGATCGCCGCGGCCCGGCGCGCGCTGGGCGACCCGCCGGTGCTGGCATTGACCGCCACCGCCGCCGGCGCCGTGGCGCGGGACATCCGCCAACAGCTGTCCATCGCGGCCGCCGGCACGGTGAACACCGGCAGCTACCGGCCCAACCTCGACTACCGGGTCGAGGCATGGACGAAGGAGAAGGACAAGCGCGAGCGCGTCGTCGCCCTGGTGCGGCAGAGCGAGGGCGCCGGGCTGGTCTACTGCGCCACGGTGCGCGCCGCCGAGGCGGTGCGCGACGCGCTCGCGGCGGCCGACGTGCCGGGCGTCGGCCTCTACCACGGGCGCCTGCCCCCGGCGCAGCGCCAGCAGGTGCAGCAGGACTTCATGGATGGCCGGCTGCGCGTGGTTGTTGCCACCAACGCCTTCGGCCTGGGCATCGACCGGCAGGACATCCGCTTCGTCGTGCACTACCAGATGCCCGGCGGCCTGGATGCGTACTACCAGGAGTCCGGCCGCGCCGGGCGCGACGGCGGGCCCGCCGCCTGCACGCTGCTGTTCCTGCGCAGCGACCGGGCGGTGCAGCAGTTCTTCCTTGCCGGGCGCTATCCGTCGGCAGACGACCTGCAGGCGCTCTACCACGCGCTGCAGACGCCCGCGCCGACGCAGGACGGCTGGACGCCCGCGGCGCTCGCCGGGCAGCTGCACCGCCCGCTGCCCAAACTGGAGGCGGCTGCCGGCCTGCTGCGCCGCCATCGCATCGCCGCGCGGTCCGCAGGGGGCGGACTGCGCCTGCGGCGCACCGACCTGGGCGACGAGCGGCTGGCATCGATGTTGCAGGCCTATACCGACAAGCGCGCGCAGGACCGGGCCGCGCTCGAAGCCATGGTGCACTACGCGCAGACCGGCGCCTGCCGCTGGCAGGTGCTGCTGCAGGCGGTCGGCCACGGCGGCCAGGACGAGGTGGCAGCCTGCGGGCACTGCGACAACTGCCGGCGCATCGCTGCGGCATCGGCCGAGGCGGCGGTGTCCGAGGCGGACCGTGCCGCGCTCCAGCTGCCGGCCGCGGCAGCGGACGCGCGCGGCGCCGCCACGCTCTCGCGCCGGAAGCGGGCCGGCCCGTTCCAGCCGGGCGAGGCGGTGCGCGTGCGGCGCTACGGGGCCGGGACGGTCACCGCAGCCGATGCCTCGGGCGTGACCGTGGACTTCGCGGACGGCTCGCAGCGCATCTTCCAGCCGGACTTCGTGCGCCGCGCCGCCCCGGCGAAGACGCCGGCTACGGGTTGACGTTCTCCTGCCGGTCCTGGTCGCCGGCCTGCCGGCGCTTCTGGATCTCGCCGACCTCGTTGCGGTCGGGATCGGCGTCTTCCTCGAGCTTTCCGATATCCCGGGCGTCGTTCTCCTTGTCGGCGTCGGAGTCGGTCTCTGCGTCCTGCGGACCCGGGGTGTTTCTGTTCGCCATGGTGTGCTCCGTGATGGCCAGCCGGCGCCGCCGGGCTCAGGCCGGCAGATCGCCCAGGTTCGCATGCCGGGGCCGGCGCTGTCCGTACAGGCCGTGGTACAGCAGCGCGCCGGCGGCCACGCCCTCGGCCACCGACTGCGCGCGGCAGCTGGAGCGCAGGGCGCAGGCCACCAGGCCCAGGCCGAGCAGCACCGACCAGCAGTTGCCGCTGCGGGCCGGCGGGGTGGTGTCGTTCGCGGAATCGTCGGTTCGGTCGGTGTCGGCCATGGCGGGTCGTCCTTGTTGGTTCGGAGGTGAGCGGGATGCCGCAGCGTGCCGCGGCGACGGGAGCGGCAAGCGTAGGGCGCCGCGCGCAGGCTCCCAAGCGCGTTGCAGCCGCAGCGCCGTGTAGGAGCATGCCGACGCAGTCATCCGTGGCGCGCCGCGGGCGCAGGTCCGCCTGCCCTCCGGCAACGGTTCTGGCGATTGCCCTACGTGGGCCGTAAGGGATTCGCGGAAGACTGTCGGTGCATTGCGGAAACGGCAGTGCACCCGAACTTCGCAACCACCACAGACTGCTCCATGAAAAAATCCGCATCCGCAACCATCGCCGCCGCCCTGGGCCTTGCCGCCTCCCTCGCCGTGGCCCAGGCGCCGAAGCTGCCCGCCGGCGGCGTCACCGCCAATGGCGACAACCGTCCCGCACCGACGATCCTGCTGGTCCCCGTCGAGGTCCAGAACAAGGCGCTCGACGCCGGCTGCTGGGCGCAGTTCTACGACAAGAAGGACTTCAAGGGCGACCTGGTGACCCTGGTCGGCCCGGCCCAGCTCGACGCGCTGGACAAGGGCACGGCCCGGCAGCTGCACCGCGACATCGACAGCCTGGTGACCGGCCCCCATACCAAGCTGGTGGTCTACGAGCACCGCCTGTTCAAGGACCGCGCGGTCGAGTTCGGCGCGAATGCGCGCGAGGGCAGCCTTCGCAAGAAGCTGGGCTTCGGCGGCCGCATCGAATCGATCCAGGTGAACTGCTCCTGACGGCTGCCGGCCGGATCAGGCCGGCGAGACCTCGGCGGCGCAGCCGCGCCGCGCCGTAACATCCTGCCTTGGGAGTATATGGCTGAGGTGGGGTCAGGCCGGCCGGAACGAAGCTATATATAGGGGGGTATGTCTGAGCGGTGCCGGACGGCCGTGGCGTGCAGCGCCCGATACACCACCAGCGCCGCGTAGCCGTCGTTGGCCGCGTAGCGCAGCTGCGCCGCGGTGAGCTGCGGGCGCGACCAGTCCGAGGTGCCGGTCTTCTTCGATTTGGCCAGCCGCCGGCCCAGCAGCAGGGCGACGGCGGTCTTCACGCCGACCGAGCGGCGAAAGCCGCGCTGGCGCAGCACACCGTCCAGGTCGAGCAGGCTGTGGAGCGGACCGCCGAGCGTGCGCATGAGCTGGCTGCGGTCGTTGCCCAGGCCGAAGCCGGCCTTGACGATGCCGTGCGCGGCCAGCAGCGCGGCCACCGCCTGCCGGCAGCCGGGCGTGCGCAGCTGGAACAGCCAGGCGCCCTCGGTCGTGGCGAACTGCACCAGGTGCGGGCCGTCGGACACTTGGTCGCGCACGAAGGTCGGGCGCGATTCCGTGTCGAAGCCCAGCACCGTGGCCTGCGACAGCACGGCCAGCGCCGCGGCCGCCTGCGCGTCGGTCGCCACCAGATGGATGCGGTCGGCCGGCAGCGCTTCGAACGGCGGCAGCAGCGCGATCTCTTCCTTGGTGGGCAGCGGCGCAGCGGTCATGGGACGAAGGGCGAAACCGCGAGCATAGCGGCTGGCTGCCGCCCGCGCCGGCCGGCATCCGCCAGAGCGGACCCGGTTGCCAAGCCCGGTCGGTTGGACCGCCGGCAAGGCAAGCCGCACGGATGCGCGGGCCCCGCCGCCGCGACGCATAGAATGGCGAGGTTTACGTTCACGTCAATCAGCAATATTCATCCTGGAGCAGCAATGAGCCTGAAGATCCTGGTTCCCGTCAAGCGAGTGGTCGACAAAGACATCAAGGTGCGCGTCAAGAGCGACGGCAGCGGCGTGGAGACGGCCAACGTCAAGCACAGCCTCAACCCGTTCGACGAAATCGCGAT
>WNDY01000003.1 GCA_009914555.1 Xylophilus sp.
TGAGGGGCTGAGCCATGGGTCCATGGGCCAACCGGGGGGGCCTCCGGCGGCCTGGCAGGGGCCTGATAGATCAACAGCCAGAAACCAGTTCACCAACCGCCTCACACACAGAAATACTGACAGCCCCACCTTGACGCACACCGCGCTGCCCGCGGGCGCATGCCGGTCGGCGTTGGCCACGAGGTTGCGCAGGGCGATGCGCAGCAGTCCGACGTCGGTGACGAAACCTTTGGCGGCATCCTCGTCCATGTGATACGTCACTCGCCCGGGGGGGAACTCTCCCGCCAGTCCTTCCAGCAGCGGCGGGAGGTCGCACGGGGCCGGCCGCAGTTCGGTGCGTGGTTCGCGCATGCGGTCCTCGGTGAGGTAGTCGTCCACCAGGGCCAGCAGGCGCTGGGCGGCGCCGCGGATGTTGCCGCAGCGCGCCAGGGTCTTCTCGGCGGGCGCCGACAGGTTGCGTGCCAGCTGCTGGGCCGAGGTCGTGATGACGGCCAACGGCGTGCGGAATTCATGCGAGACCAAGGCGACGAAGTCGCGCTGCTCGGAATGCACCTGCCGTTCATGGGCGAGCACGGCACGCAGTTCCACTTCGAGTTGCTCGCGCCGCACGATTTCGGCCCGCAGCTCGGCGGTGCGGTTCTCGACTTCCGTTTCCAGCCGCTGGCTGTGCTGGCGTTGCAGTTCCAGGGTTCTGCGGTCCTGGGCGCGCTCGCGCAGGCGGCGCCGGCGCTCATGGCTGCCGACGATCCACAGGCTCAGCAGAACCATGTGGATCATGGTGCCCAGGGCCGATGCATGCTGCGTCCAGGCGTTGAAGGCAAGGACATCCAGGTTGCGCAGAAAGCCGACCATCACTCCCAGGTAGAACACGCCGAAGACCGAAAGAAACAGCCGCGCCGGCCGCCAGCCCTGGCAGGCCAGCCGGCCGCCGGCCAAGCCGGTGAGCATCACGATGAGCAGCAGCGACAGCAGTTGCATCGGCAGCATGGCCCAGGCGTGGTGGAGGCCGGCCAGCAGCATGCAGGCGATGGCGGCTGTCCAGGCCGCGCGGACGAGCGTGCGCGCCAGCCGCGGCTGGAAGGAGGCCAGCGCCATCTGGCGGCAGCTGATCTGCACGGCGACGCCGAGGCTGGCCGACATGCTCAGGCCTTGCAGCAGATCGCTCCAGTGGCCGGGTATGCCGGTGATCTGCTGGACCAGGCCCAGGCCGATGGCCTCGTTGAAGACGCAGCCGCCGAGATAAGCCAGGGACAGGCCGCTGCCTGGCGCGCTCGTGACGCGCCAGAACAGGCTGTGCAGACAGATGAGCAGCAGGTAAAAACCGAAGTACAGGCCAAAGAACAGGCCCTCGCGTCGCGACTGGTTGTCGAAAGCGAGCCGGGGCCAGACCGTCAGCCGGCTGGCCAGATTGTTGCGGCTCTGCAGCCGCACGAGCAGGTCATGGCGGCCATTGGCCGGCAGCGAGAATTCGAAGGCCGGGCTCCGGTCGTCCACCGGCCAGTCGCTGCGCGGCACATCCTCGCCGCTCGTGCCCAGCCATTGTCAGGCGCCATCCTCCCCGCGAACGTAGACGCGAACATCGTCGAGCATCGCGTTGCTCAGGCTGAGGATCCAGCCCCCCGGCGATGCGGCCTGCACGTCCAGCGACAGGCGCCGCCAGGCGCCCGCTCCTAAGCTGCGCGTGCCTGCCACTGCGGCAGGCCGGCTCCGCGATGGTGCGGTGCCGTGCGACCACGACAGGAGTTGCTTGCCATGTACGGAATTTCCGCAGTACGCAGGAACGGCAGCCGCAGCGGCCGCATCGACGAGGTGCTGATGGGAATGCTGGCGCGCGACGCACGCGGCTGGGACATGGAGCCCACGCCCGCGCCGGTCAAGGAGGTCATCGACCGCATCCTCAACGGCGACGCGGTGGTGGCCGTGGTGCCGGCCGGCGACGGCTCGCTGGTGCACGGTCCGCGCGCGCAGGTCCGCCTGGTCGAGGAGGGGCCGGTGGAGGAGGAGTCCATCGCCTTCCCCGAAGCGCCGGGATCGCCGCGGCTCGACGAACTGTCGCGGTATTGAAGACAACTCCCCGAGCGGCTGCGCCGCTCTCCCTTCTCTCTCCGCGCTACGGAAAGGGGCGCCCCAAGCGGCTTGGCGAAGCCAGCTCCTCGGGGCCGCTGGCCTGGGGCCGCGCCAGTTCCATGGGCCGCGGGCAGTGCTTAACGCCATATGGATCACCGAAATGACGAACCCTGCCGGCATCCCCTCCGCGCCCCCCGCGCCCGATGACGACTCCGCCGCGGGCGAGGAAGACCCCGGCGCGGCGCTCGACCCGTCGGTGGACCGGCCGTTGCCGGTGCCGCCGCCCGCGCCCTGGGAGGACGAGCGCCAAAGAAAAAGGCCGCCGGAGCAATCCGGCGGCCCCGGGTGAGCCGCGCTGACCGACAGCGCGGCGGCCTGCGTTCAGGCGACCGCGGCGTCCTTGAGCTTCTTGAGCGCGCGCGACTTCACGCGCACCGTGGCGGGCTTGGCGTCGAACCAGCGCTCCTGCTTGGTGAATGGGTCGGTGCCGAAGCGGCGCTTGGTGGCGGGCACCTTCTGCGACGTGATCTTCAGCAGGCCGGGCAGGGTGAACTCGCCCAGGCCCTTCTTGTTGAGCGAGGCGACGATGGTCGCTTCGAGCGAGGCCAGCACGGCCTTGACGGCCTTGGGCTCGACGCCGCTGTGCTCGGCCAGGTGCGTGGCCAGGGCCGCCTTGGTGAAGCTGGCCTTGATCGGCTTGAGCGCGGCCGGTGCGGCGGCGGCCGCCTTCGGTGCGGCGGCGGCCTTCTTCGGAGCAGCAGCCTTCGCAGGTGCCGCGGCCTTGGGAGCGGCCTTCTTTGCGGGGGCCTGGTTCGGTGCTTTCTTTGCAGTTGCCATGTCGATGGAATCCCTCAATACGCGTGGATATTCGGTGACGGGTGTGCGCAGCGAATCGCGCGCGCGACCATTCTATGCCGCAGGTCGCGCCGCGGCTCGTTCATGCGGTGCATAAGCAAGCGTGGCGCGTTGCATCAACCCTGGGCCGTGTGGTACTGCGTGACGCGCTCGACCTCGTTCTTGGAGCCCAGCACCACGCTCACGCGCTCGTGCAGCTTCGACGGCTGGATGCCGAGGATGCGCTCGCGGCCGTTGGTGGCCGCGCCGCCGGCCTGCTCGACGAGCCAGGCCATCGGGTTGGCCTCGTACAACAGGCGCAGCTTGCCGGGCTTCTCGGGCTCGCGCTTGTCCCAGGGGTAGAGGAAGATGCCGCCGCGCGTGAGGATGCGGTGCACGTCGGCCACCATGCTCGCGATCCAGCGCATGCTGAAGTCCTTGCCGCGCGGGCCGTCCTTGCCCTGCAGGCATTCGTCGATGTAGCGGCGCACCGGCGTGTCCCAGTGGCGCTGGTTGCTCATGTTGATCGCGAATTCCTTCGTGTCCTCGGGAATGCGGATGTCCTCCTGCGTGAGCACGAAGCTGCCCTGCTCGCGGTCGAGCGTGAAGGCGGCCACGCCGTCGCCCACGGTCAGCACCAGCGTGGTCTGCGGGCCGTAGACGCAGTAGCCGGCGGCGACCTGCTGGCTGCCGGGCTGGAGGAAGTCCGCTTCCTGCACGCCCGGGTGGCCCTCGGGCTTCTTCAGTACGCTGAAGATGGTGCCGATGCTGACGTTGACGTCGATGTTCGACGAGCCGTCCAGCGGATCGAAGAGCAGCAGGTATTCGCCCTGCGGATAGCGGCTGGGAATGAGGTGGATGCTGTCCATCTCCTCGCTGGCGAGCGCGGCGAGGTGGCCGCCCCATTCGTTGGCCTCGATGAGGACGTCGTTGGAGATGATGTCGAGCTTCTTCTGCACCTCGCCCTGCACATTCTCGCTGCCGGCGGTGCCGAGCACGCCGCCGAGCGCGCCCTTGTTGACTGCGTGGCTGATGCCCTTGCAGGCACGCGCGACGACTTCGAGCAGCAGCCGCAGCTGCGCGGGGATGTGGCCGGTGGTGCGCTCCTTCTCGACGAGGTAGCGGGTGAGGCTGACGCGGGTGGTCATGGGAACTCCTTTTGTTCTGCGAGGGCGCGGGTCACGACCTCGCGCACGTCGTTGGAAAGGCCCGGCTTCGCCGCGACGCGCGCGATGGCTTCGCGCGCCGCGTCGCGGTAGGGCGCGGCCAGCTTCTTCCAGCGGTCCAGCGCGCGCGCGAGGCGGGCGGCGACCTGCGGGTTGATGGCGTCCAGCTCGATGACGCGGTCGGCCCAGAACTGGTAGCCGGCGCCGTCGGCGCGGTGAAAGGCGCCGGGGTTGGCGCTGGCGTAGCTGAAGATCACGCTGCGCGCGCGGTTCGGGTTCTTGATGTTGAAGTCCGGGTGGGCCAGCAGCTTCCTGACCGCCGGCAGCACCTGGCCGCCGCGGTCGGTGGCACCGGCCTGCAGCGCGAACCACTTGTCGAGTACCAGGGCCTCGTCCTTGAACAGCGCGTGGAAGCGTTCCAGCGCCTGTGCGGCCAGCGCGTGGTCGGCGCCGACCAGGGCCGACAGGGCATGGAAGCGGTCGGTCATGTTGCCGGCGTCCTTGAAGCGCTGGAGCGCCTTGCCGGGCCAGACGGTGTCGCCGCTGCGGCGCGCATCGAGCACCAGGAAGGCCAGGGCCAGGCCGGCGAGCGCGCGGCGGCCCGACGACACCGGGTCGGGCGAATAGGCACCCGTGTCCTCGTGCGCATCCCAGGCCCACTTCCAGTCCTCGTGCAGGGCCCGGGCGAGCTGCTCGCGCGCAGCCTCGCGCACCGCGTGGATGCGCTGCGGATCGACCACGTCGAGCTGTTCGGCGATGTAGGTCTCGCCGGGCAGCGTGAGCACCAGTTCCTTGAAGGCCGCGTCGAGCGACGGGTCGCGCAGCACGCCGCGCAGCGCGTCGACAGCGGCCGTACCGAGCACGTCGGCGGGCACGTCACCTTCGGCTTTCACCGCGGCCAGCGCGGCGCGCAGCGCGAGGCGCTGGGCGGCCTCCCAGCGGTTGAACGGGTCGCTGTCGTGGGCCAGCAGCGCGAGCAGCTGGGCGTCGCTGTAGTCGAAGTCGAGGATGACCGGCGCACTGAAGCCGCGCAGAATCGAGGGCACCGGCTCGGCGTCGACGCCGACGAAGGTGAAGCTCTCGCGCTCCTGCGTGAGCACCAGCGTGCGCGTGCCGCCCGCGACCGTGTCCTCGCCGAGCAGCTGCAGCGGCAGCTCGCGGCCGTGGGCGCCGAGCAGGCCCACGCGCACCGGGATCACGAACGGCTCCTTGGCCGGCTGGCCGGGCGTGGCCGGCGTGCGCTGAGTGAAGGTGAGGGTATAGGTGCGCGCGGCGGCGTCGAACGCGGCCTCGGCACGGACCTGCGGCGTGCCGGCCTGGCTGTACCAGCGCTTGAACTGCGGCAGCAGGCGGGCCAGGTCGCTGCCGGGGTTGGCGTCGGCGATCGCCTGGGCGAAGTCGCCGCAGGTCACGGCCTGGCCGTCGTGGCGCTGGAAGTACAGGTCCAGCCCCTTGCGGAAGCCGTCGCGCCCGACGAGGGCCTGCTGCATGCGCACGACCTCCGAGCCCTTCTCGTAGATCGTGACGGTGTAGAAGTTGTTGATCTCGATGTAGCTGTCGGGCCGCACCGGGTGGGCCATCGGGCCGGCGTCTTCGGGGAACTGGGCGCTGCGCAGCACGCGCACGTCCTCAATGCGCTTGACCGCACGCGCACTCGGCGTGCCGGCCATGTCCATGCTGAACTCCTGGTCGCGGAAGACCGTGAGGCCCTCCTTGAGGCTCAGCTGGAACCAGTCGCGGCAGGTGACGCGGTCGCCCGTCCAGTTGTGGAAGTACTCGTGGCCGACGACGGACTCGATGTTGGCGTAGTCCACGTCGGTCGCGGTGGCCGGGTTGGCCAGCACGTACTTGGTGTTGAAGATGTTGAGGCCCTTGTTCTCCATCGCGCCCATGTTGAAGTCGCTGGTGGCGACGATCATGAAGCGCTCCAGGTCCAGCGGCAGGCCGAAGCGGGTCTCGTCCCAGGCGATCGCATGGACCAGCGAGTTCATCGCATGCTCGGTCTTGTCGAGGTCGCCGGCGCGCACGAAGACCTGGAGCAGATGGTCCTGGCCCGAGCGCGCGCGGATGCGCTGCTCGCGCGCGACGAGCCTGCCGGCCACCAGCGCGAACAGGTAGCTGGGCTTGCGGAACGGATCGACCCACTTGGCGAAGTGGCGGCCTTCGGGCAGCTCGCCTGCGTCCACGAGGTTGCCGTTGGACAGCAGCACCGGGTAGGCATCCTTGTCGGCGCGGATGGTGACGGTGTAGCTCGCCATCACGTCCGGCCGGTCGAGGAAGTAGGTGATGCGGCGAAAGCCCTCCGCTTCGCACTGGGTGAAGAACGTGTCCTCGCTCACGAACAGGCCCATGAGCTTGGTGTTCTTCGCCGGCGACGTGGTGGTGAAGATCTCCAGCGCGAACGGCTCGGTGCCCTCGGGCAGGTTCTCCAGCACCAGCCGGCCGCCGTCGAGCTTGAACGAGCTGCCCTGGCCGTTGACCAGCACGCGCGCGAGGTTCAGTTCCTCGCCGTCGAGGCGCAGCGGCTGCGCCGGCACGTCGGGATTGCGGCGCAGCGTCATACGGTTGAGCACGCGCGTCTTGGCCAGGTCGAGGTCGAAGGTCAGGTCGACGGTGTCGATCCAGTAGGCCGGGGCGGTGTAGTCCTCGCGCCGGACGACCGGCGGGGAGATGTCTGCGTCGCGCAGTGGCTGCATCGGTTGCTCCTGGGTATTCCCGTAGGGGTATAGGCTGGAGGCGGGCGCACAGCGCCCGCCGTGGGGTCATACTCCCTGCTTGAGGGAGGCTTCGATGAAGGCGTCGAGGTCGCCGTCGAGCACCTTCTGCGTGGCCGAGATCTCGACGCCGGTGCGCAGGTCCTTGATGCGGCTGTTGTCCAGCACATACGAGCGGATCTGGTGGCCCCAGCCCACGTCGATCTTGGTGTCCTCGAGCTTCTGCTGCGCCTCCTGGCGCTTTCGCATCTCGAAGTCGTAGAGGCGCGAGCGCAGGCGCTGCCAGGCGACGTCGCGGTTGCTGTGCTGGCTGCGGCCGTCCTGGCACTGCACCACGATGCCGGTGGGGATGTGCGTCAGGCGCACGGCCGAGTCGGTCTTGTTGATGTGCTGGCCGCCGGCGCCCGATGCGCGGAAGGTGTCGGTGCGCACGTCGGCCGGGTTGATGTTGATCTCGATGGAGTCGTCGATCTCGGGGTAAACGAAGACGCTCGCGAAGCTCGTGTGGCGGCCGCCGGCGCTGTCGAACGGCGATTTGCGCACGAGGCGGTGCACGCCGGTCTCGGTGCGCAGCAGGCCGAAGGCGTATTCGCCCTCGATCTTGATCGTGGCGCTCTTGATGCCGGCCACGTCGCCGGGCGTCTCGTCCTCGACCGTGGCCTTGAAGCCCTTGCGCTCGGCGTACTTGAGGTACTGGCGCAGCAGCATGCCGGCCCAGTCGCAGGCCTCAGTGCCGCCGGCGCCGGCCTGGATGTCGAGGAACGCGTTGAGCGGGTCGGCCTCGTTGCTGAACATGCGGCGGAATTCGAGCGCCTCGACGTCGGCGCGCAGCGCGGCCGCGTCGGCTTCGATCGATTCGAGGCTGGCGAAGTCCTGCTCCTCCTTGGCCATCTCGTAGAGCTCGCCGCTGTCGGCCAGCTCGCGGTCCAGGCGCTCCAGCGTGAGCACCACGCCGTCGAGCGTCTTCTTTTCCTTGCCGAGTTCCTGGGCCTTCTTCGGGTCGTTCCAGACGCCCGGGTCTTCGAGCGATGCGTTGACGGTCCTCAGGCGGTCGGCCTTGGCATCGTAGTCAAAGATACCCCCGTAGCTCGCGCGTGCGCGCGGCGAGGTCGGAGAGGGTGTTGCCGATGAGATTGACGCGTTCTGCTTCCATGGTGATGAGTCCGGTGGTGTTTCCGTGGTGAACCGCCGATTTTCTCATGCGGGCGCCAGCGGCAGGCGCACCACGAAGGCCGCGCCCTGGCCCGGCGTGCTCTGCACCGCGATGCTGCCGCCGTGGGCCGCGGCGATCTCGCGGGCCAGGTACAGCCCCAGGCCCAGGCCGGGGCCGGCCTGCTCGCCGGCGGCGCGCTCGAACTGGCCGAAGATGCGCTCCTGGTCGGCCGGGTCCACGCCCGGCCCCTGGTCGCGCACGACCAGCTCGGCCTGGCCGTCGGCCCGGTAGGCCGCGATGGTGACCGGCGTGGCGCCGCCGTGGCGCAGCGCGTTGTCCAGCAGGTTGGTCAGCAGCTGCTCGATGCGGAAGGTGTCCCAGGCACCCTGCACCGGCTCGGTCGCATCGACCCGCACGGCCACGCCGGCCTCGCTGGCGCGTAGCGCATGGGCGTCGGCCACGCGGCGCACCAGGGCCGACAGGTCGGTCGGCCGGGTGCGCAGCGGCAGGCGGCCGTGGCGCAGGCGGGCCACGTCGAGCATGTCGTCGATCAGCCGCACCATGGCCTGGATCTGGCGCTGGTCGCTCTCGATGGTGGCGCGCGGGTCCAGCCCGGCGCCGCCGTCGCGCTCCAGGTGCAGCTTGCGGGCCTGCGTTTCGAGGAAGAGGGCGTTGAGCGGCGTGCGCAGTTCGTGGGAAACCAGCGACATGAAGTCGTCGCGCATGCGCACGGCGCGCTCCAGCGCCACCTGGGCCACGCGCAACTCCTCCAGCAGGGCCTCCTGCCGGCGGCGGGCCGCCTCCAGCGCTTCGAGCTGCAGGCGGATCGCATTGCGCTGCTGGTAGAGGTCGACGAACACGCTGACCTTGCTGCGCACCGCGTGGATGTCGAGCGGCTTGTGCAGGAAGTCCACCGCGCCGGTCTCGTAGCCCTTGAAGGCGTAGTTCAGGTCCTGGCCGGCGGCGGTGACGAAGATGATCGGGATGTGGCGCGTGCGCTCGGTGCCGCGCATCAGCTCGGCCAGCTCGAAGCCGTTCATGCCGGGCATCTGCACGTCGAGGATGGCCAGCGCGAACTCGTGCTGCAGCAGCAGCGCCAGCGCCTCCTCGCCCGAGCGGGCCTGGAAGATCGCACGGCCGTCCTGGCGGATCAGCGCATCGAGCGCCAGCAGGTTCTCCTGCAGGTCGTCGACGATCAGGATGTTGGCGGGGGCGTCAGGAGGAAGGGGCATGGTTCGGGTCCAGCGCGGCGATGAGTTGATGGATGTCGGCCAGGCGCAGGATGTGGTCCGGCGCCTGGCGCGCGATGGCGGCTTCGGGCATGACGGCGATCTGGGCTTCGGCCGGGTCCTGCACCACGGTCAGGCCGCCGGCGGCATGCACCGCGGCCAGGCCTTCCGCACCGTCCTCGTTGGCGCCGGTGAGCAGGATGGCCGCCAGCCGGGGGCCGTAGGCGGCGGCGCCCGAATCGAACAGCACGTCGATCGACGGGCGCGAGTAGTGGACCTCGGCCTCGCAGCTCAGCGACACGCTGGCGTCGGCCTCGATCAGCAGATGGTAGCCCGGCGGGCCGAAGTAGATGGTGCCGGGCGCGAGCCGCTCCTTGTCGGCCGCTTCGTGGGCGCGCAGCGGCGTGCGCGCGGCGAAGACATCGGCCAGCACGCTGTCGCCCTGCGGCGGCAGGTGCAGCACCGCGACGATCGGCAGGCCGAAGCCTTCCGGCAGGCCGCCCAGCAGCTGCAGCAGCGCGTCCACGCCGCCGGCCGACGCGCCGATGGCGATCAGCTCGATGCCGCTGGCGCGGGCTGGGGGGCGAGGCCCTTCGGACGGCCGGTCGGTGTTCATGCGGTCTTGCGGAAGATGCGCTCGCGGTGGGCCAGGCGTTCGAACTTCGAGGCCCACTGCGAGAAGTCCACCGTCTCCTTGGTGCCCAGGCCCAGGAAGCCGCGGTGGCACAGCGAGTCGTGGAACAGGCCGAAGGCCCGGTCCTGCAGTTCGCGGTTGAAGTAGATCAGCACGTTGCGGCATGACACCAGGTGGGTCTCGGCGAACACGCTGTCGGTCGACAGGCTGTGGTCGGCGAAGGTGATGTTCTCGCGCAGCGAGCGGTCGAACAGCGCGCCGTCGTAGGCGGCGGTGTAGTAGTCGGAGAACGCCTTCATGCCGCCGGCGGCCTGGTAGTTGGCGGTGTAGGCCTGCAGCTGCGCGAGCGGGAAGATGCCCTGGCGCGCGCGGTCGAGCGAGACCGGGTTGATGTCGGTCGCGTAGATGATGGTGCGGTCGAGCAGGCCTTCCTCGCGCAGCAGGATGGCCATGGACCAGACCTCCTCGCCGGTGCTGCAGCCGGCGATCCAGACCTTGATCGACGGGTAGGTGCGCAGCACCGGCATCACCTGCCGGCGCAGCGCGAGGAAGTACTCGGGGTCGCGGAACATGCCGCTCACGGGAATGGTGAGCACCTGCAGCAGCTGGGCGAACGCGGCCGGATCGTGCAGCACGCGGGCCTGCAGCGCCGAGATGGTGTCGCAGCCGAAATGGTTGAGCGCCACCTTCACGCGGCGGCGCAGCGAGGCCGGCGAGTAGTTGCGGAAGTCGTAGCTGTAGCGCAGGTAGAGCGCATCGATCAGCAGGCGCAGCTCGATGTCTTCGACGGAGAAGGTCGGCAGTCCGGGCGCCACGCTCAGAGCCGCTCCATCTTGGGCATCCACACGCGCAGCAGCGAGAACAGGCGGTCCAGGTCGATCGGCTTGGCCAGGTAGTCGTTGGCGCCGGCGCGCATGCACTGCTCCCGGTCGTCCTTCATGGCCTTGGCGGTCACGGCGATGATCGGCAGCTTCTTCCAGCGCGCGTCGGTGCGGATGCGGCGCGTGGCCTCCAGGCCGTCCATGCCGGGCATCATCACGTCCATCAGCACGATGTCGGTGTCGGCATGGCGGTCGAGCTGGTCGATCGCCTCCTGGCCGTTGCGGGCCACCTCGATGACCGCGCCCTTCTGTTCGAGCGTGCTGGTCAGCGCGAACAGGTTGCGCACGTCGTCGTCCACCAGCAGGATCTTGCGGCCCTCGAACACCTTGTCGCGGCTGCGGGCGGCGCGCAGCATGCTGCGCCGCTCGCTGGAGAGGCCGCTTTCCACCTTGTGCAGGAACAGCGTCACCTCGTCGAGCAGCCGCTCGGGCGAGCGCGCGCCCTTGATGATAATGGAGCGCGAGTAGCGCAGCAGCGCCGCCTCCTCGTCGCGCGTGAGGTTGCGGCCGGTGTGCACGATGACCGGCGGGAAGGAGCAGATCTCGCCCACCGACATGCGCGCCAGCAGCTCGCTGCCGCTCATGTCGGGCAGCTTGAGGTCGATGATCATGCAGTCGTAGACATTGCGGCCCAGCAGCTCCAGCGCCTCGGCGCCAGTGGCCACGGCGGTGATGTCCACGTCGTCGTCGCGGATGAGCGCGACCACGCTCTCGCGCTGGAGGTCGTCGTCCTCCACCACCAGCACGCGCTTGACGGTCTGGTCCAGCCGCGCCTCGACCTTCTCGAACACCTGCTTCAACTGCTCGCGCGTGGCCGGCTTGATCGCATAGCCGACGGCGCCCAGGTGCAGCGCGGCTTCGGACTGGTCGTCCACCGAGACGATGTGCACCGGGATGTGGCGGGTGCGCGGCTCGTCCTTGAGCTGCTGCAGCACGGTCAGCCCCGAGCCGTCGGGCAGGCGCATGTCGAGCAGGATGGCGTCGGGCACGTACTCGGTCGCGAGGCCGAAGCCCTCCTCGATGCCGTGGGCCACCAGGCAGCGGTAGCCGCGCTCGTGGGCCAGGTCGTAGAGGATGCCGGCGAACTGCGGCTCGTCCTCGATCACCAGCACGCAGCGGCCGGCCGCGTCGCGCGGCGCGGCGCGGTCGTCGGCCACGTGCGGCGCGGCTGAGGGCGCCGGCGCGCCCGCGCCCGGCGGCGGCACGCGCGGCGCATGGGCCACGGGCGCGGGCAGCGGCGTGGGCGCGGCCTGGGCCGTGGCCTCGTCGTATTCGCGCGGCAGGTCGAGCGTGAAGCGCGAACCCTGGCCCGGCTGGCTCTGCACGTGGATGTCGCCGCCGAGCAGCCGCGCCAGGTTGCGCGAGATCGACAGGCCCAGGCCGGTGCCGCCGTAGCGCCGGCTGGTGCTGCCGTCGGCCTGGCGGAAGGCTTCGAAGATGGTCTCGTGCTGGTCGCTGCGGATGCCGATGCCCGAGTCCTGCACGGTGAAGGCGATGCGCCCGCCTGCGGCCGGCGCGATCTGCAGGGCGACGCGGCCGGCGTCGGTGAACTTGATCGCGTTGGACAGCAGGTTCTTCAGGATCTGCTCGATGCGCTGCACGTCGGTATACACGGTGGCCGGCGCGTTTGCGGCGATCTCGATGGCGAACTCCAGGCCCTTCTGGCGGGTCTGGGGCTCGAACAGCATGCGCAGCGACTCGCCCAGGCGCGCCAGCGGGATCTCCTGCGGATGCACTTCGAGCTTGCCGGCCTCGACCTTGGAGATGTCGAGGATGTCGTTGATCAGCGCCAGCAGGTCGCGGCCGGCGGCGTGGATCGACTCGGCGAAGCGGATCTGCTCGGCGTCGAGGTTTCCGCGCGGGTTGTCGGCCAGCAGGCGTGCCAGGATCAGCGTGCTGTTGAGCGGTGTGCGCAGCTCGTGCGACATGTTGGCCAGGAACTCGGACTTGTAGCGGCTGGCGCGCTGCAGCTCCTCGGCGTGCTGCTCCAGCTCTTCCTGTGCGATGTTGAGGGCGGCATTGCGCTGGTCGAGGAGCTGCGCCTGCTCGGAGAGCTGCTCGTTGGTCTGCTCCAGCTCGGCCTGCTGGCCTTCGAGCTGGGCCTGCGACTCCTTGAGAGCGCGCGACTGTTCCTCCAGTTCCTCGTTGGCGGTGCGCAGCTCTTCCTGCTGCACCTGCAGTTCCTCGTTGAGCTGCTGGGTCTCGGCCAGCGCGTCCTGCAGGCGGGCGCGGTAGCGGGCGGCCTCGATCGAGGCGCCGAGCGAGCCGGATGCGGCCTCCAGCAGTTCCACGTCGCGGTCCTGGAGCGGGCGCAGGAAGCCCAGTTCGATCACGCCGGTCACCTGGCCCTCGTGGAAGACCGGCGCCAGCAGCACGCCCTGCGGCGTGCCGTCGCCCAGGCCGGTGACCACCTTGAGAAAGCCTTCGGGCACGCTGTCGAGCCGCATGACGCGGCGGGCCAGCACCGCCTGCGCCACCAGGCCGCGGGCCTGGTCGTCCTGGCCCAGCGCCTCGTCGGCGTTCTGCGCGGTGCGCGCGAGACCGTAGGTGGCGATGCGGCGCAGGCCGCCGTGGTCGTCGCGCACGTAGAGCGCGCCCACCTTGCTGCGCAGGTAGCTGCCGAACTCCTCCAGCACGCGGCGGCCCAGGTCGGCGAGCGACTGGCTGCCGACCTGGGCCTCGGACAGCCGGTTCTGGCCGGTGCGCAGCCAGGCCTGGTGGGCCGTCGCCTCGGCATGGCGGGCCTGTTCGTCGAGCAGGCTGCCGTAGGTCGCGGAGAGGTTGACCAGTTCGCGCCGGCCGAACAGCGCGATGACGCCGCTAAACAGCAGGCTGACCACGACATAGACGGCGACGACGGCGACGGTGGCGTTGGTGGCCGTGTTGCCGCGCTCGAAGCGCAGGTTCTCCTCGACCTGGAGGAATTCGCCGAATTCGCGCCGGATGTCGTCCACCAGCCGCTTGCTGCAGCCCGAGCCGACCACGCTGGTGAAGTCCGCGCCGGTGCGGCGCTGCGCGATCAGGTTCTCGGCGCGCTCCTTCCACTGGCGCTGCAGGTCGATGATGCGCTGCACCCGGTCGACCTGGGCCCGGTTGTCGCTCACGAGCTGCTGCAGCGCAAGCAGGTTGCGCTCGATGTGCGCGCGCGCGTCCTCGTAGGGCTGCAGGAAGCTGTCGTCGCCGGTGATGAGGAAGCCGCGCATGCCGGTCTCCAGCTCGATGCTCTCGCGCGCGGCGGCGTTGGCGCGCGCCATGACCAGGTCGGTGTGCTCGACCCAGCGCATCACCGACAGCAGGTAGGCCACCAGGGCCACGAAGAGCACCGCGCCGAGCACGCCCAGGCCGAGGGGCAGGGCGACGTTGCGGGTCAGGATGCGGCGAAAGCTGCTTTGGTCCATGAGGCGGGGTCGGTCGTTCCGGTTCGTCGTTCGGCGCAGGCGGTGCCGTCGCCGCCGTCCTCCGTCCTCCGTCCTCCGTCCGCCCCGCCGCCGGCCTCGTGCCGGCTTCCGGGCTCGGCGGCTTCCCTCAGGCTGTCTCGACCAGGCCCCGTCCTCGCAACCGTGGGAGTGTGCCGGAAAGACCGCGCCCGCCGGGGCATGCCCGTAGCGGGTCGCGCAGAAATGGATGCCGTCCTACAGAGGCGGCCGCGGCACGCGCCGCGCTGCCGGCGCTTTCATCCGCGGGAGTATAGGCCCACAGTGCGATGGCTATATACGCTGTGAGCCTATACTGGCAGGTTCACAGGGCTTTGCCGCCGCGCCACAGGGCGGGGCCGTACAGTTCGTCGCCGAAGTCCGGCGGCACGTGCGCGCGGATGCGCTGCTCGTGCAGGTCGAGGTCGGCCAGCACCAGGTCGCGGCTGATGCGCGCGACCAGCGCCGGCACGTCGCGCCGCAGGCTGGGGACGTCGCCCAGCGGCAGGCCGACGCTGGCGAAGCCGGCCGGGTTGTAGATGTGGATGGCGCCGAGCCAGGGTGCGGTGCCGGGCGTCTTCTCCAGGTATTCGAGTCCGCTGCCGAGGTAGGGCGAGGCGGCCAGGTCGTCGTCGCGCTCGTCGGCTGGCGCGTCGTAGCGGTCGCGCCAGCGGGCGATGAGCGGCGCGATGTCGGCCAGCTCGGCGCGGTCGGCCGGGTCGGTGGTGTAGCCGGTGCCGGCGATCACGAAGTCGAAGCGGAAGTCCTCCCCGCCGACGGTGGTGGCGACCTGCCTGCCCTCGGTGCGCGCGGCGTCCCAGGGCGCCGACAGGTGCAGATGGAAGTGCGGGAAGGCCAGCACGCGCTTGACCGAGTCGGCCGGCGGCGTGGAGCCCGCGCGGCGGTAGCGCACGGCCTGGTGCCAGCGCGTGGCATCGGGCAGGGCGGTGTAGTTGTCGTAGATGCCGGGGTAGGACCGCACGCGGATCACCGGCGTGGACGGGATGTGGGCGCGCCGCGCGAACAGGTGCACGGATGCGGCGCCGGCCTCCAGCGCCGTCGCTGCCGCATCGAAGGCCGAGGCCGCGCCGCCGACCACGGCGACCGTCCTGCCTGCGAGCGCTGCGAAGTCGATCGTGTCGGCCGTGTGGGCGCCCAGGCCGGCGGCCAGCGCCGGGCGCAGCGCCTCGGGCACGAAGGGCTTGCCGTTGTCGGCCACGCCGTTGGCCAGCACCAGCTTGCGCGCGGTCTCCACGCGCGGCTGGCCGTCCACCTCCAGGTGCAGGCGCAGGTGCGGCACCGGCGCATCCGCGGGCGACGGCTCGATGCGCACCAGGCGCGTGCCGTAGCGCACCGCGATGCCGAGGAAGCTGCGGTACCAGTCGAGGTAGTCGGCCCAGACGGTGCGCGGGATGCGGTCCAGCGCGGCATAGGCCGCGCGGCCATGGCGCGCCTCGTACCAGGCCTGGAAGCCCAGCGCGGTGATGCCGAGTTCGGGTCCGACCAGGCTCTTGACGGTGCGCAGCTGCGTCATGCGCGCGCGGTTGCGCCAGACGCCGGCCTTCTCCTGCGTGGGCGCGGCGTCGATCACCGAGGTGCGTGTGATGCCGGCGCGGCGCAGCGCGAAGGCGATGGCGCTGCCGGTCTGGCCGCCGCCGACGATGAGGACGTCGTGGTCGATGCCGTCGTGCGCCGGCACCCAGTTGTCGGGCTGCGCGCCGAGCAGGCGTAGGGTCTCGCGGGCGAAGGCGTCGGGGTCGGGGGTGGTGGTGTCTGTCATGGTTTGTGGTCGTTTCACTTCAGGAGCGCAGCGTGGCGGTCAGGCGCCTGGGATGCAGCAGCAGGTCCAGCGCGACGGTGGCGCCGGGTGCCACGGCGTGCGCGCTCGCCAGCGTCTCGAAGGCCGCGCCTTCGCCTTGCAGCAGCGCGATGCCCAGCGCGGCGGAACGCAGCAGCAGCCGGTCGTTGCGTCCGTTGCCGAAGGCCGCGACGCGATCCGCGCCCAGCTTCAGCGCCAGCGCGCGCTTGGCCTCGGCCTGGCCTTCGGGCGCCAGGATCGAGAGCTCGACCGGCAGGCCGGCCAGCTCGCCCGCGGCCACGCCGAACGTGTCGGCCGTGACGACGTGGATGTGCAGATGCTGCGACAGCGTGTGCAGCCGCTCGGTCACGCCCGGCAGCAGCCGGCCGTCCACGGCGAGCGTGCCGTTGTAGTCCGATACGAGATGGTCGAGCTGGAGCCGGCCGAAGCCGGGAATGGTGATGTCGAGGCTCATACGAGTTAAGAAGGGAGGGTCGCGGCGCTTGGCCGGCGCGCGGCCCAGGCCAGCGGACGCAGCCTTGGGCCGCCCCGCAGCGCCCGCGTCGCCCCCCTTCCCGCAGCGCGGCAGCGCGGAGAGAGAAGGGGGGAGCGGCGCAGCCGCTCGGGGGGTGTTCTCAGTGCACCTTCGGGAAGCCGTGGCGCTCGGCCAGCAGGTCGAGGATGCGTCGCGTGTCGGTCACGAAGCGCTTGTCGCCCAGCGTCTGCGCATCGGCCGGCGCGGGCTGCTCGCTGCCGAAGATCAGCACCGGCAGGCCCTGGTGCTCCTCGTCGAGCGCGGCGATCACGGCCTGGCGCGGGCGTTCGAAAGGCACGCGCTGCACATCGAGCCGGCCGGCGCGCGGCGGGTCGCTGGCCAGGAGGCCCTCGATCGGGTTGCAGTCGGGGCAGACGAAGCGCTCGCCGGGGTGCTTGGAATCGGTGAAGCCCGGCTGCAGCAGCAGGAGACGGTCGCGGCTCATGGAGGAGGTCTTTCTTGCGGGGGAGGGAGATGGCACGCCGTGGGCGGCCGCGGAAGCTCGCAATCTAGGTGGCGGCTGCGCTGCCGCGGAAAGAATGTTTCCGCGCATCGATATGTCGAGGGTGCATGAACTGCGCAGGCCGTCGTGCCGCCGGCTGCACGATCGTGCGGCGGTTTGTACACTCGCCCGGCAGCCCCGCGCCGCTGTGCCGGCCCTTCCTTCACCCCTGTGCCTCCGCACATCCCAATGGATACCATCGCCCTCGGCCGCAGCGACCTGCGCGTCACCCCGATCTGCCTCGGCACCATGACCTTCGGCGAGCAGGTCGACGAGGCCACGGCCCACGCCATCCTCGACCGCGCGCTGGAGCGCGGCATCGATTTCCTCGACACGGCCGAGATGTACTCGGTGCCGCCGCGGCCCGAGACCTACGGCGCCACCGAGACCATCCTCGGCCGCTGGTTCGCGAGCCGCCCCGGCGCGCGTGGGAAAGTCGTGCTGGCCACCAAGGTCGCCGGCCCCTCGCGCGACGGCCGCGGCTGGATCCGCGGCGGCAGCCCGAACCTCACGGCCGAGGACATCGTGCGCGCCGCCGACGACAGCCTGCGCCGCCTGCAGACCGACGTGATCGATCTCTACCAGCTGCACTGGCCGGTGCGCAACGTGCCGGCCTTCGGCGCCATCTACTACGACCCGGCCAGGGAGAAGGAGGGTCTGTCGTCCATCCACGAGCAGCTCGAAGGCTTCTCGCGGCTGGTCAAGGCGGGCAAGGTGCGCGCGATCGGACTGTCCAACGAGACGCCCTACGGCGTGCACGAATTCGTGCGTCTGGCCGAGCAGCACGGCCTGCCGCGCGTGGCCACGGTGCAGAACGTCTACTGCCTTGTGAGCCGCGCGGTCGACAACGGCCTCGACGAGACGCTGCACCGCCTGGGCGTCCCGCTGCTGGCCTATTCGCCGCTGGCCTTCGGCCTGCTGACCGGCAAGTACGATGCATCGGGCATCGCAGGGCCGGACGCGCCGAAGGGCGCGCGCATTGCGAGCTACGAATCGGTGCGCCAGCAGCGCTGGGGCCGGCCCGACGCGCTCGCGGCCGCGCGCCGCTACAACGCGCTCGCGCGCGACCACGGCCTCACGCCCACGCAACTCGCGCTGGCCTTCTGCTACACGCGCTGGAGCGTGGCCAGCACCATCATCGGCGTGACCTCGGTCGCGCAGCTCGACGAGGACATCGACGCCTGGGGCACGCAGCTCTCGCCCGAGGTGCTGGCCGAGATCGACCGCATCCGCTGGGAAAACCGCGACCCGGCGGCCTGAGGGCGGCGCATCAGCGCGCGCAGCGGCCCGCCAGGGCGTCATGCGCCAGGAACGGCAGGTTGAGCAGGCCGCGCGAGCTGCCGGGATGGCCGCCTTCGCCACCGTGCAGGCAATTGCCATGTGCCGCGCTCCGTATGGCGTTGGCCAGCGATGATGGCTCCTGCGCGCCTTGCATGGGAGCCAGCTGCCTGCGTGCGCGCTCTGCCAGCGATGGAATGGCCGCCTCCGTGCCGCGTGTCCGGGGCAGATCCAGGCGCAGCGCCGGCGACTCGCCGGCCGCGGCCGCCGGTAGTGGGCGCGGGGCCGCCTCGGCGTTGCCGGGGCCGGCGGCCGGCAGGGGCTGTGGCGCCGCGCGTCGGGGAGAGGGCCTGGCCGGCGGCCTTGGTGCCGTAGCAGCCGTGTCCGGCGGGGCTGCGGCCGGAGGCTGGATGGGGCGCGTCGGCACCACCAGCAGCATGGCCTCGCGCGGCCGGGCAGGCGCAGCGGAGCGCGGCGGCTCGTGCAGTAACAGCCAGAGCACGATTGCGTGCAGGGCCGTGACGGCCGCCAGCACCCGGATCACCGGCCGCCGCATAGAACAGGTTTACCGCCACGCAGCGCTCGCCCGGTGGATTGCCCAGGCTGGCCGCCACCGACATGAGTGCGCGCGTCAGGGGCAGCGCCAGCGCCAGTCCGCACACCGCGCGGGAGAAGCGCAGCAGTGCCCGCTACGCATGGCTTGACGGCAGCCTGCCGCAGGACGGTAGAATCGTCTTACCGCTGTCTTACCGGAAAGTCGCCATGCCCGCCGCTGCCACCACCATCCGTCTGTCCAGCAAGGGCCAGGTCGTGCTGCCGCACAGCATCCGCCGTGCGCACCAGTGGCACGCGGGCACCGAGTTCGCGGTGCAGGAGACGCCCGAGGGCCTGCTGTTGCGCCCGCTGGGACCGGGCGCCGATGCCGGCCTGCGCGTCGAAGACGTGGCCGGCTGCCTCAAGCCGCGCCGCCCGGGCGCCGTGAGCCTGGCCGACATGGACGCGGCGGTCGCGCGCGAGGCCCGGGCGCGCCGCGCCCAGGGCCGCTACTGACGGGCCTGCGGTCGTCCATGCTCGCGGTCGATACCAACGTCGTCGTCCGTTTCCTGGTGGACGACGAGCCGGCCCAGCACCGGCGCGCCGTGGCCATGCTGAGCGGGCATGTCGTCTGGCTGTCCAGGACGGTGCTGCTCGAAACCGAATGGGTGCTGCGCGGCGCCTTCGGCTTCGAGCCGGGCGAAATCGCCGCAGCGCTGCGCCAGCTGACGCGCCTGTCCGGCGTGCGCTGCGAGGACGCCGCCGCCGTCGATGCGGCCATCGGCGCGCTGGAGGCCGGCATGGATTTCGCCGATGCCCTGCATTTCGCGGCCAGCGCATCGGCCGACGAGGGCTTCGCCACCTTCGACGCACGCTTCGTCCGGCGCGCCCGCAAGCACTGGCCCGGGGCCAAGCTGGTCACGCCCTGAATCGGCAGACAGGCATGGCCAGGAAGAACGCCTCCATCAGCGAAACGCCCGCCACCGCCTTTTTGAAGGCGCACAGGGTGGAGTTCGCCGGCCTGCCCTACGAGTACCTGGAGCACGGCGGCGCCCAGCACAGCGCGGCCGCGCTGGGGCGCGACCCGTACGGCGTGGTCAAGACGCTGGTGATGCAGGACCAGGAGGCCAAGCCGCTGATCGTGCTGATGCACGGCAACCGCAAGGTCTCGACCAAGAACCTCGCGCGGCAGATCGGCGCCCAGTCGGTGGAGCCCTGTGCGCCCGAGGTCGCCCACCGCCACAGCGGCTACTTCGTGGGCGGCACCTCGCCGTTCGGCACGCGGCGGCGGATGCCGGTCTACATCGAGGAGACCATCCTCGGCCTGCCGAAGATCTGCATCAACGGCGGGCGGCGCGGCTTTCTCGTCGAGATCGCGCCGCAGGTCTGCGTGGACCTTCTGGGCGCGAAGCCGGTGCGGTGCGCGATCGACCTCGACTAGCAGCGAAGCGCCCTCGCAGCGGGAGGTCTGTCTGCTGCACCACGCGCGCCATCGCCGGCCGGGCGAGCCGTTGCGCGCTGGCAGAATGGCCGCCGCCCCTTCACGGGGGCGCTTTCCAAGGAAATTTCGCCGTGCTGCCCACCGTCCTCGCCACCGTCGCCGCCTACCTGATCGGCTCCCTCTCGTTTGCCGTGCTGGTGAGCCGTGTGCTCGGCCTGTCCGATCCGCGCAGCTACGGCAGCGGCAATCCGGGCGCGACCAACGTGCTGCGCTCGGGCAGCAAGCTGGCGGCGGCGCTGACGCTGCTGCTGGACGCTGCCAAGGGCTGGCTGCCGGTCGCGGTGGCCGCGACCTATGGACCGCAGTGGGGCCTGGGCGCGGGTGCCGTGGCGCTCGTGGGCCTGGCGGCCTTCCTCGGGCATCTCTATCCGGTGTTCTTCCGCTTCCAGGGCGGCAAGGGCGTGGCGACGGCGCTCGGCGTGCTGCTGGGCATCAGCGGCTGGCTGGCGCTGGCGACGGCGGCGACCTGGCTGGTCATCGCGGTCTTCCTGCGCTATTCGTCGCTGGCGTCGCTGGTGGCGGCCGTGTTCGCACCGGCCTTTTACTTCTTCGGCGGCGGCATCGGCTGGGACTGCGACGCGCGCATCCTGGCGGCCGTCGTCGCCATGTCGCTGCTGCTGGCATGGCGCCACCGCGCCAACATCGCGCGCCTGCTGGCGGGCACGGAATCGCGGCTGGGCAGGAAGAAGGCGGCCTGAATACCCCTGGGGGTTGGTGGCCAAAGCGGTCGTGGGGAAACGCCTGGAGGCTATACTCCTAGATTTGACAGAGTCCCGTGTCCGGCGGCTCGATGCCGTCGGCATGCAGCGCGGCATAGCGGCCCAGGCGCAGCATGGTGCGGTGGTCGGGCTCGGTGCGCAGGGCCGGGCGGGCCAGGGCGGCGCGGATGCGCGGCGTGCCTTCGGCCGTCGCATGCAGGCGCGGCTGGGGCAGGGGCTCGCCGCGGCGGTCGAGCAGGCTGGCGACGATCGGCAGGTTGGGCACGGCGCCGCGGCGCAGCACCAGGGCGGTCTGGCCGTTGTCGAGCAGGACGAAGGTGCCGGGCGGGCACAGGCCCACGGCGCGCACCAGGGCATAGCCGATCTCGTCGCGCGGCGCATTGCCGCCCATGATGGCGCGCATGCCGTCGGCCGCGCTGCGGCCGGGGCGCGACTTGCGCGGACTGATGACGGCCGCATAGCGGTCGATGGCGCCGAGCAGCCGCACCAGCCGCAGCGCCGGGGCCGGGCGCTGCGCCGCGGCCAGTCCGGCGGCGTCCGCATGGTGGTTGCCCACGGCGTCGAGCCAGAGCGGGTTGGCGATGCCCAGCAGCCGCAGCATCTCCTGGCCTTCGATCGCGTGGCGGCGGATGGCATCCCGCTGCGCGGCGCTGGGGCGTTCGTATTGCAGCGCGAGCTGGTCCTGCAAGGCGGTCATGGCGACGTTCATCGTCATGGCGGCGGGCACCAGCGCGTCGCGCTCCGCGGCCGGCAGGCCGAGCTCGGCCGCGGCGATGTGGGCCAGCGTGGCGCAGACCAGGGCGTGCGACGCGCTGTAGCCCACGGTGGAGGTGCCGGCGAGCTGGAACATGAGATAGAGCGCGGCGTCGGTGTCCTGCTGCACCAGGCTGCGCAGCCAGCGGTCGAGCTGGGCGATCTTGGCCGGGAACTCGCGCACCCGCTGCGGATGGGCCAGCACCATCGACAGGCTGGCCTCCAGGTCGAGCCAGAGGCCGAACAGCTCCTCGTAGCCGCCGTCGGCGTCCGTCTGCGGCGCGCCGCCGGGGGCGGACGCGGCAAGGCTCATGGCCCCAGCTCCAGGACCATCCGGTCCCGCTGGCGCGTCATGTGGAACTGGTTGAGGAAGGTGTTGCCCAGCAGCATGAAGGACAGTTCCTGCGCGGTGACGATGGCGTCCACGCCATGCACGTCCACGTCGGCCACGCGCACCGTGTCGAGTCGCACGCGCCAGCCCTGCGCGACGCCGTTGGCGGTGCCCACGCGCACCGCTTCGCCGCCGCGGTAGTCCAGGCCCAGGCGGTCGGCTTCGGCCGCGCCGAGCGCGACCGCGGTGGCGCCGGTGTCGACCAGGAACGGGACCGCGCGGCCGTTGATCAGCGCCGAGCCCAGGAAGTGGCCGCGCGCGTCGGCCAGCAGCACGATGCGCCTGGGGCCGCCGCGGCCGGCCACGCTGACCGGCGATTCGCCCAGCCGCAGCGTGCGGCGCTGGCCGGCGATCTCGACCACGGCCTCGTCGCCGGCCACCGACAGCACGCGCACGCCGCGGTGGCTCTCGCCCGCGGCCACGCCGCGCGGCGCGGCGCCGTCGACCACCAGCAGCGCCTTGTTGCCGAGCACCCCGGCCAGCGCCGCCGTCTGCGCCGCCGCGGCCAGCGGCGCCAGCTCGAGCAGGGCCGCCAAGAGGCGGGCGCAGGCAGGGGCGCGCATCGGCAGGGCGGGAAGGGCGGCGGTCAGTCGCGGAAGTTGTTGAAGGTCAGCGGCACGTCGGCCACGTCCTTCTTCAGCAGCGCGATGGCGGCCTGCAGGTCGTCGCGCTTGGGCGCGCTCACGCGCACCGTGTCGCCCTGGATGGAAGCCTGCACCTTGAGCTTGCTGTCCTTCAGGGCCTTCTGAAGCTTCTTGGCGAGCTCGGCCTCGATGCCGTTCTTGACGGTGACGACCTGCTTGACCTTGTCGCCGCCGATCTTCTGGGCCTTGCCCACGTCGAGGTAGCGGACGTCCACGTTGCGCTTGGTGAGCTTGCCGCGCAGGATGTCTTCGACCTGCTGGAGCTGGAACTCGGCGTCGCCGAACAGGGTGATCTCCCTGTCCTTGAGCTCGATGGCCGCCGAGGTGCCCTTGAAGTCGAAGCGCGTGCCGATTTCCTTGGCGCTGTTCTCGACGGCGTTTTTCACTTCGACGAGATCGGCTTCGCAAACAATGTCAAAAGAAGGCATGGTGAATGGGTCCTGGAGATGTGGGTGTCGTCGGGCCACGGCGCGGGGCCGGCCCGGTGGGCTGGTTCATGGTAGTCGAGAAATCCGGCCGCGCACGGCAGCGCGCGGGCTGCGCCGGATCAGCCGGGCCGTGCGCCGCGCGCACCTGGAATCCAGTACGCCAGCGAGCCCGCGGCCGCGAAGGCGATGAGCCCGATGGCGGCGATCCCCGTGGCCAGCGACAGGCTGCCGGCCAGGAAGGACAGCAGCGCCGGCCCGCACGAGGAGCCGATGTCCGACATCAGGCGCCACACGCCGAGGAAGTGCGCGCGCCCGTGCCGCGGCGCGTTGTCCGCGCCCAGCGTCATGATCATTCCCGAGCCGATGCCGTTGCCGAAGCCGATGGCCAGCGATACCAGCAGCAGCGTGCCCAGGCCCGCGGTGAGCGGCATCAGCAGCATGCCCGCGCCCATGATGAGCATCGACGGAACCACGACCCAGCGCCGGCCCTTGCGGTCCATCACCTGGCCGGCCGGGTAGAAGACCAGCATGTCGATGCCGCCGGCCAGGCCGTAGACCAGCGACGCCAGCGCCGGCGCCAGCATCAGGTGGTCGGCCCACAGCGGAATGACGACCTGGCGCGAAGCCCGCACGGCGCTGACCAGCACGACGCCCACGCCCAGCGTGAAAAAGACGCGGCGGTGGTCGCGCAGCGTCGAGACGATGGTGACCGAGGCGTGCCGGCTCTGGCCGGGCGGCAGCGCAGGCGGCTCCAGGTCCGGCACGCGCGCGCCGACCGCGGCCGCGCCCAGCACGGCCGCGATGCCGATGCCGAAGGCCGCGGTCAGACCGAAGGCATGGACGGCCGCGGCCCCGAGGAAGGGGCCGCAGAACATGCCGATGCGCATCACCCCGCCCAGGGTCGACAGCGCCCGCGCCCGGAAGGCCAGCGGTACCGCTTCGGTCATGTAGCTCTGGCGCGCGAGGTTGTAGACGGCCTGCGACATGCCCACCATGAAGCAGCCCGCGGCGAACAGCCCCAGGTGCGAGGTCAGTATGCACAGCGCCATGCCCAGGCCGCTCCAGATGCCCGCGGCCACAATGGCCCAGCGCTCGCCCCAGCGCGTGGTGATCAGCGACGCCGGGATGTTGTTGAGCAGCGAGCCGATGCTGATCAGCGCAACGACGAACGCGGCCGTCGGCACCGAGGCGCCCAGGTCGCGCGCCAGCAGCGGAATGACCGGGAGAACGGCGCCTTCGCCGAGCCCGAAGAGCAGCGAGGGACCGAAGGCCGGGACGGCGATCCGCCGGAGGGAGAACTCGGGTACGGGGGAGGATGCGGACATGGCAGGCAGGTGCGGACGAATGGAACGGGCCGCGGCCAAGGCGGCCGGCGCGCCGGGGGACATGGTCCCTCCCCCGGGCCGGTCCCGTCAGGACGGCCGGATGAGAAAATGACCGCCGTGCAAGTCGAACACCAAGCCCCCCTTCAACGCTACAACACCTTCGGCATCGTCGCCAAGGCGCAGCGGCTCGCGCGCATTCGCAGCGCGGCGGACATCCTGGCCGTCCTGGCCGATGCGGAACTGGCCGCGCTGCCGAAGTTCGTCCTCGGCGGCGGCAGCAACATCGTGCTGACCGGCGACCTGCGCGCCGTCGTGCTCAAGGTGGAAATCCGCGGGCTGCGGCTGGTCGAGGAAACCGACCGCGCCTGGATCGTCGAGGCCGGCGCCGGCGAGCGCTGGCACGATGCGGTGCAATGGACGGTGGACCACGGCTACCCGGGCCTGGAGAACCTCGCGCTGATCCCCGGCACCGTGGGCGCCGCGCCGGTGCAGAACATCGGCGCCTACGGCATCGAGCTGCAGGACCGCTTCGAGTCGCTCGACGCGGTGGACCTGCAGACCGGCCAGCCGTTCACGCTCAACGCGGCGCAGTGCGCCTTCGGCTACCGCGACTCGGTCTTCAAGCACCCAGCGGCCGGACCGAACGACCTGGGGCTGGCCGGCCGGGCCGTCGTCACCCATGTGCGCTTTCGCCTGCCCCGGCCGTGGAAGCCCGAACTGGACTATGCCGACCTGGCGCGCCGCCAGGCCGAGAACAGCGGCGTGCCGACGCCGCGCCAGATCTTCGACTGGGTCTGCGAGATCCGCCGCGCCAAGCTGCCCGACCCCGGCGTGGTCGGCAACGCCGGCAGCTTCTTCAAGAACCCGACCGTCTCGCCGGAGCAGTGCGCCGACATCATCGCGCGCGAGCCGCGCATCGTGCACTACCCGCTGCCCGACGGGCGCATCAAGCTCGCCGCGGGCTGGCTCATCGACGCCTGCGGCTGGAAGGGCAAGTCGGTCGGCAAGGCCGGCGTCTACGAGAAGCAGGCCCTGGTGCTGGTCAACCGCGGCCAGGGCGCCGACAGCGTGACCGGCGGCGAGGTGATGACGCTGGCCCGGGCGATCCAGACCAGCGTGTACGAGCGCTTCGGCATCCGGCTGGAGCCGGAGCCGGTCGTGGTCTGAAGGCGATGGTCCGGGGGTATAGGCTGGCAGCGCTTGCCCGGCAAGCGCTACAGGCTATTACTCCCCGATGTTTGTACCGTCTTTGAGTTGCGGCAGTGCCGCGTCGGTGCCGCGCGCGAGCAGCCCGGCCTGGGTGTAGATGCCGAGCTTGGCGCGCGTGTCCACGATGTCGAGGTTGCGCATCGTCAGCTGGCCGATGCGGTCGGCCGGCGAGAACGGCGCGTCCTCCACCTTCTCCATCGACAGCCGCTCGGGCGCGTAGGTCAGGTTGGGCGACTCGGTGTTCAGGATCGAATAGTCGTTGCCGCGGCGCAGCTCCAGCGTGACCTCGCCGGTGACCGCCCTGGCCACCCAGCGCTGGGCGGTCTCGCGCAGCATGATGGCCTGTGGGTCGAACCAGCGGCCCTGGTAGAGCAGGCGGCCGAGCTTCCTGCCGTTGACGCGGTACTGCTCGATCGTGTCCTCGTTGTGGATGCCGGTCACCAGCCGCTCGTAGGCCGCGAACAGCAGCGCCAGGCCTGGGGCTTCGTAGATGCCGCGGCTCTTGGCCTCGATGATGCGGTTCTCGATCTGGTCGCTCATGCCCAGGCCGTGGCGCCCGCCGATGCGGTTGGCCTCCAGGAACAGCGACACCAGATCCGGGTACTCCACGCCGTTGAGCGCGACCGGGCGGCCTTCCTCGAAGCGCACGGTGACTTCCTCGGCCTTGACCGCGACCTCTTCCTTCCAGAAGGCCACGCCCATGATCGGGTTCACGATGCGGATGCCGGAGCCGAGGCTTTCCAGGTCCTTGGCCTCGTGCGTCGCGCCGAGCATGTTGCTGTCGGTGCTGTAGGCCTTCTCGGCGCTCATCTTGTAGCCGAAGCCGTTGGCCGTCATGAAGGCCGACATCTCCGAGCGGCCGCCCAGCTCGTCGATGAAAGTCTGGTCGAGCCAGGGCTTGTAGATCTTGAGCAGCGGGTTGGTCAGCAGGCCGTAGCGGTAGAAGCGCTCGATGTCGTTGCCCTTGAAGGTCGAGCCGTCGCCCCAGATGTGGACGTCGTCCTCCTTCATCGCGGCCACGAGCAGGGTGCCGGTCACGGCGCGGCCCAGCGGCGTGGTGTTGAAGTAGGTCACGCCGGCCGTGGAGATGTGGAAGGCGCCGGCCTGCAGTGCGGCGATGCCTTCGGCGGCCAGCTGCTGGCGGCAGTCGATCAGGCGGGCCAGCTCGGCGCCGTAGGCCAGGGCCTTGCGCGGGATCTCGTCGTAGTCGGGCTCGTCGGGCTGGCCGAGGTTGGCGGTGTAGGCATAGGGCAGGGCGCCCTTCTGCTTCATCCAGAGCAGGGCCGCGCTGGTGTCGAGGCCGCCCGAGAAGGCGATGCCGACCTTCTGGCCGACGGGAACGTTTTGCAGGATGGTGCTGGACATGATGGCGTGCGCTTTTTTCCTGCTCAGGCGTAGTGGCAGATGTAGTGGTACGCCTCGTCCACGCGGATGTCGAACGACGAGTGGGCCGGGACGCTGAACTTGTCGCCCGGGCCCGAGCGCAGCCATTCATCGGTGCCGGCCAGCTTGTATTCGCAGGAGCCGCCCACGCATTCCATGATCTCGGCCGCGGCGGTGCCGAAGGTCAGCGTGGCCGGCAGCACCACGCCCACGCTCTTCTTCGTGCCGTCGGCGAGGGTGAAGCCGTGGCTCACGCACTTGCCGTCGAAGTAGACATTGGCACGGGTCGTCAGGTCGACGTTGGCGATTTTCTCGGTGGTCATGGAGGAATAGGCAAAGAGAGGGAGGTGCGGTGCGCCCCGGGCGCGGAGCCCGCGATTTTAAGCAGGCATGAAAATGCCCCCCTCCACGCTCCCTGCTTCGCGAGGTCCGCTGCCCCCTGCGGGGCGCTTTTCATCTTGGGCCGGCCCGACGATGAAAAAGGAGCCCCGCAGGGCTCCCGATGCAGCGACAGTCGCGGGGAGCGGCTCAGCGCCAGTGGCGGTGGCCGCCGCCGATGTAGCCCAGGCCGATCGAGAAGCTGATCGGCGAGACGCCGTAGTAGTAGGGCGACTGCGGGTAGTAGACCGGCTCCGCTGGAGCATACACCACGGAGGATGGGTCGTAGGCGCCAACCACGACTCCAGGCTCGGCGTATACCCCCTGGGTTGTGCTGGAATATGACTGCGCCGGCGCGGCATTGGCCGGGCCGACCTGGATCGGGATGTAGGAGCCCGGGTCGTTGGCCATCTGCGTGGTGTACTGGCGGCCCGCGTATTCGTAGGTCACGTTGTAGCCCACGGTGCGGTTCTGGTAGGTGGTCTGCGTGCCGCAGCGCTGCACGTTCTGGTAGTAGGGCTGGTTCGGCGCCTCCGCGCTGTCGCCCAGGGCCGCGCCGCCGACCACGCCGAGCGCGGTGGCCGCCGCCCGGCCGCCGCCGTGGCCGATCGCGTTGCCGACCACGCCGCCGGCTACGGCACCCAGCAGTGCGCCGACGCCGCTCTTGGGCTGCTGCACCGCGACAGTCTCGTTGCCGCAGACCTGCTGCGGTACGGCGACCTGCTGCACGATGGGTGTGGAGGAAAGCACCCGCCCCTGTTCCTGTTGGGCGAGCGCCGCGAGCGATGCGCCCGCGAGGACGGTAAATACGACGAGTTTCTTCATGGAAATAACCTCTTTCAGGATGGCTGCATAACGCGCCAGCCTGTGGAAAAGTTTATCGGGCCCGTGTAAAGAGCCCGGCCAGGCGGCGTAAGGCCATGTAACTTGGAGCCGTCAGCGCGCCGCAAGTTCCGCCCACCGTTCGGCCGAGAAGCCGACCGTGACCGGGCCGCCTTCGCTCCATTCGACGACCGGGCGCTTGATCACGCTGGGCTGCTGCCGGGCCAGGTCGGCCGCACCGGCCGGGCCGTCGACGGCGGCCTGCGCCTCGGGCGCCAGCCTGCGCCAGGTCGTGCCCTGCCGGTTGATGAGTTTCTCCCAGCCGACCTCGGCAAGCCAGCGCCGCAGGTGGTCGGCCGGCACGCCTTCCTTCTTGAGGTCGTGGAAGCGGTGGTTGATGCCCTGCGCCGCGAGCCAGGCGCGGGCCTTCTTCACGGTGTCGCAGTTGGGAATGCCGTAGACGGTGATGGTGGTGCTGCGCATGCCTGCATCATGCCGCAGCCTCGTGGGCGACAATCGCCGCACCATGGAAACGACCGACCCGCACACGCTGGAAGACTGGCTCGCCTACTGCGAGCGGCTGCATCCGAAGAACATCGAACTCGGTCTGGAGCGCGTGCGGGAAGTGGCCGAGCGGCTGGCGTTGCGCTTCGACTGCCCGGTCATCACCGTGGCCGGCACCAACGGTAAGGGCTCGACCTGCGCCATGCTCGAGGCCATCGCCGAGCAGGCCGGCTGGCGCACCGGCGTCTTTACCTCGCCGCACCTGGTGCGTTTCGAGGAGCGCTGCCGGGTGCGCGGCGCCACCGTGGCGGCGGCCGACCTGCTGCCGCACTTCGCCGCGGTCGAGGCCGCGCGGCGCGCGCCCACGCCGGTCGCGCTCACGTATTTCGAATTCACCACGCTCGCCATCCTGCGGCTGCTGGCCAAGGCCGGGCTCGACGTCGCGATCCTGGAGGTGGGTCTGGGCGGCCGGCTCGACGCCACCAACATCATCGATACCGACTGCGCCGTCATCACCAGCATCGACATCGACCATGCCGAATTCCTCGGCAACGACCGCGAGAGCATCGGCCGCGAGAAGGCCGGCATCATGCGCCCCGGCCGGCCTGCCATTGTGGGCGACCCGGTGCCGCCGCAGAGCGTGCTCGACCATGCCGCGGCGATTGGCGCCGACCTCTGGCGGTTCGGCCGCGACTTCAACTTCTCGGGCGACCGCCAGCAGTGGGGCTGGGCCGGCCGCGGCCGGCGCTATGCGGGCCTGGCATATCCGTCGCTGCGCGGCGCCAACCAGCTCATCAACGCTTCCGGCGTGCTGGCCGCGCTGGAAGCGCTGCGCGACCGGCTGCCGGTCACCGCCCAGGCGGTGCGCGCCGGGCTCGGCCTGGTCGAACTGCCGGGCCGCTTCCAGATCGTGCCGGGCCAGCCGGTGCTGGTGCTCGACGTGGCCCACAACCCGCATTCGGTCGCGGCGCTCACGGCCAACCTCGACGCGATGGGCTTCTATCCGGTCACGCATGCGGTCTTCGGCGCCATGGCCGACAAGGACCTCGGGCCGATGCTCGCCAAGATCCAGCCGCTGATCGACCGCTGGTACTTCACCGACCTGCCGACGCCGCGCGCGGAGACCGCCTCGGGCCTGCAGCAGAAATGGAACGCGCTCCAGATCGTGGCCGGCGGCCGGCGCGACGTGGTCTCGGCCACCTTCCCCAACCCCCAGGCCGCGCTCGACGCCGCGGTCGCCGCCGCGGGGCCGGCTGATAGAATCGTCGTCTTTGGCTCGTTCTTCACGGTGGGCGGCGTGCTGCAAAACGGTGTGCCCCGCCTGCATGCCGAGCACGTCGGCGCCTGACACGCTCGTCACTCCGCTCCCCCATGGCATTCTTCAAGATCCGCTGGCCCGGCTCCCAGGAGCCCGACAAGCAGGCGCCGGCCGGCAGGTCGCGCAAGTCGGCACCTGCCGAAAGCGTCGAGGCCATGCGCCGCCGCGCACGCCACCGCCTCGTGGGCGCGGCCGTCCTGGTCCTGCTCGGCGTGGTGGGCTTCCCGCTGCTGTTCGACACCCAGCCCCGCCCGGTGGCGGTGGACATCCCGATCGAGATTCCCGACCGCAACAAGGCTGCGCCGCTGCCGGCGCCGGTGCCGGCGCCTGCTGCGTCGGCCGCCGCGCCGGCAGCGCCCGCGCCTTCGGTGGCCGGCCTCGACGCCGGTGAAGAGGTTGTTGCCTCGACCCGCCCGGCGCAACCGCACCCTGCTGCGGCCGCGGCGCCCGCGGTCGTGCCGCCGCCCGCGCCGGCTGCGGTACCGCCGGCACGCACGCCGCCGCGGCCCGAGCCGCCCAAGTCGGCCGAAATATCCCGTCACGACACGGCGCGCCACGATCCTCCCGCGCGGCCCGAGCCCAAGCCCGAATCCCCGCGCGCAGAGCAGGTCGCCAAGGTCGACGACGCGGCCCGGGCCCGCGCGCTGCTCGAAGGCAGGACACCGGCCGCCGCGGCGCCTGCCACGGCTGCGGACGGCCGCTTCATCGTGCAGGTCGGCGCTTTCGGCGACGACGGCAAGGCCCGCGAGGTGCGCGCCAAGCTCGAACGCGCCGGCCTCAAGACCTATACCCAGACCGTGGACACCAAGGACGGCAAACGCATCCGCGTGCGCGTTGGCCCGTTCGCCGGCAAGGCCGAGGCCGACAAGGCTGCGGCGCGGATCAAGGGCCTGGATTTGCCGGCGGCCGTCCTCACGTTGTAAGACGGGTTCCGGGCCGAGATGGCAACGCTGGATTGGGTGTTCGCGAGCGTCCTCGTGGCCTCCACGATGGTCGGAGCGTGGCGGGGGCTCGTGTTCGAGCTGATGTCGCTGCTCGGCTGGGTGTTCGCCTGGTTCGCGGCCCGCTGGTTCGCGGTGGACGCGGGGCACTGGCTGCCGATCGACACGGCCGACGAGACGATCCGCTTCGTCACCGGTTTCGCTGTGGTCTTCATTGCCGCGCTGTTCGCCTGGGGCGTGGTCTCCTGGCTGGCGCGGCGGCTGGTGGAAGCCGTAGGCGTTCGCCCGGTGGATCGGGCGTTGGGGGCCGTCTTCGGCCTGGCGCGCGGACTGCTGCTGCTGCTGGTGGCCGCGGCGGTCGTGCAGGGCATGGCCTGGGAGGCCACCCCGTGGTGGCGGGCGTCGCAGGGTGCGCCGCTGCTGGCCCGGGGGCTGGAACAGTTGAAGCCGGCATTGCCGGAAGGCTGGGGAAGGCATCTTCCTTCGCCGCCGTCGTCGTCTTTGAGTCTTTGAATTCTTGTCGGCCCCGACACGGGCCGGTGATGGGGCATCTCTATGTGTGGAATCGTCGGCGTCGTCAGCAATGCGCCTGTCAACCAGCTGATCTATGACGCGCTGCTGCTGTTGCAGCACCGCGGCCAGGACGCTGCGGGCATCGTGACGCAGCAGGAACGCAAGTTCTTCATGCACAAGGCCAAGGGCATGGTGCGCGACGTGTTCCGCACGCGCAACATGCGCGCGCTGCCGGGCAACGTCGGCCTGGGCCAGGTCCGCTATCCCACGGCCGGCAATGCCTTCAGCGAGGAAGAGGCCCAGCCCTTCTATGTGAACGCACCGTTCGGCATCGTGCTGGTGCACAACGGCAACCTGACCAACGCCTATTCGCTGCGGTCCGAGCTGTTCCTGACCGACCACCGCCACACCAACACCGAAAGCGACTCCGAGGTGCTGCTCAACGTGTTCGCCCACGAACTGGAGCGAGCCACCCGCGACGTCTCGCTGCACGTCGACAACGTGTTCGATGCGGTGGGCGCGGTGCACAAGCGCATCAAGGGTTCGTATGCCGTGATCGCCCTGATCGCCGGCCACGGCCTGCTGGCCTTCCGCGATCCGTACGGCATCCGCCCGCTGTCGATCGGCCGCGCCGCCGACGGCAGCGCGATGGTGGCCAGCGAGTCGGTCACGCTCGAAGGCACCGGCCACGCGTTCGAGCGCGACCTGCTGCCGGGCGAGGCGGTCTTCATCGACCTGCAGGGCCAACTGCATTCGCGCCAGTGCGCGCAGTCGAGTTCGCTGCACCCCTGCATCTTCGAATTCGTCTACCTGGCCCGCCCGGACTCGGTGATGGACGGGATCTCGGTCTACCAGGCCCGCCTGAACCTTGGCGAGTCGCTGGCCAAGCGCGTGATCTCCACGCTGCCGCCGACCGAGATCGACGTGGTGATCCCGATCCCCGAATCGAGCCGCCCGAGCGCCACGCAGCTCGCGCACCTGCTCGGCATCCCGTACCGCGAGGCTTTCGTCAAGAACCGCTACGTCGGCCGCACCTTCATCATGCCGGGCCAGGGCGTGCGCAAGAAGTCGGTGCGCCAGAAGCTCAACGTGATCGCCAGCGAGTTCAAGGGTCGCAACGTGCTGCTCGTGGACGACTCCATCGTGCGCGGCACCACCAGCCGCGAGATCGTGCAGATGGCCCGCGACGCCGGCGCCAGCAAGGTCTACCTCGCCAGCGCCGCGCCGCCGGTGCGCTACCCCAACGTGTACGGCATCGACATGCCCACGCCGTCCGAACTGGTGGCCCACGGCCGCACGGTGGAAGAAGTGCGCCAGATCATCGGCTGCGACGCGCTGATCTACCAGGACGTCGAGGGCATGAAGAAGGCCATCCATTCGCTCAATCCGTCGCTGGCCGGCTTCGATGCCTCGTGCTTCGACGGCGTGTACGTGACCGGCGACATCGACGCCGACCGCATCGCCGCCATCAACGAAGGCCGCGCGAGCGTGACCGAGGACAGCGAGGACACTTCACGCCTCGCCCTGCCGAATTCGCAGGAAGCCTGATCCGCCCCGCTGCACCTCCAGAACGACCACGCCGCATGACCACCGCTCCCGCCAGGACCCGCACCCGCTTCGCCCCGTCGCCCACGGGCTTCATCCACCTCGGCAACATCCGCTCGGCGCTCTATCCCTGGGCGTTCGCGCGGTCGACCGGTGGCGACTTCATCCTGCGCATCGAGGACACCGACCTCAAACGCTCGACGCAGGCCGCGGTGGACGTGATTCTCGAAGGCATGCAGTGGCTGGGCCTGGACCATGACGAAGGGCCGTACTACCAGATGCAGCGCATGGACCGCTACAAGGCGGTGCTGGCCGACCTGCAGGCGCAGGGCCTGGTCTATCCGTGCTACATGAGCGTGGCCGAACTGGATGCGCTGCGCGAGCGCCAAATGGCCACCAAACAGAAGCCGCGCTACGACGGCACCTGGCGTCCGGAGCCCGGCAAGACGCTGCCGGCCATTCCCCACGGCGTGCAGCCAGTGCTGCGCTTCCGCAACCCGGCCGACGGTGTCGTCGCCTGGGACGACAAGGTCAAGGGCCGCATCGAGATCCGCAACGAAGAACTCGACGACCTAGTGATCGCGCGGCCCGACGGCACGCCCACCTACAACTTCTGCGTGGTGGTCGACGACATCGACATGGCCATCACCCACGTGATCCGCGGCGACGACCACGTCAACAACACGCCGCGCCAGATCAACATCTTCCGCGCGCTCGGCAAGGAGCCGCCGGTCTACGCCCACCTGCCCACCGTGCTCAACGAGCAGGGCGAGAAGATGAGCAAGCGCAACGGTGCCAAGCCGGTTACGCAGTACCGCGACGAGGGCTACCTGCCCGACGCCATGGTCAACTACCTGGCCCGCCTGGGCTGGAGCCACGGCGACGACGAGATCTTCAGCCGCGCCCAGTTCCTGCAATGGTTCGACCTGGACCACCTCGGCAAGAGCGCCGCGCAGTTCGACGAGGCCAAGCTGCGCTGGGTCAACGCCCAGCACCTCAAGGCGACGGACGACGAAACGCTCGCGCGGCTGGTCGCGCCGCGGCTCGCGGAACACGGCATCTCCGCTGACGAGCTGGCCGACGGACGCCTGCCGCGCATCGCTGCGCTGTTCAAGGACCGCTGCGACACGCTGGTCGCGCTGGCCGACTGGGCCTATGCGCTGTACCGCGACGTCGAGGCGTCGCAGGAAGAGCGCGCCAGGCACCTGACGCCGGCCATCGCACCGGCCATCGACGCGCTGGCCGAAAGGCTGTCGGCCACCGCATGGGACAAGGCATCGATCGCCCTGGCCTTCAAGGAGGTGCTTGCGGCGCAGGGCCTCAAGATGCCGCAGCTGGCGATGCCGGTGCGCGTGCTGGTGGCCGGCACGGCGCACACGCCGTCGGTCGACGCGGTGCTCGAGTTGGCGGGACGGCAAAAAATCCTCAGGAATTTGCGAAACCGTTCATAAACGCCCTATAATCCAAGGCTCAGCAGTTGACGGCGCCGAGCGAGAAATCGCGCAGCGCAGGATGCAGATCGGGGGTATAGCTCAGCTGGGAGAGCGCTTGCATGGCATGCAAGAGGTCATCGGTTCGATCCCGTTTACCTCCACCAGATCTGTTGCTGGGATTGAACGGAAGTTCTTAGGTTGTGACCCTATCGTCTAGAGGCCTAGGACATCACCCTTTCACGGTGAGTACCGGGGTTCGAATCCCCGTAGGGTCGCCAAGTCATAGCGCTTGGCCTGTGTCGAAGATGCAGGCGAAAGCTATCTGCCAGGAGTGGTAGTTCAGTTGGTTAGAATACCGGCCTGTCACGCCGGGGGTCGCGGGTTCGAGTCCCGTCCACTCCGCCAGATCCAACGGGTTGCAGTGCAAGCTGTAGCCCGTTTTTGTTGAGAAGCAAGTCGGGGGTATAGCTCAGCTGGGAGAGCGCTTGCATGGCATGCAAGAGGTCAGCAGTTCGATCCTGCTTACCTCCACCAGACTTGCTGAAGCAGTTTGAACGGAAGTTCTTAGGTTGTGACCCTATCGTCTAGAGGCCTAGGACATCACCCTTTCACGGTGAGTACCGGGGTTCGAATCCCCGTAGGGTCGCCAAGTCATAGCGCTTGGCCTGTGTCGAAGATGCAGGCGAAAGCGATCTGCCAGGAGTGGTAGTTCAGTTGGTTAGAATACTGGCCTGTCACGCCGGGGGTCGCGGGTTCGAGTCCCGTCCACTCCGCCAGTGTCTCGAAAGAAAGGACCTGATCCACCGCGATCCGGTCCTTTTTTTCTGCCCGCCGGCAACACTAGGTCCAGGACATTGCGCACAGGTCGTTGACCGCGACCGGCATGTCCTTCCACAGCCCCTTGATCCCCTTGTCCGCGATGGTGAGCGCCTGGGGCTGGAAGAGGAAGCCATGCACCGCCTCCTCGGCCAGCAGGCGCTGGATGTCGCCGAGCAGCCGCGCGCGGTCGGCCGGCCGGGGGGTGCGTTGCAGTTCACCCCACAGCGCATCGAACCGGCCGGACCGGTAGCCCCAGTAGTAGCCAGGCTTGGCGAAGTTGCCCAGGTCGAACGGCTCGACGTGCGAGATCAGCGTCAGGTCGTAGTCGCCGCGGCCGTAGGTTCCGCTGAGCCACTGGGCCCATTCGACATTGCGCGGGCGCGCCGTGATGCCGGCCTGCGCAAGCTGGGCGATGACGATCTCGCCCCCCTGGCGTGCATACGACGGCGGCGGCAGCGTGAGGTCGAGCGTCAGGTTCTTCACGCCCGCTTCGGCCAGCAGGCGCCTGGCCTTGGGCAGGTCGTGAGGGTTCACGCCGGTGGTGTCCACGTAGCCGAAGGCGCCGGGCACGTAGTGGCTGCCGATCGGCACGCCCAGGCCGTCGGCCGCTCCGTCGATGAGTGCGCGGCGGTCGAGCGCCGCGCAGATCGCCCGGCGCACGCGGATGTCCTGCAATGCCTTGCGGCGGTGGTTGAAGGCTAGGATGGTCTTGGCGCGTGAGCCGCCTGCCAGCGTCTGGTAGCGCGCGTCGGCTTTGAACTGCGGCAGGCTGCGCGGGGCCGCGCGGGCGAATACATCCACGTCGCCTGCGAGCAGCGCGGCCACCTGTGCCGCAGCATCCGGGATGAAAAGGAAGGTCGCCTGCCTGATTGCCAGCCGGCCGGCATCGCGGTGGCCGGGCCAGGCTGCCAGCGTGAGCGATGCGCCGCGACGCCAACTGCCGAGCCGGTACGGGCCGCTGCCCACCGGCTTGCTCGCGTTGGTGGCGGCGCTGCCGGGTTCGACGATGGCGGCGGTCGCCTGGCCGAGCAGGAAAGGAAGGTCCGGCTCGATCTGCGCGTGGGTCACGGCCACGGTCAGCGAGTCCGCCACACGGGTCGTGAGGTTGGCAAAGGTGGCGCGGTCCTTGTTGGCGCTCTTCTCGCCCCCGGCGCGGTCGAACGAGAACTTCACGGCTTGTGCGTCGAGCGCCTTGCCGTCCTGGAATTTCACGCCCGGCCGCAGCCTGAAGGTGGTGGTGCGCAGGTCCGCCGAAGTCTCCCAACTCTGCGCCAGCAGCGGGCCGACGCTGCCGTCCTCGTTGATGCGGGTGAGCGTCTCGAACACGTTGTAGAGCACGATCTCGCCGATGGCCGAGGCGGCACCGGTGGTCGGATCCAGGGCCGGTGGCTCCAGCGCCATGCCGAGCGCCAGGCGGTCGCTGCGGCGGTCGCGGGCGATGGCCGGCAGGTCGGTGAGCGCGCCGGATGCGGCGGCGAGAGAGGTCAGGACATGGCGGCGCGAAGGCATGGCGGTGGCAGGAAAGTGGGATCTTGCGCAGTGTGCGGCGGTTTTTCCGAGGCTTTGTCGAAAACCGTATTTCCAAGCGACGAGTCCGTCTTTGTCATGGTTGTAGCCGTCGGTAACATCCTTCGTATCGACCGGTGCCGGGCTGGAGCCGGACGGACCGATTCATCCAAGAAACCGAGGATTCCACGCCATGACCCTTCCTACATCCATGCGCACGGCACTGCGCGCCACGGCGGCGGCAGCTGCCATCACCGTGCTGCTCGCCGGCGTGGCCCAGGCGCAGTCATCGGCCCCGGCCGACACCGCACCGCAGGCCGCCACGGCCGATCTCGGCACCGTGGTCATCACTTCCCAACGCCGTGAAGAAAAGGCGCAGGACGTGGGCATCGCCCTCAGCGTGGTCTCGGGCGACAGCCTGGCCGAGCGCGGCATCCAGAAGGTCTTCGATTTGCAGTATTCCGCGCCCAACGTCGAGATCGACCCGCTGTACGGCAGCGACAACGTGCAGTTCCGCATCCGCGGCGTGGGCCTGCGGGACTACGCGAGCAACAACACCGCCACCGTCGGCGTCTACGTGGACGACGTGGCCTACCCGTTTCCGGTGCAGACGCAGGGCCTGCTGTTCGACGTCGATCGCGTGGAGATCCTGCGCGGCCCGCAGGGCACACTCTACGGCCGCAACAGCACGGGCGGCGCAGTGAACTACGTGACCAAGCGCCCGACGAAGCAGTTCGAGGGCTTCGTCACCGGCACCTGGGGCTCCTACAACGCCAAGACGGCCGAGGGCTACATCTCCGGCCCGTTCAGCGAGACGCTGCGCGGCCGCCTCGCCTTCGCCACCCAGCAGGACGGCGCCTGGCAGCGCAACCGCGTCACCGGCGAGAAGCTCGGCGACCAAGACACTCTCGCGCTGCGCGGCCAGCTCGAACTCGACGCCACGCGCGACCTGAACCTGCGCCTCGCGTTCCACCACGGCTACGACAAGTCCGACAGCCGCGGCCTGCGGCTCTACCAGGGCCTGACGCCTGCGGCCGCGGGCCGCGCTTACTCCGGCACGATCGCGCCCGACACCGACTACGCCGCCACCGGCTGGAGCCTCTCGCCACGCTTCGCGGCGCTCACGGGCCTGTCCGTGGGCGACAAGCCGCACAAGGACAATACCTCCGACGGCGTTTCGCTGCACGTCGATTGGGACCTCGGCGCCGTCAAGCTCACGAGCATCACGTCCAAGGAGAAGTTCGACCGCTTCGAGTTCATCGACTGGGACGGCTCGATCATTCCGCAGTCCGACGAAGTGTTCAAAAGCAAGATCAACGTCTTTTCGCAGGAACTGCGCCTGTCCTCGCGCGGCGGCGAGCGGCTGAACTGGGTGGGCGGCTTCTACTATTCCGACGAAAAGCTCGACGAGAAGTTCTACTCCGACTTCACCGGCAACGGCGGCTACGGCACGCTTACGCAATACGGCCAGAAGGCCCGCGCCGAGGCCCTGTTCGGCCAGGCCGACTATGCGCTGGCCGAGCGCTTCAAGCTCGTGGCCGGCCTGCGGCAGGAGCACGAGAAGCGCAACCTCAACAACTTTACGAGCGGCTATACCTTCAACGACAACAACGCGGCGCTGGCCAACACCCAGTTCTTCAGCACGCCGCAGAACCGCCAACTCTCGACCACCGAAACCTCGGGCAAGCTAGCGCTCGAATACAAGCCCGAGGCCGACAAGCTGGTCTATGCCAGCATCAGCCGGGGCGTGAAGTCCGGCGGTTTCACGGTCTACAACTCGCCCTACACCTACCAGGTCGATCCGTTCAATCCTGAGAAGCTCCTTGCCTACGAGCTCGGCTTCAAGGCCGACTTCGGCCGCAGCCTGCGCGTCAACGGCGCGGCCTTCTACTACGACTACCGCGACCAGCAGGTGCTCGACAGCGTGTGGATCCCGAGCCAGACCGGCGGCGCCGGCCAACGCGTGGGCCGGATCGTGAACGCGCCCAAGTCCGAGATCAAGGGCGTGGAACTGGAGCTCGACTGGCGCCTGACCTCGCAACTGCAGGTCACGCAGCTTCTGGGCTACAAGGAAGGCAAATACAAGGAGTTCTACGGCCTCAACGCCAGCGCCACCACCGCAGCCAACGCGGCCGTGTATTCCGACTATTCCGGCACCGACCTCGCCATCCCCAAGATCAGCTATGGCGGCAGCATCCGCTACACCTGGACGGCCGGCAGCTACCGCCTCGCGGCGCAGGGCGACTACGTGTTCCGCGACAAGATCGTCAACACCTCCGACCCGACGCGCACGACCAAGAGCTACTGGCTCGCCAACGCCCGCCTCGAACTTTCGCCGCTCAACGCCCCCTGGACGGTCGCCCTGTGGGCGCGCAACCTGTTCGACCGCAAGTACGACGTGCATCACGGCTCGTTCCTGACCAACGCGCAGATCGCCACCTCGGGCCTGCCGCGCACCATCGGCATCCAGGGCAGCTACGCGTTCTGATCCCGGCTTCGCGCCCCTGCGGTCGGCCTGCGCCCGGAGGGCGCGGGCCTTTTTCTTTGTACGGCGCACCCACCCGATTTCCGAGGAGACCCATGTCCCGACGACCCCTCGCGCGCCGCTCTTCGCCGCGCTTGCCCTGGCCTGCGGCGCCGACCGCGCGCCGGGGCGTCGTGGCCGAGGGCGTGGACGGCGTGTTCCCCACGCTGACCTACCCCTCGCACACCACGCTGGCCAAGGGCGTTGCGCCGGCGCGCCGCGGCATCGTCTACAACACGCGCTTCAACGTGGCGCAGGCCACGCCGCCGGGGCTGTTCGAGGAGGTGCAGCGCAGCGCCACGGGCACGCTCGCGACGCGCGACGTCTATTACAAATACCCGGCCATCACCGCGACAACGCCCGCGCGCTGGCCTACCTCATCAAGACCCACAGGCCGAATCTCGCGGCGATCCACGTCGTCTTCGCCGATTCGGCCCAGCACCAGCACGGTTGCAAGGGCGAGGCCGTGCGCGAGGCGGTCGCCCACGCTCGGAAAGGTGCGGGCGCTGCTCGACGCGCTGCCGCCGGGCACGAAGCGGTTGTTCCGCGTGTTCGACCACGACGCGCTGGCGCGCGTGGGCGCCGATCCGCGCGCCGCGCTTGCGGCCGAGCCGGGCATCGTCTTCACGTGCGCCGAGCGCGGCGCTGCGCTGCGGTCCGCGCGCGGCGGCGCGCACGGCTACTATCCGGACTTCGCCGAGCTCCGCACCGGCTTCGTCGCCGCCGGCGCCGGCATCGCCCGGTCCGACACGCTGCCGCGCCTGCAACTGGAGGGCGTGGCGCCCGCCGTGGCCGCGCTGCTCGGCGTGCCGCTGCCCTCGGCCGAGGGGGTCGCGCTGCCCGGAATCGTCGCAAGGAGTTCACCGCCATGACCCGCCGCACCGGCCAGCTCAAGCTCGGCTGCTTCCTGTCCAACAGCGGCCACCATGTTGCGGCCTGGCGCCATCCGCTGGCGCAGGCCGATGCGAGCATGGACTTCGCCCACTTCCGCCACCTCGCGCAGACCGCCGAGCGCGGCCTGTTCGACGCGGTCTTCATCGCCGACGTGGTCGCACTCTGGGGCCATCATCTCGATGCGCTCTCGCGCACCGCGCGCGGCGAGCACTTCGAGCCGCTCACGCTGATGGCCGCGCTGTCGTCGGTCACCACGCACATTGGCCTGATTGCCACCGCGACCACGAGCTACAACGAGCCCTACCACATTGCCCGCAAGTTCGCGTCGCTCGACCATTTGAGCGGCGGCCGCGCGGCCTGGAACCTCGTGACCTCGGTCGTCTCCGACGAGGCCTGGAACTTCGGCCGCGAGGCCCACATCGACCATGCCGGCCGCTACCGCCGCGCCGAGGAATTCCATGACGTGGTCCAGGCCCTGTGGGACAGCTGGGACGACGACGCCTTCGTGCGCGACCGGGCCGCGGGCGTCTATTTCGACCCGGCGAAGCTGCACGTGCTGAACCACACGGGCGAGCACTTCCGTGTGCGCGGCCCGCTCAACGTGGCCCGGCCGCCGCAGGGCCATCCGGTCATCGTGCAGGCCGGCGCATCGGAGCCCGGCCGCCGGCTCGCCGCGCGCGTGGCCGAGCTGATCTTCGCGGCCGGCGAATCGCTCGAAGGCGCGCAGGCGTTCTACGCCGACATCAAGGCCCGCGCCGCTGCGCTCGGGCGCGAGCCGGACCACGTCAAGATCCTGCCGGGCATCACGCCCTTCATCGGCCGCACGCGCGGGCAGGCGCAGGCGCTGTTCGACGAGTTCCAGGCGCTGATCGACCCGGTGCTCGGCCTGCGCCTGCTGGCCGACACGCTCGGCGACGACATCGACCTCTCCGGCCATCCGCTCGACGGCCCGCTGCCGCCCACGCCGGTGGGTCAGCGCGGCAGCCGGCGCGACCGGGTGCTGGAGCTGGCCGCGCGCGAGAACCTGACGATCCGCCAGCTCTACCTGCGGCTGGCCGGCGGCAACCCCGCCATCGGCACGCCCGCGGACATCGCCGACATCTTCGAGGAATGGTTCGAAGGCCGTGCGGCCGACGGCTTCAATGTGTTCTTCCCGTACTTCCCCGGTGCGCTGGAACAGTTCGTCGACCAGGTCGTGCCCGAGCTGCAGCGCCGCGGCCTGTTCCGCACCGCCTATGCCGGTCGCACGCTGCGCGACAACCTCGGCCTGCCCCGGCCGGCCTCGCGCTACGCGGGGGCGGCATGACGGCAGGGACCTGGCGGCTCGGCTTCCTGAGCCGCAGCTACAGCCCGGACGCACCGGCGCAGGCGCTGCACGACACGCTCGCGCTGTTTGCCGCGGCCGAGTCCTGGGGCTACGACAGCGGCTGGGTCGCGCAGCACCATTTCGGCGTGGAGTCGGGCCGGCTGCCGTCGCCGCTGGTGCTGCTGGCCGCGGCGGCCGAGCGCACGCGCCGATTGCGGCTGGGCACGGCCGTGGTCGTGCTGCCGCTGGAGCAGCCACTGCGGCTGGCGGAGGACGCGGCCGTGGTCGATGCGCTGTCCGACGGGCGGCTCGAACTGGGGCTGGGCGCGGGCTTCGACCCGGACGTGTTCGCCGCCTTCGGCCAGCGGCTGGAAGACCGGCATGCCGCGCACGACGCCGCGCTGGCCGCGCTGCGGGCGGCGCTGGCCGGCCGCCCGCTGCCGGGCGCGCCCGGCCTCGCGCTGCAGCCGCCCGCGCCGGGCCTGGCCGGGCGCCTCTGGCAGGCCACCACGGGCGACGTGGAAGCCGTGGCGCGCCGCGGCCACGGCCTGATCGTGGCGCGCACGCGGCCCGGCGGGCCACCGGAGACGGAACTCGCCCGGCGCTACCGCGCAGCGCATGCTGCCGCCTGGGGCACCGACGGCCCGCCGCCGCGCCTGGCCCTGGTGCGTGCTGTGGTGCCGGGCGACAGTGCGGCGGCGGTGGAGGCCGAGCTGGCGCCGGACATCCTGCGCTACGTGCAGCGGCTGGCCCGGGCCACCGGCGGCGCGCCGCCGCAGCAGATCGACACGGCCGCGGCGCTCGACCAGCTGGGCGTAGTGTATGGGCCCGCAGCACGCATCACACGTGCGCTGCAGGAGGATACTACCCTCCCTTTGGCAACGGACTTCATCGTGCAGGTGCAGACCGAGAGCACCTCGCGCCTGCAGGCGCTGACGCGGCTGGCCGAGGTGGCGCGCATCGTCGCAGCAAGCTAGGCCGGCGGCGGCGCGCGGGGACTTCAGGCGAGTTCGAAGCGGCCGGGCTCGGGCTCGCGCAGCTGGCCGCTGTCCAGCAGCCGGCGCAGCGTGAAGCCGATCGATCCGAGCGAGATGTCGGCGCCACGGGCGATGGCCGCGCGCGACAGCGGTGCGGTGCGGGTCTGTCCGGCTTCGAGCCGGGCCGCGACGAAGTCCAGCACCCGGCGCGCGTTGTTCCCGGGTCGGTGGATGACCCGGGTCGCGCTCGCGGCGGGCCGGCGCGCGGCCGGTGTGCCGCGGCGTCGGGCGCGGTCAGCGCGAGCGGCGCGCGCGCCGGCGGGGCGGCCGCGTCGAGCAGCTGCCCGCCGTGCCCGTTGCCGAGCGTGCCGGCAGCCGCGAAGTGGCCGCGCAGTTCCTGCTCGACCTGGTCGAGCTGCAACGCCAGCCGGCTCAGCGTCTTCAGGTCCTGGAAGGCGGATTCGGCGGCCGGGTGGAACGGGTTGGTCTGAAGGCCGTCGAGCAGGGCGGCCTGCTGGGCCTCGCGCGCACGGCGCACGACATCGAGCGCGCCATAGACGGCTTCTCCGGCCTGCTGCACGGCGGCGACGACGGTACGGGGGTCAAAGGTCATGGTGGATGGAAGCGTTGGACAAACGGCCGCAGTCTACGCGGATGGCGCGCCGCCGCGGTTTTTCAGCCGGCCCAGGACAGGGCTGCGAGGTCGTTGGCGAAGATCGGTGCGTCCTTCCACAGGCCGCGCAGCTCCCTGCGGGCCACGGTGATGAATTGCGGCTGGAACAGGTAGACGTTGGCTGCGTCCTCGGCCAGCAGGCGCTGGGCCTCGCCGAGCCAGCGGGCGCGGTCGGCCGGGCGCGCGCTGTTGCGCACCCTGGCGAACAGCTCGTTGAACTTCGGCGACTGGTAGCCCCAGTAGTAGTCGGGCCGGGTGTAGTTGACCAGGTCGAACGGCTCGACGTGCAGGATCAGCGACAGGTCGAAGTTGTGCTTGCCGTAGACGTTGCCGATCCACTGCGCCCACTCGACGTTCTGGATCTTTGCGATGATGCCGACCTTGGCCAGCTGCGCGGCGATCACCTCGCCGCCCTGGCGCGCATAGGAGGGCGGCGGCAGCACCAGGCTCAGCTCCAGCGGTGCCTTCACGCCCGCCTCGGCCAGCAGCCGCATGGCCTTCTCGGGGTCGTAGGGGTTGATGCCGGTGGTGTCGATGTAGCCGAAGGCGCCGGGCACGTAGTGGCTGCCGATCGGCACGCCGCGGCCGTCGGCGGCTGCGCTGATGATGGCCCTGCGGTCGATCGCGGCCGCGATCGCGCGGCGCACGCGCACGTCGTCCAGCGGCTTGTTGCGGTGGTTGATCGCCAGGATGGCCTTGCCGGGCGAGGCGTTGAACAGGATCTGGAAGCGCCTGTCGCGCTGGAACTGGTCGAGGCTGCGCGAGACGGCCGCATGCGGGAACAGGTCCACGTCGCCGGCCAGCAGCGCCGCCACCTGCGCGGCCGGCTCGGAGATGAAGCGGAACGTCACGCGCGGTATCGCCTGCGGCAGCGGGCTGCGGTAGCCGCCCCAGCGCGTGAGCGTGATGGCCGAGCCGCGGCTCCAGCCGTCGAGCCGGTAAGGTCCGGTGCCCACGGGTTTCGTGCCGTTCGTGGCCACGCTGGCCGGCTCGACGATCACGGCCGAGGCCTCGCCGAGCTGGAACAGCAGGTCCGGATCGATCTCCTTGTTGATGACGACGACCGTGAGGTCGTCCACCACCCGCGTCGTGAGGTTGGCGAAGAAGCGCCGGTCCTTGTTGGTGCTCCTGTCGACCTTGGCCCGGTCGAACGAGAACTGCACCGCCTTCGCGTCGAACGGCTGGCCGTTGTGGAACGTCACGCCGGGGCGCAGGCGGAAGGTGACGGTGCGCAGATCGGGCGAGACTTCCCAGCTCTGCGCCAGCAGCGGCGTGACGCTGCCGTCGCCGTTGACCTTGGTGAGCGTCTCGAAGATGTTGTAGAGCACGACCTCGGAAATCTCGGCACCGGCCTTGGCCGTCGGATCGAGCGTGGTCGGCTCCAGCGACAGCGCGACAGTGAGGGCGGATTTGCGGCTCTGCGCGAACGCGGGCAGAGTGGCGGCCAGCAGCGGGCTGGCCAACACGGTACGGCGGGTGGGCACGGGATCGTCCTTCGGGCGGTCGGAAAAAGCAGTGGGCAGCATGCCCGACGAAGACCCGGGACGCAAGCGCTTGCTTATTACCTTTTCGGATGAAGTGCAGGAGTATGCGTCTAAAGCGTTTGTTATTCCTGCGCTCGGCGATCTAAGGGGTGGGGGTATCCGTCACCGCCGACGCGCAAGCCGCGGATCGAGCAGGTCGCGCAACCCGTCGCCCAGCAGGTTGAGCCCGAGCACCGCGAGCGCGATTGCCACGCCGGGGAACACCGCCAGCAGCGGCGCGCGAAACAGCAGCGTCTGCGCCTCGCTGAGCATGCGGCCCCAGGACGCATCGGGCGGCTGCGTGCCCAGGCCCAGGTACGACAGCGCCGCCTCGGCCAGGATCGCGCCTGCGAACTGGATCGTGCCCTGCACGATGAGGATCGGCGCGATGTTGGGCAGCACGTGTACGAAGGTGATGGCCCAGCCGCCACGGCCGGCCGCGCGCGCAGCCAGGATGAACTCGCGCGCCCAGACCGCCCGCGCCGAGGCGCGCGCGATGCGGATGAAGCTGGGTATCGCCGCGATGCCGATCGCGATGATGGCGTTGACGATGCCGGGGCCGAAGACCGCGGCCATCATGATCGCCAGCAGGATCGCTGGGAACGCGATGGCGAAGTCGGCCGCGCGCAGGACCAGTTCCTCCACCCAGCCGCGCCGCGCCGCGGCCAGCAGGCCGATGGCGGTGCCTGCGGTCAGGCTGATCGACACGGCGATCACGCCGACCAGGATGGAATTGCGCGCGCCCACGAGCAGCAGTGAGGCCACGTCGCGCCCGAACGCGTCGGTGCCGAGCCAGTGCGCGGCCGAGGGCGGCAGCAGCTTGTCGTCGAGCACGATCTCGTAGGGCGGCCAGGGCGTCCAGACCAGCGACAGCAGGGCGGCGGCGATCAGCAGCAGCGTGAGCGCGCCGCCGAGGGCGAAGCTGCGGTGGCCGAGGGCGCGGCGGAGAAAAGCGATCATCGCTGCTTCACCCGGGGATCGATCCAGGCGTAGAGCACGTCCACGACGAAGTTCATGACGACGACCATGCCGGCCAGCAGCATCACGCAGTTGCGCACCACGATCAGGTCGCGGTTGGCGATCGACTGGAACACCAGCCGGCCGAGCCCCGGCAGGTAGAACACGTTCTCCACCACGATGGTGCCCGCGAGCAGGTTGGCGAACTGCAGCGCCATCACCGTCACCACCGGGATCAGCGCGCTGCGCAGCGCATGGCGCCAGAGGACGGCGCGCTCCGACAGGCCCTTGGCCCGCGCGGTGCGCACGAAGTCCTCGCGCAGCACCTCCAGCACGGCCGAGCGGGTGATGCGCGCCAGGATCGCCGCCTGCACCGCGGCCAGCGACAGGGCCGGCAGCAGCAGGCTTTTCAGCGAGCCCAGCGGATCGTCGGCCCAGCCCGGAAAGCCGCCGGCCGAGAACCATTGCAGCTTCACCGAGAACAGCAGGATCAGCAGGATGGCGAACCAGAAGTTCGGCACCGCGATGCCGATCTGCGCCAGCGCCATCATGCCGACGTCGCCCGCGCGGTTGTGCCGGGAGGCGGCGAAGATGCCGGCGGCCAGCGCCAGCACGGCGGTCAGCAGCATGGCGAGCAGCGCCAGCGGCACGGTGAGCGCCAGGCGCTCGGCGATCAGCCCAGCCACCGGTGTGCCGTAGGCGTGACTCTCGCCCATGTCGCCCTGGAGCAGGCCGGCGATCCACTGGCCGTAGCGCACGGGCGCGGGACGATCCAGGCCCAGCTCCTGGGCCAGCGCGGCCACGGCTTCGGGCGAGGCGTCGGGGCCCATCATCACCTGCGCGGCATTGCCCGGCAGGATGTCCAACACGACGAACACGACCAGCGACGCGGCCGCAAGCGTGACAAGCAGCAGGGCGCAGCGTTGGACGAGAAAGCGGCTCATGCGTGGGCGAAGGGCGGGGGCGCCGCATTATCGGCGGGGCGGCCGGGGTCTTGTCCGCAGCGGGATAATCAGGCCCATGCCGTGCCGCCGTCCATCGTCCATCCCTGCCGTCCGGGAGATGCCCGCATGGCGCTGATGATCACCGAGGAGTGCATCAACTGCGACGTCTGCGAGCCCGAGTGCCCGAACGACGCGATCCACCCGGGCGAGCTGATCTACGAGATCGATCCGCACCGCTGCACCGAATGCGTGGGCCACTTCGACGAGCCGCAGTGTGTGCAGATCTGCCCCGTGGCCTGCATCCCGGTCAACCCGGAATGCGTCGAGAGCCGCGAGACGCTGTGGCAGCGCTTCGAGCGCCTGCGGCGGCTCAAGGAGCAGCAGGCGGCTCCTGCCCCGTAGGAGCGGCCTGCGCGGCCGCCGGCTTGGGCCGCGGCGGCTTGCTCGTGTGGATCTGCTGCGTGGCCTTGTCCATGTCGCCGGCGATCAGCGCCGGCACGGCCTTCAGCGTGCGGTCGATCGCCTGCTCGATGCCGATGCGGTGGTCGGGCGAGGGCTTCCTGAGCACCCAGTTCAGCACTTCGGACTTCACGCCCGGGTGGCCGATGCCCAGGCGCAGCCGCCAGTAGTCGGCCGTGCCGAGCTGGGCATGGATGTCGCGCAGGCCGTTGTGGCCCGCATGGCCGCCGCCGCGCTTGAGCTTGGCCTCGCCCGGCACCACGTCGAGCTCGTCGTGCACGACGAGGATCTCTCCGGGCGCGATCTTGTAGAAGCGGGCCAGCGCCGCGACCGACTTGCCCGACAGGTTCATGAAGGTCTGCGGCTCCAGCAGCCAGACGGTGTGGCCGTCGACACTGGCGCGGGCCGTCAAACCGTGGTAGCCGCGGTCGTGCACCAGGTTCAGCTTGAACTGGCGGGCCAGTGCGTCGATCCACCAGAAGCCGGCGTTGTGGCGCGTGCCTTCGTACTCCGGCCCCGGATTGCCGAGGCCCACGAACAGTTTGATCATCGGGCGATTATCCGTGCGCTTCTCCCATGAAAAACGGCCCGCGCAGGGCGGGCCGTTCGAACCGGCGGGAGCGAAGAATTACTTCTTCTTGCCCTTGCCCTTGGCGGGCTCGGCAGCCGGAGCGGCAGCCGCTTCCGGCGCCGGCTCTTCGGCAGCCGGCGCGACGGCCGAGGCCACCACCGGGTTCACCTTGCCATGGCTGACCCACTTCGCGCCCTTGGGCAACTTGAGGTCGTTGACATGCACGGTGCCACCGTTCTTCAGACCCGACAGGTCGACTTCGATGAATTCGGGCAGTTCGGCCGGGAACACGCTGATTTCCAGCTCGGTCAGGGTGTGGTTGACCAGGTTGTGATCGAGCTTGACGGCGTCGGACTCTTCCTCGCCCTTGAAGTGCAGGGGCACCTTCACGGTCAGGCGGGTGCGGGCATCCACGCGCTGGAAGTCCACGTGCTGGATCTGCTGCTTGTACGGGTGGTACTGCACGTCGCGCAGCACGACCTTGGTGGTCGTCTCGCCGACGGTCAGGTCGAGCACGCTGGAGTGGAACACTTCCTTCTTCAGGGCGTGCCACAGTGTGTTGTGGTCCAGTTCGATGCGCTGGGGCTCGGCGGAGCCGCCGTAGATGATGCCGGGGGTCTTGCCGGCGTTGCGCAGACGGCGGCTCGCACCCGTACCTTGCGTGCCGCGATCGAATGCGACGATGGAAACAGTCATGTTGAACTCCTGGTGGAGCCGACCGCGACCAGTGCGGCTCCGGGTTGAAAAAGGCCCTCCGGCGGAGGGCCCGGCTCGTCCTTCGACGCGAACGCTGCTGCTTAGAACAGGTTGTTCTGGTCGGAGAACAGACTCATCACCGAATCGCCGCGGGCGATGCGCTGAATGGTTTCCGCGATGAGCGGCGCGACGCTGAGCTGGCGGATCTTGCTGCAGCCCTGCGCGTTGTCGTTCAGCGGGATAGTGTTGGTGACGACGACTTCGTCGAGCGCCGAACCCTCGATGCGGCCGATGGCCGGGCCCGAGAAGATCGGGTGCGTACAGTACGCATAGACCTTCCTGGCGCCGCGCTCCTTGAGCACTTCGGCCGCCTTCACGAGCGTGCCGGCGGTGTCGATCATGTCGTCCATGATCACGCAGTTGCGGCCGTCGATCTCGCCGATGACGTGCATTACCTCGGACTCGTTGGCCTTCGGGCGGCGCTTGTCGATGATCGCCAGGTCGGTGCCCAGCTGCTTGGCCAGCGCCCGGGCGCGCACCACGCCGCCGACGTCGGGCGACACGACGATCAGGTCGTCGTAGTTCTTCTGGCGCAGGTCGCCCAGCAGGACGGGCGATGCGTAGATGTTGTCGACCGGGATGTCGAAGAAGCCCTGGATCTGGTCGGCGTGCAGGTCCATGGTCAGCACGCGGGCCACGCCCACGGTCTGCAGCAGGTTGGCGACGACCTTGGCCGTGATCGGCACGCGGGTGGAGCGCACGCGGCGGTCCTGGCGGGCGTAGCCGAAGTAGGGGATCACGGCGCTGATGCGCTCGGCCGACGAACGCTTGAGCGCGTCGACCATGATCAGCAGTTCCATCAGGTTCTCGTTGGTCGGCGCGCAGGTCGACTGCACCACGAAGACGTCGCGGGCACGGACGTTCTGGGTGATCTCGACCGTCACTTCTCCGTCGGAGAAGCGGCCCACGTTGGCGGAGCCGAGCGTCGTGCCCAGGTGCTGGGCGATCTCCGAGGCAAGGGCCGGATTGGCATTGCCGGTGAAGACGAGGAAATCGGGGTGTTGAACCTGCTGCATAGAGCCCCAGCGAGCTGTGTGGATTGCCTTGAGCGTCTGCCTGTACGTGGCAAGCGTATTTGGCAGGGGAAGAAGGATTCGAACCTTCGCATGCCGGAATCAAAATCCGGTGCCTTAACCAACTTGGCGACTCCCCTACACAGGTCGATGCCTGCGTTCAGACACCCACCTCGAACTTTATCCGCTCACCCATCCCGCCAGGGGATGGACAGCCAGATTGCTGCACTGCCGAACCTGCCAGCCCTGCGGGGCCTGGAGCAGCTGCGACCGCTGCGGCAGATGCGCAAATACTGCACTGCCGGATCCTGTCATCCTTGCCTGCAGCCCCTGCGATTCTAGCCAATGAATGGCTTGGTCCACATCGGGGCAGAGGATGCGTGCAACAGGCTGCAAATCGTTTCGGCCGTAGCTGAAACCGTTATGTTTCAGCGATTCAGCGAAGCCTTCGATTATAGACATGGAATTATCCCGTCGAAGCAGATTCGACGAAAAAATTTCCGCGGTGCCGACCCCCGCCGGCGGCTTGGCGACGATGAAACGCGCCGCAGGAAGCTCCAGCGGCGTGATCGCCTCGCCGATGCCTTCGACCCAGGCATTGCGTCCGCGCAGGAAGAAGGGTACGTCGGCGCCCAGCGCCAAGCCGATCTCCAGCAGCCGGGCCAGCGGCAGGTCGAGCCGCCAGAGCCGGTTGAGCGCGAGCAGGCAGGCCGCCGCGTCGGACGAGCCGCCACCCATGCCGGCCTGCGACGGGATGCGCTTGTCCACCGCGATGTGCGCGCCCTGGCCGCAGCCTGTGGCCTGCTGCAGCGCCCGGGCGGCGCGCAGGACCAGGTCGTCGGGTGGCAGCGGCGTGCCGATGTCCTCGCGGCTCAGCGCGCCGCCGCCGCGGCGCTCGAAATGCAGGATGTCGCACCAGTCGATCAGCATGAAGGCCGACTGCAGCGTGTGGTAGCCGTCGGGCCGCCGGCCGGTGACGTGCAGGAACAGGTTGAGCTTGGCCGGCGCCGGCACGTCGTAGAGGGCCCGCATGGCGGGGCTTAGCGGTCGAGCACGACGCGCAGCACGGCCGGCGGCAGCGGGTCTTCTCGGTAGGCCGTGAGCCGGCCGGTGCCGGCTTGGCTCAGGTCGGCGCGCCAGCCCGGCACGACGGCCTGCTGACCATCGAGCCAGCGGAACAGGGCCGGCACCGGCAGCGGCGTGCCGGTCACGTGGCGCACCAGCGCGTCGAGCGATTCGAAGCTGCGCGCACCGTCGTCGGTATGCAGCGTGGCGGCGTCCGGCGCCCATTCCAGCCGGGCGACGGTGCTGCCCAGCGGCGTGAAGAAGCTCAGTTCGCCGCGCTCGGGCGAGCCGCGCAGGTCGAACGTGGCCGAGAAGGACTGCGATTGCGCGTCTTCGACCTGCAGGGCCAGCCGGCCGCTCCAGCGCGCGCCGCCGTGCGACGCGGCTGCGATGCGCGGCGGCTGCTGAGCGCAGCCGGCGAGCAGCAGCGCGCCCAGGCCGCAGAGCAGCAGCCGGCGCGGCACGCGAGCCGCGCCGCTCACAGCTTCACCTTGAGGCGCCTGAGGGTGGACTGCAGCGTCTCGTTCGCGGCGTCCTGCTGCTGGGCCTCGCGCCAGACCTTCGTCGCTTCGTCCCGCTGGCCGGCGGTCCACAGCACTTCGCCGTAGTGGGCGCCGATCTCGGGATCGGGCCGGGCCTTGTAGGCCTCGCCCAGGATGCGCAGGGCCTCCGGCAGGTTGCCGAGGCGGAACTCGACCCAGCCCAGGCTGTCGCTGATGAACGGGTCGCCCGGCGCGTATTCGAGCGCCTTCCTGATCAGCTCGCGGGCCTCGGGCAGGCGCTGGCCGCGATCGGCGAGGGAGTAGCCGAGCGCGTTGTAGGCATGGTGGTAGTCGGGCCTGCGGGCGATCAGCGTGCGCAGCAGCTCCTCCATCTTGCCGAGGTTGCCGAGCTTCTCGGCCAGCATGGCCTGGTCGTAGAGCAGGTCGGCATCGTCGGGCGACTGCTGCGCGGCCTTTTCCAGCAGCGCGTAGGCGCCCTGGTAGTCCTTGGCGTCGCGCAGCAGCTGTACCTCGGCGGTCAGCTTCATGCGCTGCTCGGCCTGGTTGCGCGCGGGCAGCTTGCGGATCAGCTCGCGCGCCTCGGGCAGCCGGCCCTGGCTCGCGAGGATGGACGCGCGTCGTGTCTGGGCCGCGAACAGCTCCTCGGCATTGTCGATGCGGGCCAGCCAGCCTTCGGCTGCGGCGAAGTCGCGGCGCTTCTCGGCCAGCTGCGCCATCAGCAGGTAAGCCTGCTGCAGGCCGCGGTCGCGCGTGGCCTGGTTGGCGCCGCCGGCCTGGGCCAGCGCGATGTAGCGCTGGAGCGATGCCTCGGCCGCGGCCACATCGTTGTTCTGGGCCTGCAGCGTGCCCTGGACCAGCCAGGCCTCGGCGTTGTCCGGCTTCTCGGCGGTGACCACCTGCAGCTGCTGCGTGGCCTCGGGATAGCGGCCGATGTCGATCAGCACACGCGCATAGGCCAGGCGCAGTTCCGGCAGCGGCTTGCCTTGCAGGTAGCGGGCCACGAGCGCGTCGCCGTCCTTGTTGCCGGCTTCGAGCAGTTCGAGGCCGAGCATCGCCGGGCCTTCGAAGGCCGGCTCCAGTGCCTGGGCGCGGTTGGCGGCCTCCAGGGCACCGGCGGCGTCGCCCGCAGCCAGCCGCATGCGACCGACCGTGGTCCAGGCCGCAGGGCCGGTAACGGGGCTTGCCAAGTCGGCGGCGATGGCCTGCTCGACGATGCCGGCGGCCAGCTTATTGTCAGGCGCGCGGGCGTAGAGCTGGGGAATGGCGGCCAGCGTGGCCGGTTTGTTGACCACCGGCGTGGCCGCCAGTTCGCGCTTGAGCGGCTCGGCGGATTCGGCGATGCGGTTGAGCGCGACCAGCACTTGCAGCAGCGCCCGGTTGGCCTCGCGCGACGCGGGCTCGGCGTTCCGCCAGGCCTGGGCCGCGGCCAGGGCGGGCTCGCCGGAATGCGCCTGCCAGGCGATCTCGACGGCGCGCTGGTAGAGCTGCGGGTCGTTGGACTTTCGCGCGGCGTCGAGGATGAGGGCATAGCCCGATCCCGGATCGCCGCCGCCGGTGGTGAGCTCGCCGAGGAAGACTTCGTAGAACAGTTCGGCGTCGCGCGCCGCGGTCGCGGAGGCCTGGTCGTCCCGCTGCGGTGCGGCTGGCGTGGTCTTGTGCTGCGGAACCGTGGCAGCGCCGGCGCCGCCGGCTGCCAGTGCCGCGATGGCGAGGGCCAGTGCGGCAAGACGGTGGGTTTTCATCATCGAACCATAATAGTCCAGCCAGGTAAATAACGTGTTTCCCCCTGCTGCCGCACCATGCCCGAACTGCCGGAAATCGAAGTCACCCGCCTCGGCCTGGCCGACCGCATCGCCGGGGCGCGCATCGAGGGCGTGCGCCTGGGCAAGCCGCTGCGCTGGCCGCTCGGCGTGGAGCCCGCATCGCTGATCGGCCGCACCGTGCTGCGGCTGCGGCGGCGCGGCAAGTACCTGCTGATGGACCTGGACGAGGGCCTGTTGCTGCTGCACCTGGGCATGTCTGGCAGCCTGAATTTCGGCGACGGCCCCTTGCCCGATCCAGGCGCGCACGACCACTTCGACCTCGCGACCACGCGCGGCGGTCTGCGGCTGCACGACCCGCGCCGCTTCGGCGCGGTGGTCCATGCCGCGTACGAGGACGACCCGGTCGCCCGCAGGCTGCTGGCGGGCCTGGGCGTCGAGCCGCTGACCGATGCGTTCGATGCGGCCGCCTTCCACGCGGGCTTGCGCAGGCGCGGCGCGCCGATCAAGCAGGTGCTGCTCGCGGGCGACCTGGTGGTCGGCGTGGGCAACATCTATGCGTCGGAGGCGCTGTTCCTCGCGGGCATCCGGCCGACCACCAGGGCCTCGCGCATCGGCGCGGGCCGGGCAATGAAGCTGCACGCGGCGATCCGGAACGTGCTGGCGCGCGCCGTGGCCCGGGGCGGCAGCACACTGCGCGACTTCGCCGGGCCGGGCGGCGAGTCGGGCTACTTCCAGCTGGAGGCCAACGTCTATGGCCGCGCCGGCCTGCCGTGCCGCGTCTGCGGCACGCCGGTGCGCATGCTGCGGCAGGGCCAGCGGGCGACCTTCTACTGTCCGCAGTGCCAGACCTAGCGCGGGCACCCGGCATTCGTGTGTGTAACTTGCTGCGCAAGCCGTCGTAGAGCACCGTAACCGAGTGCTATGTAGTCAGTCGGCCTCTCTCCACCGCCCCTCGACCCGCGCGCACTCCGACTGTGGCTCCACCTTCCTTCAACGAGAAATTCGATCAGCACGGCGCATGGCGCCGCGAATTCGCCTTGCGCCTGAAGCGGCTGGCCGAGTGGATGGAGAGCCACGAGCTGCTCGACGCGGCGGTGCAGGAGCGGCTGCGCCGGCTTGAGGAACAGGTGCGTTCCGACCTGGTCCGCGTCGCCTTCGTCGCCGAGTTCTCGCGCGGCAAGTCCGAGCTGATCAACGCCATCTTCTTCGCGGGCTACGGCCGGCGCATCATGCCGGCCGCGGCCGGGCGCACGACCATGTGCCCGACCGAGCTGGGCTACGACGCCGCGCTGCCGCCGAGCCTGCGCCTGCTGCCGATCGACACCCGCCTGCAGCCGCAGGGCCTGGCCGAATGGCGGCTCAATCCCGCGGCCTGGACCGAGATAGCGCTCGACGTGAACGACGCCGCCCAGCTGGCCGGCGCGATTGCCAAGGTGGCCGAGGTGCGCCGCGTGACCCAGGACGTGGCGCGCGCTCTCGGCTTCTGGCACGACGACATTCCCGAGGACAACCCGCTGGCCGATGCCGAGGGCCTGGTGGAGGTGCCGGCCTGGCGCCACGCGCTCATCAACATCGCCCATCCGCTGCTGCGGCAGGGCCTGGTCATCCTCGATACGCCCGGGCTCAACGCCGTGGGCGCCGAGCCGGAGCTGACGGTCAACCTGATCCCGCAGGCCCATGCGGTGGTCTTCATCCTGGGGGCGGACACCGGCGTGACCCGCTCCGACCTGGCGATCTGGCGCGAACACCTTGTGGTGCCGCCCGGCCACACCGAGGCGCGCCTCGTGGTACTCAACAAGATCGATACGCTCTGGGATGTGCTCAGCTCCGGCGCCCAAGTGCAGGCCCAGGTGGAGCGCCAGCGCAGGACATCGGCCGAAATGCTCGGCGTGCCTCCAGCCCAGGTGCTGCCGGTGTCGGCCCAGAAGGGCCTGGCCGCCAAGATCGCCGGCAACGCGGCGCTGCTCGACGCCAGCCGCCTGCCGCAGCTGGAGGAGGTGCTGGGCCGCGGCATCCTCGGCCAGCGCCAGGCCATCCTGCGCGCGGCCGTGGCCACAGGCATCGCCAGCCTGCGCACCGAGACCACGCGCCTGCTCAACATCCGCCGGCGCGACCTCGACGAGCAGATGCTGGAGCTGCGCAGCCTGCGCGGCAAGAACACCGCGGTGATCGAATCGATGCGCGGGCGCATCGAGCAGGAGCAGCGCGAGTTCGACCAGAGCACTTCCAAGATCCAGGCCGTGCGTGCGGTGCACCTCAAGCTGCTGCGCGAGGCCTTCCAGCAGCTCGGCGGCACGGCGCTCAAGGCCGAGATGGGCGAGCTGACCGGCCGGCTGCAGGAGCGCGGCCTCATCAAGCTCGGTGTGCGCCAGGTCTACCAGGACACCTTCGTGCGGCTGCGTGCCACGCTGGGCCGCACCCGCACCGCGGCCGACGAGCTGTACGAGATGCTCTCGGGCACCTTCCGCCAGCTCAATGCCGAATACGGCTTCTCGCTGCAGGCGCCCAGCGCGCCCGACCTGTCGCGCTTCGGCAAGGAGCTCGACGGCATCGAGCAGGGCCATCTGCAGTACCTGGGCGTGTCCAACGCGCTCAAGCTGGCGCAGCCCGAGTTCGCCGCGCGTCTGGTGCGCGCACTGGCCACGCGGCTGCGCACGGTGTTCGAGTCGGCCGCCAACGAACTGGAGCTGTGGAGCAAGTCGGCCACGGCCCAGCTCGACGCGCAGCTGCGCGAGCGGCGCCGCAGCTTCGTGCGCCGCATCGAGGCGGTGGACCGCATCCAGCAGGCGGCCGACGGGCTGGAGGAGCGCATCCGCGAGATCGAGGCCAGCGAAGACGTGATCGCGCTGCTCGACGCGCGCCTGCAGGAGCTGACCGGCCATCTGCTGGAGGAGCCTGCCGCGCCCGCCAGGACGGCGGCCGCGGCGTGAGCGCCGTGGTGCAGGACAAGCCGGCGGACGTGGCCGGCCGGGTAGTGCGCTGGCAGGCCGCGCACGGCCGCAACCACCTGCCGTGGCAGAACACCCACGACCCGTACCGCGTCTGGCTGTCGGAGATCATGCTCCAGCAGACCCAGGTCGCGACCGTGCTGGGCTACTACGACCGCTTCCTCGCGCGCTTCCCCGACGTGGCCGCGCTGGCCGCGGCTACAACCGACGAGGTGCTGGCGCTCTGGGCCGGGCTCGGCTACTACAGCCGCGCGCGCAACCTGCACCGCTGCGCGCAGCAGGTCGTGGCGCTGCACGGCGGCGCCTTTCCGCACACCGCGGCCGAGCTGGAGACGCTGCCGGGCATCGGCCGGTCCACGGCGGCGGCGATCGCCTCGTTCTGTTTCGGCGAGCGGGTCGCGATCCTCGATGCCAACGTGCGGCGCGTGCTCACGCGGGTGCTCGGCTTCGATGCCGACCTGGCGCAGGCGGCCAGCGAGCGCCGGCTCTGGGAGCGTGCCACCGCGCTGCTGCCGCAGGACGATCCGGCGAACGCGATGCCGCGCTACACCCAGGGCCTGATGGACCTGGGCGCCACCATCTGCCTGCCGCGCAAGCCGTCGTGCCTGCTGTGCCCGCTGCAGGAGGTCTGCGTCGCCGCGCGCCACGGCGACCCCGAACGCTATCCGGTGAAGACCCGCACGCTGCGCCGCACCAGCGAGTCCTGGTGGCTGCTCGTGGCGCGCGACGGCGCCGGGCGCCTCTGGCTGGAGCGCCGGCCCGACAGCGGCATCTGGGCCGGGCTCCACAGCCTGCCGGTGTTCGCCGACCGCGCGGCGCTGTCGGCGGCCGCAGGCGGCGGGGAGGGCGGCGACCTGCCGGTGTTCCTGCATGTGCTCACCCACAAGGACCTGCACCTGCATCCGGTGGTGGTTGATCTGCCGGCCGGTGCCGCGCCGGCGGGCGGGGGTGGCTGGTTCGGCGCTGCGGACTGGAAGGCGCTCGGCCTGCCGGCGCCGATCAAGAAGCTGCTGACAGCAATACCGGGAGTATAGGCCGCTGGCGCACAGATGGCGCCCGCATCACGTGTGTAGGGCGGGGGGTATGCGATCGCGGCCATCGAGCTCGCGGTGCCGCCGCAGTGTCACCCAGTCGCGCGCGAACGCTGCGGCCAGCCGCTCGACCAGGTAGACCGAGCGGTGCTGCCCGCCGGTGCAGCCGATGCCCACGGTGACGTAGCTGCGGTGGTCGCGCGCCAGCCGCTGCAGCCAGTGCGCAAGGAACTGCTCGATGTGCGCGGCCATCTGGCCGACTTCCTCGCTGCGCTGCAGGTAGTCGATCACCGGCGCGTCGCGGCCATCGAGCGTGCGCAGCGCCGGCTCGTAGTGCGGGTTGGGCAGCATGCGCACGTCGAACACGTAGTCGGCGTCGAGCGGGATACCGCGCTTGAAGGCGAAGGATTCGAACACCAGCGTGAGCGGGCCCGCGGGCGCCGCGATCAGGTCCTTGACCTGGCCCTGAAGCTGGGCCGCGCGGATCAGGCTGGTGTCGAGCACGTGCGCATGCTCGCGCAGGTCGGCCAGCAGTTCGCGCTCCAGCTCGATGGCCTGCACCAGCGCGCGCTGGTGGTCCGGCCCGTCCTCGCGCGACAGCGGATGGCGCCGCCGCGTTTCGGAAAAGCGCCGCACCAGCGCGTCGGTGGCCGCGTCGAGGAACAGCACCCGCACCGCGACGCCCTGGCCGCGCAGCGTGCGCAGCTGCTGCGGCATCAGCGGCAGCGCGGTGGCGCTGCGCACGTCCACCGCAATGCCCACGTGCCGGGCCGCCTGCTTGCTCTGCAGCTCCACGAAGGGCAGCAGCAGCTCGGGCGGCAGGTTGTCCACGCAGTAGTAGCCCGAGTCCTCCAGCGCATGCAGGGCGACCGACTTGCCGGAGCCCGACATGCCGGTGATGAGGACGATTTCCAGTGCCATGGCCGCTGTTCCTTTTCTCAACCTCTGGCGGTGCGGCGCCGCGGCGCGGGCACTGGCGGCTGCGCCCCGCCATCGAGCAGTTCGCGCGCATGGGCCAGCGTGGTGGCCGACAGCCGTTCGCCGCCCAGCATGCGGGCCAGCTCGGCCACGCGCAGCTCGCCCTCGACCGGCGCCACGCCGCTGGTCGTGCCGGCGGCGCTGCGCTGCTTGGCCACGACCAGGTGGTGGTCGGCGCAGGCGGCCACCTGCGGCAGGTGGGTCACGGCCAGCACCTGGCGGTCGCGGCCGAGCTGCTTCATCAGGCGACCCACGGTCTCGGCCACGGCGCCGCCGACGCCCGAGTCGACCTCGTCGAAGATCAGCGTCTGCGCCGGGCCCAGCGCGCTCGTCGTGACCGCGATGGCCAGCGCGATGCGCGAGAGCTCGCCGCCCGAGGCCACCTTGCCCACCGGCCGCGGCGTCGCGCCCGGATGGCCGGCCACGAGGAAGGCCACGTCCTCGGCGCCGTGCGAGGCCGGCTCGGCCGATTTCTGCAGCGCCACCTCGAACACGCCGCCCTGCATGCCCAGCCCTTGCATCGCCTGGGTGACCGCGCGCGCCAGCCGCGGCGCGGCCTGGGCGCGGGCCTGCGACAGCAGGCGCGCCGCCTGGGCATAGGCCTGGACGGCGGCCTGCTCGGCCGCTTCGAGCGCGCCGAGGTCGGCAGCCGCGTCGAGCGTGCGCAGCTCGGCGCGCCAGCCGGCCAGCAAAGCCGGCAGCTCGGCCGGCTGGCGCTTGTAGCGCCGCGACAGCGACAGCCATTGGCCGATGCGCTCGTCGAGCGTGGCGAGCCGCTCCGGGTCGGGATCGGCGCGGCGCAGCCAGGCGTGCAGCGAATGGGCCGCGTCCTCGGCCTGGGCCAGCGCACCGGCCAGCACGTCGGCCACGCTGCGAAATTCAGGTTCCAGCGCTTCCTGCGCCTGCAGCAGCTCCAGCGCGCGCGACAGCCGGGCCACGCCGCTGTCGCTGCTGCCGTCGTCCTCGCCGCCTTCGAGCGCGGCCAGCGCGCCGTGGCCGGCGTCCAGCAGCGACTGCGCGTTCGACAGCCGGGTGTGCTGGGCGTTGAGATCGTCCCACTCGTCCTCGGCCGGCGCGAGCTTGTCGACTTCGCCGATCTGCCACTGCAGCCGCTCGCGTTCGCGCTGCAGCGTGGCCTGCGCGCCGCGGGCATCGGCCAGCGCCTTCTGCGCGGCGCGCCAGGCGGCAAAGCGCTCGCGCACCGGCTGGGCCGAGGCGCCGGCATAGGCGTCGAGCAGGTCGCGCACCGCGTCGGCCCGCGTCAGGCTCTGCCAGGCATGCTGGCCGTGGATGTCGAGCAGGTGATCACCGGCCTCGCGCAACTGGCCCGCCGTGGCCGGACTGCCGTTGACCCAGGCGCGGCTCTTGCCCTGGGCATCGACCGTGCGGCGCAGCAGCAGCGTGTCGCCGCGTTCGAAGCCGGCCTCGTCGAGCCAGGGGGCGAGCGCCGCCGGGCTGTCGAACTCGGCGGCGATCTCGCTGCGTGCGGCGCCTTCGCGCACCACGCCCGCATCGGCCCGCGCGCCGAGCGCGAGCTGCAGCGCGTCGATCAGGATGGACTTGCCGGCGCCGGTCTCGCCGGTCAGCACAGTGAAGCCGGCCGACAGGTCCAGCTCCAGCGACTGCACGATCACGAAGTCGCGCAGGGCGATGCGCCGCAGTGCCACGTCAGGAGCCCCCTTCGTTCCAATGGAGTTTTTTCCGAAGCGTGTCGAAGTAGTTCCAGCCGCGCGGATGCAGGAAGCGCGCGCTGTGCTCGGAGCGGCGCACGCTGATGCGGTCGCCGTGCAGCAGCGAGGCCAGCGACTGCATGTCGAAATTGGCGTTCACGTCGCGGCCGCCGACGATCTCCAGCGTGATCTCGGCCGCGTCGGACAGCACGATCGGCCGGTTCGACAGCGTGTGCGGCGCGATCGGCACCAGCACCCAGGCATCCACGCTGGGCGGCAGCATCGGGCCGCCGGCCGACAGGGCATAGGCGGTCGAGCCCGTGGGCGTGGCGACTATCACGCCGTCGGCCCGCTGGTTGGCGACGAAGTGGCCACCGATCTCCACGCGCAGCTCGACCATGCCGGAGGTGCCGCCGCGGTTGACCACCACGTCGTTCATCGCCAGCGCGTCGAACACGCAGCGGCCGCCGCGGTGCACGCGGGCATGCATCAGCGGTCGCCGGTCTTCCTCGTACCCGCCGCGCAGCATGGGCGGCAGCGTGGCCTCGACCTCGGCCAGCGGTATGTCGGTGATGAAGCCGAGCCGGCCCTGGTTGATGCCGATCAGCGGCGTGCGGTGGCGCGCCAGCTGCCGGCCCACGCCAAGCATGGTGCCGTCGCCGCCGACCACCAGCGCCAGATCGCAGGACTGTCCGATGGCCTCCACGCCGAGCACCTCGTAGGAGGCGATGCCGAGCGAGTTGGCGGTCTCGGATTCGATAGAGACGTCGCAGCCCCGCCGGATCAGCAGCTGGGCGATGTCCTCGATGACGCGGCGCGATTCGCGCGCCGCCTCGCCGCTGGCCGGTGCGTTGTACTTGCCGATGAGGCCGACGTGCTGGAACTGCGTGCTCATCCTGCGCTGCCTGCGTGGACGCACCGGCGCGGCGCGCGGCTCGGGTCGCGGGTGGCGTTCATCGGGAAGGGCTCCGGATCGCATGGCAGAGAGGGCCGCATCCGCGGGATTCTATCTGCCGGCCCGGCGTCCGATGTGACGCCGCGGCCCTCTGGAGAAACCCTATTGCCGCACCAGCTCGACCCGCCGACGCTGGGCCTTGCCAGCCTCGCTCTCGTTGGGCGCGAGCGGCTGTGCGGCGCCGAAGCGGCCGATCGCCGAGCAGCTTCTTCACCTCCAGCGGCTTGCCCTCGTCGCCGCCTTAGCAGCAGCCTCGACCTGCCCGCGTGCCCTTGTCGTCGCGGTTGCGGGCCGCGCAGGCGCCATGGCATCCAGGAGAATCTATCGCTCCTGTCCGATCCGCTGGACGAGGCGATGGAACTGCTGCGCCGCACCGGCGCTGCCGAGGCCATCGCCACGCGCCGACGGCGTCCGCAGCGCGGCGGGAAGGGGGCAGGGGGAAGGGCGACACGCCCTAGAATCCCGTCCATGCTCGATGACCGCGCAAAGCTGCTCCTGAAGGCCCTGGTCGAACGCTACATCGCCGACGGCCAGCCGGTCGGCTCGCGCACGCTGTCGCGGGCGTCCGGGCTGGAGCTGTCGCCGGCGACGATCCGCAACGTGATGGCCGACCTGGAAGAACTCGGCCTGATCGCCAGCCCGCACACCTCGGCCGGCCGCATTCCCACGGCACGCGGCTACCGTCTCTTCGTCGACACCATGCTGACGGTGCAGCGCAAGGAACTGGCCGCGCCGCAGCTGGCGCCGGAGCAGCCGCAGAAGGTGATCGCCAATGCGGCCCAGCTGCTGTCGAACCTGTCGCAGTTCGTCGGCGTGGTGATGGCGCCGCGGCGCTCGTCGGTGTTCCGCCACATCGAGTTCCTGCGGCTGTCGGAGCGGCGGCTGCTGGTCATCATCGTCTCGCCCGACGGCGACGTGCAGAACCGCGTGATCTTCACCGAACTGGACTATTCGCAGAGCCAGCTCGCCGAGGTGGCCAACTTCCTCAACGCGCACTATGCCGGCCTCGCGATCGAGCAGGTGCGCGAGCGGCTGAAGACCGAGGTGGAGCAGCTGCGCAGCGAGATCGCAGCGCTGATGCAGGCCGCGGTGCAGGTCAGCTCCGACGTGATGACCGAGGCGCGGGACGAGGTTGTGATTTCGGGCGAGCGCAACCTGTTGGCGGTGAGCGACTTCTCCAGTGACATGGACAACCTGCGCCGCGCCTTCGAGGTGTTCGAGCAGAAGACCCAGATCCTGCGGCTGCTGGACATCTCCAGCCAGGCCGAAGGCGTGCGCATCTTCATCGGCGGCGAGAGCCAGGTCGTGCCGTTCGAGGAACTGTCGGTGGTCAGCGCGCCCTACGAGGTGGACGGCCAGGTGGTCGGCACGCTCGGCGTGATCGGGCCCACGCGCATGGCTTACGACCGGATGATCCAGATCGTTGACATCACCTCGCGGCTCGTGAGCAACGCCTTGAGTCACAAAGCCTGAGCCCGGCGATCAGGCAGTCGCCGCGGGCAGCGCCAGCGTCTGCTGGTCGTAGACCGGCTGCGGTCCCAGCCCTTCGAGATGGCGGGTATCGCCCCAGTCCAGCACGCGGAAGGCGCCGCCGTCCACCTGCACCCGGCTAATGCCGGCATTGGGAATGTGGCTCTGCCGCGGGCCGTCGAGCCCCTGGCCGCTGGCCGTGCGCCAGACCATGTCGAGCACGCCGCCGTGCGTGACCACCACCAGCTTCTGCTTCGGATAGGCTGCGGCGATGCGCTGGAGCGCCGCCGTCACCCGAGCGTGGAACTCGCGCGTGGTCTCGCCGCCGGGCATGCCCGAGTCGGCGCGGAACGCGCGCCAGCGCAGCCAGGCATCGGCATGGTCGCGCTCCACGTCCTGCGTGCGCAGGCCCTCGGCGATGCCGAAGTGCTGCTCGCGCAGCGCCGCGTCGGTCAGCGTGTCGATGGGCAGCTGCGGCAGCAGCGTGGCGAGCACCGGCAGGGCAGTCTGCCGCGTGCGGATCAGGTCGCTGGTGACGAGGTGGTCCGCCGCCTCGCCCGCCAGCCGCTCCGCCACCCGGCGCGCCTGTTCCAGGCCGGTGGCGTTGAGCGGCACGTCGAGCTGGCCCTGGAAGCGCAGTTCGCGGTTCCAGTCGGTTTCGCCGTGGCGGATGAGGATGAGTTCGGTCATCGCCGGATTATCCCGCCGGGCTTATTTCGGAAGCTTCTGAGCTATGGCGCCTTCGGCGTAAGCGAAAATGACGGGTTTTCCCCGCCACGACACCATAGCCGCCATGCTGATCCAGGACCTCCTCTATTCCCAGGGCTTCGGCACGCGCCGCATCTGCGCTGGGCTGGTTCAGCAGGGGCTGGTGGAGGTGTATATGCCGCAAGCTGGCGAGCTGCGCCCACATGTGGCACCTACCTCGGGAGAGTATAAGGTGGTCGATGGCCTGCGCTACCGGGTGCAGGGCGTGGAATGGGAATACCATGCGCTCGCCTACCTGATGCTGCACAAGCCCGCCGGCACCGAATGCTCGCAGAAGCCCTCGACCTGGCCCAGCATCTACACGCTGCTGCCGGCGCCGCTGCGCCAGCGCCCGGCCAAGGGCGCGGTGCAGGGCGTGCAGGCCATCGGCCGGCTCGACCAGGACACGACCGGGCTGCTGCTGCTCAGCGACGACGGCCAGTTCATCCACCGCATGAGCTCGCCGAAGAAGCATGTGCCCAAGGTCTACGACATCACGGCCAGGCATCCGGTGGATGCGAAGCAGGTCGAGCGCCTGCTGGCCGGCGTGGTGCTCGACGACGACCCGAAGCCGGTGCGTGCCGCCGCCTGTGAAATCGTGGACACGCACAGGTTGCGGCTGACGCTGACCGAGGGCAAGTACCACCAAGTCAAGCGCATGGTGGCCGCGGTCGGCAACCGGGTGGAGGCGCTGCGCCGCTCGCGCATCGGCGGCCTGGCGCTGCCGGCCGACCTGGCGCCGGGCCAGTGGCGCTGGCTGCGCGAGGACGACCTGGCGCTGCTGCGCGGCTGAAACGCCCCGGCCGAGGGGGCCGGCATCGAGACGAATATCGTCTCGATCGCGCTGCAAATCGGTATTTCACAGCCACGGGGCGGCACCCCAGAATGCCTGCACAACGCAGGAGACACACCCGTGCAGAGCATGAGAACCGCCACGCAGCGGCTGCTGCCGGCCGCCCGGCCGCAAGGGGGCCGCCGGAGGTGGAGAAGCAGTTTGAACTGTCGCTCGTCTGGCATGTGGAGGACCGCCGCCGGCTGGTCGCCGCCGACGTTGATGCGCTGGCGCAGGGTTCGGATCTCTTCGGCGCCCCGTCGCAGCGCTCGCCCGACGCTTGCCCCAACGCAATAACCCCGTGCGGGAGCGGCGGCTACACTTGCAGGTTCACTTCGAGATGGTGGCAGTTTTCGTGAAGTTCCTGCGCAACTCCTACGGCTTGGCCGTTCTCCTCGCATCCCTGTGGCAGACGGCGGTAGCCGCACCTCCCGCGCCGATCTTCGTGCTCAATTCGCTGGAGGCGAACGTGAGCGTGATCGACCCGGCAACCTGGACGGAGACCTCCCGCATCGCCACCGGCAAGGAACCGCACCATCTGTACCTGACGCCCGATGAGCATTCGCTCATCATTGCCAACGCGCTCGGCGATTCGCTGACCTTCGTGGACCCGCGCACGGCGCAGGTGCAGCGCACGGTGCGCGGCATCGTCGATCCGTACCAGCTGCAGTTCTCGCCGGACATGAAGTGGTTCATCACCGCGGCCAACCGGTTGAACCACGTCGACTTCTACCACTGGGACGGGACCGACCTCACGCTGGTCAAGCGCGTGCCCACGGGCAAGACGCCCAGCCACCTCTGGATCGACAGCAAGAGCAGCACCGTCTATTCGACGATGCAGGACAGCGACGAACTGGTCGCCATCGACATCGCCACCCAGACCATCCAGTGGCGCGTGAAGACCGGCGCGCTGCCGGCCGACATCTACGGCACGCCGGACGACCGGCTGCTGTTCGTCGGCCTGACCGGCGGCGAGGGCGTGGAGGTCTACGACGTGAGCGGCAAGGAAGGCCGACTCGTGCGCCTGATCAAGACCGGCAAGGGCGCCCATGCCTTCCGCAGCGCCGGCGACCGGCGCCACATCTACGTGAGCAACCGCGTGGCCAACACCATCAGCAAGATCGACATGCAGACGCAGGAGGCGGTGGCCCACTACCCGGCACCCGGCGGCCCGGACTGCATGGACGTGTCGGCCGACGGCCGCTTCATCTACGTGGGCTCGCGCTGGGCCCGCAAGCTCACGGTGATCGACACGGTCGAGAAGAAGGTCGTGCGGCAAATTCCGGTGGGCAAGTCGCCGCACGGCGTCTGGACGCTCGATCATGTCCGCAGATAACGGCAACAACCTCCCAAGCCGCTGCGCGGCCCCCCCCTTGCGCTGGCCGAAGGGGGACGGCGCTGGCACGGCGAGGCGGCCCTTGCGCGGCCTCCGCTGGCCTCGGTCCGGGGTGTGCGTAGCGCTCGCCCTTTCTTTGAGCGCACCGGCCAGCGGCTGGGCCGCGGCCGGCTGCACCAAGCCGCTCTACCTGACCTTCGACACCGGCCACATGGAGGTGGCCCCGCTGATCGCCGACGTGTTGAAGCGCGAGCAGGTCCAGGTCACCTTCTTCGCCGCGCAGGAGCGCACGAAGCAGGGCGACGGCTCGCTCGGCGAGCACTGGGCGCCCTGGTGGAAGGCGCGCGCCGCCGAAGGCCATGCGTTCGCGTCCCACACCTACGACCATGCCTACTGGCGGGCCGACCTGCCCGGGACGCCGCAGCGCTTTCGCATCCGTCCCTCGGCCGGCCCCGATGCCGGCAAGGACCAGGTGATGGATGCGGCGGGCTACTGCGAGGAACTTCGGCGCGCCTCCCGGCGTCTGCAGGAGGTGACCGGAGAGAAACCCCTGCCGCTGTTCCGCGCGCCCGGCGGCCGCACCTCGCCCAAGCTGCTGGCCTCGGCCAGGGCCTGCGGCTATGCGCACGTCGGCTGGGCGCCGGCCGGCTTCCTCGGCGACGAACTGCCGAGCGAGTCGTTCAGCAACGATGCGCTGCTGGACAAGGCGCTGCGCAACATCAAGAGCGGCGACATTCTGATGGCCCACCTGGGCATCTGGTCGCGCCGCGACCCGTGGGCCCCTGCCGTGCTGGAGCCGCTGCTCCGGGGGCTCAAGGCCCGCGGCTTCTGCTTCGAGACCCTGCGCGAGCATCCGGACTACCGGGCCTGGATCCAGGCACATTGACCACGGAGAGGAGGTGATGATGTTGTCCTGGTGGGAAAGCGTGTTCGACACCGTCCAGCAGTGGCTCTACGAGGCGGTGCTGCAGCCGGCGATGTTCGCCCTGGGCCTGGGCACCTTCTTCGAGGACGCCTACACGGCCATTGGCTGGCTGCTGGTGGGGCTGGTGCAGATCGCGGTGCTGGTGGCCGTCATCGGGCCGCTCCAGCGCTGGCGCCCGGCCGAGCCGGTGACCGACCGCCCGGCCATCCGCACCGACATCCTCTACACGCTGATCCACCGGCTCGGGCTGTTCCGCGTCGCGCTGTTCTTCTCGCTCGGCCCGCTGTTCGACGAACTGTTCGGCATGCTGCGCGCAGGCGGCCTCCAGACGCTGCACCTCGACGACGCCTGGCCCGGCATCACCGACCAGCCGGTGGTCAGCCTGCTGATCTACCTCGTGGTGTTCGACTTCGTCGACTACTGGATCCACCGCGGCCAGCACACCTGGCGCTGGTGGTGGGCGCTGCATGCGCTGCACCATTCGCAGCGGCAGATGACGATGTGGAGCGACAACCGCAACCACCTGCTCGACGACGTGATCCACGACTGCATCATCGTGGTCGTGGCCCAGCTTGTCGGCGTGGCGCCGGGGCAGTTCATCGCGATCGTCGCGATCACTCAGCTCAGCGAGAACTTCCAGCATGCCAACCTGCGGCTGTGGTTCGGCCGCGTGGGCGAGCGGCTGTGGATCAGCCCGCGCTTCCACCGCCGACACCACAGCATCGGCGTGGGCCATGAAAGCCCGGGCGCCGATGCGTCTGCGCCGAAGCGGCTCGGGGGCTGCAATTTCGGTGTGCTGCTGCCGTGGTGGGACATGCTGTTCGGCACGGCCGACTTCGTGCTGCGCTACGACCCGACAGGCATCCGCGACCAGGTCGAGCCCGGCGGGGACGGCCGCCTGCGCGACTACGGCCGCGGCTTCTGGGCCCAGCAGTGGCTGGGGCTCAAGCGGCTGGTGGGACGCGGCTGAGCGGCTGTCGCGCGGCTTCGCTATCCTCGGCGCCCTATGGGCCTGCTGTTCGATTCCTTCTGGCGCGCCGTCGCCTACTGCCTGCGGCCGCGGGTCGTGGCGCTGTCGTTCCTTCCGCTGCTCGTCATGGTCGCGCTGGCCTGGGGACTGGGCTATTTCTACTGGGACTGGGCGCTCGACCGGGTGCGGGTGCTGCTCGAATCGTCGGAACTGCTCGAGACCTTCTGGGGCTGGCTCCAGGGCGTGGGCGCCGGCGGGCTCAAGACGGTGGCGGCGCCGCTGGTCGTGATCTTCGCCGTCACGCCGGTCATCGTCGTCGTCTCGCTGCTGGTCGTCGCGATCGCGATGGCGCCGGCGCTGGCCGCGCTGGTGGCCGAGCGGCGCTTTCCGGCGCTGGAGAAGAAGCGCGGCGGCTCGCTCGCGGCCAGCCTGGTCTGGTCGCTGGGCTCCACGCTGCTGGCGCTGGTGGCGCTCGTCGTCTCGGTGCCGCTGTGGTTCGTGCCGCCGCTGATCCTGGTGTTGCCGCCGCTGATCTGGGGCTGGCTCACCTACCGCGTGATGGCCTACGACGCGCTGGCCGAGCATGCGAGCAAGGCCGAGCGGCAGGAAATCTTCCGGCGCCACCGCCTCTGGCTGCTGGTGATCGGCGTGGCCAGCGGCTACCTGGGCGCGGCGCCGAGCATCGTCTGGGCCTCGGGCGCGCTGTTCGCCGCAGCCTTCGTCATCCTGGTGCCGCTGGCGATCTGGATCTATACGCTGGTCTTCGCCTTCTCGTCGCTCTGGTTCTCGCACTACTGCCTGGCCGCGCTGGCCCAGCTGCGCGCCGGCCAGACGGTGCAACCGCCGGCCGCGCTGCTGGTGCAGCCGGACATCGTGCTGCCGGCCGATGAGCCATCCCGTTCATAAGGACCAACTCCCATGACCACTCCCACCTTCGGCCTCATCATCGTCGGCGACGAGATCCTCTCGGGCAAGCGGGCCGACAAGCACCTGCCCAAGGTGATCGAGATGCTCGGCGCGCGGGGCCTTTCTCTCGCTTGGGCTGAATACGTAGGCGACCATCCGGTCCGCATCACGGCCACGCTGGCGCGCGCCTTCGCCTCGGGCGACATCGTGTTCTCCACCGGCGGCATCGGCGCCACGCCGGACGACCACACCCGCCAGTGCGCTGCGAAGGCGCTGGGCGTGGAGCTCGCCCTGCATCCCGAGGCCCGCGCGCTGATCGAAGAGCGCATGCAGGACACGGCGCGCGAGCAGGGCGTGCCTTACGAGCCGGACCGCGCAGACAACGTGCACCGGCTCAATATGGGCGTGTTTCCGGTAGGCGCGCGCATCATTCCCAATCCGTACAACAAGATCCCGGGCTTCAGCGTCGATGGCGCCGCCGGTGGCGCCGTGCACTTCGTGCCGGGCTTCCCGGTCATGGCTTGGCCGATGATCGAAAGCGTGCTCGACCGGCAGTACGGCCACCTGTTCACCCGCGGCGCGCACGTGGAAAAGTCGGTGATCGTCTTCGGCGGCATGGAAGCCACACTGACCCCCCTGATGGAACGCATCGAGGCACAGCACCCCGATGTGCGCGTGTTCAGCCTGCCGAGCGTGGACCATCCGGAATATGGCCGCCACATCGAACTCGGCGTGAAGGGTGCGCCCGATGCGGTGCAGGCCGCCTACCCGCAGTTGCTGGCCGGCCTGCACGCCTTCGATCTCACACTGGGACCCGAATTGGTGCGTGATTGAGGCATCCCTTTGGTGCGTCGGTTCAGATTGCACCAAATATGTGCGTTCGATGCGGCTGGTGCATCCCGCCGGTGTCAAAGCGGTGCCAAACGCCGACGCAGGCCCGCCGGACGGCACAATGGCAGGTTGGGCCTCGACGGCCATGCACCAGCTTTGGCACGGAAACTGCATTTCCCTTCCGTCCATTTTTCAACCCACCAACTCTGCGTTCAAACCAGGAGAACCTGATGGCCAAGACCGTCGCCGACGTGCTCCAGCTCGTGAAGGAGAACGAAGTCAAGTTCGTCGACTTCCGCTTCACCGACACCCGCGGCAAGGAGCAGCACGTCACCGTGCCCGTTTCGCACTTCGACGAAGACAAGTTCACCTCGGGCCATGCGTTCGACGGCTCCTCCATCGCCGGCTGGAAGGGCATCGAAGCCTCCGACATGCTGCTGCTGCCGGACCCGAACACGGCCAACATCGACCCGTTCTTCGAAGAGTCGACCCTGATCCTGACCTGCGACGTGCTGGAGCCCAGCGACGGCAAGGCCTACGACCGCGACCCGCGCTCGATCGCCAAGCGCGCCGAGGCCTACCTGAAGGCATCGGGCCTGGGCGACAGCGCCTACTTCGGTCCGGAACCCGAATTCTTCATCTTCGACGGCGTGCGCTGGAACACCGACGCATCCGGCTCGTTCTTCAAGATCGACGAATACGAAGCGCCCTGGAACACCGGCGCCAAGATCGAAGGCGGCAACAAGGGCCACCGCCCGACCACCAAGGGCGGCTATTTCCCGGTGCCCCCGGTCGACAGCACGCAGGACCTGCGCGCCGAGATGGTACTGGTGCTCGAATCGCTGGGCATTCCGGTCGAAGTGTTCCACCACGAAGTCGCCGGTGCCGGCCAGAACGAGATCGGCACCCGCTTCAGCACGCTGGTGCAGCGCGCCGACTGGACCCAGCTGATGAAGTACGTCATCTGGAACGTGGCCCACTCCTACGGCAAGACGGCCACCTTCATGCCCAAGCCCATCGTGGGCGACAACGGCTCGGGCATGCACGTGCACCAGTCGGTCTGGAAGGACGGCAAGAACCTGTTCGCCGGCGACGGCTACGGCGGCCTGTCGGACTATGCCCTGTACTACATCGGCGGCATCATCAAGCATGCCCGCGCCCTGAACGCCATCACCAACCCCGGCACCAACAGCTACAAGCGCCTGGTCCCGGGCTACGAAGCTCCGGTGAAGCTGGCCTACTCGGCCAAGAACCGCTCGGCCTCGATCCGTATTCCGTACGTCGCCAACCCGAAGGGCCGCCGCATCGAAGCGCGCTTCCCCGATCCTTCGGCCAACCCGTATCTGGCCTTCTCGGCTCTGCTGCTGGCAGGCCTGGACGGTGTGGAGAACAAGATCCATCCGGGAGAAGCCGCTACGAAGGATCTGTACCACCTGCCGCCGGAAGAGGACAAGCTGATCCCGACCGTGGCCCACAGCCTCGACCAGGCGCTCGAAGCCCTCGACGCCGACCGCGCCTTCCTGACCAAGGGCGGCGTGTTCACCGACGGTTTCATCGATGCCTACATCGACCTGAAGTTCGGTGAGGTGACCCGCCTGCGCCAGGCGACGCACCCGATCGAGTTCGACATGTACTACTCGCTGTAACCGCCCGCGCGGTTGCGGACCCCAGGGCGGCCTCCAGGGCCGCCTTTTTCTTTTGGAGCAGAACCTGCACGGAGGCCCGGGGGGCTGTTCTTTGGCGAAGGCCGGTGGATGCGGGATACTTGGCCGGCCTTTCATCCATCCGCGCCGCCACGGCGTGGAGACCGGACATGCACCACGTTTCTTTCTCCACCGCGCTGCTGTGCGCTGCGGCGTTGCTGGGCGGCACGCTGTCGGCCGCCGCGCAGGACCGCATCTACCGCTGCGGCAACGAATACACCAACAACGCCAGCCAGGCCCAGGCGCGCGGCTGCAAGCTCGTCGAAGGGGCCAACGTGACAGTGGTGCCTGGCACGCGGCCATCGCCGGGCGACGCGCTGCGGGCTCCGTCCACGCCTGCAGCCGCGTCGCCGTTGGGCGCGCCGCGCGTGGACACGAACGACCAGCGCGCCCGCGACGCCGATGCCCGCGCCATCCTTGAAGCCGAGCTGCGCCGCGCCGAGGCACGCCAGGCCGAGCTGCTCAAGGAATACAACAACGGCGAGCCCGAGCGCCAGGGCGGCGAGCGCAACTACCAGAAGTACCTGGACCGCGTGGCCGCCATGAAGGCCAGCATCGCGCGCAACGAGAGCGACATCGCCGGCATCCGGCGCGAACTCGAGCGGCTGAAGTGACGACGGCGCCAGCCGCCCTGCGCAGTTCGCCCTACCAGGCGCTGGACCTGCTGGCCACGCTGGTGGCCGTGGTCCATGGCGACGGCACGGTGGTCTTCGCCAACGCGGCGCTGGAGGACGCGCTCGGCATCTCGCGCCGCTCCATCGCCGGCACGGCGCTCGGCGGCTTCTTCACCGAGCCCGCCCAGCTGCGCAACGCGCTCGGCGGCGCCGGCACCAACGCCTTCGCTGCGCTGCGCTACGACGCCTGGATCCGCCGTGCCGGCCACGATCCGCTGCCGGTCCACGTGATCGTGGCCCAGGCCGACCGGCCCGGCGAAATCATCGTCGAGCTGCTGCCGCTGGAGCAGCAGGCCCGACAGGAACGCGAGGAGCGCCTGATCGACCAGGCCCGGGCCAACAAGGAACTCGTCCGCAACCTCGCGCACGAGATCAAGAACCCGCTCGGCGGCATCCGCGGCGCCGCCCAGCTGCTGCAGATGGAAGTCGAGTCGCGCGACCTCATCGAGTACACGCAGGTCATCATCCACGAGGCCGACCGGCTGCAGACACTGGTGGACCGGCTGCTCGCGCCGCACCGCCGCCCGCACGTGGTGGGCGACGTCAACATCCACGAGGTCTGCGAGCGCGTGCGCTCGCTGATCCTGGCCGAGTTCCCGCGCGGGCTCGAGATCGTGCGCGACTACGACACCTCGATCCCCGAGTTCCGCGGCGACCGCGAGCAGCTCATCCAGGCTGTGCTCAACATCGCCCACAACGCGGCGCAGGCGCTGGCCGAACGCATCGCCGAGGGCGCCGCCCGCATCGCCTTCCGCACCCGCGTGCTGCGGCAGGTGACCTTCGGCAAGCAGCGCTATCGACTGGCACTGGAATTGCATGTCATCGACAACGGGCCCGGCGTGCCGGACTCGATCAAGGACCGCATCTTCTACCCGCTCGTGTCGGGCAGGGACGGCGGCTCCGGCCTGGGGCTCACGCTGGCGCAGACCTTCGTGCAGCAGCACCACGGCCTGATCGAGTGCGACAGCGTGCCCGGGAGGACGGATTTCAAGCTCCTGATTCCGCTGCCATGAAAAACGCCGGCGACATGCCGCAGACCTGAGGTGCCACAGCAACATGAAGCCGATCTGGATAGTGGATGACGACCAATCCATCCGCTTCGTGCTCGAAAAAGCGCTGGCGCGCGAAGAGTTGCCCACGCGCAGCTTCACCCACCCGCGCGAGGTGATCGCCGCGCTCGACGACCTCGGCGAGGACGATCCCGGCAACTGCGGCCCGCAGGTGCTGGTCAGCGACATCCGCATGCCCGGCGGCTCGGGGCTCGACCTCCTGGAAAAGGTCAAGGCCCGCCATCCCGGCCTGCCGGTCATCATCATGACCGCCTTTTCCGACCTCGACAGCGCTGTCTCGGCCTTTCAGGGCGGGGCGTTCGAATACCTGCCCAAGCCGTTCGACCTGCCCCGCGCGGTGGAGCTGATCCGCCGCGCGGTGGAGGAGAGCCAGCGCGAGGAAGTGGCCGAGGAGCGCATGGCCGCCGCGCCCGAGATGCTGGGCCAGGCACCGGCGATGCAGGACGTGTTCCGCGCCATCGGCCGCCTGTCGCAGAGCCACGTCACCGTGCTCATCACCGGCGAATCGGGCTCGGGCAAGGAACTGGTCGCGCGCGCGCTGCACAAGCATGCGCCGCGCGCCGGCGGCCCGTTCGTCGCGATCAACACGGCCGCGATTCCGAAGGACCTGCTGGAGAGCGAGCTCTTCGGCCACGAGCGCGGCGCATTCACCGGCGCCCAGACCATGCGCCGCGGCCGCTTCGAGCAGGCCGAGGGCGGCACGCTGTTCCTCGACGAGATCGGCGACATGCCGTTCGACCTGCAGACGCGGCTGCTGCGCGTGCTCAGCGACGGCCACTTCTACCGCGTCGGCGGCCACAGCGCGGTCAAGGCCAACGTGCGCGTGATCGCCGCGACCCACCAGGACCTGGAGCAGCGCGTGAAGGACGGCGTGTTCCGCGAGGACCTGTTCCACCGCTTGAACGTCATCCGCCTGCGTCTGCCGCCGCTGCGCGAGCGGCGCGAGGACATTCCCGCGCTCACGCGCCACTTCCTGCAGCAGAGCGCCACCGAGCTCGGCGTGGAGCCCAAGCGCATTGCCGACAGTGCGCTCGCGCGGCTGGCGGCCTTCCATTTCCCCGGCAACGTGCGCCAGCTCGAGAACGTCTGCCACTGGCTCACGGTGATGGCGCCGGCCCAGGTCATCGAGGCCAAGGACCTGCCGCCCGAGCTGCTGCCGCCCGTATCGCCCGTACCGGTGACGGACACCGGCGATGGCGCACCCATATACCCCCCGAGTAGTGTGCCTGCAGCGGGCCATTCCAGCGCGCCACAGACCTATACCCCCCCCGTGCAAGGCACTGCACCGTCGCTGGCCTGGGAGCAGGGCTTGGAGGCCGAGGTACAGCAGCTGCTGTCCACCGGGCGCCGCGACGTGTGGGACGTGCTCATCCGGCGCTTCGAATCGCGGCTGATCCTCACGGCGCTGGCCAACACCCGCGGACGCCGCATCGAGGCCGCGCAGAAGCTCGGCATCGGCCGCAACACCATCACCCGCAAGATCCAGGAACTCGGCCTGGAGTAGCCTCAGCCGATCTCGGCGACCACCGGTGCGTGGTCGCTCGGCTGCGGCTTCTTGCGCGGCGCGCGGTCGATGTAGCAGGCCCTCACGCGGGGCCTGAGCGCCTCGCTCACCAGGATGTGGTCGATGCGCAGACCGCGGTTCTTCTGGAAGCCGAGCTGGCGGTAGTCCCACCACGAGAAGGACTTCTCCGGCTGCTCGAACAGGCGGAACGCATCGGCCAGGCCCAGGTCCAGCAGGGCGCGGAAGTGCTGGCGTTCCTCGCTCGTGTGGTGGATGGTCTCGCGCAGGCCATCGGGGTCGAACGAATCACGGTCCTCGGGCGCGACGTTGAAGTCGCCCACCAGTGCCAGCTGCGGATGTACGGCCAGCTGCGCCCTGACCTGGGCGTTGAGCGCGTCGAGCCAGCGCATCTTGTAGGCGAACTTGTCGGTGTCCGGCGCCTGGCCGTTGACGAAGTAGCCGTTGATCACGCGCAGCGGGCCGTGGGCTGTCTCCACTGTGGCGGCGATCACGCGCGACTGCGGATCGTCGAAACCGGTGATGTTGCGCTCCACCTCGGCCAGCGGCGCCAGGCTCAGGATGGCCACGCCGTTGTAGGTCTTCTGGCCGAAGACGGCCGCGTGGTAGCCGGCCGCGCGCAGCACGTCGAGAGGGAACTTGTCGTCGGTGAGCTTGAGTTCCTGGAGGCAGAGCACGTCGACCGGGTTGGCGGCGAGCCATTCGAGCACCTGCGGCAGGCGCACGGCGAGGGAGTTGACGTTCCACAGCGCGATCTTCATGGCGGCAGGCGGTCAGGTGGTCGTGGTGGTTGCGCAGCCGCCTATTGTCGTGCGCCGCCGTCCGTGCGGCACGTCGTCAACCCAGCAGCGGCAACTCCAGGAAAGCATCCTGCACCTGGATCGGCTTGGGGATGAGCTTGATCTTCTCGAAGGCGTCGGCCAGCTGCTGCTGCTCCTGCGCGATCTCGCGGCTCAGCGGCACCACGCCGTAGGTGCGGCGCTGGGTGGCCAGCGCGAGCACCTTGGGATCGACCTTGAGCTGCGGCGCGAGCGTGTCGACCACCGTGCCCGGGTTGGCCTGGGCCCAGGCGTTGGTCTTGCGCAGCTCGGCGAAGACGGTGCGCAGCGTCTGCTGGTTGGCACGCGCCCAGGCGGGCCGGGCGAAGTGGTAGGTGCGGTTGCCTGTCAAGCCGGTTCCGTCGAACAGCAGGCGCGAATCGGTCGCCACCTGCGCGCCGGCCAGGAACGGGTCCCACAGGCCGATCGCGGCCACACTGCCGGCCTGGTAGGCGGCGACGGTGTCGGAGGCGGTGACGATGTAGACCGGCTCCACGTCCTCGTAGCGCAGCCCGGCGGCTTCGAGCGCGCGGATCAGCAGGTACTGCGTGTTGTAGCCGCGGCCGGTCGCCACCCTTTTGCCCTGGAGGTCGCGCACGCTGCGGATCGGCGAGTCCTTGGGCACGAGGAAGCCAACGCCGCCGGGATACGGGCTTTCGGCTGCGAGGTAGGCCAGGCCCTTGCCGCTGGCCTGCTGGAAGACGCCGATGCCGTCGGAGGCATGGCCGAAGTCGATGGCGCCCGCGGCCAGCGCCTCAGACAGCTGGCCGCCGCCGAGGAACTCGTGCCATTCGACCTGGACGCCGGCCGGCACCAGCGCCTTTTCGAGGCTGCCCGTGCCCTTGAGAATGTTGAGCGTGTTGAACTTCTGGTAGCCGATGCGCAGGGGCCTGGCAGCCTGGGCGCGCGCGGCCGTCCAGGTCAGCAGCGCGGTGCCGGCGGCGGCCAGCAGGGTGGCGCGGCGGGTGGCGGTGCGGGATGCGGATGCGGTCATGGCGGTCGGAATGGTCGTTCGGGGGAGGGCCGAACCTACCCAGCCGGCGCACCGCGGGCCACGAAGAAATCCGCATGTGGATATGCCGCGCCGCCGCGGCGAGGGTCAGCCCGGCGCCGCCGCGCGGTAGAGCGCCCGCACGAAGTCCGACTGGGTGATCACGCCCACCAGGCGCCGGTCTTTGTCGATCACCGGGATGTGGTGGTGGCCGTCGTCCGAGAACACCGGCACGAGCTCGCTCACGCGGCGCCCCGCGCTGGCCACGCGGACCGCGCGGGTCATGATCTGGCCGACCACCTCGGGCTTGTCGGCGTGCGGCAGGCCGCTGGGCCGCAGCAGGGCGCGCAGCCGGTCGGCCAGGCCTTCGCGGCGCGGCAGGCCGGCGTGGCGCAGGAAGTCCGCGCGGGTCACGATGCCGACCACCCGGCGGCTGGGGTCGATCACCGGCAGGGCCTTCACCTGGCGCGCCAGCATCAGGTCCCAGGCCTGTTGCAGCAACGTGCCGGACTGCACGGCCAGCGGCTTGCGCGTCATCACGTCGGCACAGCGCAATTCGCCGAAACGGCGCTCATAGGCTGCGGCCTCGGCATGCTCCAGCAGCTCGCCCAGATCGTCGCGGCTCACGTCGAGCACTTGGTTGTAATGCGCCAGCGCCGCATCCAGGTCGGCTGCGCTGAAGCGCGAACCAGCCGCCGGCGCGGGCGCCGCGCCGGTGTGCGGATAGCGCCGCCCCGCCAGCCGGTTGTAGGCCACGCCGGCCAGCGCCAGCAGCACCGCGTTGAGCGCCACGGGGAACAGCGCGAACTTCAGGCCGACGCCGCCCAGCGCGCAGAGCAGGGCGGCGGCGCCGCCCGGCGGATGCAGGCAGCGTAGCTGGAACATGAGGCCGATGGCCAGTGCCACGGCCGCCGCGCCAGCCCAGGCCGGGTCCGGAATGGCCATCGCGCAGGCCGCGCCGACCAGGGCCGACAGCGTGTTGCCGCCCACCACCGACCACGGCTGGGCGAGCGGGCTGGCCGGCACGGCGAAGACCAGCACCGCGCTGGCACCCATCGGCGCCACCAGCCAGGCCGCGGCGCCGGTGCTGCCGGCACCGCGGCTCACCAGGCCGGTGATCAGGATGCCGATGAAGCCGCCGGCCACGCTGCGTAGGCGTTCGCGGCCATCCACGCGCATCGGCGCCGGCCAGAACGTGGCCAGCCAAGCCCGCAGTCTCACGGCTGCGGCGCGCTGCGGTTCAGTCACGGTCGTCCACGACGTCGAAGCTGAAGCGGAACTGCACAGCCGCGGCTTCCGGCAGCGTCAGGATCACCTTGGTGGTCTGCGAGTGGAAGACGGTCTGCCCGTCGACGTGGACCCGGCCGTGGGACGGGGTCAGCACTTCCTCCTTGGTCGTGATGGTCTAGCGGCTGGCGTCGAAGGTGAACTTGTGCGGCGGCAGGCGCTGCTTGCCGAGCCAGCGCCAGATATCCAGCAGCTCGGCCTCGACGGTCTCCTACTGCGATCGGGGAACCTCGGCCCGGCCGTTGAAGATGTACTGATCGCCTTGCTTGACTCACTTGAACTTGAGATGACTCATCGTGCGCGGAATGGATGGAACCCGCCGATTGTGCCGCGTGGGCGGACGGGGTACGCCCGTGCCCGCAGCCTCCGTAGCGCGGACGCCGTGCGCAAAAGGCCGACAGGCGCTGGCTGGCGCTTCCTACGGGCCGTACCCTCCGGCTCGGCCACAGTCGAGTGACCAACTAACTACTCACCTCAGGAGATGACCATGAAGAAGCAACTGCTCGTACTCGGCCTGCTGTCCGGCTTCCTCGCCATGCAGGGTGCCCAGGCCATGACGCGCGAGGAACACAGCGCGGCCAAGGACAAGATCGAAGCAGACTACAAGGTGGACAAGGCCCGCTGCGATTCGCTCAAGGATAACGCCAAGGACATCTGCGAGAAGGAGGCCAAGGGCAAGGAAGACGTCGCCAAGGCCGAGCTGGAGCAGAGCTACAAGCCCAGCGACAGCAACGCCCGCAAGGTCGAGGAAGCCAAGGCCGACGCCGCCTACGCCGTGGCCAAGGAGAAGTGCGACGACCAAGCCGGTGACGCCAAAAAGGCCTGCCAGAAGGACGCCAAGAACCAGCACGACATGGCCCGCAAGTCGATCAAGCGGTAAGGCGTCGCGCCGGCCCCGGCCCGGGGCGCCGGCCCGTCCGCGGGCAGAGGCACCGTCGAGGTGCCTTTTTCGTCGTTTCGATTGCATATGGATACGCATTGGCCGCGTCATCCCAGCGGGAGTATGTGTTAAGACATTGCGGCCGGCATCTAAAATGGTGTCCACTAGCCGTCGAAAGATTGGTTTCTCCCATCCCGAGGCCCGTGTCGTTGCGGCCTCGCCCGACAGGCCTGCTGCGTGACTTCATTCCCGGTTTCCCCGGTTCCCCCGGTCGACCCTCTCGCGGCATTGCGGGCTGCCACCGGCGCCCTGCATGCCCAGCTCGATAGTTCCCTCCCTCTGGCGCATGCCGAGGCGGCGTTGCCCGACTATGTGCTGCACCTGCGGGTACTGCTGCGCTGGTTTGACGGCATCGCGCCGGCGCTGCGGCATCTGCCGACGTTGTCTTCCGATTCCCTTCCCGACCTGGCCGCCCTGCGAGGCTGGCCGAGGATGACCTGCGCGACGCCGGTGTGGCACCCGCCGGCCCGGTGCCGGCTGTGCCGGGCGCCGGCCTCGATGCCGATGCCATCGCCCCGGGCCGCCCCGCGGCCGTCGGCTGGGGGGCGGCCTATGTGCTGGCAGGCTCGCAGTTGGGCGGGCAGGTGCTGCACCGCCGGTTGAAGGGGCTGTTTGCCCCGCACCCGCTGCGCTACCTCGCCGGCACCGGGCTGGCGGCCGATTCCGGCCTGCGCTGGAAGGCCTTCATGGCCGGCCTGCGGTCGGCGGTGGCCACGCCGCCGGCCGTGGCCGCCGCTGTGGCCGGTGCGGTGGCGGCGTTCGAATTGCTGCTGGCCCTGTTCGCGGCCGAAGGCGTGGAGGTGGCGGCATGACAGCCATTCCGTCTCCCGGCCCCGGCGGTGCGGACGCCGTCACGCTCGAGAACTGCGACCGCGAGCCGATCCACATCCCCGGCGCGATCCAACCGCACGGCGCGCTGCTGGCCTTCGACGGCGAGGGCATCCTCACCCACCGCAGCGAGAATGCGGCCGAACTGCTCGGCGATGCGCTGCCGGTGCTGGGCGAGCGGCTGTCGCCCGCGCACTTCGGCGGCCATGCGCGTATCCATGCTGCGCTGGCGGACGGCCTGGCCTTGGCCGGCCAGGGCGGCGGCGAGGCCGTGCCGCTGGTGTCGGAGGTCCACCACCAGGGCCGCACGCTCGAACTGATCGTCCATACCCATGCGGGCGCCGTCATCGCCGAGTTCGAGACTTGGCCCGAAGGCGCCGACGACCTGGCCGCGTTTGCGTTCAAGGCCCACCGCGGCATGGACCGCCTGCGCCGCCTGCGCACGGTTGACGCATTGCTGGCCGCAGCCGTCGAGGAAGTGCGCCAACTCACCGGGTTCGACCGGGTCATGGCCTACCGCTTCCGCCACGGCGACAGCGGCGACGTGGTGGCCGAATCGCGCATCGATGCGCTGGAGCCGTTCCTGAACCGGCGCTATCCGGCCAGCGACATCCCGGCCCAGGCGCGGCGGCTGTACATCGCCAACACCCTGCGCCTGATCGGTGACGTGGAGGCCGTGCCGGTCGCCGTGCTCGCCGCACCGGACCGTGCCGCGCCGCTGGACATGAGCTACAGCGTGCTGCGCAGCGTGTCGCCGGTGCACATCGAGTACCTGACCAACATGGGCGTGGGCGCATCGATGAGCGTGTCCATCGTCGTCAACGGCCGGCTCTGGGGCATGCTGGCCTGCCACCACATGACGCCGCGCCGCGTGCATTACTCGGTGCGCATGGCCTGCGACGTGCTGGCCCAGTTCCTTGCGGCCAACATCCGTGCGGTGACCGACCGCGAGCGGGCCCGCCGCCTGGACGAGGCGGCCGCGCTGCGCTCGCGCCTGGTGGGCCGCGTGCTGCATGCGGACGACGTGCTGGGCGCCATGTCGGCGGCGGCGCAGGAGATCCAGGACCTGTTCCAGGCCCATGCACTGCTGCTGTCCGACGACGGCCGCCAGGCGGTGCACGGTCCGGTCGATGCCACAGTGGCGCGCAGCCTGCTGCAGTGGCTCAACCGCGAGGTTGCGCCGACGCAGGACCGGCTGATCCAAGCCCATACGCTGGACCTGCTGCCGCCGGCGCTGCGCAGCCAGCTCGGCTCTTGGTGCGGCCTGATGGCGCTGCGCTTCGACCAGGCGGGCGAAAGCTGGATGGTGCTGCTGCGGCGCGAGCAGATCGAGACCATCCAGTGGGGCGGGCGCCCGGAGAAGGTGTACGTCAGCGGCCCACGCGGGCCGCGACTCACGCCGCGCGGCTCGTTCGACGCGTGGAAGGAGACGGTGCGCGACGCCGCCGTGCCGTGGAGTGAGACCGAGGTCGAGATCGCCCACCGCTTCCTCGACGAACTGCTGCGCGCCACGGCGGCGCGCACGGCCGAGATCGCGCGGGCCCGCAGCCACCTGTTCGCCATCCTCAGCCAGAACCTCAGCGATCCGCTGCAGTCGCTGGCTCAGGCCGCTAGCGTGCTTGATGACGGCGGCAGCGTCGGCGACGCCGCCATCAGCGAGCGCATTCAGGCCAGCAGCTCACGCATGCAGCGCCTCGTCGCGCAGGTGCTCGACATCTCGCGCCTGCAAAACGGCGGCGGCCTGGCGCTGCAGCCGCGCGAGGCCGACTGGTCCGCGGTGGTCAACGACGTAGTCAAGGAGGCCCAGGCCGCCTTCCCCGGCACCCGCTTCATCCGCGAGATCCCGCGCGAATTCGGCGCAGTGGTGGACGTGGACCGCATCCGGCAGGTCGTCTCCAGCCTGGTTCAGAACGCCGGCCGCCACGGCGCTGCCGACGAGCCGGTCCTGGTGCAGCTCTACGAGCGCGACGGCCACGCCGTGCTGGACGTGAGCAACGTGGGCGAGCCGATCGCCGCCGAACTGGAGCCGCTGCTGTTCGACCCGGTCCGCCGCCAGTCGGTGCTGTCGAACCAGCGCGGCATGGGGCTGGGCCTGTACATCGCGCACGCCGTCGTCGAGGGGCATGGCGGCAGCCTGCAGTACAACTATGCGGAGCCCTACATCGTGTTCTCGGTGAGCCTGCCGCGCGGCGACCGCGCGCCGGTGGATGTGTCCGGCAGGCCGGCCGAAGTCGGCTGACCGGCCCGGCGGCTGAGCAAGGGCCTGCGCCGCCGCTGTTCCATGACGGAACAGCTGGGCCGGCATGGCGCACCCAGCGTCCCGCCGGCGGACGCTTCGTCCCTGGGAAGTCGCCTGTCCGGGTGCTGGCACGCGGTTTGCCGTGGAGCGATCCGAATGCGGCGCGGGCGCGCCGCATCGAACCACCACCAACGGAGATGAACCCATGCCCGACTTTGCCCAGCTCGGTGTCGAGAATCCCTTCAAGAAGCAGGACGGCAACTACATCGGCGGCCAGTGGGTGCCGCCGGTGGACGGCCAGTACTTCGACAACGTCTCGCCGGTGGACGGCAAGGTGTTCACCTCGATCCCACGCTCCAATGCCAAGGACATCGAACTCGCGCTCGACGCGGCCCACAAGGCCAGGCGCGCCTGGGGCAAGACCTCGGTGCAGGATCGCTCCAACGTGCTGCTCAAAATCGCCGACCGCATCGAGGCCAACCTGAAGCTGCTGGCCGTGGCCGAGACGATCGACAACGGCAAGCCCCTGCGCGAGACGCTCGCGGCCGACCTGCCGCTGGCGATCGACCACTTCCGCTACTTCGCGGGCGTGCTGCGCGCGCAGGAGGGCGGTATCAGCGAGATCGACGAGAACACCGTCGCCTACCACTTCCACGAGCCGATCGGTGTGGTCGGCCAAATCATCCCGTGGAACTTCCCGCTGCTCATGGCCGCCTGGAAGCTCGGGCCCGCGCTCGCGGCCGGCAACGCCGTCGTGCTCAAGCCGGCCGAGCAGACGCCGGCCTCGATCCTCGTGCTGCTGGAACTCATCGGCGACCTGCTGCCGCCGGGCGTGCTCAACGTGGTCAATGGCTACGGCAAGGAGGCCGGCCAGGCGCTGGCCACCAGCCAGCGCATCGGCAAGCTCGCCTTCACCGGCTCGACCGCCACCGGCCGCGGCATCCTGCATGCGGCCGCCGAGAACATCATCCCGTCGACCGTCGAGCTCGGCGGCAAGAGCCCGAACATCTTCTTCGCCGACGTGCTCGACGCCGAGGACGAATACCTCGACAAGGCGCTCGAGGGCTTCGCGCTGTTCGCGCTGAACCAGGGCGAGGTCTGCACCGCGCCGTCGCGCGTGCTGGTGCAGGAATCGATCTACGAGCGCTTCATCGAGAAGGCGATCAAGCGCGTGGAGCAGATCAAGACCGGCAGCCCGTTCGACCTCAGCACGCAGATCGGCGCGCAGGCCTCGCGCCAGCAGCTCGACAAGATCCTCGGCTACGTGGACATCGGCCGCGCCGAGGGCGCCAAGGTGCTGACCGGCGGCGAGCGCTACAGCCCGGCCGAAGGCCTGGGCGAGGGCTACTACGTCCAGCCCACGCTGCTGCTGGGCCATAACAAGCTGCGCGTGTTCCAGGAGGAGATCTTCGGCCCGGTCGCGGCCGTGACCACCTTCAAGACCGAGGAGGACGCCTACGAGATCGCCAACGACACGATCTTCGGCCTGGGCGCGGGCGTGTGGACGCGCAACGGCACGCGCGCCTACCGCGCCGGCCGCGAGATCCAGGCCGGCCGCGTCTGGACCAACAGCTACCACCTCTACCCGGCGCACGCGGCTTTCGGCGGCTACAAGCAGTCGGGCATCGGCCGCGAAACCCACAAGGTCGCGCTCAACGCCTACCAGCAGACCAAGAACCTGTTGGTGAGCTACAGCCCGAAGGCGCTGGGTTTCTTCTGACGTGCAAGTGCGGGGCGCGTGGGTAAGGGCGGCTCGCGGCGCTCTTTTTTCCTTCGCCCGGCCGCTCAGTTCGAAGCGACCAACAGTTCTTCGGCGCTTGATGGCCGCAGGTCGTCCGTCCTGTCGGCGAAGTACCGTTGGTAAAGTTCTTGCGGCCCTACGCACCGCGCTTTCTTGAAGCCTGCTTCGGTGGCCAGCGCCAGCGCTTGTGCCGGTGCGAGCAGGCTGACGAACGGTGTGCCGCGTGCCCGGGCGCCCTTTTCCGCCTGCCGCAGCCCGGCGCGCTCCGAAGGGGCGGCCAAAGCCGGCGGCAGCATGAACGACATGATCAACGTCGTTCCCTGGGCAAGCGAGGCCGCTTCGGCCAAAGTGGCTGCGATTGCCTCGCGGGTGAGGTACATGCTGACGCCCGTGGAGGCGATGACGGCCGGCCGGCCCCCGTCGAAGCCGGCAGCCGCGAGCCCTTCGCGCCAAGAATCGCCGGCATCGAAATCGACCGGCACGAAATGCAGCCATGAGGGGATGCCCAGGCCCTCCTCGATCAGACGGCGGCGTTTCCATGCCTGGTGCTGCGGCCGGTCGAGCTCGAACACCCGCAGGCGCGATGCCATGTCCGGCTTGCGCTGGGCGAAGGTATCCAGACCCGCGCCGAGGATGACGTATTGGACCACTCCACGGCGGTTCTGTGCCTCGGTCACCTCGTCCTCGACGAAGCGTGCGCGAGCGACGACGCTGGCGCGGCTGCGGCGCGTGCGCAGCGGGTGCATGTCGCCCTGCCTGCGCCAGCCTGCCTGCGGGGCCAACAGGCGCAAGCCGAGAGTATCTTCCAGCACGTGGGGCGCAGCGTCGATCTCCACGTGCAGCGCGCGCCACAGAGCAACCCGCGCCGCGGTGCCGTCTGCCGCCGCCCCCGGATCGTACAAGCTCACTTGCCGGTCCTCGCCGGTGCCTGGAGCCGCCAGATGCGTCCATCGGGGTCGCGCACGGTCGCGTCCCGCGAGCCCCAGTGCGTGTCCTCGAACGGCGTGAGCAGTTCGACGCCGGCCGCGGCCTCGAACGCGGCCTCGTCGGGCACCTTGAGCACCGCCTGCACCGCGGGCGGCTCGCTCGCTGGTACTTCGGCGATGAAGAGGTAGGGGCCGTCGCCCCGACTGCGGAACTGGCCCGAGTGGTGGTCAGTCTCGAATTCCAGCGAAAAGCCCAGAGACTGGAAGAACTTCGCCGCCTGACCCCAAGTGTGGGTGGTCAGGAACAGGGATTCGATGCGCTCGGTCGTCATGGCTCTTCTCCTCGGTCGAACGGTGGTTGGGGGGCGGGCTGGTCGGCCGCGCGGGTGTCAAGGTAGGCGCGCAGCGCCTCGGCAACGAGCGCCGAAAGCGACACTTCCGCTTCGATAGCGTAGTGCTTGACCTGCCGGATCAGGCCGATCGGCAGGTACACGTTGAATTGCTTGACATCCTCGTCGGCCATGGAGGCTAGTATGCTAGCAAGCTAATAAAATGGCAAGGCCAAGCTTCGTGAGCGGAGGGCACGCCGCTACCGCCGCAGGTGCCGGTATACGGTGTTGCGCGAGACACCAAGGGCGCGCGCCGCGGCCGACACGTTGCCGCGGTGCGATGCGAGTGCGTCGTCGAGTACGCGCGCCGTGATGTCGCCCAGGCGCAGCGGGCCGGCGCCGGCCTGCCGGGTTGCGGACGGCGCTGCGGCGTCGTGCTGCGCGGCGCCGGCGGTGGGCGCTTGCACGGACAGGCGGACGTCTTCGAGGAAGTCGTCGGGGAGGTGGTCGACGCCGATTTCCGCCGCGCCCTCGGCCATCAGCGCCGCGGTGCGCAGCACGTTGGCGAGCTGGCGGAAGTTGCCGGGCCAGGCATAGCGCGCGAACAGCGCCCGCACTTCCTGGGAGAGCGCCAGCGCCGTGCCGCCGGTGCGCGCCTCGGCGGCCAGCAGCCGCGTGACCACGGCGTCGAGGTCGGTGCGCTCGCGCAGCGGCGGCAGGCGCACGACCAAGCCGTTCAGGCGGTAGTACAGGTCCTCGCGGAAGCTGCCGGCCGCGATCATCGCGCGCAGGTCGCGGTGGGTGGCGCAGACCAGGGCCACGTCCACCTCCACCTGCCGGGCTCCGCCCAGCGGGCTCACGCTGCGGTCCTGCAGCACGCGCAGCAGGCGGGCCTGCAGCGCCAGCGGCATGTCGCCGATCTCGTCGAGGAACAGGGTGCCGCCGTGGGCCTGCACCACGCGGCCCACGCTGCCGCGGCGGCGCGCGCCGGTGAAGGCACCGTCCTCATATCCGAATAGCTCGGACTCGATCAGCGTCTCGGGGATCGACGCGCAGTTCACCGCGACGAAGGGGCCGCCGCGGCGCGGCGAATCCTGATGGATGGCGCGCGCCAGCAGTTCCTTGCCGGTGCCGGTGTCGCCGAGGATCAGCGTGGCGATGTCGCGGCCGAGCACCTTGCGCACGCGCTCGATGGCGCGCGCGAGCTGCGGATCGCCGGTGTCGAGGTAGCGCAGGCTCGACAGGCCGCCGCCCGCGGCCGGCGACGGCGCCCTGGCCGGCCGGGCCGTGGCCGGGGCCTGCGCATCGGACGCGAACAGCACCGGCCGCGCGAGCTGGAAGTCGGCCCGCGCCATCACGGCCACGCCCGAGGGCAGGCGCAGCGTGACCGGCTCGGCCGGCCGGTGGCGCAGGTGGTCGAGCAGCGCCGGCATCTCCATGCCGAACAGCGAGGAGAAGGTGTGCGCCTGCAGCGCCGCCAGCGGCATGCCGAACTGGAACTGTCCGCTGCGGTTGGCCGACAGGAAGCGGCCGTCGGGCGTGAACGCGGCCAGCCCCTCGACCAGCGTGCCCAGGAACTCGTGGCGCGCGTGGAAGCGCACCCGCACGTCGTGCTCGAAGCTCACCGCGAACAGGTGGTTCTCCACCATCTGGGCCGACATGCGCACCAGCGCCATCGTGTGCTTGCTCTGGGTCTGGTGGTCGCCGCTCACGTCGAGCGCGCCGATGGTGCGGCCGGCCGGGTCGAGGATGGGCGCGCAGGAACAGGTCAGGAAGTGGTTGGCCTGCAGGAAGTGTTCCTGCGCATGGATCTGCATCGGCAGGCCCTCGACCAGCGCGGTGCCGATGGCGTTGGTGCCCTTGCTCTGCTCCGACCAAGTCACCCCGGGACGCAGCGCCACGCGGTCGGCCCGCGCGAGGAAGTCGTCGTCGCCCAGCGCGTGCAGGATGGTGCCGCTGCTGTTGGTGAGCACCACCATGCTGCGGGTGTCGGCGATCTGCTGGTGCAGCGTCTCCATGACCGGGCGGACATGGAGGAAGAGCGACTGGTTGCGCTGCCGCAGTTCGTGCAGTTCGTGGCTGGAAGCGGGGCGGACGTCGGCGGTCTCGTGGGCGCGCAGGCCGAAGGCGGTGGAGCGGCGGTGGGCGGTCTCCACCACGTCGGGTGGCTGGGCGAAGCGGCTGGCGGGCAGCAGCGGGTTCAGCGGCAAGGCTGGCGGCATGACTCCTCCTGCACCGCCGGGCCGGCCTGGCCCGGGGCGATGCGGCGCACCTTAGCACGTGCCCCGGGCATGCAGCCAGCGCGTTTGCCCGCGCCGTCCGGGATGGCCGGCCGCTTTAAGATACAAGATGGGGTATACTATTGCAGCGGTTATTTATCGGAAGCTGAAGAGGCATACCCTGCAAATCGCCTCCGATGGCAAGCAGGATTCCACCCACGGTGTTGACGAGGGCATCGCCACAGGCCCGGGAGGCCGTCGAAGATGCGGCGGCCCTTCGTGTCGATGTAGGGCGTGCCCTCGGCCGCGGCGATGATGCGCGGATCGGCCTTGAACTGGCGGTTGTCGGTGAAGGGGCATCCAGTGGATGCCGGGTTCGGCGGCAGTCAGGCCGGCGGGGCTCATGGCGGCGCCGTGGAAGTTTGAAAATGCCATTGTCGGACGCCGCCGACCAGGCGCATGCCTGGGCCGGCGTCCATGCTCCGAGCCCCCTTGTGCCCTGAAAGCCGGCCATGCATGTGTGAGGGGCAGCACCTGCCCCTGCCGAGGCGCCCGGTGATCGTCCAGGGCGCGGCATGGGCTGAAATACACAATGCATGCCTTCGCTCGTCCAGCGTCGGCCCCGGTTTTCACATGCTCGCTCTTTCCATCGTCGCGCCGCACGGCACCAACATCGCTTGCGGCCGCAAAACGCTCGAGATCCGGTCCTGGAAACCGCCGTATTTGCCGCTGCGAAACCTTTTGATCGTCGAGAATCGGATCCTTCTGGTGGAGGAGGGGCAGTCCGACCCGAACGCAACCGCCGTGGCGCTGGTCGATGTCGAGGAGGTTCACGCGTGGCAGCCGTCCGAACGCGCAGCGGCATGTTCCACAAAATGGACTCCGGGCTACTGGGCCTGGAGCTTGAGCAACGTCAGGCCGCTTTCGGGAAGGGTCCGAGTGGCCGCGCGTCGCAAACTGTACGACGTGCAGATCCCCCTCGAATCACTCCCGCAGCTTGGCTGAGAAGGCAAAAGGGCAGGCAGCCGCGCTAGCCGGCCCGGCACAGGTGCGCCCCACTGCAGAGGCTCGCCCAGCCGCATGGCATTTCGCGCCTTCCACGGAGCGCGGGCGTTCCCGGCTCAGAAGAACTCGTCGAGCAGCCGGTAGAAGGCCAGCTTGCGTCCGTCGGGCTCCGGCAGGCCGTAGGCGCCGAAGAACGCCCGCACCCAGACGTGCCCGAGATTGAAGGCGATGCTGCCCGCCGCCAGTGCGAGGTCTTGGCAGGGATCGGCGATGCCGACGCGGCCGCAGTCGACGGGGTGTCGAGCCGGAAGACGGACGCCTCCGACCGGCCGATGGAGATCCGGGCCTGCCGCGCGCCTTAGGTGTAGGCGAGAAAGGCGGCGGGAACGCGCACGGCGAGGGCCTCCGGCGGGCTCGATCGCTGTACGGGGCAGGGCGCAGAGGGCACGGTGGTCGCGTGGAGAAGCCGATGAATCCCGCAGGGGAGGAGGGGAGGGCACGGGCGCCGCATCGGCCGACGATAGCAGACCTCTGTCCGGGCGCGAGGCCGGTCCGACCGCGATGGGACAATCCCGTCCCATGACCACCGCCCCCGACACCCTCACCCTCACCCGCCCCGACGACTGGCACCTGCACCTGCGCGACGGCGCCGCGCTGCAGTCGGTCGTGCCGCATTCGGCTGCGCAGTTCGGTCGCGCGATCGTCATGCCCAACCTGCGCCCGCCGGTCACCACGGCGCAGCAGGCGCTGGCCTACCGGGACCGCATCCTGGCGGCCGTGCCGGCCGGCGCGGCCTTCGAGCCGCTGATGACGCTCTACCTCACCGACAACCTGCCCCCAGCGGAGATCGCCCGCGCGAAAGAGGCCGGCGTGGTCGCGCTCAAGCTCTACCCCGCGGGCGCCACCACCAACAGCGACGCGGGCGTGACCGACATCCGCAGGACCTACGCCACGCTCGAAGCCATGCAGAAGGCCGGCCTCGTGCTGCTGGTGCACGGCGAGGTGACCGACCCGGAGGTGGACCTGTTCGACCGCGAGGCGGTGTTCATCGACCAGAAGCTGATCCCGCTGCGCCGCGACTTCCCCGAGCTCAGGATCGTGATGGAGCACGTTACGACGAAGGAGGCCGCCGAATACGTCGCCGGCGCCGGCGCCTTCACCGCCGCGACCATCACCGCGCACCACCTGCTCTACAACCGCAACGCGATCTTCCTGGGCGGCATCCGCCCGCACTACTACTGCCTGCCGGTGCTCAAGCGCGAGACCCACCGCCTGGCCCTGGTGGCCGCGGCCACCGGCGGCAGCGACCGCTTCTTCCTCGGCACCGACAGCGCGCCGCACCCCGCGCACCTGAAGGAGCACGCCACCGGCTGCGCCGGCTGCTACACGGCGTTCACGGCGCTGGAGCTGTATGCCGAGGCGTTCGACAACGCCGGCGCGCTCGACCGGCTCGAAGGCTTCGCCAGCTTCCACGGCCCCGACTTCTACGGCCTGCCGCGCAATCGGGGCACGGTCACGCTGCGCCGCGCGCCGCTCGACGTGCCCGAGACTGTGCCGTTCGGCGAGACCACGCTCAAGCCGCTGCGCGGCGGCGAGACGCTGTCCTGGCGGCTGGACTCCGTCACGGCCTGATGGCCCGTGTGCCAGGCGTACCCTGGCCGGCGCTCCACTGGACCACGCCGCTGGCACCATCGGCGCGCCGGTCGCCGCCTTGCAGCCGCAGGTGCTCGCGGCCAGGCCTTTCTTGCCGCTGCCGGTGCTGGGCATTCCGGGCTGTGGCCGGCCAGCGAGGACAGGGCCTTCTACGACGACAGCCGCGTGTTCCGGCCGCCGCGGAACCGTACATAAGCAAGCGCGAAACCCTTTTTTGCGCCTGCAGTCGACGCCGCGAGACTGCGCGTTTTTGCCTGCCTCCCGCAGGCTCGGGAGCCTTCGATGAAACGCCGCACCCTGCTGTCCTCCGCCGCCGCCCTGGCCGCACCGCTCGCACCCCTGGCCGCCCGCGCGGCCGAGCCGTTGAAGGAGCTGCGGCTCGACTACGCGACCTATTCGCCGTCGAGCCTGGTGCTGCGCCGCTTCGGCTGGCTCGAAGAGGACTTCAAGAAGGATGGCACGGCGGTCAAGTGGGTGTTCAGCGCCGGCAGCAACCGTGCGCTCGAATACCTCAACGCCAGCAGCATCGACATCGGCTCCTCGGCCGGCCTGGCCGCGCTGCTGTCCCGTGCCAACGGCAACCCGATCAAGGCACCCTACATCTACTCGCGCCCCGAATGGACCGCGCTGGCGGTGCGCAAGGACTCGCCGATCCAGTCGGTCAAGGACCTCAAGGGCAAGAAGGTCGCCGCCACCAAGGGCACCGACCCGTACCTGTTCCTGCTGCGCGCGCTGCCGGTGTTCGGCCTCAAGCGCTCGGACGTGGAGATCGTCGCGCTCCAGCATGCCGACGGCAAGACGGCGCTCGAGCAGGGCCGCGTCGACGCCTGGGTCGGGCTCGATCCGCTGCTGGCCGCCAGCGAGCTCGATGCCGGCACGCGCCTCATCTACCGCAACGTGGCCTTCAACACCTACGGCTTTCTCGACGTGCGCGAGGACTTCCTGCGCGAGCGCGCGGCCGAGACGCGCCGCGTGATCGCGGGCTACGAGCGCGCCCGCAAATGGATCATCGCCAACACCACCGAGGCGGCGAAGATCCTGTCGGAAGAAGCCAAGGTCAGCCTGCAGGTCGCCCTGCTGCAGCTCAAGCTGCGCACCGACCTGAGCAACCCGCAGCCGTCGCAGGAACATGTGGCCGCGCTCAAGGCCGCGTCACCCATCCTGCTGTCCGAAGGCCTTGTCAAGCCGGGCACGAACCTGGACAAGGTCGTGACCGACCTGGTGGACACGCAGTTCGCGCGGTCGGTGCTGCAGTCCTCCGCCGCCGCAGCCTGATCCCGGTGCACGACGTGGCTGCCGATCCATCGCAACTGCCGGGCTTCGCGGGCGCTGCTGCGCAGGCGGGCCCGGCCGCGCCGCGCCGGGTCCGCGCCGGCTGGGGCCTGCTGCTGCCCGTGGTCGTGCTGGCGGCCTGGGAGGTCGCGGTGCGCCTGGGCTGGGTCAACGGCCACCTGCTGCCCGCGCCCAGCGAGATCGTGCAGACCATCGCCTCGTTCGGCGCCCAGGCGCTCGCCGGCCACGTGCTGGCCAGCACCGGCCGCGTGGCCGCGGGCTTCGCGATCGGCGCCGGCCTCGCGATCGCGGTCGGCGCGCTCGTCGGCCTGTCGCGCCGCGGCGAGGCGCTGCTGGACCCGAGCTTCCAGGCGCTGCGCGCCATCCCCTCGCTGGCCTGGGTGCCGCTCCTGCTGCTGTGGCTCGGCATCGACGAGGCGCCGAAGGTGGTGCTGATCGCCATCGGCGCATTCTTTCCGGTCTATATGGGCGTGGCCTCGGGCTTCCGCGACGTGGACCGCAAGCTGGTCGAGGTCGCGCGCATGTACCGCCTGAGTTCGGTCGAACTGGTGCGCCGGGTGCTGCTGCCGGCCGCGCTGCCGGCGGTGCTGACCGGCCTGCGCAACGGGTTGAGCCTGGCCTGGATGTTCATGGTGGCGGCCGAGCTCATCGCGGCCATCAACGGCCTGGGCTACCTGCTGACCGACGGCCGCGAGATGGGCCGCGCCGACATCGTGCTCGCGGCCATCGTGCTGCTGGCGCTGCTGGGCAAGGTGACCGACACCGGCGTGGCCTGGATCGAGCGCCGGCTGCTGGCCTGGCGCGACACCTACGACAGGGCCGCACGATGAGCGCGCACCTCCCATCCCGCCAGCCCTTGCTCGAAGCGGTCGTGCGCCGCAAGGCCTTCGGCGGCCGCGCCGTGCTGCAGGACCTGCAGCTGGCGCTCGCCCCCGGCGAGATCGTGAGCCTGGTCGGCGCCAGCGGCTGCGGCAAGAGCACGCTGCTGCGCATCGTCGCCGGGCTCGACACCGACTACGACGGCGCCGTGCGCCTGGCGGGCCGGCCGCAGCACGACATCACGCGCGAGATCGGCTTCATCTTTCAGGAGCTCCGCCTCTTCCCCTGGCTCACCGTGGCCGAGAACGTGGCCTTCGACCTGGGCCGCGCCGGCCGCCACCATCCGCAGGTGCGCGAGCTGCTGGCCGAAGTCGGCCTGGCCGGCTTCGAGGATCGGCTGCCCAAGCAGCTCTCGGGCGGGCAGGCGCAGCGCGTGGCCATCGCGCGCGGGCTCTTCACCTGGCCCCGGGTGCTGCTGCTCGACGAGCCGTTCTCGGCCGTCGATGCCTTCACCCGCATCAAGCTGCAGGACCTGCTGGCCGGCATCGCGCGGCGCCACGGCATCACGCTGCTGCTGGTCACGCACGACGTGGACGAGGCCGTCGTCCTGAGCGACCGGGTGCTGGTGCTGGAGGCGCGCGCCGGCGCGCCGCTGCGCGAGATCGCCGTGCCGCTGCCGCGCCCGCGCGACCGCGAGGGCGACGCGCTGGGCCACCTGCGCGTGCGGATTCTCGAAGCCCTGCGGCACGCGCATGCGGTATAGGGGGTATGTGGCCGCTGCGCTTGACTGACAGGCGCGACAAGGAGTTCCTCCGGGGGGGTATATGATCCTCGCTCGGGTGGGAATGCCCTTCGGAAGCGCCTGGATGCGGCGCGGCGGGTGAACCTTTTGCCCCTATCATCCCTCCCTGCCATACGCCCTCGCAGGGCAGCGCACATACAACGACGAGTCAGCGATTCTGCGAACGCAGCGCGCTTGAAGGGGCCGGAGTCGGCCACCATCTTGGCGCCAGGGGCTTTATTCCATTCCACGGAGAATCCATGAAACGCATCCTGCTGTTCGTCCTCACCAACGTCGCGGTCGTCGCAGTGCTCGGCATCGTCGCCAGCCTGCTCGGCGTCAACCGCTATCTCACCGCCAACGGGCTCAACCTCGGCGCGCTGCTGGGCTTCGCCCTCGTCATGGGCTTCGGCGGCGCGATCATCTCGCTCTTGATCAGCAAGCCGATGGCCAAGTGGACCGCCGGCGTGCAGGTCATCGCGCAGCCGCGCAGCGCCGACGAAGCCTGGATCGTCGACACCGTGCGCCGCCTGTCGGAGAAGGCCGGCATCGGCATGCCCGAGGTCGGCATCTTCGAAGGCGATGCCAACGCCTTCGCCACCGGCGCGTTCAAGAACTCGGCGCTCGTGGCCGTCTCCACCGGCCTGCTCCAGGGCATGACGCGCGACGAGGTCGAGGCGGTGATCGGCCACGAGATCGCCCACGTCGCCAACGGCGACATGGTCACCATGACGCTGATCCAGGGCGTGATGAACACCTTCGTCGTGTTCCTCTCGCGCGTGATCGGCTATGCGGTCGACAGCTTCCTCAACCGCGGCAACGACCAGCGCTCGGGCCCGGGCATCGGCTACTTCGTGACGACCGTGGTGCTCGACATCGTGCTCGGCTTTCTCGCCGCGATCATCGTGGCCTGGTTCTCGCGCCAGCGCGAGTTCCGCGCCGACGCCGGCTCGGCCCAGCTGCTGGGCCGCAAGCAGCCGATGATCAACGCGCTGGCCCGCCTGGGCGGCCTGCATCCGGGCGAGCTGCCGCAGAGCGTGCAGGCGTTCGGCATCACCGGCAGCATCGGCAAGCTGTTCGCCTCGCACCCGCCGATCGAGGAGCGCATCGCCGCGCTGCAGGCGCGCGCCTGAGCCGCCCCTGTCACGCCGAGGCGGCTTTTTCCGACGGGGCGGAATGAACGGTTTCCCGTCTTTACCCGCGCTTCATCGTCGCGCGTCAACAGCGGCCGCAGGCTGGCGTTGATGGAACAGGGCCGGCGCGATGCCGGCCCTTCTTCCTTCGGAGACCCTCCATGCAAGCATCCCATCTCGTCGACGTGGCCCGGCGCATCGCGCCCGCAGCAGCCCTGGCCGCGGCGGCTGTCGCCCTGACCGGCTGCGTCATTGCGCCCCTGCCGCCGCTGGGCGCCCCGGTCGCCTATGAAGGTTATGCCCCCTACGGCCCGCCGGCGCCGCCATACGAAGCCGTGGGCGTGGCCCCGTCGCCATTGGAGGTCTGGATCGGCGGCGGCTACATCTGGGACGGCGGCCGCTACGCCTGGCAGCCGGGCCGCTGGGCCGCCCCGCCGCGCCCGGGCGCCGCCTGGGTGCCCCACCGCTGGCAGCAGGGCCCGCGCGGCTGGCAGCGTCAGGGCGGCCACTGGCGCTGACCGGGGCAGGGGCGTCTTCATTCCCCTTGCGCCGCCGCGGTCGGGGCGGGCCGGGCATGCCTGCGGTGTGCCGGCGTGGCGGCGGCCGCGGGCATGTCGGGCAGCGGCGGCAACGGCAGCGCCGCGAGCGCCGAGGCGGCCTCGGCGCCGATGCCGGTCATGCACAGCAGCTGCGCGATGGCCGCCTCCCTGGCGCCTGCGGGCAGCGCGCCGGTCGTGACCGCGAGCGCCGCGCCGACGATCGCATGGGCGGTGAGCCGCCAGGTCAGCTCCGCATCGGCGACGAAAAAACGTCCGGCCTGCACGGCGTTGCGCAGGTCGCGGATGGCGAAAGGTCCCATGCGGCGGTACAGCGCATCGGCGATCACCTCGCTGCGGTAGAGCATCTGCTTCCAGCGGCCGTCGGTGGTCGCGGTGGCGAGCACGGTGTGGATGCCGAAGGCATAGACCTGCGCCGGATCGTCGAAGGTCACGCGCTCGATGCGCAGGGCGAGCTCCACCATCAATTCCTCCAGCACGGCGACGGCCAGCTCGTCCTTGGACTTGAAGTAGTTGTAGATCGTGCCGGCGCCCAGGTCGGCGCGCTCGGCGATCTCCTGCATCGTGGCCGCATCGATGCCCTTCTCGCCCATCACGGCGGTGGCCGCGTGGATCAGCGCCTCGCGGTTGCGACGCTGCCTGCGCGCCACGCGGCCCTGCGGCTCGGCCGCCGCCGCCCCGTGGGTTGTTTTCTCTGCCGCCACTGTTGTCCGTTGCCCTGTTGCTGTCATGGGGCCAGTCTAACCGGTGCATGGGTGGATAGGGGGTATATAGACAGAGCGCACTATCTAAAATCCCATCCGAGCACTACTGGACGGTGTATATATTCATTGCACGGCGCGCTTATGCACAGGGAACACGAGCCATGTCAAGCAGTATTTATCAGAAATGAACGATATTCATTTTTGAACAAAATTCGTCTCCATCGCCAAGGAGACACGCATGACCTTTCCCACCCCCCCTGACACCGGCGCCTTCGACGCCGACGTCACCATCGTCGGCGGCGGCCCGGTCGGCACGATGCTGGCCATCCTGCTGGGCCAGCGCGGCAAGCGCGTGCTGCTGGTCGAGCGCTGGACCGCGGCCTACGGCCGCCCCCGCGCCGTGACCTACGACCATGAGATTGCGCGCATCCTCGCCACGCTGGGCATCGATTCCGAGAACGACCCGGCCATCGGCTACCACGACGAGCTGTACTACTGGCGCAACGCGCAGGGCGAGAACCTGCAGGTCGTCGACTGGCAGAGCATCTCGGCCTCGGGCTGGCGGGTGCGCTACTGGTTCAACCAGCCGGACCTGGAAGTGCGGCTCACCGGCATCGCCGCCACGCTGCCGGGCGTGACGCAGCTGCGCGGCTGGGAAGGCGTGGAGCCGGCACAGGACGCGCAGGGCGTGACCCTGGAGCTGCGGCGCAATCCGCAGGAGGCCGGCGCGACCGGCGCGACCCGCACCGTGCGCGCCCGCTTCGTCGTCGGCGCCGACGGCGCCAACAGCTTCGTGCGCGAGCGTCTCGGCATCGCCAACGAGGACAGGGGCTACTTCTTCGACTGGCTCATCCTCGACATGATCCCGAAGACGCCCTACGAGACGATCCGGCCGCACCAGCCCGCGCAGTGGCAGCTGTGCGACCCGCGCCGCCCCACGACCATCGTGCCTGGCGGGCCGGGCCGCCGGCGCTGGGAGTTCATGGTGCTGCCCGGCGAATCGGTGGAGGAGATTCAGACCCCCGAGAACGCCTGGAAGCTGCTCGCTCCCTGGGGCCTCACGCCCGACAACGCCGAGCTGGAGCGCAGCGCCGTCTACCGCTTCCAGGCCCGCTGGGCGAAGACGTGGAACCAGGGCCGCTGTGCCATCGCGGGCGATGCCGCGCACCTGATGCCGCCCTTCGCGGGCGAGGGCATGTGCGCCGGGCTGCGCGACGCGCTGGCGCTCGGCTGGCGGTTGAACGGCATCCTCGCAGGCCGGCTCGGCCAGGAGGTGCTGGGCAGCTACACCACCGAACGCCTGGCGCACGCCAGGCACTACATCGACTTCAGCCAGGAGCTGGGCAAGATCATCTGCATCGCCGACGAGCGCGAGGCCGCCGAGCGCGACGCGCGCATGAAAGCCGACCTCGCCGCGCGCGGCCACCGGCCGGTGCCGACCGACGTCTGCCAGCTCGGCCCCGGCATCTGGAGCGCCGACGCGCCGCACGCGGGCGAGCTTTCGGCCCAGGGCATCGTGGAGGCCAACGGCCGGCGCGACCGCTTCGACCAGGCCGTGGGTTACGGCTGGATCGTGCTCGCGCTCGACGCCGACCCGGCCGAGGCGCTCACCGCCGGGCAGCACGCGCAGTTCGCGCGGCTCGAAGGGCGGCTGGTGCGCATCGGCTCGGCGGGGCGGCCGGGTGACGCGATCGACGTGAACGGCACCTATGCCCGCTGGCTCGGCCGCATCGATGCGCGCTACGTGCTGCTGCGCCCCGACTTCTACGTGGCCGCCACGGCCAACAGCCCGCAGGTGTTCCGGCAACGCTTCGACGAGGTGCTGGTGCGGCTGCATCTGCGGCACGACGAAACAGCGCAGGCCCTGGCCGCCTGAACCACCGCGCCGCGCCCGGCAGGCGTCGAAAGCGCACGCGGCTCGCGAGAGGCCGCGCGCAGCCGGGCGAAAGCCAACAAAACCAAGGAGACAAGCGAAATGGATTTCGAGGAGTATAGCTATCAGCCATTTGAAAAACAATGGCTATGGACGATTACCCAAAGGGGTATAGGTAGGGCGACGGCTTTCTGCGCCGCGCTCGCGGCATCCGCCGCCTTCGCCGACGGCCACTATGCGCCGGGCGTCGAAGGCGTGCAGGCGGCCAGCGTGCCGCCGCCGGGGCTTTATTACGTGGGCTACGTCGTCAACTACGGCATCGACAGCTTCCGCGCGCCGGGCTCGCGCGACAAGCTGCCCGGCAACAACAGCGGCACCGTCTCGGTGCTGGCCAACCGCTTCGTCTGGATCTCGCAGACGAAGCTGCTGGGCGCGGACTACGGCGCCGAAGCCATCGTGCCCCTGCAGCGCACCTCGCTCACCGTCCAGGCCGCGAATGTGGCCGACAGCCGCTCGGGCGTGGCCGACATCTATCTTGGCCCGCTCGTGCTCGGCTGGCACGGCCCGCAGTGGGACGCGGTGGCGGGCGCGGGCGTGTGGCTCGACAACGGCAGCACGAACGATTCGGCCTCGCCGGGCAAGGGCTACAAGTCGCTCATGCTCACGGGCGGGGGCACGTGGCACTTCGACGCCGCGAAGACGCTTTCGCTCTCGGCCCTGCTGCGCTGGGAGCGCCACGGCCGCAACGACGCGGGCGTGCGGCCGGGCAGCCAGGCGAGCCTTGAATGGGGCCTGGGCAAGGCCATCGGCGGCATGCCGCTCGTGGCCGGCCTCGTGGGCTACAGCCAGTGGCAGACCAGCAGCGACAGCGGCGCGGGCGCGGCGCTGCAGAAGGCGTTCAAGCACGCCGTCGGCGGCGAACTGACCTGGCCCGCCGCGCCGGGCCTCGTGTTCAAGGGCGCGCTGTACCGCGAGTGGCGCGCGCAGGGCGGTTCGAGCGCGCAGCCGCAGGGCACCCTCGCGCGGCTCACGCTCATCAAGGCGTTCTAGAGAAAGCACACACACCATGACGGCATCGTTCATCTACGGCATTTCGCCCGCGCGCATCGTGTTCGGGCCGGGCAGTTGGGCGCGCGTGGGCGAGGAGGTGGCGCGGCTCGGCCTGCGCCGCGCGCTCGTGCTTTCCACGCCGTACCAGCAGGCCGATGCCGAGGCGCTGGCCGCGCGTTTGGGTGAGCGCGCCGCGGGTGTGTTCGCGCGGGCCGCCATGCACACGCCGACGGAGGTGACGCAGCAAGCGCTGGCCGCCTACGAAGCGGCGGGCGCGGACGGCGTGGTCGCGCTCGGCGGCGGCTCCGCCATCGGCCTGGGCAAGGCCATCGCCTGGCGCAACGACGCGCCGCAGGTCGTCATTCCCATCACCTACGCAGGTTCGGAAGTCACGCCCATCCTGGGGCAGACCGAGGACGGCGTGAAGACCACCGTGCGCGACCCGAAGATCCTCCCCGAGGTGGTGATCTACGACCCCGAACTCACGCTCGGCCTGCCGGTGGCGATGAGCGTGACCAGCGGGCTCAACGCGATGGCGCACGCGGTGGAGGCCGTCTACGCGCAGGACCGCAACCCGGTCTCCTCGCTGCTGGCCGTGGAGGGCGTGCGCGCGTTGCGCGACGCGCTGCCGGCCATCACGGCCGCGCCGCGCAACGCGCAGGTGCGCGGGCAGGCGCTCTACGGCTCCTGGCTCTGCGGCACGGTGCTCGGCACGGTCGGCATGGCGCTGCACCACAAGCTCTGCCACACGCTCGGCGGCAGCTTCGACCTGCCGCATGCCGAGACCCACGCCGTGGTGCTGCCGCACGCGGCGGCCTACAACGCGCAGGCCGCAGCCGCGCAACTGCGGCCGCTGGCCGGCCTGTTCGGCGGCGACCTCGGCGGCGGCCTTTACGACTTCGCCCGGTCGCTGGGCGCGCCGCAGTCGCTGCGCGAACTCGGCCTGAATGGGGCACAACTCGACCGCGCGGCCAACCTCGCCGTGCGCAACCCCTACTGGAACCCGCGCCCCGTTGAGCGCGGCGCCGTGCGCGCGCTGCTCCAGCGCGCGTGGGAGGGCGCCCGCCCGCAGTAGCGCCTACCGGCCACGATCCGACAACGACGCAAGGAGACAAGACCATGATCGACAGACGGCAACTGCTCGGCACCGCCGCGGGCACGCTCGCCCTTCCTGCATTCGCCCAGAAGCGCCCGGTGCGCATCGGCTACGTGAGCCCGCAGTCTGGGCCGCTTTCTGCCTTCTCCGAGGCCGACAAGTACGTCACCGCCCAGTTCCGCAAGGCGGCAGCCGCCAAGGGCCTGTCGGTGGACGTGGTCGTGAAGGACAGCCAGTCCAGCCCCAACCGCGCCGCCGACGTGGCGCGCGAGCTGATCGTGCGCGACAAAGTGCACCTGATCCTCGTGGCCTCCACGCCCGAGACGACCAACCCCGTCTGCACCATCGCCGAGGCCGAGGAGGTGCCCGTCATCTCCTCCGTCGCGCCCTGGCAGCCCTGGTTCGTCGGCCAGCAGGGCAACCCCGGCAACCCGGCATCGTGGGCGCCGTTCGACTGGGTCTACCACTTCTTCTGGGGGCTGGAGGACAACGTGGCCGTGTTCCTCAACCTCTGGAAGAACGTGGCCGGCAACAAGAGCGTGGGCGCGCTCTGGCCCAACGACGGCGACGGCAACGCCTGGGCCGGCAGCGCCGGCCTGCCCGGCCCGGCCAAGACCGCGGGCTACCGGCTGACCGACCCGGGGCGCTACCAGAACCTGTCGGACGACTTCTCGGCGCAGATCAACGCCTTCAAGAAAAACGACGTCGAGATCATCACCGGCATCCCGATCCCGCCCGACTTCACCACCTTCTGGACGCAGGCGAGCCAGCAGGGCCTGCGGCCGAAGCTCGTGTCCATCGCCAAGGCGCTGCTGTTCCCCGAGAGCGTGGCGGCGCTCGGCAGGCTCGGCCACAACCTCACCTGCGAGGTGTACTGGGCGCCGCAGTTTCCCTTCACCTCCTCGCTCACGGGCGAAAGCTGCGCCGAACTGGCCGCCGACTTCACCCGGGCGGCCGGGCGCGCGTGGACGCAGCCCGTGGGCTTCACGCATGCCCTGTTCGAGGTGGCGGCGGACGTGGTCCGGCGCGCGAGCGACCCGACCCGGCGCCCCGCGCTGGCCGAAGCCATCGCCGCGACGAAGCTCGACACGGTGGTCGGCAACATTCGCTGGGGCCGGGACAACGTGCCGCCCTTCGCCCGCAAGAACGTGGCCAAGACGCCGCTCGTGGGCGGCCAGTGGCGGCGCAAGGCCGACGGCAGGTTCGACCTCGTGATCGTCGAGAACGGCAACTCGCCGAACATCCCGCTGGGCGGCACGCTGGAGTTGCTGCGGTGATGGTGCAGGGGTATATACCAAAAGCGGCCGTAAACGGCGCACAACAAGATTGTAAGGCGGGGGGTATGCTCGCCGCGCCAGAACCCCTGCTGAGCTTGCGCGCCGTCTCGCGCTCCTTCGGCGCCCTCAAGGTCACCGACGGCGTGAGCTTCGACCTGGCCCCTGGCGAGGCGCTGGGCATCATCGGGCCGAACGGCGCAGGCAAGTCCACGCTGTTCAGCCTGATCGCGGGCAACCTGCGCCCCGACGCGGGCGCCGTGCGCTTCGCCGGCGGGGACGTGACAGCCGACTCGCCCATGCGGCGCTGTGCGGCGGGCATCGGCCGCTCGTTCCAGATACCGCAGCCCTTCGGCGGCCTGAGCGTGTACGAGAACCTGCTCGTGGCCGCGCAGTTCGGCGGCGGCCTGCGCGGGCCGCAGGCCGCCGTCCACTGTCTGGACATCCTGGAGCGCACCGGCCTGGCCGGCGTGCGCGACCAGGCCGCGGGCGCGCTGCCGCTGCTGCGGCGCAAGCGGCTCGAACTCGCGCGGGCGCTGGCGACCTCGCCGCGCCTCCTGCTGCTCGACGAGATCGCCGGCGGCCTGACCGAGGCCGAATGCGGCGAGCTCGTGGAGACCATCCGCGCGATCCACGCGGGCGGAGTGGCCATCGTCTGGATCGAGCACGTGCTGCACGCGCTCAACGCGGTGGTGCAGCGGCTCATCGTGCTCAGCTTCGGCCGCGTGCTCATGGACGGCCACCCCGACGACGTGATGGCCTCGCCCGCGGTGCGCGAGGTGTATCTGGGGATCGAGGCATGAGCGCCGCCCGGCCGCCCGAAGGCGCTCGCACCGCAGCGAGTGAGCGCGTAGGTATTCCAATGACCGGCGGACCCGTCCTGCTCGAAACCTGCGGCCTGGTCGCGCGCTACGGCGACTTCCAGGCGCTCTTTGGCATCGACCTGCGGCTCGCGCGCGGCGAGACGCTGGCCATCATCGGCGCCAACGGCGCGGGCAAGAGCACGCTGCTGCGCGCGATCGCGGGCGTGGTGCCGGTGGCCGCTGCCTCGGTCGTGCTGCGCGGCGAGCCCATCGGGGGCCTCGGCGCGCCCGACGTGCTCGCGCGCGGCGTCGCGCTGGTGCCCGAGGGGCGCCGGCTGTTTCCCTCGCTCTCCGTGGAGGAGAACCTGCTCGTGGGCGCCTATGCGCGCGGCGCGGGAGGGCACTGGAACCTCGACACGGTGTACGCGCTCTTTCCCGCGCTGCGCGAGCGCCGCCACGCGCCGGGCACGGCGCTCTCGGGCGGGCAGCAGCAGATGGTCGCCATCGGCCGCGCGCTCATGTCTAACCCGACCGTGCTGCTGTGCGACGAGATCAGCCTGGGCCTCGCGCCGCGCGTGATCCGCGACATCTATGCCGCCGTGCCGCAGATCCAGGCCGCGGGTGCCTCGCTCGTCGTGGTGGAACAGGACATCGGCCAGGCGCTGCGCGTGGCCGACCGCGTGGTGTGCCTGATGGAGGGCCGCCTCACGCTCGAAGGCACGCCGGCGCAGCTGTCGCGCGGCGCGATCCACGACGCCTACTTCGGAGTGCGCGCATGAACCTGCTCGACACCCTGGCCCAGGGCATCCTGCTCGGCGGGCTCTACACGCTGTTCGCCGCGGGGCTGAGCCTCGTCTTCAGCGTGATGCGGCTGGTCAACCTCGCACACGGCGACCTGATCGTGCTGGCGGCCTACCTGATCCTGGGTCTCTCATCGGGGCTCGGACTGCACCCGTTCGCGGCCGTGCTGCTGGCCGCGCCGCTGATGTTCGGCGCGGGCTGGCTGCTGCAGACCCACGTGTTCAACCGCGTGCTCGGAGCCGACCTGCTGCCGCCGCTGCTGGTGAGCTTCGGCCTGTCCATCGTGATCCAGAACGCGCTGCTCGAAGGCTTCTCGGCCGACAGCCGCAAGCTCGCCGCCGGGCAGGTGGAGGCCGCGTCGATTCCGCTGGGCGGCCTCGCGGTCGGCGTCGTGCCGCTGCTCACCCTGGCGACGGCGGTGGCGGTGATCCTCGCGCTCAACGCGCTCTTCTACCGCACCGCGCTGGGCCGCGCGCTGCGCGCCACTTTCGACGACCCGGTCACGGCCGGCCTCATGGGCATCCGCCCGCGCCGCGTGTTCGCCATCGCCACCGGGCTCGCGCTCGCCGTGGCCGCGATCGCCGCGCTCTACCTTGGCGTGCGGGCCAATTTCGACCCGTCGATCGACCCGGCTCGGCTGCTCTACGCCTTCGAGGCCGTGATCATCGGCGGGCTCGGCAGCCTCTGGGGCACGCTGGCCGGCGGCATCGTGATCGGCCTGGCCCAGGCGGCGGGCGCCGCCGTCAATCCCGAGTGGCAAGTGCTGGCCGGGCACTTGGCCTTCGTCGCCGTCCTGCTGGTGCGCCCGCGCGGCCTGTTCCCCCGTGCCCACGACTGAGGCAGCATCCATGGCTTTTTTCACCGACACGCAATCGAAAAAGAAGGCGCGCCGCACGGCCGCCGCCCTGGCACCGGCCGCCGCGCTAGTGCTGCTGCTGGCCGTGCCGGCTATCGGCCCGCGCGCGCTGGTGCAGGACCTGTTCATGGTGCTGACGCTGCTGGTGCTCGCGCTCAACTGGAACCTGCTCGCCGGCTTCGCCGGGCTGGTCTCGGTCGGCCAGCAGGCGTTCGTGGGCGTGGGCGCCTACACGCTGTTCGCGGCCGTGATCCTCGGCGGCTGGGACCCGCTGGCCGGCATCCTCGCGGCCGGCGCGGCGGCCATGCTGTGCGCGGTGCCGATGGCGTTCTTCGCCTTCCGGCTGCACGGGGCGTACTTCGCCATCGGCACCTGGGTCGCCGCCGAGATCGCGCGGCTGGCGCTGGCGCAGTGGAAGGCGCTCGGCGGCGGCACCGGCACCTCGCTGCCCAAGGGCGCGGTGAACGCGATGGCCGGCGTGCAGGCCGTCAAGGGCTGGCTCGGCATCGGCAGCGCTGCCGCCGCCGACGCGCTGGCCTACTGGCTCGCGCTGCTGCTGGCCGCGGCCACGCTGGCGGCGAGCTACGCCTTCCTGCGCTCGCGCCCCGGCCTGGGCCTGCAGGCGGTGCGCGACAACCCGGAGGCCGCGCGCTCGGTGGGCGTGGACCCGCTGCGGCTGAAGGCCCAGGTGTTCCTGCTCACGGCCTTCGGCACCGGCGTGTGCGGCGCACTGCTGTTCCTCCAGATCACCCGGGTGACGCCGGAGACGGCCTTCTCGGTGGTCCACTGGACGGCCTTCGTCATCTTCGTCGTGGTGATCGGCGGCATCGGCACGCTGCCTGGCCCGATCGTCGGCGTGGCCGTCTTCTATGCGCTGCAGCGGCTGCTGTCGGACTACGGCACGGCCTATCTCATCGTGCTGGGCGCGGTCGGCATCGCCACCATGCTGTTCGCGCGGCGGGGGCTCTGGGGCCTGCTGTGCGACCGCACTGGTATCGAGCTACTGCCGCTGCGCCAGCGCCCGCCCGCCCCGCCCGCGGCGCGTACCCCTTTGCCCAAGGAGAACACCACCCATGACCCGATTCTTCACTGAGGCCGATTCGGCCGACGTCGTCAACGCCCGCATGGGGCCGGACGTAGAGCCGCGCCTGCGCGACGTCATGTCCGCCCTCGTGCGGCACCTGCATGCGTTCGCCAAGGAAGTCCAGCCGACGCAGCGCGAGTGGGAGTCCGCCATCGACTTCCTCACGCGCACTGGCCAGATCTGCGGCCCGGAGCGCCAGGAGTTCATCCTGCTGAGCGACACGCTGGGCTTGTCGATGCTGGTGGACGCGATCAACAACCGCCGCCCGCCGGGGGCGACCGAGAACACGGTGCTCGGGCCCTTCCACGTCGAGGGCGCGCCCGAGCGCGCGCACGGCGCCAACATCTCGCTCGACGGCAAGGGCGAGAGCTGCCTGTTCGAGGGCCGGGTGCTCGGCCTGGACGGCGCGCCCATCGCCGGCGCGCGCGTGGACGTGTGGTCCGACAACGCCGAGGGCTTCTACGACGTGCAGCAACCCGGCGTGCAGCCGAAGTGGAACAACCGCGGCATCTTCGTCACCGGCGAGGACGGCGCCTACCGCTTCGTGGGCATCAAGCCGGTTAGCTACCCGATCCCCGACGACGGCCCAGTCGGCCAGCTGCTCGCGCGCCTGGGCCGCCATCCCTGGCGGCCGGCGCACATGCATTTCCTGGTCACGGCGCCGGGCTGGCAGACGCTGGTGACGCACACCTTCGTCGGCGGCGACCCGTACCTCGAATCGGACACGGTGTTCGGCGTCAAGCAGACGCTGGTGGCGCCGTTCGAGCGGGTGGAGGGCGGCGAGACGATCTGGCGCTCGCCGTTCGACTTCGTGCTGGTGCCGGCGGCGGCCGGCCAGTGACACCCCGGGGCAGAAAGAAAGGAAGAGAAAGATGCTCTTCGCGTTCATTCTCATCGACAAGCCCGGCCGGGGCGAACTGCGCCAGCGCCTGCGGCCGCAGCACAGGGCCTATCTCGAAGCCGTGGCCGACCGGCTGGCCTTCGCCGGCCCGCTCACCCACGACGACGGGCAGACCATGCTCGGCAGCCTGCTGGCGATCGACTTTCCCTCGCGCGACGCTGCCCATGCCTGGCTGGCCAGGGAGCCTTTCACGCAGGCCGGCCTCTATGCCAGCACCACGGTCCACGCCTTCGTCAACCTCTGGCCGCAGAAGGCCGGCTTTGCGCCGGCCGCCTGAGCCGCAGCTACCCCGGCCGGCGCATGCGGAACAGCGCCTCGGGCGTGATCTCGAAGTAGTCGGCCGGCCCGCCGCCGCGCAGGATGGGATGGGCCGCGCCGGTGTCGTAGATGCCGTCCTTGAGCAGCGCCGTGCCGATGTGCACGCCGACCACTTCGCCCAGCACCAGCCAGGTCGGCACCTTCTGGCCGTCTGCGCCCTGGAGCTGCACCAGCTGGGTCAGCCGGCATTCGAAACTGACCGGGCTCGCGGCGACGCGGGGCGCCTTCACGAGGCGCGAGGGCGCGGCCGCCAGGCCGGCGAGGTCGAATTCGTCGACCTCCGGCCCCACGGCGGCGCAGGACGCGTTCATTGGCCCGGCCAGCACGCGCGTGACCAGGTTCCAGACGAATTCGCCGGTCGCCTCCACGTTGCGAACGCTGTCCTTCCAGCCGATGCTGGCGAAGCCGACGATCGGCGGCGTGTAGTTGAACGCGTTGAAGAAGCTGTAGGGCGCGAGGTTGCGGCGACCCCGGGCATCGACCGTGGCGACCCAGCCGATCGGCCGCGGCCCGACGATGGCGTTGAACGGGTCGTGCGGCAGGCCGTGGCCCTGGCGGGGTTCGTAGAAGTGGCGGGCGGCGTCGGCGGTCACGGCAGGCTCCTCGAAGGCAAGAAAGCGGCAAGGCTATCGCAAACCCGGCGCCGGCGTTCAAGTCGCGCCCACGGCGGCCGATAACCGCAAGAGCGTGCCGGCCCGTGCCGGCAGCGCGCCACATTCCCGCCGCATCCTCCGCGCTTTCCATTCCACGCCGTCCATCCGTATGTCGCTCTCCCATTCCCGCCTTTCGCTGCGCCTGGCCCTGGCTTTCGGCGTCGTGCTGCTCGTGACCTCGGCGGCCGCCGCCATCGGGGTGTGGCGGCTGGCCGGGCTGCGCGGCATTGCCGACGACCTGGGCGGCGCATCGGCCGCACGGGCGCTGCTGGCGCAGGAGCTGCATGCCATCGTCGTGCTCAGCTCCGCCCGGGCCGAGGCGCTGCTGGTGGCCGACGAGCCGGGCTTCGTGGCCCGCGTCGAGGCCGACCGCAAGGCCACCTCGGCCCGCTCGACCGAGGTGCGCAAGCGGCTCGACGCGCTGGCCACCGACGCCGAATCGCAGCGCCTGTTCGGCGCCATCGACGCGGCCGGCAACGCCTTCCGCGGCGTGCGCGACGACCTGGTCCGGCGCCGCAAGGCCGGCGAGGCGATTGCGCCCGGGGCCATCGCCACCGGCCTGCGCCCGGCCGCGCGCAGCTACGAGGATGCGGTGAACGCCCTGGCCGCCCACCAGCGCGGGCGCGTGGCTGCCACGCGCGCGGCGGCGGACGACAGCGCCCGCCAGGGCATCGCGCTGCTGCTGGCGGGCTCGCTGCTCGGGCGCTGAGCCTGGCCTGCGCCTGGTGGCTGGCGCGCTCCATCCTGCGGCCGCTCGGCGAAGCCTCGCGCGTGGCCGGCCGCATCGCCGAGGGCGACCTGACCGATACGGTCGCGCCGCCACCCGCGGGCAGCCGCGACGAGGTGCATGCGCTGCTGGCCGGCCAGGGCGCGATGCAGCAGCGGCTGGCCGCGCTGGTGGCCGGGCTGCGGCAGGCCAGCGTGTCGGTCGCCGGCGCCAGCAGCGAGATCGCGGCCGGCAACAACGACCTGTCGGCCCGCACCGAGCAGACCGCGTCCAACCTGCAGCAGGTGGCCGCGAGCATGGAGGAACTGCTGGCCGCCGTGCGCCAGAGCGCCGATGCGGCGCGCGAGGCCGATGCGCTCGCCGGCACCGCCCGCGGCGTGGCGGCCCGCGGCCAGGAGGCCGTGGCGCAGGTGACCGGCACGATGCAGGGCATCGCGGCCAGCTCGCGCCGCATCGCCGACATCACCGGCGTGATCGACGGCATCGCGTTCCAGACCAACATCCTGGCGCTCAACGCGGCCGTGGAGGCGGCGCGCGCCGGCGAGCAGGGCCGCGGCTTCGCGGTGGTCGCCAGCGAGGTGCGCAGCCTCGCGCAGCGCAGCGCCACGGCCGCGCGCGAGATCGGCGCGCTGATCGGCGAGAGCGTGCGCCAGATCGACAGCGGCGCGGGCCTGGCCGAGGTGGTGGCGGCGGTCGAGAAGGTGTCGGCCGTGGTCGCCGGCATCCGCACCGCGGCGGCCGAGCAGAGCACCGGCCTGGGCCAGGTCGGCGAGGCGGTGTCGCAGCTGGACCAGGCCACGCAGCAGAACGCCGCGCTGGTGGAGGAATCGGCGGCGGCGGCGCAGGGGCTGCAGTCGCAGGCGCAGCAACTGGCGGAACTGGTCGGAACCTTCCGCATGAGGTAGCTGGGGTATGGTCCTGCAGCGACCGTGTTTTGCCCGCTCTGGAGTCTATGAAAAGGGAGTATCAGCCGGCCGCCACCGCGCGCGCCACGGCCTCGGCCACCTTCACGCCGTCCACGCCGGCCGACAGGATGCCGCCCGCATAGCTCGCGCCTTCGCCGGCCGGGAACAGGCCGCGCACGTTGAGGCTCTGGAAGTCCTCGCCGCGCGTGATCCGGATCGGCGACGAGGTGCGCGTCTCCACGCCGGTCAGCACCGCGTCGGGCAGGTCGAAGCCGCGGATCTTGCGCGCGAACGCCGGGAAGGCCTCGCGCATCGCCGCGATCGCATAGCCCGGCAGCGCGCCCTGCAGGTCGCCGAGCGCCACGCCGGGCTGGTAGCTCGGCAGCACGCTGCCGAATTCCTTCGACGGCCGGCCCGCGATGAAGTCGCCCACGAGCTGGCCCGGCGCGCTGTAGTCGCCGCCGCCGAGCGCGAAGGCGTTCGATTCGAGCCGGCGCTGCAGCTCGATGCCGGCGAGCGGGTGCGGGCGGCCCTGCGCGCCGTCGGCCACGTCGATGTGGCGGTAGTCGCTCGGATAGTCGGCCGGGTCGATGCCGACGACGATGCCGGCGTTGGCATTGCGCTCGGCCCGCGAATACTGGCTCATGCCGTTGGTCACCACGCGGCCCGGCTCGCTGGTGGCCGCGACCACGGTGCCGCCCGGGCACATGCAGAAGCTGTAGACCGCGCGGCCGTTCGACGCGTGGTGCACCAGCTTGTAGTCGGCCGCGCCCAGCAGCGGGTGGCCGGCGTGCCTGCCCCAGCGCGCGCGGTCGATCAGGCCCTGCGGATGCTCCACGCGAAAGCCCACCGAGAACGGCTTGGCCTCGATGTGCACGCCGCGGCGGTGGAGCATCTCGAACGTGTCGCGCGCGCTGTGGCCCAGGGCCATCACGACATGGTCGGTGCGCAGCTCGGTCGTGGCGCCGCTGGCCTGGTCGAGCACGGTCAGGCCGCGCAGGGCGCCGTCCTCGATGTGCACGTCCACCACCTTCTGCTGGAAGCGGATCTCGCCGCCCAGCGCCACGATCTGCGCGCGGATGTTCTCCACCACCTTCACCAGCTTGAAGGTGCCGATGTGCGGGCGCGCGACATAGAGGATCTCCGGCGGTGCGCCGGCCCGGACGAACTCCTCCATCACCTTGCGGCCGAGGAAGCGCGGGTCCTTGATCTGGCTGTAGAGCTTGCCGTCGGAAAACGTGCCGGCGCCGCCTTCGCCGAACTGCACGTTCGACTCGGGCGTCAGCTCGCGCCTGCGCCACAGGCGCCAGGTGTCCCTGGTGCGTTCGCGCACCGTCTTGCCGCGCTCCAGCACGATCGGCTTGAAGCCCAGCTGCGCCAGCACCAGCGCCGCGAAGATGCCGCAGGGCCCGAAGCCCACGACCACCGGCCGCTCGGGCGCCGAGAACGGCGCGCCGGCCGGCGGGCGCCAGGCCATGTCGGGCGTGGGCGCGATGTGCGGATGGCCCGCATGGCGCGCGAGCAGCGCGGGCTCGGCGGCCGCATCGGCCAGCGCGACGTCGGCGATGTAGACGGCCCGCAGCTCGGCCTTGCGCGCATCGAAGCTGCGCTTGTGCACGTCCACGCGGACGATGGCTCCGGGGTCGATGCCGAGCAGGCGGGCGGCGGCCGCGCGCAGCGGCTCGTCGGGGGAATGCGCTGCCTCCAGCGGCAGCTTGATTTCGGAGAGGCGGATCATCGTGGGGCGGCCCGTGGCGATCGGGCATGCATGCGGGCGGAGAGCCCGCGATTATCCCGCCGCGGCGCGCCGCTGGCCGAGCGGCCGTGTCCACAGCTCGGCCAGCAGCACGCCGGCCACCGTCAGCCCGCCGCCGACGGCGTGGTACGGCTCCAGCCGCTCGCCGGCCATGAACCAGGCCGCCACGGCCGTCAGCAGCGGGATCAGGTTGAAGAACATCGCGGAGCGCCCGGGTCCGAGCCGGGCCACCGCGCCCATCCAGGCGACCACCGCGACGATCGACGGCATGACCCCTGCGAAGGCCACCAGCGGCAGGTTGGCCGCCGTCAGCCCGGTGCGCGGCGACAGCAGGAAGAGCGGCAGCAGCGCCACCACGGCCACGACCACCTGCAGGTACAGCAGCTGCATGCGCGGCACCTGCGGCATGTGCCAGCGCTTGAGCAGGATGCCGTAGACCGCGTACGACAGCATGGCCAGCAGCATCAGCAGGTCGCCGCAGTTCACGCCGTGGTCCAGCAGCGACGCGGGACGGCCCGAGGACACCACCAACAGCACGCCCGCGATCGACACCACGGCGCCGACCAGCGCGCCGGCCGTCGGCCGCTGGCCCAGCAGGCCGATCGACAGCCCCAGCACCATCAGCGGCGTGAGCGAGCCCACGATGCCCATGTGCGTGGCCGTGGTGGAGTAGGCGGCGTAGTAGGCCAGGCTCTGGTAGATCACCATGCCCAGCAGGCCGAGCGCCGCGATGCGACCCAGCTGCGGCCGCACCGCCGCGCGGTTGCGCAGCACCGGCCCGAGCAGGAACGGCGTGAGCAGCACGCCGGCGAGCAGCCAGCGGTAGAAGGCGATCTCGGCCGCGCCGATCGCGCCGGCGGCCAGCTTGCTCACGACGGTGTTGACCGCCCAGATGGCGACGGCGAGCAGGGGAAGGGTGTAGGCACCCATGGAAGGCAGCTCCGGAACTCCGAGTAAGGATGCGCCTATCATCCACCTGTCGGTCCTGGAAGATATAGCGAATTCCGGACAGACCATCCCTGCATTCGGACGAATCGCCCATGCCCCAGATGCCGCCGGCCGCGGCCACCGTGCCCATCCAGAACGTGGAAGACCTGCGCGGTCCGTTCTACTGCCGCGACGAGGAGTTCGCCGCCGGCTCCGCCTCGCCGCCGCACAGCCACAGCTGGGGCCACCTGAACTACGCGGCGCACGGCACCATGCAGCTCGACTGCGCCGGCGCGCGCATGCTGTCGCCGCCGCAGTACGGCATCTGGATCCCGCCCGGCGTGGTGCACAGCGCCTGGCAGCGCCAGGCCGTGCGCTACCGCTCGCTCTACGTCGCGCCGGCGCGCTGCCGGCGGCTGCCGGCGCAGGCCTGTTCGCTGCGCATCGGGCCCATCATCCGCAGCATCCTGGTCGACTTCGCCGCGCGCGGCGTGCGCGAGCCGCAGACCGTGGCCGACCGGCGACTGGCCCAGGTGGTGGTCGACCAGCTGGCCGGCACGCCGCCCGAGCACAGCTACCTGCCGGCCGCGGGCACGCCGGCGCTCGCCGCCGTGCTCGATGCCCTGGCCGCCCGGCCCGGCGACGCACGCACGCTCGCGCAATGGGCCGAGGCGGTCCACACCACCGAGCGCACGCTGGCGCGCCGCTGCCGGGAGGAGCTGGGCATGACGCTGGGCGAATGGCGCCAGCGCCTGCGCTACCTGCGCGCGGTCGATGCGCTGGAGGCCGGCCGCGGCGTGCAGGAGATCGCCTTCGACCTCGGCTACGGCACGGCGTCGGCCTTCATCGCCATGTTCCAGCGCGTGGCCGGCATGCCGCCGGAGCAGTTCCGGCGCACGCTGCTGGCCGGCAGCGGCACGGGCATGGATGCCATCCCGTAGGCGGGGCACGAAGACGCGGCCGGGGTCGTCCGGGCGCGTCCGGGCGCGCGGCCCGGCGGCCTTCTTGCTGCTACCGTGGCCCTTCGCGTCCCTTTCACCCCTCTTTCCAGGAGCAACGCATGGCCGACACCCCTTCCAGCTTCACCCTGACCAGCCCTGCCTTCCACGACGGCGACACCCTGCCGCAGGCCCATGTCCACGACAGCGCCGGCGGCGCCAACCGCTCGCCCGCGCTGCGGTGGAGCGGCGCGCCGGCCGGCACCCAGGCCTTCGCGGTCACCGCCTACGATCCGGACGCGCCGACCGGCTCGGGCTGGTGGCACTGGGTGGTCTACAACCTGCCGGCCGATGCGACCGGCCTGCCCGAAGGCGCCGGTAGCGCCGACGGCGGCGCGCTGCCCGCGGGCGCGAAGCAGGGCCGCACCGACTTCGGCTCCGAAGGCTACGGCGGCGCCGCGCCGCCGCCCGGCGACAAGCCGCACCGCTACGTCTTCACGGTGCATGCGCTGAAATCAAGGATCGACGTGCCGGCCGACGCGACGGCCGCCTTCGTCGGCTTCAACCTCCACTTCGCCACGCTGGCCAAGGCGTCGGTCACGGCGCGCTACGGCCGCTGAACTGAACGGAACGCGCGCGGCCGGCCGCACCGGCCCCGCTGTCGCTACCGGCCGCGCAGCAGTTCGTCCAGGAAGTCCTCGTCGAACGGCAGGCCGTCCGCGCCGGCGCGCCGCCGCAGGGCGACCTCCTGGCGCAGCCAGCGCTTGAGATAGGCAGGGTGCTCGCGCAGCGCCTGCAGTTCGACGCGCAGCTGGCCGATGTCGTCCTGCAGGTCCCGCACCTGCGCGCGCAGCAGGGCGGGCAGCCTGGCGGGCTTGAGCGGGGCGAAGGCGTCGTAGCCGAACTCCATGCAGAACGCGCCATGCGCGCCCAGCGTCTCGCGCTGGAGTTCGGCGAGCTGCTCGGCCAGCACGCGGTTGTAGTGCCGCAGCCGCTCCTCGCCGAGGCGGGCGATGTGCTGCGGGTCGATCTGCTCGGCTTCGAGCTGGAGCTGCAGCAGGTCGAGCAGCCGGCCGGCGGCGTAGGCGTCGTTGGCCCGCTGCATGAGGGCGGTCTTGCGCTCGCGCTCGGCCGGGTCGCCCTCGCGGTCGGGGTGCAGGGCGCTGGCGAGTTTGCGGTAGACCTCGCGCACCGACCGGCCGGCCTGCTGCGCCGCTTCCTGCTCGCGGCGCTCGCGGGCGCCGGGCTTGTTGCCGCCGCGGCCGCCGCGCGCGGCGTGGTGCGCCGCACGCTGCTCCTCGGCGCGGTCGCGGGCCGCGTGCATCTGTGCTTCCACGCGGCGCAGGACGTCTTCGGGCGAGTCGAGGTCCACGTCGTCGCCCAGGTCGAGGCCGAAGGCGTCGCGCGCCACGGCCTTCACCGCTTCGCGGGCGCCGGCTCTGGCGGCGTCGAAGCCTTCGTCGGCATGGCGGTCGTGGATCTCCTTGAGGGCCTGCCGCTCGGCGTCGTCGCCGGTGGCGTCGATCAGGTCTGCGGCGATGTCCGCGATGAGGTCGTGCAGTGCGGCGCGGTCGGCCTTGGACAGGCCCTTGGCGCCGCTGCCTGCGTCGAGCAGGCGCAGCTGTTCGGCGCGCAGGGTGCGCCAGATGCCCAGCAGGGGCTCCAGTTCGCGGGCATGGCGGGCGCGGTAGGCGGGCACGGCCTCCTGCCAGGCGGCGAGCAGGGCGCGCTGCGATTCGATGCGCTTGACGAGGCTGTTGAACTTCTTCTGCGCGGCGCTCAGCGCCGGCATGCCGCCGTCGCCGCCGCTGTCGCCGATGCGCAGGGTCGGGGTGTGTCGGATGGTCATGGGCGCAACGATAGTGCATGGCGTGCGCCGCAGCAGCCGACAATGGCGGCTTCGTCCGCCCATCCCTCTGCGCCGCATGCTGCTGACCGCCATCTACCTCGTCGCCATCGCCGCCGAAGCCGCGTCGGGCGCGCTCATGGGCATGCGCCGGCGCATGGATCTGTTCGGCATCTGCTTCATCGGCACGGTGACGGCGCTGGGCGGCGGCTCGGTGCGCGACATGCTGCTGGGCCACTATCCGCTGGGCTGGGTGGCGCATCCGGAGTACCTGCTGTTCACCGTGGGCGCGGCCATCGCCGCGGCGCTGCTGGCGCGGCATGCGCACCGGCTGCACGGCATCTTCCTGGCGCTCGATGCGCTCGGGCTCGTGGCCTTCACGGTGATCGGCTGCAACGTGGCGGAGTCGGCGAACGCGCCGCTGGCCATCGTGGTGCTGATGGGGCTGGTGACCGGCATCTTCGGCGGGCTGGCGCGCGACGTGCTGTGCAACCAGGTGCCGCTGGTGCTGCGGCGCGATTTCTACGCCTCGGTGTCGCTGCTGACCGGGCTGCTCTACGTGGGTCTGCAGCGCGGCGGCATCGCGCCGGGCCATGCGACGCTGGTGGCGGTGCCGGCCGGCTGCGTGCTGCGGCTGGTGGCGATCCGCTTCCGGCTCGGGCTGCCGGTGTTCGCCCCGCCCGGCGACGCAAAAAAATAGCCCGGATACTCCGGGCTGGATGCTTCTCCAGCGCGCGTGATACGCCCGCTGGCGGAAGTTGGCCTGGGGAGTATGCGCACTACTCGCCGTCGCCTTCAGGCGCAGCGCCGTCGCCGGCTTCGGCCGCCGCCGCGCCGCCACCCGTCAGCAGCGTGCGCGCGGCCTGGCGCACCTGGGCCTTCTCGCCGGCGCTGGCGAACTTGCTGTACTTGTGCAGGATCGGCACCAGCTGGCCGTAGACGCGCGGGTTGCCGGCCAGGCACTCGCGCTGGTGGAGGAAGTCGGGCTCGCCGGTGAAGTTGCCGATCAGTCCGCCGGCCTCGGTCACCAGCAGCGAGCCGGCGGCCACGTCCCAGGGCCACAGGCCGGTCTCGAAGAAGCCGTCGGTGAAGCCCGCGGCCACGTAGGCCAGGTCCAGCGCAGCGGCGCCGGGGCGGCGCAGGCCGGCGGTGCGGGTCATCACGTCGTTCATGATCTGCAGGTACTGGCGCAGGTTGTCGCCCGGGCGGAACGGAAAGCCGGTGGAGATCAGGCTTTCCTTGAGCTGCGTGCGCTTGGAGACGCGGATGCGGCGCTCGTTCACATAGGCGCCGCGGCCCCTGGTGGCGGTGAACAGGTCGTTGCGCGACGGGTCGTAGACGACGGCCTGCTCGACCTTGCCGCGCACCGCGAGCGCGATGCTCACGCAGTAGACCGGAAAGCCGTGGATGAAGTTGGTCGTGCCGTCCAGCGGGTCGATGATCCAGACGAATTCAGAATCCTTGGCGCCGTGCGCGCTGCCGCTCTCTTCGGCCAGGATGCCGTGGCCGGGATAGGCGGTCAGCAGCGTCTCGATGATGGCCTGCTCGGAGGCCTGGTCCACCTCGGTCACGAAGTCGTTGACCTGCTTCTGCGACACGCGCACCGATTCCACGTCGAGCGCCGCGCGGTTGATGATGGCGCCGGCGGCGCGGGCGGCCTTGATGGCCACGTTGAGCATGGGATGCAGGTTGGACGACATGGACTGTGGGGGAAGGGCAGGGAGCGGCGGGGCGCCGGTGCCCGGCGATGCGGGCGCGAAGGGCACGCATTCTACGCCCCGGCCGCGCCCCGGCGGCCGGTCGCAAAGGCAGGACAACGCAAGGGCCGGCGACCGCGCCGCCGGCATTGTGCATGATAATGGTTTCTATTCAGTTTCAAGGGGCGGCGAGGGGCCGTCCTCCGTGTCCGCACGTCCATGCACGCCGACCTCTATACCGAACACCATGGCTGGATCGAATCCTGGCTGCGCCGCCAGATCGGCTGTGCCTGGGCCGCGCAGGACCTTTCGCACGACACCTTCGTGCAGGTGCTGAAGGCGCCGCGGCTGGAGCCCGGCGAACTGCGCGAGCCGCGGGCCTTCCTCGTCACGGTGGCGCGGCGCGTGCTCTACAACCACCGGCGCCGGCGCGACCTGGAACTGGCCTGGCTGGAGGCGCTCGCCGCGTTCGGCGATGCGCTGGCGCCGTCGGCCGAGGAGCGGGCGGCGGTGCTGGAGGCCCTGGCGCGCCTGGACGCGGTGCTGCAGGCGCTGCCGGCGCACGCGCGGCAGGTCTTCGTGCTCAGCCAGGTCGACGGGCTGAGCTACCCGTGCATCGGCAAGGAGCTGGGGCTGTCGGCCGTCACCGTGCGCCGCGCGATGAAGCAGGCGCTGGCCGCGCTGGTGGCCGCGTTCTGAGCGAGGGCCGCCGCCGATGCCGCCGCCAGCCGCCGATGATCCCGTACTCGATGCCGCCGTCGACTGGATGGTGCTGCTGCAGTCCGGCCAGGCCGGCGCCGAGGACCGGGCCCGGCTCGACGCCTGGTGCCGCGCCGATGCGCGCCATGCCCGGGCCTGGGAGCGGGTGCAGGGCGCGCTGCGGCGCAGCCTCGAACCGGTGCAGGCCGGCGCTGCGGCCCAGGCCGCGCGGGCTGCGCTGCTGCGCCCGCCGCGGCGCCGTCGCGTCGTCGGCGGCGCAGTCGCCTTCGCGGGCCTGGCCCTCGGCGCCGGCTGGATGGTGCGCGGCAGTGGCGCCGCCGCGGCGCTCTGGGCCGACCTGCGCACGGGCACCGGCGAGCGCCGCAACCTGCGGCTGGCCGACGGCAGCACGCTGCTGCTCGACGCCCGCTCGGCCGTCGATGTCGACTTCGGCCCCGTGGTGCGCGCCGTGCGGCTGCGCGCGGGCGCGCTGATCGCCGCCGCCGCGGCGGACGCGGCCCGCTCGTTCGTCGTGCAGACGGCCGAGGGCAGCGTGCGGGCGCTCGGCACCCGCTTCCTCGTGCGGCAGGAGGCCGGGCGCAGCGTGGCCCTGGTGCTCGAACACGCGGTGCAGCTGTTCACGGCGGCCGGCGCCCAGCGCCGGCTCGCGGCCTGGGAGCGCGGTGTGCACATCGCACGCCACCAGCCGCTCGGCGAGGTGGTCGACGCGCTGCGGCCCTACTGCGGGGGCTTCATCCGCGTCTCGCCGGCCGCGGCGCGGCTGCGCGTGCTCGGCGCCTTCCCGCTCGACGAGCCCGACCGCGCCATCGAATCGCTGGCGCAGACCCTGCCGATCCGTGTGAAGCGCTACGGGCGCTGGCTGCTCGTGATCGACGCGGCGCAGGAGGGCTGAGGTGGCCCACGACCTGCGCGACCACGCCGGGGGACGGCTCCGTCCGCATACCCCCACCTTTATGGTGTTGTGGCGATTGAATGAAGGGCGTAGCAGAGACATACCCCTGGCCTGTGAGGACGGCTGCCAGGGTTTGATCGCATTTTCCGTTTCGTTGCACATACGGGGAGAAACCCCTGTGTCCAACCCTTCGGAGCATGCCTTCATGGTTTTCCCCCGCACGCCATACAGCCCTTGCGGCCTCGCGGCGCTGGCCGCCGCCACCACCTTGTTCTCCTGCCTGCCGGCCGCCGCGCAGTCCGGTTCTGCCGCGCCGCAGGCGTCACCGCCGCCGCAGGCGCAGGCCCTGTACGACTAGTCGCTGCCCGCCGGCCCGCTGGACGCGACGCTGCTCCAGATCGCCGCACAGAGCGGCGAGGTCGTCTCGGCGCCGTCCGAACTGGTGCAGGGCCTGCCGGCACCTGCGGTCTCGGGCCGGCTCACGGCGCAGCAGGCCGTGCAGGCGGCGGTCGCGGGTCATCCGCTCGAACTCGTGCGCACGGCCAATGGCACGCTGAGCCTGCGGCTCCGCGCTGCGCAGCCCCAGGCCGCGGCCGGCGCGGGCGCGGGCGGCGCCAGCCTGGCCGAGGTGCGGGTCACCGCCGACGCGCAGGTGCAGGCGCTGCCCGAAGCGTATGCCGGCGGCCAGGTGGCCACCGGCGGGCGCGTGGGCCTGCTGGGCAACCGCGACTTCCTGGAAACGCCCTTCAACACCATCAGCTACACGCAGGAGTACATCCAGAACATCCAGGCGCAGGAGATCAGCCGCGTGATCGCGCTGACCGACCCGAGCGTGTTCAACAACGGCTCCACCGGCATGATCTCCGACAGCTTCACGCTGCGCGGCTTCAGCGTCGCCACGGGCGACGTGGGCTTCGGCGGGCTGTACGGCCTCATTCCCTACTGGCGCGTCACGCCTGAACTGGCAGAGCGCATCGAGGTGCTGAAGGGGCCGTCGGCGCTGCTCAACGGCATGCCACCGGGCGGCTCGGTGGGAGGCAGCATCAACCTCGTGCCCAAGCGCGCGGGCGAGGAGCCGCTCGCGCGCGTGACGGGCACCTATGCGAGCGACGCGCAGTTCGGCACCCACGTCGATCTGGGCCGGCGCTTCGGCGAGAAAAAGCAGTTCGGTCTGCGCTTCAACGGCGTTTACCGCGACGGCGACACGGCGGTGGATCACCAGTCCAGAAAGGCCACGCTCGCCGCGCTCGGGCTCGACTGGCGCACCGAGCGCGTGCGCATCTCCGCCGACCTCTACACCAGCGAGGATCACGTGGACGGGTTGAACCGCGGCGTGAGCCTGGCGTCGGGCCTGTCCGTGCCCCGCGCGCCCAAAGCCACCACGCTGCTGGCACCCGACTGGACTTTCAGCAACACCAAGGACGACGCCGTGGTGCTGCGCGGCGAGGTGGATATCACCCGCGCTGTGACCGCCTACGCCAGCGCGGGCCACGGTAAGACCGATTTCGACGCGCTCGCCAGTTCCACCTACACGGTCATCAACGCGGCAGGCGACTACCGCAACAACTTCTCGCACCAGCGCCTCGCCATCGACAAGGATTCCGCCGAAGCGGGCCTGCGCGCCAAGTTCCGCACGGGCGGAGTCGGCCACGAACTGGCGCTGACCGGCACCTACTACCACCACGACTACCTGTTCGGCTTCAAGACCAGCATCCTTTCGTCGGACTGGGTCACCAACATCTACAGCCCGGCGTGGGGCGCGGCCGTCGACCGCAGCTACAGCAGCGCATCCATTCCCAAGACGGCCGAACTGCGCACCACGAGCTACGGCATCGCCGATACGCTCTCGTTCGCGCAGAACCGCGCGCAACTGACGGTCGGCCTGCGTCGCCAGAACGTGACGAGCGACACCTGGAGCAACGGCGCGCGCACGGCCCGCTACGAGGCCAGCGCCACCACGCCCGCCGTGGCGCTGCTGGTGAAGGCGACTAACGCGGTCTCGGTCTACGGCAATTACATCGAGGGTCTGAGCCAGGGCTCCACCGCGCCGACCAGCGCCGCCAACGCGGGCGAGGTGTTCGCGCCCTACAAGACCAAGCAGAAGGAAATCGGCGTGAAGTACGACCACGGCGACTTCGCGGGCACGCTGGCGCTCTACCAGATCCAACGCCCGAGTTCCTACACCGATCCGACGAGCAACGTCTTTTCCTTCGGCGGCGAGCAGCGCAACCGGGGCGTGGAGTTCGGCTTCTTCGGCGAGCCCGTGCGCGGCACGCGGCTGCTCGGCGGCATCGCGTGGACCGAAGCCAGGCTCACCAAGACGCAAGGCGGCGTGAACCAGGGCCGCTACGCCACGGGTTTCCCCGAATGGCAAGGCAAACTCGGCGTGGAGTGGGACGTGCCCGCGGTGCAAGGTTTCACCCTCACGGCCAACGCCGTGGCGCTCTCCAGGCAATACATCAACGCCGACAACTCGCTGTGGGTACCGGGCCGCACGGTCTATGACCTGGGCGCGCGCTACGCAACCCGCGTGGCGAGCCGCCCGGTCACGTTGCGTGCGGCGGTGCAGAACGTGGCGAACAAGGCGTACTGGGCCAGCACGCTCACCAGCGGCCTGGGCGCGCCGCGCACGGTGATGCTGTCGGCGTCGGTGGATTTTTGAGCACGCCTGTTTTCTTTTCCTTTCATCAACCCAGGAGTCCATCCGTGAAAGCATCCTTCCGTCTCCTTGCCCTCGCCGCCGCGCTCGCCGCGTCGGCCGCCCAGGCCCACCAGATCTGGCTGGAGCAGCCCGCCGCGGGCCAGAACCCGGTGATCCGCTTCGGCGAGTTCGGCGAGAACCTGCGCGAGGCCTCGCCCGGCCTGCTCGACCGCTTCGGCCAGCCCACGGCCACGCTGCTGTCGTCCCGGGGCGAATCGCCGCTGGCCGTGACCAAGACCGCCGACGGCTTCCGGCTGGCCGGCAGGCCGGCGGCCGGCGAGAGCATCGTGGCCGAGGACGCGGCCTTCCCGCTGCGCAAGTTCAAGCAGGGCGACAAGGAGGTGACGAGCTGGTACCGTCCGGCCGCGCGCTTCGCCACGCGCCTGGACGCACAGCAGCCCCGGCTGGACTTCGACATCACGCCCACGGGCAAGCAGGGCGAATTCAGGGTCACATTCAAGGGCCAGCCGCTGCCCAAGGCCAAGGTGCAGGTCCTGGTGCAGTCCGGCTGGGCCAAGGAAGAGCATGCCGACGAGCAGGGCCTGGTGCACTTCGACCTGCCGTGGAAGGGCCAGTACGTGATCGAGGCCAGCCACATCGACCGCACGCCCGGCGAGCGCCAGGGTTCCAACGGTGCCGAGAAGTACGACGGCGTGAACTACGTGACCACGCTGACCTTCGTGAAGACCGGCGGCGCCGCGGCCATCGCCGCCGGCCCGGCGGCCAAGCCCAACCAATGACGGCCGCGCTGGCCCGGGCGCTGGGCGCGGCGCCCCTGGTCTCGCGCATCGTGGCCGCCGTGCTCGGCGGCTATGCGCTGGCCGCGCTCGCCAGCGTGGCCGCGGTGGCGCTGCCGATCGACCGCGCGCAGGCGGTGCTCGCCGGCATGCTCGCGAGCTTCGCCGTGTACGCGGGCGCGGTGGTCTGGGTGTTCGCCGTGCGCAGCGCGCGGCGCGCCTGGGCCGGCCTGCTGGTGGCCGCGCTGGTGCTGCTGGCGCCGGCGTGGTGGGTCTGGAGCGGAGGTGTGGCATGACGACGACGGACGAGACGGCCCCGAAGCAGAAAGCCCCGGCCAAGGCGCCGGGCATCCGGCAGACCATGTCGGACCTGCACACCTGGGCCGGCCTGCTGCTCGGCTGGCTGCTCTATGCGATGTTCCTCACCGGCACGGTGAGCTACTTCAAGGACGAGATCACGCAGTGGATGCGGCCGGAGCTGCCGCACCAGAGCGAGCGGCCCGACCCGGCGCAGGTGGCCGCGCGGGTGGCGGCCACGCTCGCGCGCATCGCGCCCGACAGCCCGCAGTGGAGCATCGGCCTGCCGTCGCAGCGCAGCACGGCGGCCTCGGCGTTCTGGCGCAGCCCCAAGGTGCCGGGGCGCCGCGGCTTCGAGACCGGCTACTTCAACCCCGCCACCGGCGAGCGGCTGGAGCAGGGCGCACGCGAGACGGTGGGCGGGGAGTTCTTCTACCGCTTCCACTTCAACTTCTACTACATGCCCGTGCTGTGGGGGCGCTGGCTGGCGGGCCTGTGCGCCATGTTCATGCTGGTGGCCATCGTCAGCGGCGTGATCACGCACAAGAAGATCTTCGCGGACTTCTTCACCTTCCGCTGGGGCAAGGGCCAGCGCTCGTGGCTCGACGCCCACAACGCGCTGTCGGTGTTCGGGCTGCCGTTCCATCTGATGATCACCTACAGCGGGCTGGTGACGCTGATGCTGATGTACATGCCCTGGGGCGGCGACGCGGCTTACAAGTCGCCGCAGGAGCGGCAGGCGCTCAATGCGCAGATGAGCGCCTTCGTGCCGCCCGGCAAGCCGCGCGGCGAGCGTGCCGCGCTGGTGCCGCTCGACGGCCTGGTGCGCCAGGCGCAGGCGCGCTGGGCCGGCGGCAGCGCGGGCCGTGTGCTGGTCAACAACCCGGGCGACGCGGCCGCGCGCGTGATGGTGGTGCGCGGCGAGGAGGCGCGGGTGACGACGAGCCCGCAGTTCCTGGTGTTCGAGGGCGCCACCGGCCGGCTGCTGCAGGCGCAGGACGCGGTGGGCGCGGCGGCCGAAACGCGCGGCGTGCTCTACGCGCTGCACCTGGGCCGCTTCGGCGATCTGCCCACGCGCTGGCTCTACTTCCTCACCAGCCTCGCGGGCACCGCGATGGTGGGCACCGGGCTGGTGATGTGGACGGTCAAACGCCGCAGCAGGCTGCCCGATCCGGCGCGGCCGTACTTCGGCTTCTGGCTGGTGGAGCGGCTCAACATCGCGGCGATCGCGGGCCTGTCGATCGGCATGGCGGCGATGCTCTGGGCCAACCGGCTGCTGCCGCTGGGCTTGGCGCAGCGCGCGGAGTGGGAGATCCACGCCATGTTCATCGCCTGGGGCGCGGCGCTGGTCTGGGCGCTGGCGCGGCCGGCCAGACGCGCCTGGGTGGAACTGCTGTGGGCCGGCGCGGCGGCCATCGGGCTGCTGCCGCTGCTCAACGCGCTGACCACCGAGCGCCACCTGCTCGCCAGCCTGCGCGCGGGCGACGGTGTGTTCGCCGGGCTGGAGCTGACCCTGCTGGCGCTGGCAGCGCTGCATGCGGTGCTGGCGGTGCGGGTGCAGCGCTACCAGCCCAAAGCCAGGCCCGCGCGGCGCGCGGACGCGGCGCAGCCGGCGCTGCAGACGCCGGCCGGGGAGGCTGTGCGATGACCGGCCACGTGGTCTGCCTGCTGCTGTCGCTGCCGGCCTTCGCCTGCCTTGCGCTGGCGATGGAGCGCCACCAGCAGGACGTGCTGGGCCGCGCGCTGGCTCCGGGCGCAACGCGCACGCTGCGCCTGGCCGGCTGGGCGCTGCTGGCCGCCTCGCTGGCCGTGGCGCTGGGGACGCCGGCCGGCGCCACCTGGTCGCTGGGCCTGGTCGCCTGGTTCGGCCACATCGCGGCGGCCGCCGCGGTGGTGCTGCTCGCGCTGGTGGTCAACGCGCGCCGCAAGGCGCGGCCGTCGTAGTGCGGCGGTCCATTCGTTCGTCCGTCCGTGCCGGCCGGTCACAATAACGGGTTTCCCGCCCGCGACGACCGGCCCATGCAGACCCGCTTCATCCTCATCGAGACCAGCCATGCCGGCAACGTGGGCGCCGCGGCGCGGGCCATCCGCACCATGGGTTTCGACGACCTCGTGCTCGTCGCGCCGCGCTGGGACAACGTGCTGCGCCGCGAAGAGACCATCCAGCGCGCCAGCGGCGCGCTCGACGTGCTGCGCCGCGCCCGCATCGTCGCCACGCTCGACGAGGCGCTCGACGGTGTGACCCATCTCTGCGCCACCGCGATGGTGGCGCGCGACTTCGGGCCGCCCACGCGCACGCCGCGCGCGCACTGCGAGGCGCTGGCCGCGGCCGGCGCCGGGCAGCACGTCGCCTTCCTCTTCGGCTCCGAGCGCTACGGCATGCGCAACGAGGATGTCTACCGCTGCCACGCGGCGCTCTCCATTCCCGCCGCGCCGGACTTCGGCTCGCTCAACCTGGGCGCCGCGGTGCAGCTGATCGCCTACGAATGGCGCCAGGCCCTGGGCGGCTTCGCCGATGCGCCGGCACCGCGGGCCGCCGGCGTGCCCGAATCCGCCGCGGCCGACGGCCAGGCGATCGCCGGCATGCTGGAGCACTGGGAACGTTCGCTGGTGCAGATCGGCTTCCTCGACCCGGCTGCGCCCAAGAAGCTGATGCCGCGGCTGCGCCAGCTGTTCAACCGCGCCCGGCCGACCGAGGAAGCAATCCACATTCTGCGCGGCATCGCGCGCGCGATGGCCGAGCCCCGGCCGCCGCGCTGATCACCACCATCCCACCGCAAAGCCTGTGCCCCAATGGACGTGACCCAAGCCCTGCAAGCCCGCCATTCGGTGCGCGCCTTCCTGCCCGACGCCGTCGATGCGGCCACCGTGCGCATGCTGCTGGAAGGCGCCGCCCGCGCCGCCTCGGGCGGCAACCTCCAGCCCTGGCGCGTGGTCGCGCTCGCCGGTCCGGCGCTGGCCGCTGCGCTCGACGCCGTGGCCCGGGCCGAAGGCCAGGACCCGGGCGGCGCCGGCGCCTCGTACCCGCCCAACCTGTGGGAGCCCTACCGCACGCGCCGCTTCGCCAACGGCGAGGACCTGTACCGCAGCATCGGCATCCCGCGCGAGGACAAGCCCGCCCGGCTCGCGCAGCTCTCACGCAATGCCGTGTTCTTCGGCGCGCCGGTCGGCATCTTCGTCTGCGTGGACGAACGCATGGGCCTGGCGCAGTGGCTGGACCTGGGCGCCTACCTGCAGTCGCTGATGCTGCTGGCCGTGGAGCACGGCCTGGGTACCTGCGCCCAGGGCTTCTGGCGCCGCTACGGATCGACGCTCGCCGCGCACCTGGCGTTGCCCGGGCCCTACCGCGTGGCCTTCGGCGTGGCGCTCGGCCGCGAGGACACCGAAGCGCCGGTCAACGCCATGCGGGCCAGCCGCGCGCCGTTCGCCGAATGGGGCGAGCTGCGCGGCTTCTAGCGCCGGGCCGACTTCGGCCGGAACGCCTTGCAGACCGCGTCGTCGGTGACCAGGTACGGCCCGCCGATCAGGTCGATGCAGTAGGGCACGGCCGCGAAGATGCCGGGCACGCGCGGGCTGCCGTCGTCGGCCTTCAATCCTTCCAGCGTCTCGGCGATCGCCTTGGGCTGGCCCGGCAGGTTGATGATGAGGCTCTTGCCGCGCACCACGGCTACCTGGCGCGACAGGATGGACGTGGGCACGAAGGCCAGGCCGATCTGGCGCATCTGCTCGCCGAAGCCCGGCAGCTCCTTGTCCCCCACGGCGACCGTGGCCTCGGGCGTGACGTCGCGCGGCGCCGGGCCGGTGCCGCCGGTGGTGAGGATCAGCGAGCAGCCGGCGTCGGCCAGTTCGACCAGTGCGGCGCTGATCGCGGCCTGCTCGTCGGGAATCAGGCGGGCGTCGAACGTGACCGGGTTGCGCAGCGCGCGGCCCAGCCAGTCGCGCAGCGCGGGCAGGCCCTTGTCCTCGTAGACGCCCGAGGACGCGCGGTCGCTGACCGAGACAATGCCCACGCGTACGGGCTCGAAGGCCGTCTCAGGCATGGCCTTCGTCCCCGATGGCATCCTCGCCGCCCAGGTGCCCGCGCACCAGCTGGAAGATATCGCGGTAGGCGCGGCCGTGGCGCGGGGCCTCGCCCGGCTTCTCGGGTACGGCGTCCTTGCGGGCCTGGCGCACCAGGGCGCGCAGCTGCTGGATGTCGGTGTCCGGATGGTCGGCCAGCCATTGGGCCAGCGCGCCGTCGTCGGCGACCAGGCGCGCACGCCACTGCTCGGCCGTGTGCAGCGCGAGCTTCTCGGTGGCCGAGCCCTTGTGCTGCTCGTCGAGCGCGGCGCGGATGGCCTCGACGGTCTCGGCATCGAGCAGGCGCATGAGCTTGCCGACGTACTGCTGCTGGCGGCGCCGGCCTTCGAAATTCGTGATGCGGTGCAGCTCGTCGAGCGCAATGGTGAGCCGCTCGGGCAGGTCAAGGCGCGCGGCCAGGTCGGCGCGCAACGTGAGCAGGTCTTCGCCGAGCTTCTGCAGCCCGGCGCTCTCGCGCTTGAGGTCGGTCTTGCTCGCGGTGTCGGAGCCCTTGAGCTCGCGCTTGAGCTGTTCGTCGAGTTCGCTGCCTTCGGCGACGAACTTCCCGCGAACGTAATAGCCTTTGGTGATCTTGCGAGACATGGGGGATGGGGTGCAGAGGCAGGGGCGCCGTGGGCGCCGGGCGAATATGATAGCTGCCAGCATGAATACTCCCCGTACCGCCGCCCCCGCCGCCCGCGCGGACCAGCCCCTGCCAGGGTTCAGCTACAGCCGCGCCTTCTTCGAGGAACTGGTCGACGCCGCGATCGCCCACGGCAAGAAGATCGGCGCCACCGACGTGGCCGCCGAGGCCTCCGAAGGCTCGGGCCTGTCGGTCAGCGTGAGGAAGGGCTCGCTCGAGAATGTGGAGCGCAACCGCGACAAGTCGCTCGGCGTGACGGTCTACGTCGGCCAGCGCCGCGGCAACGCGCGCACGTCGGACTTCTCCGCGGCCGCAATCCGCCAGACTGTGCAGGCCGCCTACGACATCGCCCGCTTCACCGCCGAGGACCCGGTGGCCGGCCTGCCCGACGAGGCCGACATCGCCACCGGAGCCGCCCGCGACCTCGACCTGTTCCACCCCTGGCCGATCACGAGCGAGGAAGCCGCGCGCATCGCGCTCGAATGCGAGGCCGCGGCGCTGTCGACCAGCCGGCGCATCGCCAACAGCGAGGGCGCGGGCGTGTCGGCGCAGCAGTCGCATTTCTTCACCGCGCACACGCACGGCTTCCGCGGCGGCTATGCGAGTTCGCGCCACAGCCTGTCGGTCGCGCCGATCGCCAAGCTGCCGGGCCGGGGCGGCGACATGCAGCGCGATGCCTGGTACACCTCGCAGCGTGATGCGCGCGAGCTGGCCGCGCCGGCCGCCGTGGGCCGCTATGCGGCCGAGCGTGCGCTGTCGCGCCTGGGCGCGCGCAAGATCCCGACCACGCAGTGCCCGGTGCTGTTCGAATCGACGCTGGCCGCCGGACTGCTCGGCGCCTACGTGCAGGCCACCAGCGGCGGCGCGCTGTACCGGCGCAGCACCTTCCTGCTCGATGCGCTCGGCAAGCGCATCTTTCCGAAGCACATCGACATCCACGAGGACCCGTTCGTGCCGCGCGGCAAGGGCAGCTCGCCGTTCGACGAGGAAGGCGTGCGCACTGCGGCGCGCAAGGTGGTGTCGGCCGGCAAGGTGCAGGGCTATTTCCTGTCGACCTACTCGGCCCGCAAGCTCGGCCTGCGGACGACCGGCAACGCCGGCGGCTCGCACAACCTGGCGCTGACCTCGCGGCTGACCCGGCCCGGCGACGACCTCGACGCGATGCTCGGGAAGCTCGGCACCGGCCTGTTCGTCATCGAGTTGATGGGCCAGGGCGTGAACTACGTGACCGGCGACTACTCGCGCGGCGCGAGCGGCTTCTGGGTCGAGAACGGCGAGATCGCCTTCCCGGTGCAGGAGATCACCATCGCCGGCAACCTCCGGGTCATGTTCCAGGGCATCGAGGCGGTGGGAGCCGACGCCTACAACTACGGCGCCAAGACGGTCGGCTCGGTGCTGGTCAACCGGATGAAGGTCGCCGGCTCCGGCGGCTGATACCCCAGGGGGGAGGTGGTCAGAGCGGGGAGAATTCGCCCGCTACCGGCCTATACCCCGCCCGTTTTTAAAAACCTTGTCAGGAGCCGCGGTCCGGCCTCTGCGCTCGGTGCTGCTCGTCGTGCTGCTGCTGCTGCGGCGGCGGCGGCCGCTGGGCGCGCTGCTGCTCCTGCTGGGCCCGGAACTGTTCGCGCTGCTGGTGCTGCTGTTCCTGCTGCGCGCGGAACTGCTCCCGCTGCGCCCGCTGCTGGTCCTGCTGGGCCCGCATCTGGTCGCGCTGCTGGCGCTGTTGTTCGAACTGCTGGCGCTGCTGCTCCCGCAATTGCCGCTGCTGTTCGCCCTGCTGGCGCTGCTGTTCGCGGCTCTGCCGTTGCTGCTCGCCCTGGGCGCGGCGCTGGCGTTCGGCCTGCTCGGCGAACTGGCGCTCGCGCACCGCACGGTCGGCCTGCGTGCGTTCCTGCTGGTCGCGCTGCACGCGCCATTCCTGGGCGCGGCGGTCGTTGTCGTGCTGGCGCTGCAGGTCGATGCGCTGCTGCTCCATGCGCTCGCGGGCCTGGCGTTGCGGGTCGCGGTCGCGCTGCTGGGTGTCGAGGAAGCCGCGGCGCTCCGGCTGCTGCTGCCAGCGGGCCGGCTGCGGACCGCGGTCCTCGTGCCAGGCCGAGATGGCCTGGGGCTCGCGGGCGAAGCGCGGCTGCGCCTGCGGCGCCGGGCGCGGCCCGTTCCAGCGGTTCACGTTGTCGAGGTACTGGGCGCTGGCGCGCCAGCCGGGCCGCCAGGCCTCTCCGGGCGCCAGCGGATACCAGCGCTCGGCCGGGCGGCCGGCGCCGTTGCCGCGCGGCCCCGGGGCCACGCTGCCGATGAAGCCGGCCAGCGCCGGCGCATAGGCCGGTCGGGCCACGCGCGGCCCGGGCACCCAGCCCCAGCGGCTGCCGACCTGGGTCCAGCGGCCGTAGTGGAACGGCGCGAAGCCCCAGGGCGCGTCGTCCACCCAGGTCCAGCCCCAAGGGTCGATCCAGCGCCATTGGCCGTAGCGGTAGGGCGCCCAGTCGGCGATGGTCACGCGCGGGAACCAGATGTTGCCGTAGGTCGGGTCGGACGACCAGTCGCCGTACGCGTCGAGCTGCTGGTAGCCGATGATCTCGGGCGAGACGTAGCGGCCCGAGATCGACTGGGCTTCGGCTCGGTCGCGGGCGTCGGCCCACTGGTCGAAGCCGTCGCGCACCGCCGGCCCGCGCTGCTGCACCGCCAGGCCGCGCGCGGTATAGACGGCCTGCTGGCCGGCCGCGAGCGGCTGGGCCTGGCCGCCGTCGCCGTAGACGGTGCCTGAGCCTTCGAGCAGCGCGACGCGGGTGGTGCCGCTGGCCGGATCGACAGCGAAGCGGTAGTCGCCGGGCTGGGCGGCGACGAAGGCGAGGTTGGGCGTGCCGACCTCGTAGCGCTCGCCGGGATAGATGGCGCGGATGCGCAGCGCGAGCGCGCCTTCGGTGAGTTGGAGGCGGGTGGTGCGGTCGTCCAGTGCGTCCAGCCCCAGGCGCGCGGGGCCTTGCAGCCGGATGGCGGTCGAGCCGCTGTGCAGTTCGGCCCGGGCGCCGGGCGCGGCGCTGAACTGGTCGCCGGTGGTGAGCGGCCGGTTGAACTCGGCGCGCAGCCATTCGGTGCCGCCGGCCGGCGCGTAGCCGGCGTCGCCCTCCAGGTGGCTCAGCCGGGCGACCCGGCCCGGCGGCTCGGCGGCCGACGCCGCGGTAGCGCCGAGGCCCAGCCCGAGGACGAGCGCCAGCAGGGCGGGCCAGTGGCGGGGCGAAAGAATGCTTCTTCGGCGGTGGGGCAGCAGGCGCATGGCGGTCTCCTGGTTCGGCGGCACGTTCGGCGTTCTCTCCCTGTCGTAACGCGCGAACCCGCCGGAAAGTCCCACCATCCTGGCCCGGCGGACGGACCAGTTTGCAACCAACTGCTGCCGCGGCGCCGGGTCAGCCGGCCAGCGCGGCCTTCACGGCGGCCGACACCTGGCCCATGTCGGCCTTGCCGGCCAGGCGGGCCTTGGCCGCGCCCATGACCTTGCCCATGTCGCCGGGGCCGGCGGCGCCGAGTTCGGCCACGATGGCGTGCACTTCGGCGGCAATGGCGTCGGCATCCAGGCGCTCGGGCAGGTAGACGGCGAGCACGGCGGCCTCGGCCTTCTCCTTGTCGGCCAGGTCGGTGCGGCCGGCCTGCTCGAAGGCGGCGACCGAGTCCTTGCGCTGCTTGAGGAGCCTGTCGATCACGGCGACGACGGCGGCGGCGTCGAGTTCGATGCGTTCGTCCACTTCCTTCTGCTTGAGCGCGGCCAGCAGCAGGCGGATGGTGCCCAGGCGCTCGCTGTCCTTGGCGCGCATGGCGCTCTTCATGTCGTCGGTGATACGGCCCTTGAGCTGGGACATGTCGGTTCTCCGTGATGAATGCAGAAAAAGGAAGGCAGAAACAACAAACCCGCGCCAGGCGTCCCGGGCGCGGGTTGCTGCGTCGGCTCCCGAGAGGGGCGGCCAGGCGCGGTATCAGTACAGCTTCTTGGGGAGCTGCTGGCTGCGCACGCGCTTGTAGTGGCGCTTGACGGCGGCTGCCTTCTTGCGCTTGCGCTCGGCCGTGGGCTTCTCGTAGAACTCACGGGCACGCAGGTCGGTCAGCAGGCCGAGCTTTTCGATGGTGCGCTTGAAGCGGCGCAGGGCCACGTCGAAAGGCTCGTTTTCTTTTACGCGAATGGTCGTCATGACGGTTTGGATGTTTCCCAATATGGTGCAGACCCACCACCCACGGGAAGATCGGGCCCCTGGGGTGCGGTGCTTGCGCAGTCTGCGGTGTTCCCCGGCTTGTAGTGTGATCAGGCCGCCGGGGGTTTGCCAGCAAAGCCGGACATTATAGCCGGTCGCCCGGGCCCGGCAAGCCGAGGCCGGCGCCCGCCGGGACAGCCGACTAACGATATGCAGCAATCGCAGTTCACGCGGGCGGGCAAGTTTGCGACAGTCCGGCTCCAGCGCGACACATCAGCTGTTGCCCCCGACACATAACGACAACCTGCCGCTTTCGCACCATGTTCCGCCGCTCCCGCCGCCTCGCCACCCTGTCGCTGATCGCCGCCGCCACCCTTGGCGCCACGGGCGTGCAGGCCCAGGACAAGACCACCATCAAGGTCGGCATCTCGGTGGGCAGCGCCGAGAAGATCTGGGAGGTGGTCAAGCCGGTCGCCGCCAAAAACGGCCTGACCGTCCAGCTCGTCACCTTCAACGACTACCAGCTGCCCAACGCGGCGCTGAACGCCGGCGACATCGACGCCAACGCCTTCCAGCACAAGCCCTTTCTCGACGGGCAGATCAAGGCACGCGGCTTCGACATCGTGCCCGTCGGCCTGACCGTCACCGCGCCGCTGGGCATCTATTCGAAGAAATACAAGTCGCTCGACGCGCTGCCCGAAGGCGCCTCGGTCGGTATCCAGAACGACCCGTCCAACGGCAACCGCGCGCTGCTGCTGTTGCAGAGCTACAAGCTCATCACGCTCAAGCCCGAGGCCGTGAAGAACAACAACGCGACGCCGCTTGACGTCGTGGCCAACCCCCGGAGGATCAAGCTCGTGCCGCTCGACGCGGCGCTGCTGCCGCGTTCGCTGGACGATCTCGACGCAGCATCGATCAACAACGACTACGCGGAGAAATCGGGCTTGTCGTTCGTGCGCGATGCGATCGCCAAGGAAGCGCCCGACGGCCCTTATGCGAACCTGATTGCCGTGAAGACCGCGAGCAAGGACAAGCCCTGGGTGAAGAAGCTGGTAGCGGCCTACCAGTCGCCCGAGGTCAAGGCTTACATCGAGAAGGAGTTCAAGGGGAGCCTGATCCCCGCCTTCTGATGGACACGTTTGGTTGAGGTGAGATGCGGTCCGGCCCTGCCGGACTTTTCGGGCGGTGGAAAGTGCGAACTTTCCCCGCCTGTTTTTATTTCCGAGTCTACTTTCCGAGTGCGTCGGCCATCGCCTGCGCACAGGCGTGGCCGCTGGACCAGGCCCACTGGAAATTGTAGCCGCCGAGCCAGCCGGTCACGTCCACCACCTCGCCGATGAAGTGCAGGCCGGGCTGGCGCCTGGCCTCCAGCGTCTGCGACGACAGCTCCTTGGTGTCCACGCCGCCCAGCGTGACCTCGGCCTTGCGGTAGCCCTCGGTGCCCACGGGCGTGATCTCCCAGCGGGCGATGCGCTCGGCCAGCTGGGCCAGCGCCTTGTCGGCCGCTTCATTGACCGGCCGCTGCCAGGCCGGGTTCTGCTGCACCCAGGCGTCGGCCAGGCGCTGCGGCACCCACGCGGCGAGCGTGTTGGCCACGAGGCGCTGCGACGTGGACTTGGCACGGGCGAGTTCGCCGGTCAGGTCGATGCCCGGCGCCAAGTTCAGCCGCAGCGGCTGGCCGGGCTTCCAGAAGCTGGAGATCTGCAGCACCGCCGGGCCCGACAGGCCGCGGTGGATGAACAGCAGGTCTTCCGAGAAGCGCATGCGCGCCTTGCCGCTGCCGGTCTCGATCTCCACCGGCAGCGCCAGACCGGCCAGGCCGCCGTAGAGCGTCCACGCGGCGCCGTCGAAGGTCATCGGCACGAGGCCCGGCTGGCGCTCGACCAGCTTCAGGCCGAACTGCGCGGCGATCCGGTAGCCGAAGTCGGTCGCGCCGATCGCGGGGATCGACAGGCCGCCGGTCGCGATGACGAGGCGGGGCGCACGCACCGTGCCGCGGTCGGTGGCGATCTCGTAGCCCGTGCCGTCCGAATAGCGCACCGCCTGTACCGCGCAGGGCTGCCAGCGCGAAACGTTGCCGGCCGCGCATTCGGCCAGCAGCATGGCGATGAGGTCCTCGGCCGAGCGGTCGCAGAACAACTGGCCCTTGTGCTTCTCGTGGAAGGCGATGCCGTGGCGATGCACCAGCGCGATGAAGTCGCGCGCGCCGTAGCGGGCCAGCGCGCTGCGGCAGAACGCCGGGTTGGCGCCGGTGAACTGGGCAGGGGTCGCGTCGCGGTTGGTGAAGTTGCAGCGGCCGCCGCCGGAGATGCGCACCTTCTCGGCCACCTTGGCCGCATGGTCGATCACCAGCACCCGCAGGCCGCGCTGGCCGGCCACGCCGGCGCAGAACAGGCCGGCCGCGCCGGCGCCGATGATCACGGCGTCGAAAGTCGTTGTGGGGTCTTCCTGCATGGAGCGGGAGAATAGCGGCTGTGCCACCGCCCCCCGATTCCCCAGTGCCCAGGCTGCGGCGCATCGCCCACCTCGACATGGACGCGTTCTTCGCGTCGGTCGAGCTGCTGCGCTATCCGCAGCTGCGCGGCCTGCCGGTGGTGATCGGCGGAGGCCGGCGCAAGGCGGACGATGCGCTCTCGGCCGGTGCCTCGGTGCCGCTCGACGCCTTCGCGCGCCTGGGCGACTACGTGGGCCGCGGCGTCATCACCACGGCGACCTATCCGGCGCGGGTGTTCGGCATCGGCTCGGCCATGGGGATGATGAAGGCCGCCCGGCTGTGCCCGCAGGCGCTGGTGCTGCCGGCGGACTTCGAGCGGTACCGCGATTTCTCGCGCCGCTTCAAGGAGGTGATCCGCGACATCGCGCCGGTCATGGAGGACCGCGGCATCGACGAGGTCTACATCGACTTCACCGACGTGCCCGGCGGCCAGCGCGAGGGCGGCCGGACGCTGGCGCGGCTGATCCAGAAGAGTATCTTCGACGCCACGGGGCTCACCTGCTCGATCGGCGTGGCGCCCAACAAGCTGATCGCCAAGCTGGCGAGCGAATTCCAGAAGCCCAACGGCATCTCCATCGTCTACGAGGACGACCTGGAGCGGCTGATCTGGCCGCTGCCGGCGCGCAAGGTCAACGGCATCGGCCCCAAGGCCGACGCCAAGCTTGAACGCCTGGGCCTGCGCACTGTGGGCGACATCGCGCGGCAGGACCGGGCCTGGCTGGAGCGCACCTTCGGCCGCGCCAACGGCGCCTGGATGCATGCGATGTCGCACGGGCAGGACGACCGGCCGGTGGTGACCGAGAGCACGCCGGTGTCGATGAGCCGCGAGACGACCTTCGAGCGCGACCTGCATGCGGTGGACGACCGTGCCGAACTCGGCGCCGTGTTCACCCGCCTGTGCGAGCGCGTGGCCGAGGATCTGCAGCGCAAGGGCTATGTCGGCCGCACCATCGGCATCAAGCTGCGCTACGACGACTTCAAGACTGCCACGCGCGACCAGACCATCGCCGAGGCGACGGCCGACGCGGCCACGATCCGCCGCGTGGCCGGCCAGTGCCTGAAGCGCGTGCCGCTGGAGCGGCGGTTGCGGCTGCTGGGCGTGCGCGTGGGCGCGCTGCTGCGGCTGGGGCCGGACGGCCGGCCGCTCGCGGAGGACGGGCCGGCCGAGCCGCCGCGCGAACTGCAGCTGTTCTAGCCGTGGGGTATAGGGCTGTAGCGGGCGAGGGTCGGGCGCTGCAAGTCTATCGACTGGGGAGTATCAGGGCTTGTGCAGCCGCTCGACCGCGTTGCGCAGCGTCTCGTCCTTCTTCGCGAAGCAGAAGCGCACGATGCGCTGGTCGAAGCCGTCGCCGTAGAACGGCGCGAGTGGGATGCCGGCCACGCCGATCTCCGTCGCGAGGAAGCGGCAGAACGCGTCCTCGCCGAGGTCGCTCACGGCCGAATAGTCCACGCACTGGAAGTAGCTGCCCTCGCTCGGCAGCAGCCGCAGCCGGCTGCCGGTCAGGCCGTCGCGGAACAGGTCGCGCTTGGCCTGGTAGAAGGCCGGCAGGCCCTGCCAGGGCGCCGGGTCGCGCAGGTAGTCGGCAATGCCGTGCTGCGCCGGCGAGTTCACGGTGAACACGTTGAACTGGTGCACCTTGCGGAACTCGGCCGTCAGCGGCGCCGGCGCGGCCACCGAGCCGACCTTCCAGCCGGTGACGTGGAAGGTCTTGCCGAAGCTCGACACGACGAAAGCGCGCGCCGCTAGGCCCGCAAAGCGGGCCACGCCCAGGTGCTCGGCGCCGTCGAACACCATGTGCTCGTAGACCTCGTCGCTGATGACGAAGACGCCGGTGGGTGCCAGCAGCTCCTGTAGGCGCAGCAGATCCTCGCGCGTCCAGACGGTCGCGCTCGGGTTGTGCGGCGTGTTGAGAATCAGGGCGCGGGTGCGCGGCGACAGGGCCGCGGCGATGCGGTCGAAGTCGGGGCGGCAGGTGCCGGGCACGAGCGGCACGCGCACCGCGGTGGCGCCCGCCAGCTCGATGTTGGGCACGTAGCTGTCGTAGCACGGGTCGAGCACGATGACCTCGTCGCCCGGGTGCACGATGGCCAGGATCGCGGTCAGGATGCCCTGTGTGGCGCCGGCGGTGATGGTGATCTCGTCGGCCGGGCTGTAGCGGCGGCCGTGCACCGCTTCGATCTTGGCTGCGACCGCCTCGCGCAACGCCGGGATGCCGGGCATCGGCGGATACTGGTTGTGGCCCTGCTCCATCGCGCGGGCGACGGCGCCGACGAGCGCCGGGTCGCAGGCGAAATCGGGAAAGCCCTGGCCCAGGTTGATCGCGCCGTGCTCGGCCGCGAGTTGCGACATCACCGCGAAGATGGTTGTGCCCACGGCGGGCAGGCGCGACTGCAGTGCCGGTGTTTCAGAGTTCGTAGTCATTCACGTGTCCTGTCATGGCGCGGCCGATCAGGTCGCGCGTGAGCCGGTCGCTCAGCAGCTCGGCGAACTTGTAGACGAAGTTGCGCAGGTAGGCGCCGCGCTTGAAGGCCACGCGCGCCACGTTCACACTGATCAGGTGGCCCAGCGGGCGGGCGACCAGGTCGGCGTTGGTGTCGTCGCGCACCGCCATCTCGGCCACGATACCCACGCCCAGGCCCAGGCGCACGTAGGTCTTGATCACGTCGGAGTCGATGGCCTCCAGCGCGATGCGCGGCGAGAGCTTGCGCTGCGCGAAGGCATTGTCGATGCGCGTGCGTCCGGTGAACGTGGGGTGGTAGGTGATGATCGGCTCGTGGGCCAGGTCTTCGAGCGTGAACTTCTCCTTGGCCGCCAGCGGATGGTTCTGCGGCACGACCAGCGCGTGCTGCCATTCGTAGCAGGGCAGGGTGACGATCTCGTTGTAGTTCGACAGCGACTCGGTGGCGATGCCGATCTCGGCCACCTCGTCGATGATCATGCGCGCCACCTGGTCGGGCGTGCCCTGGTGCAGGCTGACGTTGACCTTGGGATAGGCCTCGCGCAGCCGCGCCACCGGCACCGGCAGCACGTAGCGCGCCTGGGTGTGGGTGGTGGCGATCGAGAGCGTGCCGCTGTCCTGCGCGCTGAACTGCTCGCCGATGCGCTTCAAGTTGCCGATCTCGCGCATGATGAGCTCGATGCTCTGGAGCACGTGCAGGCCCGGCTCGGTGATGCGCTTGAGGCGCTTGCCGTGCCGCGCGAAGATCTCGACGCCGAGTTCTTCCTCCAGCTCGATGATCGCCTTGGACACACCGGGCTGGGAGGTATGCAGCGCCTTGGCCGCCTCGGTCAGGTTGAGGTTGCGGCGCGCGGCTTCCTGGACGAAGCGGAACTGGTGCAGGTTCATAACGAATTGCAGCTAAAGGTTGATTTCATTATGCCGCATAAGCTTATGAAAAGACCTGGAAGTTCTATGGCGAAGGCGGTCCGCCGCGGGCCACTTCGGCCAGCAGGGCGATGACCCGCGGGTCTTCGCCCACGGCCGGCGCGACCTCGATCGCCAGGCCGGGGTGGGCAGCGCGCAGGCCGTCCACCAGCGCCGGCAGGTCCTCGCGCGCGTGGCGGCCCATGCCGAGGAAGAGGGGAACGATGCGCAGCCGCCCGACGCCCGATGCCGCCAGGTCGGCCACGGCCGCGGGCAGACTCGGCGCGGTCAGTTCCAGGTAGGCGCAGCGCACGGCTGCCTCCGGCACGTCGGCTGCGATGCGCGCGCGCACCGCCTCGAACGGCGCGGCCCAGGCCGGGTCGCGCGAGCCGTGCCCGAACAGCACGATGCCCTGGCGCACGGCGTGCCTGGTCATCGCCGCAGCACCAGCCAGCCGAAGGCGCCCAGCGACAGCAGCGAATAGATGATGCCCGGCGCCCCGGCCGCGAGCCACGGCGACAGGTTCTGCAGGTTGCCGATGTAGCCGAACACGTTGTTGAGCAGGAAGAAGCTGATGCCGGCCATCACGCCGCCGAACACATAGGTGGTGATGCCGCCCGAGCGGAAGTGCAGGTAGGCGAAGGGCAGGGCCAGCACCACCATCACCAGGCAGGAGAGCGGATAGAACACCTTGCGCCAGAACGCGATCTCGTAGCGCTGCGCGCTCTGTCCGTTGGCGCCCAGGTGGCGGATGTACTGGAACAGGTCGATCGTGCTCATGCGCTCGGGCTTGAGCAGCGCGGCCGAGACCATCTCGGCGCTGATGCGGGTGGGCCAGGTGAATTCGGGCACCCGGGTGTGCTCCACGCGCGGGCGCTCGCCGGGCCGGGCGCTGTCGGTGCCTTCATGGAACAGGCTGCGCTGGGCGTCGGCCAGCAGCCAGGATTCGCCGTCGGGCGCCACGCGGGCCGTGGGCGCCATCGTGAAGCTGTGCAGGAAGCCACGGGTGTCGAACTCGAAGATGCGCACATTGCGCATGCCGCCGTCGGCCGAGAGCGAGCCGACGTTGACCATGTAGTTCTCCGGCCCCTGGCGTTCCTTCATCCAGGCGCCGCTGGTGCCCAGGGTGATGCGGCCCTGGTAGCGGGCCTTGAGCAGGGCGGCGGCCCGATCGCTGGCCGGCGCCAGGTAGTCGCCCACCGCGAAGGTCAGCACCACGAAGGCCGCACCCAGCATCAACAGCGTGCGCAGGGCCCGCCACGGGCCCAGGCCGCTGGTGCGCAGGATGGTGTATTCGGAACTCTGCGCCAGCCGCGCCATCACGAAGATGGTGCCGATCAGCACCGTGATCGGCAGCAGTTCGTAGAGGTGGCTCGGCAGCGACAGCGTGACGAAGCCCAGGGCCTGGGTCAGCTGGTACTGCCCGCCGAGCCAGCGCAGCTCGTCGACGAAGTCGAAGAAGAAGAACAGCGCGAGGAAGCCCAGCGTGACGAAGCCGACGGCCGTGAGCACCTCGGCGTAGAGGTAGCGGCGGATCGTCTTCATGCCGCGGCGCTCCGGCGGCCGCGCAGCACCGCGCGCGGCGAGAACGACCAGTTGAAGTGCCGCTTGGCCAGCACCAGCAGCCCCAGCGCCAGCACGCCGCCGTGCAGCACCGCCATGTAGATGCCGAAGTGGACCCGGCCGTTGCCGATCCAGCTGCGGCCCAGGTTCATGAAGTTGTAGTACACGACGAAGGCGAACAGCGCGAGCATCAGGTTGCCGCTGCGCCCGGCGCGCGGGTTCACCGAAGTGACGGCCAAGCCCAGCACCACGAAGTTGAGCGCCGCGAAGGCCAGGCCGAAGCGCCAGGCCAGCTCGCTGCGGTAGGCGGGAAGGGGCTCGGCCATCAGCTCCTGGGTGGAGCGGGTGTTGAGCGGCGCCTCGTCGTCGTTCGAGGCCACACCGGTGCTCACGCGCGTGCCGTATTCGGCGAACTCGCTGACCTTCAGCCGCGGCTTGCCCTCCTGCGTGCTGCTCTCCAGCCGTTGGCCGTGGGAGAGCAGCGCGAAGCGGTCGCCGTCGATGACCTTGAGCCGCGCGCTGCGCGCCGAGGTCACGGCCTGGTTGCCGTGGTCGTTGGCGGCGATGAAGACGTTGCTGCCGGCGTCGGACTCGGCCGCTTCCTTGTCGATGAAGAACACACGCGTGCCGCTGGCCGATTCCTGGAACTGGCCCGGCGCGATGCGGTCCACGTCGCCGCGGTTTTCGTAGCGCTGCTTCATGTCCTGGATCTGCTGGTTGGCCCAGGGCCACACCAGCAGCGCCAGCACCGCGATGGCGACCATCACCGGTGCGGCGAAGCGCAGCAGCGGCGCCAGCAGCGCGCCGATGCCGCGGCCGCTGGCGAACCAGATCACCATTTCGCTGTCGCGGTACATGCGCGAGAGCGTGCCGACGATGGCGACGAAGAGGCTCAAGGCGAGGATGGTGGGCAGCTGCCCGAGTACGGTGTAACCCATGACCATGAGCACGTCCGACGGGCTGACGCTGCCCTTGGAGGCCTGGCCCAGCGTGCGGATCAGCATCATCGTCATGACGACGGTGGCCAGCACCACGAGCGTCGCGCCGAAGCTGCGGCCCAACTCTTTGCGGATGGACGAATGGAATAACATTGCTTGCGACCGCCTGTCCAGGTTCGGGTAGAACACGAACCCTCTGCAACAGGCCCTGGAAAAGAACGACGATTATGAACTTCGAACTCAAGACCCTCGGACTCGACGGCGTGGCCGCGGACAAGAGCGACGCGCTCATCGTGCTGGTGCCGCAGGACCTGAAGGCCGGCCGCGACGGCCTGGGCCAATTGATCGGCCAGGCCGCCAAGTCCGGCGATTTCGAGGCCAAGCCCGGCCGCATCCTTTCGCTGTACCGCACGCCGGGCGCCGGCGCGGTGCGCACGGTGCTGGCCGGTGTAGGCGAGGGTGGGCCGCGCCATGTGCGCCAGGCCGTCGGCGCCGCGGTCGCCTCGGTCAAGTCCGCCGGCGTCAAGCGCATCACCGTGGTGTTCGCCGGTGCCGCACCCGCGCCGGGCGTGGCCGCCGCGGTGCAGGCATTGGCCGATGCCAGCTACGTCTACACCACGACCAAGACGAAGGCCGAGCCGCGCGCGCTGGCCCGCGCCGTGATCGGTGTGCCGGATGCCGCCGCCGTGCGCACTGCCTTCGCCGAGGCGGTGGCCGCCGTCGCCGGCATCGAATTCGCCAAGGAATGGGCCAACCGCCCGGCCAACCATGCCACGCCCGCGCTGCTGGCCCAGGCCGCCAAGTCGCTCGCCCGGTTCGCCCGCGTGAAGGTCGAGGTGCTGGGCCCGCGCGAGGTCGAGCGCCTGGGCATGGGCGCCTTCGCGGCCGTGGCCCAGGGCTCGGAGGAGCCGCTGCGCTTCATCGTGCTGCGCTACGACGGCGCCGCGCGCGCCGAGGCGCCGGTGGTGCTGGTAGGCAAGGGTATCACCTTCGACACCGGCGGCATCTCGATCAAGCCGGCCGCCGAGATGGACGAGATGAAGTTCGACATGGGTGGCGCGGCCGGTGTGCTGGGCACCTTCCGCGCCCTGGCCGAACTGCAGCCCCGGCTCAACGTGGTCGGCCTGATCCCGGCTACCGAGAACATGCCCGACGGCCGCGCCGTCAAGCCGGGCGATGTGGTCACCTCGCTGTCGGGCCAGACCATCGAGATCCTCAATACCGACGCCGAAGGCCGGCTCGTGCTCAGCGACGCGCTGACCTATGCCGAGCGCTTCAAGCCGCGCGCGGTGATCGACATCGCCACGCTGACCGGCGCCTGCGTGATCGCGCTCGGCAATGTGAGGAGCGGCCTGTTCTCGCCTGACGACGCGCTCGCCGATGCGCTGCTGGCCGCGGGCGAGGCCGCGCAGGATCCTGCGTGGCGCCTGCCGCTCGACGACGACTATGCCGAGGGGCTCAAGTCCAACTTCGCCGACGTGGCCAACGTGGCCGGCCGCGCGGGCGGCTCGATCACCGCGGCCAAGTTCCTCCAGCGCTTCGCTGCAGCCTATCCGTGGGCGCACCTGGACATCGCCGGAACGGCCTGGCGGGGCGGCGCGGCCAAGGGCTCGACCGGTCGGCCGGTCGGCCTGCTGCTGCGCTACCTGCTCGACCAGGTGGGCACGGCCGCACCGGCCGCCGCAGCCAAGGCGCCTGCGCGCAAGGCACCGGCGCGCGCCGGCTCCCGCGTGCGCCCTGGCCGCTGACGGACGCCTGCCGTGACCGAGATCGCCTTCCACTTCAACGCGCCGGACAAGCTGGCCTACGTCTGCCGCCTGCTGCGCAAGGCGGTGGGCAGCGGCGCGCGCGTCGTGGTCACGGCCGCGCCGCCGCTGCTCGACGGCCTGGACAGCGCGCTGTGGTCCATCACTCCGCAGGACTTCATCGCCCACTGCCGCGCGGCCGACAGCGATGCGGTCATGCTGCGCGCCTCGCCTGTGGTGCTGGCCGAATCGGCCGATGCGCAGTTGCCCGAGGCCGGCGTGCTGGTCAACCTGGGTGCGGGCGTGCCCGAGGGCTTCTCCCGCTTCGGGCGGTTGATCGAGGTGGTGGGGCGGGGCGAGGCCGACCGCCAGCAGGCGCGCCAGCGCTGGCGCCACTATGCCGAGCGCGGCTACCACATCGTGCGCCATGACCTGGTGCTCAAGCCCGCCTGATTCCCGATCCATGGCCCAGCCGCCCCGCATACCGCCGCGCTTCGTACCCACGCTGACCGAAGTGGTGCGCGGGCCGGCGTCCGGGCTCCCGCCGGCGGTGCAGCCGGAGCCCGCGGCCGCCGTGCCGGCTGCGGTGGTGCTGCCGGACTTCGACGGGCTGGAGGAGCAGATCGTCCACCGGGTGATGCAGCGCATCGACGTCTCGCTGGACCAGCGGCTGCGCGCGGCGATCGCCGCCGTGGTGCAGGAGCAGACGCGCAGCATCGTGCCGCGCCTGCGCGAGGAGATCGAAGCGGTCTTGCGGCAGTCGGTCTACGAAGCGGTGGCCGACGAACTGGACGCGTTCCAGCGGCCCCCGCGCTGATTCGCCGGCCTTGCTTTCGCCATGGACGAGCGAGCCTGCGCGCAGCGGGCCGGCTGGCCGTCCGGGACTGCGCTACCCCCCCCGCATGTTCCCTGATGTGGGATCCGAAGGTCTGCATCTCCGAGCTGGCCAGGAGCACTACGAGGGCGTCACCACGACGATCGCCTTCAAGCCCAACGGCGAACTCAAGAACGCCGCCATCACGCTCTACGCCTACCGCGATGGCGTGCGCACGCTGCTGAACTGAACGCGGGGACGCGACGGCTCCGCCCGCGGGCATGCGGCGGGCGAAGAAAAGCGCATATCGCACACTGCTTTCGTTCGTTGGCCGCACTGGCGCCTGCGCCTATATTTTCGTTGGGGGCCGGTCGGCTCCCGCCACTTTCCATTGATCCGAACCTTGGCCCGCCCTGCGCGGGCCTCTTTTTTTGTCGCCGGGCCGCCCCAAGACAAAAAATCCCTTCGGGGGATCGGCAAGCGCGCAGCGTTTGACCGAGGGGCCTTTTCGCTTTGCCTGTCGGACTGGATCAACTGCGGTCGGTGTCCTCACCGCGCCGCGCGCGGTCGGCAGCGGGCTTGGCCGGCTCGCTGCGGCCCAGGACCGACGGCGTGCCGTCAAGCTTGTTCTCGCGCATGTACTGGTCCATGTCCTTCCAGCCGGCGAAGACCAGCGCTTTCGGCGCCTTCGGATTGAGGGTGAAGCAGTCTTCGATGCCGCGCAGTGCATGACGGCAGGCGCCGCCGATGGCCTTGGCTTCGGCCTCGCGCTGCACCACGCGCGGGTCCGGTCCCAGCCCCGGGATCGGAATGTCGCAGCCTGCGAGCAGCAGCGACGGCAGCAGGGCGGTGGCGAGGAGCGGTCGGACGGGCATGGCCGGGTGGTTCAGGGTACGGGAACGAAGCGTTCCGTTCTTTTTATCGGCAGTTTCCCATCGTCATTGAGCCGTGGATAGCAAAAAGGCCCCGGAGTGCCGGGGCCTTGCTTCCTTTGGGAGAGCCGCCTGCGCTATGTCAGTCGCGCTCGCCGCCGAAGATGCCCAACAGCGCCAGCAGGCTCTGGAAGACGTTGTAGAGGTCGAGGTAGAGCGCCAGTGTGGCCGAGATGTAGTTGGTCTCACCGCCGTCGATGATCTGCTTGAGGTCGTAGAGCATATAGACGCTGAAGATGCCGATGGCCGCGACCGACAGGGCCAGCATGCCGGCGGTGGAGCCGACGAAGACGTTGATGATGCCGCCCACGAGCAGAACGACCACGCCGACGAACAGCCACTTGCCCAGGCCGGACAGGTCACGCTTGAGCACGCTGGCCAGGCTGGCCATCACGAAGAACACGCCAGCCGTGCCGCCGAAGGCCGTCATCACCAGTTCCGGGCCGTTCCTGAAGCCCAGCACCATCGCGATCAGGCGCGAGAGCATCAGGCCCATGAAGAAGGTGAAGCCCAGCAGCACCAGCACGCCGGCGGCCGAGTGCTTGGTCTTCTCGATCGCGAACATGAAGGCGAACGCGCCGCCCAGGAACACGATCAGGCCCAGCCCGCCGGTCAGCGACCGGGTGATGCCGGTGGCCACGCCGAGCCAGGCGCCCAGCACGGTGGGCAGCAGGCTCAGGGCCAGCAGCCAGTAGGTGTTGCGCAGCACGCGCTGGCGCTGTTGGTGCGAGACCTCGTAGCCGTAGGCGGAGGCCGAAGGGGGGAGGGCGGGTATCTGGTTGCTCATGCTCGTCGCTCCTGAACAGTGGGGCACCCGCAGGACTACGGGTCTGGGCAAATTCTAGGGTGGGTGCGCAAGCGGCCCGGCGCAAGACCTTGGCCGGACACGGGTATTCGGCTGGCACGCCGGATGGTCAGCTGCGGCCGGGTTCCCCTGCTTTCGGCCAGCTTGGTTTTACCTAAACCTTCTTTGGAGGAATGGCCGGCGCCGCTATGCTCGACGCCGATTCCCGTTGTGCTTCATTCAACTTTTCCAACCAGCAGACAGCAACCATGACCACCACCAAGCTCGTTCTCGAATCCGCCGACGTCAAGAAGATCGCGGCCGCCGCCGAAGCCGAAGCCCTGGCCAACAACTGGGCCGTGACCATCGCCATCGTCGATGACGGCGGCCATCTGCTGTCGCTGCAACGCCTGGACGGCGCACCGGCCCTGTCGGCGCACATCGCACCCGCCAAGGCCAACACGGCTGCACTGGGCCGCCGCGAGACCAAGGCCTACGAAGACATCATCAACAACGGGCGCACCGCCTTCCTGACGGCGCCGACGGTCCACGGCCTGCTCGAGGGCGGCGTACCGATCGTGCACAACGGCCACGTCATCGGCGCCGTGGGCGTGAGTGGCGTGAAGTCCAGTGAAGACGCACAGATCGCGCGTGCCGGCATCGCCGCATTGGACCTGTAAGGGCGGGGGTATAGTCTGGAGGCGGTCGAGAATTACAGGCTTTCAGGGTGTACTCCCCCCGTAAATGAGAACGCCGGCAATTGCCGGCGTTCTCGTGGAGGCATGGACGCCGCAGCGCTCAGTGCTTCGGCTCGGTGATGAAGCCGATCTTCTTCACACCGGCCTGCTGGGCCGCGGCCATGGCCTGGGCCACGCGCTCATAGCGCACGTCCTTGTCGCCGCGGATGTGAAGTTCGGGCTGCGGCTCCTTGGCGGCCTCGGCGCGCAGGCGGCTTTCGAGTTCCGCGTCGTCGACCTTGGTCTCGTTCCAGAAGTACGAGCCGTCGGCGGTCACGCTCAGGCGCACCGTCTCAGGCTTGATGTCTTCTGCCTTGTTGGTCGCGCGCGGCAGGTCCACGTTGACCGCATGCTTCATCACCGGCACGGTGATGATGAACACGATGAGGAGCACCAGCATGACGTCCACCAGGGGCGTCATGTTGATCTCGTTCATCGCGTCGTCCGCTTCGTCCTGGGTACCGAAGGCCATGATGCTCAGGCGCCTTTCTTGAGTGCGACGACGGTGGGTTGGCCGCCGGCGTGGACGCGCGCGCCGGTCACGAAGTAGGCGTGCAGGTCATGGGCGAAGCTGTTGAGCTTGCCGAGGATGGACTTGTTGCCGCGTACCAGGGCGTTGTAGCCCAGCACCGCAGGGATGGCAACGGCCAAGCCCAGCGCGGTCATGATCAGCGCCTCGCCGATCGGTCCGGCGACCTTGTCGATGGTGGCCTGGCCGGCCGTGCCGATCGACAGCAGCGCGTGGTAGATGCCCCAGACGGTACCGAACAGGCCGACGAACGGCGCAGTGGAGCCGACCGATGCCAGGACGGCCAGGCCCGATTGAAGGCGTGCGGTGAACTCGTCGATGGTATTGCGCAGGCTGCGGGTGATCCAGTCGCTCACGTCCAGCGAATCGTGCAGATGCGCCTTGGTGTTGCGGTGGTGGGCGGTCGCCTCGCGGCCTTCCAGGGCCAGCGCCAGGAAGGGATTCGCCGGATCCTTGCCGAGCTTGCCCAGGCCGGTGGCGAAGTCTTCGCTGTGCCAGAAGTTGTCGGAATGGCGCGCGAACTTCTTGAACTTCACGATGTCCAGCGCCTTGACGATGATCACGATCCAGGACGCGAGCGACATGCCGAGCAGCAGTACCGCGACAGCCTTGGTGACGAAGTCGCCCTGCGTCCAGACGTGCGAGAGGCCGAATTGAGAATCCATGGTTTCTAAACTCCGGAAAAGGTGTGGTTATTCGAGGTTGAATCGGATCGGCAGGTTGTATGACATCGTCTCGACCACGCCATTGCGCTTGCCCGGAACGAATCGCCACTTCTGCACGGCGTTGGCGGCGGCTTGATCGAGCCGCTCGAAGCCGCTGGACTGTTTGACCTCGACCTTGAGCGGCAGGCCTTCGGTACTGATCTGCACGCGCAGCAGAACGACGCCCTGCTCGCCCAGTCGTTTGCTGATCGCCGGGTAAGGCGGTAGCGGATTCTTCAGGTAGTCGGCGTCGCTCGACGGCAACTGCACCGCGGGGGGGGCAGGCGGGGCCGGAGGTGCGGGCGGCGGCGCAGGCGGGGACGGCGGCGCGACCGGAGCGGCGATCGGCGGTGCGGGCGGCTGCGGCTCGATGGCACCGACCGGCGCGTTGGGCGCCGGCGTCGGATCGGCGATCGCCAGCGGACGCGGGGCTGGCGGCGGGGCCTTGATCACCTGGCGCTTGGGCGGTGTGGGCGGTGCCGGCGCGGGCGGAGGCGTTGGGGCGACCTTGGGCTGGGGAGGTTCAATGAACTCGCTCAACACGCTGGCCGGAACGACCACCTCGACGGCGCGGCGCAGCAGGCCGGCCTGCATCGCCCAGAGAATGGCGACGTGGCAAACCACCACGCCACCGGTGATGATGGCATTGCGGCTGATGCCAGGGGGAGACGCGAAGCGTTGGGACACGGCAATATCGAAAGCGACAGGTTCACACGCACCCGTCAATGCGCAAGGCAACAGCGGCGCGCAGGCTTACCTGCGCAGCGCCCAGAGGGCCAAGCCGAGCACCAGGATCAGGCTGCCAGCGAGTGCAGCGGCGTATTCCATGCGCGGCTCTCGGCGATGGCAGGGGCCAACTGGATGGCTTGGACAGGCGTGCCGCAGTTCACGGCCGCCGTCGGACGCAGCGCGCTGCACTGCGCAACGACGTCACGGGCGCAGGTTTCACACTGGCCGCACTGGGTTGCCACCCCCAACTCGAATTGGATCTCGTCGAAGCTCATTCCTGCACGTGCATGGCGTGCGATCTCACGGTCGGAGACCCGGTGGCAGAGGCAGACAATCATGACAAACGACGGACAGGACAGGCGGCTGGGATGCAGCATTATAAATACGAATTTTTCGTATTTGTAAGATATTTCGGTTCCCCTCCCGTCAAAAAGGCCGGCACCGTTTTCGCCATGAAAAAAGCCGGCCTCCCGGCCGGCTGCCGCCTGGGTCTTTCGCAGACCCGGGATCGGGTGCCGTCTCAGCTGACGTGCTTGCCGATCAGGCCAGGCAGCTCGAACATCGTGGCCTGGGCCTTGCCGAAGACCTCCTTGAGCTTGGCGTCGGCATTGACGAGGCGGCGGTTGGCCTTGTCCTGGAGGTCGTGCTCCTTGATGTACGTCCACAGCTTGCTGACGATCTCGGTGCGCGGCAGCGGCGTAGAGCCGACAACAGCGGCCAGCGCGGGACTGGGCGTCAGAGGCTTGAGGAAGGCGGCATGGGGCGTGCGTTTCTTCGCCGGTGCCTTGTCTGCTGCGGCAGTCTTGCCGGCAGCAGCTTTCTTTGCAGTTGCCATGATCGTTTTCCTTCTGAAAGTGGAGAGTTCACCAGCAGAGGATGGGCATCCACTGGCGCAGAGGGATGCTACTGGAGAAAAAACGGCTTTCCAAGCGAATTGGCCCCAATCGGCGCCGCACTTCGCTCTTCGACGCTCATCGGCAACATCGTACACACGCCCGGCGCAGGCTATGGCGCGCGGCGGCGCATCGGCACAGTGGCCAGCGGAATGCTGGCCAGCGCGATGGCAAATGCCAGCAGTTGCAGCCGCGACAGCGATTCGCCGAGTACCAGCACACCGACCAAGGTGGCGGAAATCGGCAGCAGCACCGTGAAGATGCCGCTCTGCGACGCCGGCACGCTGCGCAGGCCGGTCATCCAGAGCCACACCGTCCAGATGCTGGCCGCCAGCGCATAGAAGAGCAGCAGCGGCCAGATGGACGGCGGCACAGCGGAAAAGTCGAAGCCGATCGCCGTGTACAACCCCAGCGGCGTCATGAGCACGAAGCCCCATAGATTGATCAGGGCCGAAATCCGCCGCGGAGCCAGCGCCCCGGCGAGTTGCTTGCCGATGACTGCATAGGCGGCCTCGCACAACACGGCGGCAACGATAAGAAGATTGCCCAGCCATGCGTGAAACTGGCCGGAGGCCGCGGCCGCCTCCGCGCTGGCCGGCTGCTGCACCACGGAAAGCAGGCCGATTCCCGTCACAGCGCAGCCCGCGGACAACCAAGTGCGCAGCGTCACCCGCTCCCGCAGCATGGCCCAACTCAGCAAGGCCACGGCCGCAGGGATGGCCGACATGACCACGCCCGCAGCAACCGCTCCTGCCAGTTTCACGCCATACAGCATGCAGATGGAAAACAGGAAGTTGCCGAACAGCGACTCCACGAACAGCAGCCAGCGGATGCGGCGCGGCATGGGCGACTCCTCGACCGGCTTGCGCGCCCAGCCGGCCATCGCTACGGCTGCAATACCGAAGCGCATCCAGCCAAGCAGAAAGACGGGTAGAGCGTTGGCCAGTGGCTTGGACAGGGCCACGTAGCAGCCGACGAGCGCCATACTGAGTGCGAGGCATCCGTAAGCAGCGACGCGGGAAGGAGAAGAACTCAAGATTGGATGTCTATCGAAGATGGCACACCTGCGCCGCGGCGTGTATTTTGTATCGCGCAAAACGCTTTTCGTATGAAGAAAAGACTAGGACATCTCGATCTTGGAAATTTTCTGGCATGGAAGATTTTAATTCGCATTGCGAAATTATATGAATAAGTGATTGATTTTAAAAAGAATAATTTATCTCTTTTATAAGACACAAGAGCTAAATATGGTCTTCTATAAGACTTAAATTTTTGGTCATGGAGGCGCTGCTTTTCAGCGCCGCCGGCTGCAACTTTCAACCTCATGGAATGCACATGACCGATACGACCAAGCCCCTGACCCGTGATCAACAGATCGCAGCCCTGCAACGCGAATGGGTCGAAGATTCCCGCTGGAAGGGCGTCAAGCGCAACTACAGCGCTGCCGATGTCGTGCGCCTGCGCGGCAGCCTGCAAGCGGAATACACGCTGGCCAAGCGCGGTGCAGAGAACCTGTGGAAGAAGCTCAACGGCGGTGCACGCAAGGGCTATGTGAACGCTTTCGGTGCCATCACCGCGGGCCAGGCCTACCAGCAGGCCAAGGCCGGGCTCGAAGCCGTGTACCTGTCGGGCTGGCAGGTTGCCGCAGACGGCAATACGTCCGAGACCATGTATCCCGACCAGTCGCTCTATGCCTACGACTCGGTGCCGACCATGGTGCGCCGCATCAACAACACCTTCAAGCGTGCCGACGAGATCCAATGGTCGCGCGGCATCCACCCGGGCGAAGAAGGTTACATCGACTACTTCCTGCCGATCGTGGCAGACGGCGAAGCCGGCTTCGGCGGCGTGCTCAACGCTTTCGAGCTGACCAAGAACCTCATCACCGCCGGTGCCGCTGGCGTGCACTTCGAAGACCAGTTGGCCGCTGTGAAGAAGTGCGGCCACATGGGTGGCAAGGTGCTGGTGCCCACGCAGGAAGCCATCGAGAAGCTGACGGCCGCGCGCTTCGCCGCCGACGTGCTCGGCACCCCGACGATCGTGCTGGCCCGCACCGACGCCGAAGCGGCCAACCTGCTGACCTCGGACCACGATGCTAACGACCGCCCCTTTCTCACCGGCGAGCGCACGCAGGAAGGCTTCTACCGCGTGAAGAATGGCCCGGAGCAGGCCATCAGCCGCGGCGTGGCCTACGCGCCCTATGCCGACCTGGTGTGGTGCGAAACCGGCACGCCCGACCTGGGCTTCGCCCGCGAATTCGCCCAGGCCGTGCATGCTTCGTCGCCGGGCAAACTGCTGTCGTACAACTGCTCGCCTTCGTTCAACTGGAAGAAAAACCTCGACGACAAGACCATCGCCCAATTCCAGGAGGAACTCTCGGAACTGGGCTACAAGTACCAGTTCATCACCCTGGCCGGCATCCACCTCAACTGGTACAACACTTTCCAGTTCGCCCATGCGTATGCTCGCGGCGAAGGCATGAAGCACTACGTGGAGCAGGTGCAGGAGCCGGAATTCGCTGCACGCGAGAAGGGATACACCTTCGTGTCGCATCAGCAGGAAGTGGGCGCGGGCTACTTCGACGACGTGACCACGGTGATCCAGGGCGGCTCGTCGTCGGTGAAGGCCTTGACAGGCTCGACCGAGGAGGAGCAGTTCCACTGATGGATTTTTTGTGACTCAGGGCGCTCAAAAGGCGCCTTGTATGGGAAGTTGACGGCCATCCTTCGGGATGGTCTTTTGTGTCGGGTGCTCAGGTGTGCGGGCGGCGAAGGCGTGAACTGATAAAATGCGTTGCTACATCCACCTGCAAGAGCGAGAAAGGCATCCTGGTTATGACACCGCGAACTACGTCCGAGACGTCCACCGGCCTGTAAGGAGCCGTCGTTCGCGCACATAGCAACTCGCTATCCTCTTGCCACGAAGCGCGGACTTGTCCGCGCTTTTTTGTTGGCGCCTCTGTTCTGTTCTCTTCTTGCAGCACCTTCCATTCCATGATCCACATCACTCTTCCTGACGGTTCGCGCCGCGAGTACCCGGCCCCGTTGAGCGTTGCCGCCATCGCCCAGTCCATCGGCGCCGGCCTGGCCAAGGTCACTGTGGCCGGCAAGGTCGACGGCAAGCTGGTCGATGCCAGCGACGTGGTCGACCACGACGCCCGCGTGCAGATCGTCACGCCGAAGAATTCGGAGGGGGTGGAGATCATTCGCCACTCCTGCGCCCACCTGGTCGGCCATGCGGTCAAGCAGCTGTACCCCACGGCGCGCATGGTCATCGGACCGGTGATCGATGAGGGCTTCTACTACGACATCGCCTACGAACGCCCGTTCACGCCCGAAGACATCGCTGCGATCGAACAGCGCATGCGCGAGCTGATCGCGCAGGACTACGACGTGGTCAAGAAGGTCACGCCGCGCGCGGACGTGATCCGCGTGTTCCAGGAACGGGGAGAGGATTACAAGCTGCGCCTCATCGACGACATGCCCGATGAGACGGCAATGGGCTTGTACTATCACCAGGAGTATGTGGACATGTGCCGCGGCCCGCACGTGCCCAACACGCGCTTTCTCAAGGCTTTCAAGCTGACGCGGGTGTCGGGCGCCTACTGGCGCGGCGATGCCAGGAACGAGCAGCTCCAGCGCATCTACGGCACGGCCTGGGCCGACAAAAAGGATCTCGACGCCTACATCCAGCGCATCGAGGAGGCCGAGAAGCGCGACCACCGCAAGCTCGGCCGCGAACTCGACCTGTTTCACATCGACGAGCATTCGCCGGGCACGGTGTTCTGGCATCCCAAGGGCTGGTCGGTGTGGCAGACGGTGGAGCAGTACATGCGCCAGATCTACCGCGACAACGGCTACCTGGAGGTCAAGGGTCCGCAGATCCTCGACAAGAGCCTGTGGGAGAAGACCGGCCACTGGGACAAGTACCGCGAGAACATGTTCACGACAGAGTCGGAAAAGCGCGAATACGCGCTCAAGCCGATGAACTGCCCGGGCCACATCCTGATCTTCAAGCAGGGCATCAAGAGCTACCGCGACCTGCCGTTGCGCTACGGCGAGTTTGGCCAGTGCCACCGCAACGAGCCGAGTGGCGGCCTGCACGGCATCATGCGCGTGCGCGCCTTCACGCAGGACGACGGACACATCTTCTGCACCGAGGACATGATCCAGGCAGAGGTGACGGTTTTCACCACGCTGCTGCAAAAGGTCTACCAAGACTTCGGCTTCACCAAGATCCTCTACAAGCTGTCGACGCGACCCGAAAAGCGCATCGGCTCCGACGAAAGTTGGGACCGGGCCGAGCAGGCACTGGCCGACGGCCTGCGCGCTTCGGGCGTCGATTTCGAATACCTGCCGGGGGAAGGAGCCTTCTACGGTCCGAAGATCGAATACACGCTGCGCGACGCCATCGGGCGCCAGTGGCAATGCGGTACGATCCAGGTCGACCCGAACCTGCCCGAGCGCCTGGATGCCGACTTCGTGGGGGAAGATGGCGCACGCCACCGCCCGATCATGCTGCACCGCGCGATCGTCGGCAGTCTGGAGCGATTCATCGGCATCCTGATTGAACAGCACGCCGGGGCGCTGCCGACATGGCTCGCCCCGGTGCAGGTCTCGGTGCTCAACATTACCGGTTCCCAGGCCGACTACGCAAGGGATGTTGCCAAAAGGCTGCAAAATCAAGGGCTTAGGGTCGAGATCGATCTGGCGAACGAGAAGATTACGTATAAAATACGCAAGCACTCGTTGCAAAAGCTTCCATATATCCTGGTCGTGGGTGACAAGGAGAAGGAGGCTGGCGCCGTCGCGGTGCGTGCCCGAGGCAACAAGGACCTCGGCGTGATGTCCCTCGATGCATTCGCCCAAACGATCGCCGGAGACATCGCCTCCAAGGCGTAATCCGTTCTACGGTAGCGCCCCGAGCCGCATGCAGCTTCCGGCAAGCGCTACCTTTTTTGTAGCATTACTGATCAAGGATTCGCACCATCGCTACTGATTTTCGTGACCGCCGTCAGCGGGAAGAGCGCAAGCACCGCCTGAATCGTGAAATCATGGCGCCCGAAGTTCGTCTTTCGGGCCCTGAGAACGAACCGTTGGGAATCGTCAGCTTGGCTGAAGCCTTGCGGATGGCTGGTGAACTGGATGTCGATCTGGTTGAGATTGCCGCGACTGCCAATCCGCCTGTGTGCCGGTTGATGGACTACGGCAAGTTCAAATACCAGGAACAGAAGAAGGCTGCCGAGGCCAAGTCGAAGCAGAAGGTCATCGAGGTCAAGGAAGTCAAGTTCCGCCCCGGTACCGATGACGGCGATTACAACATCAAGCTGCGCAACATCCGCCGGTTCCTTGAGGACGGAGACAAGTGCAAGATCACGCTGCGCTTCCGCGGTCGGGAAATCACCCATCAGGAACTCGGTCTCGCCTTGCTGCAGCGCATTCGGGACGACCTGGGTGACACGATCACCGTCGAGCAGTTCCCGAAGCTTGAAGGCCGCCAGATGATCATGATGATCGCCCCTGGCCGCCGCAAGCCTGCTGCGAAGACGGCTGCTGAAACGGCTGCCTGACCAGGAAGCCAGAGAGACAGGGATTTGCCCGGCGTCAGCCGGGCGATGTATCGGCAGGCTTGCTTGTCGGTGCCGGCGGTGGATTGCCACCGCCACGAAAAGTGGCTCGGGGCCAACAAGTCCGTGGAAGGTTCACGGCGCCTCACGAGCACAAACGAAGGAGCATTAAATGCCCAAGATGAAGACCAAGAGTAGCGCGAAGAAGCGTTTTCGCGTCCGTCCGGGTGGTACGGTCAAGCGTGGCCAAGCTTTCAAGCGCCACATCCTGACCAAAAAGACCACCCAGAACAAACGCCACCTGCGCGGCGCCGTCAGCGTGCACGAGACCAACCTGGGTCACATCGCGCAGATGCTGCCGTTCGCCGGCCTTTGATCAACGGACAACAAGGAGTACTTCCATGCCTCGCGTCAAACGTGGTGTAACTGCACGCGCTCGTCACAAGAAGGTCCTGGCACTCGCCAAGGGTTTCCGCGGTCGCCGCGGCAATGTCTTCCGCATCGCCAAGCAGGCGGTGCTGAAGGCCGGCCAATACGCATACCGCGACCGCCGTGCCAAGAAGCGTGTATTCCGCCGTCTGTGGATCGCACGTATCAACGCCGCAGCGCGTGAACTGGGCCTGACGTACAGCCAGTTCGCCAACGGCCTCAAGAAGGCCTCGATAGAAATCGACCGCAAGGTGCTGGCGGATATCGCCGTACACGACAAGGCCGCCTTCGGCAGCATCGTGGAGCAGGTCAAGGCCAAACTGGCTGCTTGATTTTCCGCAGTGCCGCCGCACTCGTTCCATTTTTAGATCGGGCGTGAACGCGAAGGCGAAGCGCAGACAGTACGAACGTACGGCAAGCGACGCCGACAAAGTACTCGTTCGATATGGATGGAACTGGGCGCGGCGGCACAGCTGCAGAGCAAACAGGGGCTAGGGCTTGTAAAGGCGCTAGCCCCTTGTCTTTGGAACAAGAGAAGCTATGAACGAGTTGGATGCGCTGGTCACCGAGGCCCAGCAGAGTTTTGCCCAGGCGGCCACGCCGGCCGATCTTGAGAATGCCAAGGCGCAGTTCCTCGGCAAATCGGGGCGCATCACCGAATGGATGAAGGGCCTGGCTGCGCTGAGCGTCGAGGAGAAGAAGTCGCGCGGTGCGGCGATCAACGCGGCCAAACAGGTGATCGAAGCCGCGCTGACGGCGCGCCGCCAGACGTTGGCTGAGGCCGAACTGCAACAGCAGCTGCAGGCCGAGGCGCTCGACGTGACCCTGCCGGGCCGGCGCCGCGGCCAGGGCGGTCTGCACCCCGTGTCGCTGACGCTGGAGCGCATCGAGTTGATCTTTGGCTCCATGGGATTCGAGGTGGCCGACGGTCCCGAGATCGAATCCGACTGGTTCAACTTTACCGCCCTCAACACGCCGCAAGACCATCCGGCGCGGTCGATGCACGACACCTTCTACGTGGAGTCGCCTGCCGGTGCCACGCCCAACCTGCTGCGCACTCACACCAGCCCGATGCAGATCCGGCACGCGGTGCAGCAGGTCAAGAAGTACCGCACCGCGCTCGATGCCGGCCAGCCCATTCCCGAGATCCGCGTGATCGCGCCGGGACGTACCTATCGGGTCGACAGCGATGCGACCCATTCGCCGATGTTCCACCAGTGCGAGGGCCTGTGGATCGGCGAGAGCGTCAGCTTCAAGGACCTGAAATTCATCTTCACCGCGTTCTGTCGCACCTTCTTCGAAAGCGATGACTTGGTGCTGCGGTTCCGGCCGAGCTTCTTCCCCTTCACCGAGCCCAGCGCCGAGATCGACATCCAGTTCCAGCGCGGCCCGCTCGCCGGCCGGTGGCTCGAAGTGGCTGGTTCGGGCCAAGTGCATCCGAACGTGGTGCGCAACATGGGGCTCGACCCGGAGAAGTACATCGGCTTCGCCTTCGGCATGGGGCCGGACCGCCTGACCATGCTGCGCTACGGCGTGAACGACCTGCGGCTGTTCTTCGACGGCGACATCCGCTTCCTTTCGCAGTTCCAGTGACCCGCAGGTTGCTGGTCGTCGTTCCTTTCGAAGATCTCTGAGTCATGCAATTCCCTGAATCCTGGTTGCGCGCGTTCTGTAACCCCTCTCTCACGACGAACGAACTGGCCGACGTGCTCACCATGGCCGGTCTGGAGGTGGAAGAACTGCGGCCGGTCGCGCCGCCGTTCAGCCGCGTCGTGGTCGGCGAGATCCGGGAGATCGTGCAGCATCCGAATGCCGACCGCCTGCGGGTCTGCCAAGTCGATGTCGGCGGCGAAGCGCTGCTCAACATCGTTTGCGGCGCGCCCAATGCGCGCGTGGGCATCAAGGTGCCATGCGCCCTGGTCGGCGCCGAACTGCCGCCGGCGGAAGCCGGCGGCAAGCCATTCGCCATCAAGCTGGGCACGCTGCGCGGCGTGGAAAGCGTCGGCATGCTGTGCTCCGCGAGCAAACTGGGCCTATCGAGCGACCATTCCGGCCTGCTCGAACTCGATGCCGCGGCGCCGCCGGGCCAGGACATCCGCGAGCATTTGCGCCTGGACGACACGCTCTTCACCCTCAAGCTCACGCCCAACCTAGCGCATGCGCTCAGCGTGTACGGCGTGGCGCGCGAAGTCTCGGCGCTGACCGGCGCTCCGCTCAAGCAGCCCTCCTTCCCTGCGGTGTCGCCGGTCCACGACCAGCGCGTGGGTGTGGCTCTGTCGGCGCCCGACCTGTGCGCGCGCTTCTCCGGCCGCGTCGTGCGCAACGTGAATCCGCGGGCAAAGACGCCGGTCTGGATGGTCGAGCGGCTGGCGCGTTGCGGGCAGCGCAGCGTGTCGGCCCTGGTGGACATCTCGAACTATGTGATGTTCGAGTATGGCCGTCCGACCCATATCTTCGACCTCGACAAGATCCATGGTGGCCTGCAGGTGCGCTGGGCCCGATCGGGCGAATCGCTCAAGCTGCTCAATGGCAACACGGTCGAGCTGGACGAGAAAGTCGGCGTCATTGCCGATGACCAGCAGGTCGAGTCGCTGGCCGGCATCATGGGCGGCGACTCCACCGCTGTGGGAGACGACACGCGCAACGTCTATGTCGAGGCCGCCTTCTGGTGGCCCAAGGCCGTGGCCGGCCGCTCGCGCCGCTACAACTTCTCCACCGATGCCGGACATCGCTTCGAACGCGGCGTCGACCCGAGCCTGACGGTGGAGCATCTAGAATACATCACCCGCCTGCTCATCGAAATCTGCGGCGGCGAACCGGGCCCGGTGGACGATGTCCAGGCCAGCGTGCCCGAGCCCAAGCCGGTCACGGTGCGCGTCTCGCGCGCGGCCAAGGTCATCGGCATGCCGCTGGCCGTCGACCAAGTGGTCGAGGTACTCGTGCGGCTCGGCCTGCCGACGACGAGCGAAGGCGATGTCGTGACCGTGACGCCGCCGCCGTACCGTTTCGATTTGACGATCGAGGAAGACCTCATCGAGGAGATCGCGCGCATCATCGGCTACGAAGCGCTACCGGCCACGCCGCCGCTGGCCCCGATCACGCCCAAGCTGCGCCGCGAGTCGCAGCGCAGCAACCATGCAGTGCGGCGCGCGCTGGCCAGCCTGGGCTACCAGGAAACGATCTATTTCAGCTTTGTGGAAGAGCGCTGGGAGCGCGAACTGGCTGGCAATGCCGATCCGATCCGTCTGCTCAACCCCATCGCCAGCCAGCTGAGCGTCATGCGCTCGTCGCTGATCGGCTCACTGCTGCAGGTGCTGAAATTCAACCTTGACCGCAGGGCCGTGCGCCTGCGCATGTTCGAAATCGGCCGTGTGTTCCTGCGCAACCCGGGCGTGGTGGATTCCGATACGACGGTCGCCGGCTTCGAGCAGCCTTCGCGTGTCGCGGGCATCGCCTATGGTTCCAACGATGTCCTGCAATGGGGCAGCAAGGAGCGGCCGGTCGATTTCTTCGACCTCAAGGGCGACGTCGAGGCGCTGCTGGCGCCGGACGAGGTCACGGCCGAGCCTGCGGAGCATCCGGCGCTGCACCCGGGCCGTAGCGCGCGCGTGGTGGTCCATGGCAAGGCGATCGGCTTCGTTGGCGAGCTGCATCCGCGCTGGCGCCAGGCCTACGACCTGCCGCTGGCGCCGGTGCTGTTCGAGCTGGACCTCGACGGCGTGCTGGAGCGCACGGTACCAGTGGCTGTGCCGGTGTCGAAGTTCCAGCCGGTCGAGCGCGACCTGGCGCTGGTCGTGCGCGAGCAGGTGGGCTTTGCCGAGGTCGCGCAGGCTGCGCACGCGGCGGCGCACGGCAATCTGCTGCGCAACATCACGCTGTTCGACGTCTATCGGCCGAAGGCGGACGGAGCTGCCTCTGCCGCGGCCGCTGTGCAGCCGGGTGAGAAGAGCCTGGCGCTGCGCCTGACGCTGGCGGCCGACGACGGATCGCTGACCGACGAGCAGATCGAGGCCGCCGTGCAGGGCGTGCTGCAGGCCGTGGTCGGCAAGACGCGTGCGCGGCTGCGCGCGTGACGGAGGCGATGATGGTGGATGAGTCGCCGTTGATGGAACTGGCGGTCGAAAGCCTGGAGACGCCGGCGCTGACCAAGGCGCAGCTGGCCGAACTGCTGTTCGAGCACATCGGCCTGAACAAGCGCGAGTCCAAGGACATGGTCGATGCCTTCTTCGACCTGATCGCGGGGCGCCTGATCGAGGGGCACGACGTCAAGATTTCGGGCTTCGGCAATTTTCAGATCCGCACCAAGGCGCCGCGGCCGGGCCGCAACCCGCGGACCGGCGAGTTGATCCCGATCCGGGCCCGGCGCGTCGTCACCTTCCATGCGAGCAGCAAGCTCAAGGAGCAGATCCAGGGCGAGCCGCCTGACGCCTGAGAACCGGCGAGGTACTGCCGAGAGCTTGGCAGAACCGTCGGGAGCCGTTACGCTTTTCGCCCCTGCCTGCCTTGCAGTATCGATACATGGGAACACCGCTTCCGTCCATCCCCGCCAAGCGGTACTTCACCATCGGAGAGGTCGGTGAACTCTGCGGCGTGAAGCCGCACGTGCTGCGCTACTGGGAGCAGGAGTTCACCCAACTGCGCCCGGTCAAGCGGCGCGGCAACCGACGGTACTACCAGCACCATGAGGTGCTGATGATCCGCCGGATCCGCGATCTGCTGTACGACCAGGGTTTCACGATCAGCGGCGCCCGCAACAGGCTGTTGGAAACAGAGGATGCCGAAGGCGCAGAGCTATCGCTGCCTGTCGCTTTGGCTGGTGCGCCGGATGGGGCGGCGTTCCCGGCCGCCAGTACGCCGGCCGCTGTCGTCCTGCCGGTCGAACGCGACGCACTGGCCTGGCTGCGCGGCGAGCTGGCTGAAATCCGGGCGCTGCTTGCGTCCGAGGTCTGATCTTTACGTTGTATAATTTAAAGCCTGTCGGCGTGTAGCGCAGCCTGGTAGCGCACTTGCATGGGGTGCAAGGGGTCGCGAGTTCGAATCCCGCCACGCCGACCATTTTTTTGACCGCAAAAAGCCGCGTCCCTCACAGGGATGCGGCTTTTTGCATTGGGTCCACCGTTGGCTTATTCGGAAACCAAAATATTCAAAGAATAATATATTTGTTCGTGTTTTAAGGGCCGGTTCGGACAATGCCGGATCGATCGTTCCATCCTTCCTTGTTCACAGGAGTAACCATGACCACTTTGAGAATCGGCGACACCGCCCCCGATTTCACGCAGGATTCCAGCCAGGGGCCGATCCATTTCTACGAGTGGGCCGGAGATTCCTGGGTGATTCTGTTCTCCCATCCGGCCGACTTCACGCCGGTCTGCACCACTGAACTTGGCCGCACTGCGGCACTGTCGTCCGAATTTGCCAAGCGCGGCGTCAAGCCGATCGCGATCAGCGTCGATCCGGCCGACAAGCACAAGCAGTGGATCGATGACATCAACGAGACGCAGTCCACGACGGTCGACTTCCCGATCCTGGCCGACCCGGACCGGAAGATCGCCGCCCTGTACGACCTGATCCATCCCAATGCGTCGACCACGGCCACGGTGCGCAGCGTCTACTGGATCGACCCCAGCAAGAAGATCCGTGCCACGCTGACCTATCCGGCGAGCACCGGCCGCAACTTCGACGAAATCGTGCGCGTGATCGATTCGCTCCAGCTCACCGACAACCACAAGGTCGCTACGCCGGCCGACTGGAAGGACGGCGACGACGTCGTCATTCTGCCGAGCCTGCAGGATCCGGCCGAGATCGCCCAGCGCTTCCCCAAAGGCTACAAGGCCGTCAAGCCCTACCTGCGCCTGACGCCGCAGCCGAACAAGTAAAAACCTCCTTTCCCGAAGGCGCGCCGCCGTCAGATGCCGCAGCAGGCTGTTCCCATCATCATTGTTCCGGGCTGGCGCGATTCCGGGCCGGGGCACTGGCAGAGCCTGTGGGCGCAACGGCTGCCCAACGCCCACCGCGTCGAGCAGGACGACTGGATCACGCCGACGCGCCCGGCCTGGGTGGCTGCGCTCGGCAAGCTGATCCTGTCGTTCGACCAGCCGGTCGTGGTCGCGGCCCACAGCCTCGGCTGCATCGCGACGGTACACCTACCGCCCGAAGCCGTGGCCCGCGTGAGCGGTGCACTGCTGGTCGCGCCCGCAGACCCGGAGCGCCGCGCCGTCCTCAACGACTTCGCTCCCGTGCCCTATGCCCGGCTGCCGTACCGCAGCGTGCTGGTGGCCAGCAGCAACGACCCGTTCTGCCCGATCAGGCTGGCCGGTGCCTATGCGCGGGCCTGGGGCAGCGAGTTCGTGCGCCTGCAGGAGGCGGGACACATCAACATCGAATCCGGCCACGGCGAATGGCCGCTCGGCCTGGCGCTGCTGCAATCGCTGATCGGCGATCCGCTCACGTCGCCTTTGGCCAGCGCATCCCAACCTGCCGCCGCAGAGATGGCGGACGATCCATCATGAAAAACAAGTTCAAGACACTCGTAGCCCTGGTTTCCCTCGTTGCCGCTGGCGCGGCCTCCGCGCAGTCTTCGCTGCTCAACGCCTCGTACGACGTGGCCCGCGAGTTCTACAAGGACTACAACGCGGCTTTCATCGCCCATTACAAGAAGACCACCGGCAAGGATGTCAAGGTCGACCAGTCGCATGGCGGCTCCAGCGCGCAGGCGCGTGCCGTGGCCGACGGCCTCGACGCCGACGTGGTGACCTTCAACACGACGACGGACATCGACTTCCTCGCCAACGCCGGCGTGGTTGCCAAGGACTGGAGCAAGCGCTTCCCCGACAACGCGTCTCCCACGCTGTCCACCTCGATTTTCCTGGTGCGCAACGGCAACCCGAAGAACATCAAGGACTGGGACGACCTGATCAAGCCGGGCGTGCAGGTCGTGGTCGTCAACCCCAAGACCGGCGGCAACGGCCGCTATGCCTATCTGGCTGCCTGGGGCTACGTCAAGAAGAAGGGCGGCACGGATGCGCAGGCGGCCGAGTTCGTCGGCAAGCTGTTCAAGAACGTGCCGGTGCTCGGCAAGGGCGGCCGCGATGCGACCACCATCTTCCTACAGCGCAACATCGGCGACGTGCTGATCACCTTCGAGTCCGAAGTGATCTCGATCGACCGCGAGTTCGGCGCCGGCAAGGTCGATGCGGTCTACCCGTCGATCAGCATCCAGGCCGAGAATCCGGTCGCCGTGGTGGAGCGCACCGTGGCCAAGAAGGGCACGGGCGAACTGGCCAAGGCCTACCTTGACTACCTGTATTCCGAGGAAGGCCAGGAGATCGCCGCCAGGCACGCGCTGCGTCCGCGCTCGCAGGCCGTCCTGAAGAAGCATGCCGCCCAGTTCAAGCCGATCCCGCTGTTCTCGGTGCAGGAACTGTTCGGCAGCCTGGCCGAAGCGCAGAAGGTGCACTTCAACGACGGCGGCCAGTTCGACAAGATCTACACGTCAGGGAAGTAACCTACCATGAGCTCCGCTGTTTCCGCCGCGCCGGGCGCGGCGGCCGGGCTGCCTTCGCCTCGGCGCAAGCCGCGGCGCGTGCTGCCCGGCTTCAATCTCACGCTCGGCTACACGATCTTCTACCTTAGCCTGATCGTGCTGCTGCCCTTTGTGGCGCTGTTCGTCAAGACGTTCTCGCTTACCTGGGAGCAGTTCTGGGCGGCGGTGACCGGAGCCCGCGTCCTCGCGTCCTACCGCCTCACCTTCGGCGCGTCCTTCCTGGCGGCCGTGGTCAACGCGGTGTTCGGACTGCTGATCGCCTGGGTATTGGTGCGTTACCGTTTCCCCGGCAAGAAGATCATCGATGCATTGGTGGACCTGCCGTTCGCGCTGCCCACTGCCGTGGCCGGCATCTCGCTGACCGCGCTGCTCGCGGGCAACGGCTGGGTCGGCCAGTACCTGGAGCCGCTGGGCATCAAGCTCGCCTTCACGCCAGCGGGCGTGGTGATCGCGCTGATCTTCATCGGCCTGCCGTTCGTCGTGCGCACGGTGCAGCCGGTGCTGGAGGATTCCGAGAAGGAACTCGAAGAGGCCGCGACCAGCCTGGGCGCGACCCGGCTGCAGATTTTCTTCAAGGTGATCCTGCCCGCGATCACGCCGGCACTGCTGACCGGCTTCGCGCTGGCCTTCGCCCGCGCCATCGGTGAATACGGCTCGGTGATCTTCATCGCCGGCAACATGCCGATGATCTCGGAGATCACGCCGCTGATCATCATCGGCAAGCTCGAGCAGTACGACTACGCCGGCGCCACCGCCGTGGCCGTGGTCATGCTCGTCATCTCGTTCGTGCTGCTGCTGGTCATCAACGGCCTGCAGGCCTGGCAGCGCAAGCGCACCTCCGGAGCCAACGCATGAGCCCCCGCCCGGCCGTTGCGCAGTGGGCTCGCATCGCAATGCAAAGCATGAAGGGTTTCAAATGAGCGGCGCAGACACCCGTACCATCCGCCGCGCCAAGGCGGGCACCACCGAGGCGGCCTGGGTCCGTTGGGTGCTGATCGCGCTGGCGCTGGCCTTCCTGCTGCTGTTCCTCGTGCTGCCGCTGGCGGCCGTGTTCACCGAGGCGCTGCGCAAGGGGTTCGGCGCCTTCCAGGCTGCGCTCGCCGAGCCCGACACCTGGAGCGCCATCCGGCTCACGCTGATCACGGCCGCGATCAGCGTGCCGCTCAACCTGGTGTTCGGCGTGGCGGCGGCGTGGGCCATCGCCAAGTACGAGTTCCGCGGCAAGGCCTTCCTGACGACGCTGGTGGACCTGCCGTTCTCGGTGTCGCCGGTGGTGGCCGGCCTGATGTACGTGCTGCTGTTCGGCGCGCATGGCTGGATCGGCCCCTGGCTGATCGACCATGACGTGCGCATCGTCTTCGCCATTCCCGGTATCGTGCTGGCCACGGTGTTCGTGACCTTCCCATTCATCGCGCGCGAGCTGATCCCGCTGATGCAGGCGCAGGGCAGCGACGAGGAGCAGGCCGCGATCGTGCTCGGTGCCACCGGCTGGCAGACCTTCCGGCACGTGACGCTGCCCAACATCAAGTGGGGCCTGCTCTATGGCGTGATCCTGTGCAATGCGCGGGCCATGGGCGAATTCGGCGCGGTGTCGGTCGTCTCGGGCCACATCCGCGGCCAGACCAACACCATCCCGCTGCAGGTCGAGATCCTCTACAACGAATACCAGTCGGTCGCCGCGTTTTCGGTGGCCTCGCTGCTGGCCATCCTGGCGCTGGTGACGCTGGTCATCAAGTCGGTCGCCGAGTGGAAGACCGAACGCGACCTCAAGGCGATCGCCGACCTGCCGCCCGAGAATCCGAACCTGCAGCCGTCCGCCGCCTGACCGGCACGAACCTGAATGATCTTGCCCCCGTTTCACGGACACCCCTATAAGCGATTAACTATCGCAATAGGAGGTGGACGATGACCAAGAGCAAGGCAGGCAGAAAGGGGCAGGAGTTCAGCCTGGAGTTCAGGCAGCAGGCACTGTTGCGA
>WNDY01000030.1 GCA_009914555.1 Xylophilus sp.
AACTGCGCGTCGTAGCGCAGCAGGCCCTCGGTGACCTTGGCGCTGATGGTGCGGATGTCGGTGTTGGTCTCGGTCAGCGACAGCAGCGACGTGGGCTCGGTGGCCGCAATGGTCAGCGTGCCGCCGGGCTGCGGCGCCTGGGCGGCGGCCGACAGGGCGGCGATCAGGGCGATGGCGGCGGCCGCGCATCGCCAAGCGTGCAGGAGGGACATGGTGGCTTCTCCGGTGGTGCGCTCGGCGCCTCCGCATTCAACCAAAGCACGTCCCGGCAAACGCTTCTTTCGATATGCGGTTCCCGTTGGTGCGGTCCGTCAGGCGAGCCGGCCTCGGGCAAGGTAGTGGCCGCCGATCAGCGGGTACTTCCAGTGCACCGGATCGTGCACCGTGTGCGTGCGGGCATTGCGCCAGTGGCGGTCCAGGCCGTGCTGGGCGCGCGTGGAGCTCGCGCCGCCGAGCTGGAAGATCACGTTGCTCGCGAGCAGCGCGGCCTCGGTCGTGAGGATCTTGGCCTCGGCGAGCGCGACGGTGGCCTCGTCGCGCGCGGCCGCGTCGCCGCCCTGGGCCGCGTCGAACAGCCGCGTGCCGCGCTCCAGCAGCGCCTCGGCCGCATGCACGCGCACAACGAGGTTGCCGACCTCCTGGCGCACGTAGGGGTCGTCCACGGCCTGCTGCACGCCGGCGCGGCCGTGGCCGCGCGCGCGGCCGCGGGTGTAGGCGATGGCGTCGTCGGCGGCGGCGCGGGCGATGCCGAGGTCGATGGCGCTGTGCACCAGGTCCGGCAGGCCGAAGCTGCCCGAGATTGCGCGGGCGCGCTCGCTGTCGAGCACGCGGCCCGGCTCCACCACCACGCCCTCGGCCACCAGCGTGCCGCTGGCCGTGGTGCGCTGACCGAAGCCGTCCCAGTCGTCCACGATTGAGAGGCCCGGCGCGTGGCGGTCGAGCACGGCAGTGACGGCGCGGCCGACCTCGTCCACCGCGCCGACCGAGACCAAGTGCGAGAACAGCGCGCCGGTCGCGTAGAACTTGCAGCCGTCGAGCACGTAGTTGCCGTCGGCGCGCCGCACCAGCGTGGTCGTGGTGACGCCCGAGCGCGGCCCGCCGGCCTCGGCATGGCCGTTGCCCCAGCGCCAGCCGGCCAGTACCTTGCCGAACAGCTCGGCCTGCTGCGCGGGCGTGCCGACCGCCTCGACGATGGCATTGGCCAGCAGGATGCTGAGGAACAGCTGGCCGAGCGACGGATCGGCCTCGGACACGGTGGCGACCACGCGGCCGACCGTGGTGTACGACACGCCCGCGCCGCCGTGGCTGCGTGGCACGCGCAGCGCGAGCAGGCCGCTGTGCGACAGCGCGTCGAGCTCGGCCCAGGGCAGGCGGCGCTCGCGGTCGCGCAGCAGCGCACCGGTACGGAAATCGGCCGCAAGCTGCCGGGCGACGTCGATCGCCTCGGCGTCGTCGGCGATGCGGTGCGCCGGCATGGCCGGCGGGTCCACGCGGTACGCGGCAGGCTCATGGGACGGGGAGGTGGCGGCGTGCAGGTCGGTATTGCTCATGGAGGATGCCGGGGAAAAGGGTTCAGGCCAGCCAGGCGTTGGCGAAGTTGCCGTACAGCCCTTCGGCCGAATCGAGGAAGTCGCGCAGGCGGCGCTGGCTCACGACGACACGCGCACCGGCGACCAGCGGGATGCGCGGCAGGTCGGCCTGCGCGAGCTGCTGGAAGCGCACGTAGTGCGCGCGGCGCTTCGCCGGGTCGAGCTCGGTCTGCGCGGCTTCGAGCGCGGCATCCACCGCCGGGTTGGCATAGTGGGTGCCGTTGGAGAAGGCCACGCCGGGCTGGAAGTTCTTCGACCAGTACCAGCGCTGGGTGCCGATGGCCGGGTCCGGGCCCGAGGTGCCGCCGATGATGGCGGTGTCCCAGTCGCGGCGCGTGTAGATGCGTTGGATGAACTCGGGGAAGTCCTGCGTGCGCACCTCCAGCCGCACGCCGATGCGCGCGAGCGCGGCGCGCAGGTACTGCGCGGTCTGCAGGCTCTCGGCACCGGGCGTGGGGTCGTTGCGCACGGTCAGGCGCAGGCCGTCGCGGCCGCGCTTCAAACCCGCCTCGTCGAGCAGCGCCTCGGCGCGCTTCGGGTCGTACGGATACTTCGGCACGTCGTCGGTGGCGAAGGCGGCGAGCGCCGGCGGGATCGGCGACTCGGCCACACGGCCGAAGCCGTAGTAGATGCTGCGGAGGATGAACTGCCGGTCGATCGCATGGGCGAACGCGCGGCGCACCCGCACGTCCTGGAACACCGGGCGGTCGAGGTTGAACTCCAGCGCGGTGAGCGAGGCCGAATAGGCCTCGTCGATCGCCGTGACCGCGAGTGACGGGTTGGCCTTCAGGCGCGCGATGTTGGCGAGCGTGGTGGTGCCCAGGTGCACCTCGCCGGTCTCCAGCGCCGCGCCGGTGGCCGCGGCGTCGGGCACGCTGCGCAAGACGATGCGGTCGAGCTTCGGCCGCGGCGCGTCCCAGTAGCGGGTGTTGCGCTCCAGCTCGATGAAGCTGCCGCGCTGGCGCCGCGCGAAGCGGAACGGCCCGGTGTCCACCGGCGCGGCGTTGCGCGGGTTGGCCAGCGGGTTGCCGGCGTCGGCATAGAGGTGGCGCGGGATCACCTGCGACTCGATCGAGCTCAGCGCCGCCAGCAGGTAGGGCGCGGGCCGGGACAGCCGCAGCACGGCGGTGAGCGCATCGGGCGTGTCCACCGCCGCCACGTTGGCGAAGGTGGAGCGGCCGCGGCCGTTGTACTTCTTCCAGACCTCCAGCACCGACCAGGCCACGTCGGCCGAACCGAACGGCCGGCCGTCGTGCCATTGCACGCCCGGGCGCAGGTGCAGCGTGAGCGCGAGCCCGTCGGCGCTGAAGCCCCAGCGCACGGCCAGCCGCGGGCGCGGACGCAGGTCGTCGTCGAACGTCAGCAGGCCGTCGAAGAGCTTGCTCGACACCGTGTAGATCGCGCCTTCGGTGGAGAAGGCATTGGTCAGCGACTGCGGCTCGTTGGGCTGGGCGATCACGAGCGTGCCGGACGGCATATCGGGGTATGCCCTGGATGCGCCTGCGGCAAGGGCGCTTCCGAGCCATACCCTGCGGTTGATGAGAAAGGTCATGGTCTGGTGGAGTGGGAAGGCAGAAGAGGGGCGCCGGGCACGCCGCACCACGACTGCGGGGGTCGGCGTCCCCTGCGCAATGGCTGGCTGCAGCGGAGGTGGCGCGGCCTGCGACCGCGGGCGCTGCGTGCAGCCTTCATGCCAGCGGCCCGGGCCGTTTCCACGGCGGCCGCAGCTGCGGCGGCGCACGCCGGCCGCGCCGCGCGGTTTTGCACCGGCGCGGTCAGCCATGCTGCAAACACAGCACGCGCCTTGGTGTCGTTGACGCAACGCATGCGAAGTCGCGACATTCGGCCAGCGAGATTGCTTATGCGGGCGCCGGCGCTGCACCACTGACAGCAGCACGGCGGCCCGTGCGGAGGTGCTGCGGGTGCAGATTCGGCGGATGGATTCGCACACCTGTTGCTGCACCTGCAACTGCCGCATCGCCAGCGCCGGACTGCGCGCCGCGCAGCCCGGCGTCCATGGCACGGCCGCTGCTAAACGGTGGACTGCTGCGCGGCAGGCCATCCCACCGGCCTTGCGCAGTCGAACCCACCACCGCCATACGCATACCGCATTCGCTCGAGAGGAACCGCCTTGAAGCACCCGATCCGATCCACCCCCGTCGCCCGTGCGGTCGCCGCGCTGCGGCCCGCTGCGCCGCTGGCCGCGCGCGGCCTCGCCGGCGTGGGCCTGCTGCTGGCTTCGCAGGGCCTGCTGGCCCAGACCACCGAGGCCTCCGCGCCCGCCACCGCGGTGCTCGACGAGGTGATCGTCGTGACCGGCAACCGCGGCGATGCCAAGAGCGTCACCGAAAGCCTCAACCCGATCAGCGTGGTGAGCGAACAGGAACTCGCGCGCACCGGCAAGCAGAACCTGCGCGACGCGCTCTCCGCGCTCGAACCCTCCTACGGCAACGTGCCGCAGTTCAAGGGCCAGCAGGGCCTGGCGGTGAACACGGCCTCGCTGCGCGGCCTCTCGGGCAACCATGTGCTGGTGCTGGTCAACGGCAAGCGCCGCCATGCCTCGGCCGTCGTCATCTCGGGCATCGGCGGCACCGGCACCGACCTCGACCTGATCCCCGTGTCGGCCGTCAAGCGCATCGAGGTGCTCAGGGACGGCGCGTCCGCCCAGTATGGCTCCGACGCGCTCGCGGGCGTGATCAACATCATCCTCAAGGACGCCGACGAGGGCGGCAGCGCCAGCATCACCTACGGCCAGTACGGCAGCGGCGCCCACGTGGGCGGCCTGGGCCACTACGGGCGCACAGGCACGCTGCAGATCAACAAGGGGCTCAAACTCGGCGAGGACGGCGGCTTCCTCAACCTCAGCGCCGACCTCCTGCTGCAGCAGGACACCAACATCGCCGGCCCGGTGCCGACGAGCACGCTGCTCTACCCCTCGGGCGACGCGCGCGAAAGCACGGCCAACCGCTACCGGCAGATCATGGGCCAGCCCAACGTCAATGCCAAGAACGTGGCCTACAACCTCGAACTGCCGCTGCCCCAGGGCCGCACGCTCTACTCGTTCGGCACCTTCAGCCACCGCGACTCCTACGGCTTCGGCACCTACCGCACGCCGGCGGCGTCGCAGAACCTGATCGACATCTACCCCGAGGGCTTCCTGCCCGAGTTCGGCGTGCAGGACCACGACTACCAGGTCGCCGCCGGGGTGCGCGGCAACGACGGGGGCTGGAAGTGGGACCTGAGCACCACGCTCGGCAACGACAACGCGTCGATCTACAACAACAACACGCTCAGCGGCTCCTACGGCTCCGCCACCAAGCGCAACTTCTACCTGGGCGCGGAGCACTATGCCGAGTGGACGACCAACGCCGACATCTCGCGCGAGATCGATACCGGCTGGTTCGACAAGCCGCTGACCGTCTCCCTCGGATACGAGCACCGGCTGTCCACCTTCAAGATCCTCGCGGGCGAGGAGCAGTCCTGGAACTACGGCGGCGTGGTGCCGTCCACGGGCCAGTGGGCGGGCCAGCCGATCACCGCCGGCTCCGCCGGCATGGCCGGCCTTTCGCCCGAGGCCGCGGGCTCGTGGCGCCGCACGACCGATGCCGCCTACATCGACCTGACGCAGGCCGTCACGCAGGACTGGACGCTCTCCACGGCCGCGCGCTTCGAGCACTACGACGACGTGGGCAACGTGCCCTCGGGCAAGGTTTCGACGCGCTACAAGGTCTCGCCGACCCTCGCGGTGCGCGGCTCGCTGAGCAACGGCTTCGCCGCGCCCTCGCTGCAGAACACCTACTACACCAACATTTCCGCGGGCTGGAACCGGGACACCAACACCGGCGAGTGGGTGCAGGGCCGCGGCGGGCTGCGCCCCGCCTCGAACGAATATTCGCGGGCGCTCGGGGCCACCGACCTGCGGCCCGAGAAGTCGCGCGACCTGAGCCTGGGGTTCGTGTGGACCCCGGCCAAGGGCACGAACGTGACGGTCGATGCCTACCAGATCGACATCCGCGACCGCATCGTGCAGTCCACGACCCTCAACTACAGCACCCCGGCCGTCAATGCCATCCTGGCCGCCGCGGGCCTTGACTCGCAGAACGTGAGCTACTTCACCAATGCGGGCGACACGGTCACGCGCGGGCTCGACCTCGTGGTGGACCACACGCAGAACCTCGGTGGGCTCGGCGCCATCAAGTGGGTGTTCACCGACAGCGTGCTGTCCACCAAGATCAAGAAGCTCAACAACCCGGCCGTGCTGACGGCCGCGGGCATCTCGCTCGTCGGCCGCGACGTCGTGAGCAAGCTCACCGAGGCGCAGCCCAAGAACCGGTTCACGATTTCGGGCAACTGGGTCTACAACGACTGGGACGTGCTGCTCAAGGTGCGGCACTACGGCAAGTCGGTCACGCGCAACGCCACCGCGGCCGACCGCGACGAGTACAACCCCGCGGCGACCCTCGTCGATACCACCGTCGGCTACTGGATCAACGACAAGACCAAGCTGTCGATCGGCGTGAACAACCTGTTCGACCACCGGCCGAACCAGCTCACCGATGCGGCCGTCAAGTATTTCGGCTTCCCGGTGGACCGGCCGAACTACACCTGGACCGCGCCCTACGACAACAACGGCCGCTACGTCTTCGCGCGGCTCGACGTATCGTTCTGATACAGTCCAAGAGTATGGCGCTGCAGTGCTTTTCCATCAACCGCCGTGGGGCTATACTCTCCGCGATATCGGCAGCTGCCAGCCCGTTGGCCGCAGCCGGCGCGCCGGTGCGCGGCGGCACGCTGGTGATCGGCCCGGGGCCGGAGCTCACGACGCCGCTGACCAGCGCGATCACCACGGCCGGGCTCGCGCAGACCGTCTCGGGCAAGATCTTCGACGGCCTGCTCACGTTCGACGCGCAGCTGCGCCCGCAGCCGCAGCTCGCGACGGGCTGGAGCGAGGCGGCCGACGGCCGCTCCATCACCTTCCGCCTGCGCCCCGGCGTGAAGTGGCACGACGGCGCGCCGTTCACCTCGGCCGACGTGGCCTTCTCGGCGCTCGAAGCCTGGAAGAAGTACCACAGCCGCGGCCGTTCCACCTTCGCGCCCGTCGAGGCGGTGGACACGCCCGACGCGCTGACCGCCGTCTTCCGCCTGTCGCAGCCCGCGCCGTACCTGATCGCGGCGCTGATGTCGGGCGTGGAGGCGCAGGTGATCCCGCGCCACGTGTTCGGCCGCGGCGACATCCTGGCCAACCCGGCGCTCAACGCGCCGATCGGCACCGGGCCGTTCCGCTTCGTGCGCTGGGAGCGCGGCAGCCACATCGTGCTGGAGCGCAATGCCGGCTACTGGGACGCGCCGCGCCCGTACCTCGACCGCGTGATCCTGCGCTTCACCGCCGACCCGGCGGCCAACGCCGCGGCGCTGGAGGCCGGGGAGGTGCACATCGGCCTGCTCGTGCCTTTCGCCGACTATGCGCGGCTCGGCCGGCTGCCCGGCCTCCAGGTCATCCGGCAACCGCTGAACTATGCCGCCAGCGTCAACGTGCTCGGCTTCAACCTCGACCGGCCCGTGCTGCGCGACGTGCGCGTGCGCCAGGCGTTCGCCCATGCGGTGGACCGCGAGGCCATCGTGCGCAGCATCTGGCACGGCCTGGCGACGCCGGCCGAGTCGCCGATCGCGCCCTCGCTCGACGGCTTCGCCGCGCGGGACATTCCGCGCTATCCGCTCGACCTCGCGCGCGCCGAAGCCCTGCTGGAGCAGGCCGGCCTGCCGCGCAAGGGCCGCGGCCCGCGCCTGGTGGTCACCTGCGACGCCGCGCCCACCGGCCCGCTCCCGGCCGTCGGCCAGCTGCTGCGCAGCAACCTCGCGAAGATCGGCGTGGACCTGCGGGTGCGCTCGTCGGACTTTGCCGAGTTCGTCAACCGCGTCTACACCCGGCGCGACTTCGACACCGCGCTCTACGGCGGCAGCACCGGCCCGGACCCGACCATCGGCATCCAGCGCTACTACTGGTCGAAAAACTTCCAGCCCGGCGTGGCCTTCTCCAACGGCGAGCACTACGCGAGCGCCGAGGCCGACCGCCTGCTCGAAGCTGCGCAGACCGAGCGCGACGCCGCCCGGCGCCGCGACCTCTTCGCGCAGCTCCAGCGCCGCGTGCTGGCCGACCTGCCGCGCATACCGCTGCTGCAGCAGGACTCGGTGCTGGTACAGAGCCGCCGCGTGCAGGGCGTGGCCAACGTCGACGACGTGCGCGGCAACCTCGCCAGCGCCTGGCTCGCCGCATAAATTCCAGGAGAGACCTATCCATGACCACCACCGCGCCCCGCCAGCTCCACCTCAACATCAACGCGCTCAACGCCGGCGTCTACGCCTCGGCCTGGCGCTGGCCGGCGAGCGACCCCGGCGGCTTCGCCGACCTCGGCCACTACCTGCGCATCGCCCGGCTCGCGGAAAAAGCGAAGTTCGACGCGATCTTCCTGGCCGACACGCCGGCGATCAAGGACCGCATCGACCTGCGGCCGATCAACGCGCTCGAACCCACCGTGGTGCTCGCCGCCATCGCCGCGAGCACCACGCACCTGGGCCTGATCGGCACTGCGTCCACGAGCTTCAACGAGCCCTACAACATCGCCCGGCGCTTCGCCACGCTCGACCGCATCAGCGGCGGCCGCGCGGCCTGGAACATCGTGACCACCGGCGTGGACGAGGCCGCGCGCAACTTCGGCCAGGACGCGATCGCCGCGCACGGCCAGCGCTACGAGCGCGCCGCGGAGTTCGCCGACGTGGTGCGCCGGCTCTGGCATTCGTGGGACGACGACGCGCTGGTCGGCGACAAGGCGCGCGCGCTGCTGGTGGACCCGGCGAAGCTCCATGCGGTCGACCACCACGGCGAATACTTCCGCGTGCAGGGCGCGCTGACCACGCCGCGCTCACCGCAGGGCCATCCGGTGCTGGTGCAGGCCGGCGGCTCCGACGACGGCCGCGGGCTCGCGGCCCGGCATGCCGAGGCGATCTTCACCGTCTCGCAGACGATCGAAGACGGCGTGGCCTATGCCAAGGACGTGCGCGAGCGCGCCACGCGGCTGGGCCGCAACGGCGCGGGCATCGTGCTGCTGCCGGGCCTCTCCACCGTGATCGGCGACACCGAGGCCGCCGCGCGCCAGCGTCACGAGGCGCTGGCCGACCTGATCCCGCCGGCCTATGGGTTCGCGCGCCTGAGCAGCGTGCTGCACCGCGACGTCTCCACGCTGGACCTCGACGCACCGCTGCCCGACGACCTGGCGCCGCCGGCCGACGGCCACCACACGGCTTTTCATTCGACCGTGGGCCTGGCGCGGCGCGAGAACCTCACGCTGCGCCAGCTGCTGCGCCGGCTGGGCGGCGGCATCGGCCACCGCGTGGTGATCGGCACCCCCGAGCAGGTGGCCGACGACATCGCACGCTGGTTCGCCGCCGGCGCGGCCGACGGCTTCAACCTCATGCCCGACGTGCTGGCCGACGGCTTCGAGGCGTTCACCGAGCAGGTCGTGCCGCTGCTCCAGCGCAAGGGCATCTTCCGCCGCGAGTACGAGCACACGACGCTGCGCGGCCACCTGGGCCTCGGTGCGCCCGAGAAGCCATGACCCCCACGCGCTCCCGCTGCGCGCGGTCCGTCGCCCCCCGCGGGGGCCGTTTTTCGCCTTGGGGCGGCCCGGCGGCGAAAAAGCCATGACCGCGTCGCTGCTCAACGCACTGTTCGCCGGCCGCCCGTTCGCCGGCGGCGACCGCGAAGGCTGGTTCGCGGTGCATGGCGGCGCGGCGCGGCTGCCCGCCGTGCTGCGCCAGCCGGTGCTCGCGAGCTTCGACGCGCTCGCCCAGCGCTACCGCGGCCCGCTCTCGTTCGGCCGCGGCCTGCGCGATCCGCAGACCTTTGACAGCCATGCCAGCCCGGCGCGGCTCGCGCGGCTGGGCCTCACGGTCTACCTGCGCGACATCGCGCCGGCGGTGCCCGGCGCGCACGCGTTCCTGCAGGCGCTCGAAGCCGAGCTCGGCATCGGCGAGGGCACGGCGCGGCTCACCGCGTTCGCCTCGCCGGGCGACGAAGGCGTGTCGCTGCACTACGACGCCGAGGAGGTCATCTCGGTCCAGCTCGCGGGCCGCAAGACCTTCCACGTCGCGCCGATGGAGGAGATCGCCGCGCCGTACGGCGCGCAGTTCGGCCCCGGCATGGCCGCGGTGGAAGACCTCTACGAGCAGCTCGGCGACCGCCTGCCCGACCCGGCGCGCGCCCGCTTCGAGACGGTGGAGATGGCGCCCGGCTCGGTGCTGTGGCTGCCGCGCGGCACCTGGCACCGCACCGAGGCGCGAGGAACCGATTCGTTCTCGCTCACGATCGCGCTGCGGCCGCAGACCGCGCTCGACGCGCTGCTGGCGCAGCTGGAGCCGCTGCTGCGCGCCGAAGTGCGCTGGCGCCGCCCGCTCTACGGCCTGCGGCCCGCGAGCCCCGGCCGCGCCGACGCCCTCGCGCCGCTGCACGGCCTGCTGTCCACCTTGCCCGCCACGCTCGCGCGGCTGCCGGCCGATGCGCTCGCGCCGCGCACCGAGCCCGAGCGCATCGCGGCCATCGGCCCGGCGAGCCGCTTCGCGCGCGTGCCCACCTCGCGGCTGGAGGTGGGGCCGGCAGCGCCCGGCCGCGCGCTGCTGGTGCTGCATGCCTGGGACCGCGACTGGGTGGAGCGCGAGACGCTGCGCACCGAGATACCCGCAGCCGTCGCGCCGCTGGCCCGGCATCTCGCCGCGCGCGAAGGCGCCTTCGCGGCCCGGGCGCTGCATGCCGAATTCGCCGCCCTGCCCGCGGCGCACGTGCGCCAGCTGCTGCAGCTGCTGGTGCGATCGCACTTCCTGCGCCTGCTGGCGCTTCCTGATTCCTCCGCACCGACATGACCACCGCATCCGCACCCGCGCAGCAGCTGCGCTTCGGCTTCATCCTCAGCGGCGCCGGCGCCGGCTGGGGCGACTGGCGCCACCCGGATGCCAACCCGGCCGCGAGCACCAGCCTGCCGCACTACCTCGCGCAGGCCCGCGCGGCCGAGCGCGGCGGCCTGGACTTTCTGTTCGTGGCCGACAGCCTGGCGATTACGGCCAAGTCGGGCCCGCACTACCTCAACCGCTTCGAGCCGCTGACCATCCTGTCGGCCCTCGCCTCGGCGACCGAGCGCATCGGCCTCGTCGGCACGCTGTCGTCGAGCTACAGCGAGCCGTTCAACGTGGCGCGGCAGTTCGCCTCGCTCGACCACATCAGCGGCGGCCGCGCGGGCTGGAACGTGGTCACGTCGTGGCGCGACGGCACGGCCGAGAACTTCGGCCGCGAGGCCCACCCGGACCACGACCGCCGCTACCGCCTCGCGGCAGAGCACCTCGACGTGGTGCAGGGCCTGTGGGACTCGTGGGAGGACGACGCGCTGCTGCACGACAAGGCCGGCGGCCGGTTTTTCGACGCGGACAAGCTGCATGCGCTGGACCACGAAGGCGAGTTCTTCCGCGTGCGCGGGCCGCTCAACATCGCCCGCTCGCCGCAGGGCCAGCCGGTCGTCTTCCAGGCCGGCGCGTCGGAGCAGGGCCGCGACTTCGCCGCGCGGCGGGCCGATGCGATCTTCGCGATCCAGCCCGACATTGACGCGGCTCGCGCCTACCGCAGCGACCTGCGCGGGCGCGCGCTGCGCCACGGCCGCACGCAGCTGCCGCTGGTCTTTCCGGGCATCCGGCCGGTGTCCGCGCCGACCGCGGCCGAGGCCGAGGAGAAATTCGCCGCGCTGGCGGCGCTGCAGACGCCCGAGCAGGCGATCGCGGCCGTGGGCTGGCACTTCAACGACTTCGACTTCTCCGGCGTTGCGCACGACACGCCGTTCGCCGCGATCCCCGGCATCGAAGCCGCCGCCCGGCACCACGCACCGCGCCGCATCCTGGAGGAGGCGCGCGCCGACCGGCTCACGCTGATCGCGGTCGCGCGCCGCCACGCCGTCTCGCGCACCCACTTCGTCGGCAGCCATGCGCAGGTGGCCGGCGCGTTGGCCGACTGGCTGGCGCAGGGCGCGGCCGACGGCTTCAACATCAGCGAAGCGCTGCCGGGCTCGCAGGCCGACTTTATCGACGGCGTGCTGCCACTGCTGCGCCGGCGCGGCCTGGCGCGCGACGGCTACGGCGCGGGCCGCACGCTGCGCGACCACCTGGGGCTGGACATCCCGGTCAATCGCCATGCCGCCGAGGCCGGTTCCAGGGACGTTTCAGATGTAAACGGTCGTTAGCCCCCTTGCCGGCAGGTGGGAGCGGTCGCCAAGATGCGCCCACCATGAACGCAGCCCTGCCCGCGCCTCTGCAATACGACCTTGCCGGTCTGGCCCAGGCCATCGCCCACGCCCATGCCGAGGACGCGCTGGTCAACACACTCGGCGCGGACCAGTGGGAACTGCTGCGCGGCTACCTGCTTCCGGTCGCGCTGGCGCAGGGGCAGCTGCTGTTCACCCGCGGCGTCGAGGACCGCACGCTGTTCTTCATCGAAAGCGGCAGCCTCAGCGTGCACTACGAGGACGACAAGGGCCGCGTGCGGCTGGCCCTGGTGGGCGCAGGCACGGTCTTGGGCGAAGCCGGCTTCTTCTCGCACCGCCCGCGCGTGGCCACGGTGCAGGCCAGCGCGGCGAGCCGGCTCTGGAGCCTGCCGGCGCTGCGCTTCTCCGAGCTGAGCAACCGCCAGCCGGCCGTGGCCCTGGGCCTGTCGATGGCCGTGGGCGCGGTGCTGGCCAAGCGTATGCGCAGCCGCCGCAGGCGCGTGGCCAGTACGTGAGCCCCTGGGGGGCGGCCCCATCCTGCAACCATCAGTTGCAGTGCTGGGATTTGACTGTGGCTTGCCAACTGCTGCGGCTATGCTGCACAGCAGGCCGCGCCGCACAACAGGGTGCGCGGCCGTGTTGCCCTGACGCCGACCCGCCTTCCATGCCCTCTCTGTTCCAGCGGCTGTTGCGCCGCCCCGCCAAGCCCGCGCGCGCCGCGCACGAACCCGCCGACCTGCTGCCCTCCGATGCCACGCGCCCGCTGGTGCATGGCCGCGACTTCGCCGGTCCGCCGCCGCCGGTCGAGCACGCGGTGAACCGCCGCGCCGAGCGCCTGGAGCGCCGCGAGCTGCTCTACGCGGTGGTGCGCGACACGATGGTGCGCGCCGGCGTGCTGTCGGCCAGCTACAAGTTCAAGGTGCTGGCGCTGGACCCGCAGGGCCGGCAGTTCCTCGTGATGATCGACGTGGCCCGCGACCACGGCGGCGACACGGCCCGCCTGAGCGAGACCGAGGCCCTGCTCGCGCAGACCGCCAAGGCGCGCCACGACATCCTGGTGACCGCCGTGTACTGGCGCATCAACGACCACGTGGCCGTGGGCCAGCCGCGCCGCAGCGGCCCGGCCGGCACGCCGGCGGCACCCCCTGCCGCACCGGCGCCACGCCCGGCTGCGCAGCCGGTGCGCGCCGCGGCCTACCGGCCCGAGCCGATCGGCTCCGACGAGATGGCCGCCTTCCAGCGTGCACTGGCCAGAGGCACGGCAGCCGCCCCGGCCGAGCCGCCTGCCCGCTCCGCGCTGCGCCGGCCGCCCGCGGCGACCGGCTTCGAGGACACCGAAGTGCCCGACGGCCGCGACCCGCGCCCGCAGGGCCTGAGCACGACCCAGTACGGTGACCTGATCTAGCCGGACTCCGCCCGTGCGGGGTTCAGTAGTGCACCAGCGTGAACAAGTCGAGCCCGCTCTCGCGCAGCTTGTCCGAGCCGCCCAGCTCCGGCAGGTCGACGATGGCGGCGCCCTCGATGACCTCGGCGCCGAGCTTCTCCAGCAGCCTGCGGCCGGCCATCATGGTGCCGCCGGTGGCGATCAGGTCGTCGATCAGCAGCACGCGGTCGCCGGGCCGGACCGCATCGGAATGCAGCTCCACCGTGGCGCTGCCGTATTCCAGCTCATAGGTCTCCTCGACCGTGGTGAACGGCAGCCTGCCCTTCTTGCGGATCGGAACGAAACCCAGCCCCAGCTCGTAGGCCACGACCGCTCCGATGATGAAGCCGCGCGCATCCAGCCCCGCGACCACCGTGGGCCGGCGCGCCGCGCCGCGGTAGCGCTCGACGAAGCCGCCGATCAGCACGCGGAACACGGCCGGGTCCTGGAGCAGCGGCGTGATGTCGCGGAACTGCACGCCCGGCGCGGGCCAGTCCGGCACGGTGCGGATGTGGCTGCGGATGGTGGCGGCGACGGTGGTGTCGGGCATGGGCGGACAGCTGCCGGCGGGCAGCGGCGAAGTCTGGAAAACCGAAGGGCCGATTGTGCGCTGTTTGCGCCATCATTCGCCTTCGACAGGCCCCGACTCCCCGCATCATGGACCGCGCGCATGGCCTGCCGTTTCTGCTTTGCGGCCCTGGCCCGCTGCGCCCCATCGCGCGTGCCGCGTCTGTCGTCCCCATGCCCCATACCATCCTGCTGATCGATGCCGATGCCAAACGCGCCCTGGCCGTGGCGCAGGCACTCACCGCAGCGCGGCAGGACGGCCCGGAGCTGTGCACCGCCGCTTCGCTGGAGGCCGCCTGCACGCACATCGCGCAGGGCGGCGTGGACCTTGTGGTCTGCGCCCGCCTGCTGCCCGACGGCGCGGCGCGCAGCCTCGCGCCGCGGCTCGGCGGCCTGCCGGCCATCGTGCTGGTGGAGCCGGGCCGCGAGGCCGAGGCAGCCGATGCGATGCACGCGGGCTTCTCCGACTACGCGGTCTGCGACGCCGCCGGCAGCTACCTGGCCGTGCTGCCCACGCAGGCCAAGGCCGCGTTCGAACGCGCCCGCGCCCACGGCACGCTGCTGCGCCAGCATGCGCTGCTCGAAGCCATCCTGCACACGCAGGCCCAGTTCATCACCGCGCGCGGCGATTCGCATGCGCCGATGCGCGCACTGCTGCCCCGGCTGCTCGACCTGACCGGCAGCGCCTTCGGCTTCCTCGGCGAGGTGGAGCACGGCCCCGACGGCCTGCCCGCGCTGTGCGTGCATGCCATCACCGACATCGCCTGGGACGGCGGGTCGCGCGGCCGCCATGCCGCGTCGGCGCAGGAGGGCATGGTGTTCTCCAACCTCGATTCGCTGTTCGGCGCCGCGCTGTCCACGCGCGAGCCCGTGCTCAGCAACGACCCGGCCGCCGATCCGCGCGGCAGCGGCCTGCCGCCGGGACACCCGCCGCTCACCGCCTTCCTCGGCCTGCCGATCCTGGCCGGCGACCGGCTGGTGGCCATGCTCGGCCTGGCCAACCGGCCCGGCGGCTACGCCGGCGCCGACGCGCAGTTCCTCCAGCCGCTGCTCGGCGCCATCGGCCAGCTGGTGCAGGCGCGCCGCGCCGAGACCGCCAACCGCGTGACCCAGGCGCGCCTGCAGGCCGCCACCGCGCAGCTGGCGCAGAAGACGCATGCGCTGGAAGACACGCTCGACAGCATGGCCCAGGGCATCATCCGCATCGGCAGCGACGACCGCGTGCAGCTGTACAACCCGCGCCTGCTGGAGCTGCTGGACCTGTCGGCCGACCTGATGGCGCGCCACCCGACGCTGCGCGAAGTCGGGCAGCTGATGATCGAGCGCGGCGACTACGACGGCCCCGCCTCGATGATCGAGCCGCCGCTGCGCACGCAGCTTGTGCGCGAGCTGGCCACGGGCGAAGGCCATCTGCCCGAGGACTACGTGCGCCGCACGCCCGGCGGCCGCGTGCTGCAGGTCCACACCCGCCGCACGGCCGACGGCGGACGCGTGCGCACCTTCACCGACGTCACCGCGCGCCACGACAGCGAACACGCGCTGCGCATCGCCACGGCCGAGATCGAGCGGCTGGCCTACTACGACGAGCTGACCGGCCTGCCCAACCGGCGCCAGCTGCAGACGCTGCTGGCCGACGCGGTGCGGCGCGCCGCCGAGGCCGGCGTCCACGGCGCGCCGCCGAGGCCGGCGTCCACGGCGCGCTGCTGTACCTGGACCTCGACAACTTCAAGAGCCTCAACGACGCGCTCGGCCACGGCAGCGGCGACCAGCTGCTGGCCCAGGTGGCGCAGCGCATCGAGGCGGCGGTCGATGCGTCGGCCACGGTGGGGCGGCCCGGCGGCGACGAGTTCGCCGTCATCCTCGACGGCCTGCACGCGTCGCCGCCGGAGGCCGCGGCCCAAGCCGAGGCGGTCGCGCAGACCATCATCGCCGCACTGAACCGGCCCTTCGCGCTGGGCAGCGACGCGGTCCACAGCTCGGCCAGCCTGGGCCTCACGCTGTTCGGCCCCGAGCCGATCCGCGCCGAGGAGCTGCTCCAGCGCGCCGACCTGGCCATGTACCAGGCCAAGGACCAGGGCCGCAACACGCTGTGCTTCTTCACGCCCCGCATGCAGGCCGACGCCGCCGCCCGCTCGGCGCTGGAGGCCGAACTGCGCGTGGCCCTGCAGCGGGGCAGCATCGAGGCCTGGTTCCAACCCGTGGTGGACGCCGCCGGCCGCATCACCGGCGCCGAGGCGCTGTCGCGCTGGCGCCATCCGGCGCGCGGCCTGGTGCCGCCGGGCGAGTTCATCCCGCTGGCCGAGCAGACCGGCCTGATCCAGCAGCTGGGCCGCCACATGCTGCGCCTGGCCTGCGACCAGCTGGTGCGCTGGGCCGGCTCGCGCCGCACGTCGCATCTGATCGTCGCGGTCAACGTGAGTGCGCGCGAGTTCCGCCACCCCGACTTCGTGGGCGAGGTGGTCCGCGTGCTCGAAGAGACCGGCGCCCCGCCGCGCCGCCTCAAGCTGGAGCTGACCGAGAGCATGCTGCTGCACGACGTGCAGGAGAGCATCGCCAGGATGAACGCGCTCAAGACCCTGGGCGTGGGCTTCTCGCTCGACGACTTCGGCACCGGCTATTCGTCGCTGGCCTACCTCAAGCGGCTGCCGCTGGACCAGCTCAAGATCGACCAGTCGTTCGTGCGCGACGTGCTCACCGACCGCAACGACGCGGCCATCGCCCGCACCATCATCGCGCTGGCCCACAGCCTGGGGCTGGACGTGGTGGCCGAGGGCGTCGAGACCGAAGGGCAGCGCTCCTTCCTGCTGCGCCACGGCTGCCTGCGCTTCCAGGGCTACCTGTACGGCAAGCCGATGACCGGGGCTGCCTTCGAGGCGCTGCTGTAGCAATACTCCCCAAGCTTATACGCCACAGCGGGCGGAATCCGCGCCCTGCCAGCCCATACCCCCTCAACCCCGGATCAGCTTTTCCTCGGCCCGCGCCAGCGCCTCGGGGCGGCCCGACAGCACCAGCGTGTCGCCTTCGGCCAGCACCGTGGCGTCGCCCGGCTCGCTGGCACGCCCGCTGGCATGGCGCAGCGTGACGGCGCGCACCTCCAGCTTCGCCAGGCCCAGTGCGCCGATGCGCTCGCCGATGGACGCCGCGCCGGCCGGCAGCACCAGCGTGGACAGGCGCTCCTGCCCGCGTTCATACGAGGTGTCGTCGTCGGCGCCGTGGAAGTAGCCGCGCAGCAGGCCGTAGCGCGCGTCGCGCTGGTCCTGCACCACGCGGATCACGCGGCGCATCGGCACGCCGACCAGCGCCAGCGCATGGCTCGCGAGCATCAGCGAGCCCTCGATCGCCTCGGGCACCACCTCGGTCGCGCCGGCGGCCTGCAGCCGCTCCAGGTCGTGGTCGTCCTGCGTGCGCACGACCACCGGCACGTTGGGCGCATGCGAGCGCGCATGGGCCAGCACCTTGAGCGCCCCCGGCACGTCGAGGTAGGTGACGACCACCGCGCTGGCCCGCGCCAGGCCGGCGGCGATCAGCGCCTGCAGCCGCGCCGCGTCGCCGAAGACGACCGAATCGCCCGCGGCCGCGGCCTGGCGCACGCGGTCCGGGTCCAGGTCCAGCGCCAGGTAGGGGATGCCTTCCTGCTCCAGCATGCGCGCCAGGTTCTGGCCGCAGCGGCCGTAGCCGCAGATCAGCACGTGGCGGTTCGTGTTGATGGCCCTGCGCGCGATCGTCGTCATCTGCAAGGACTGGTGCAGCCATTCGCTGGCGACCAGCTTCATCACGATGCGGTTGCTGTACATGATGATGAAAGGCGTGGCCAGCATCGACAGCACCATCGCGGCGAGGATCGGGTTGAGCAGCTCCGGCGCGACCAGCCCGCGCTCCTGTGCCAGCGCCAGCAGCACGAAGCCGAACTCGCCGGCCTGCGCCAGGTAGAGCGCGGTGCGCAGCGCCACGCCGGCGGTGGCGCCCAGGGCGCGCGCCAGCAGCGCCACCAGCGCGAGCTTGAGCGCCAGCGGCAGCACCAGCAGCGCGAACACCAGGCCCCAGCGCTGGAGCACGACGTGCCAGTCCAGCATTATGCCGATGGTGATGAAGAACAGGCCCAGCAGCACGTCGTGGAACGGGCGCACGTCCGCCTCCACCTGGTGCTTGTATTCGGTCTCGGCCACCAGCATGCCGGCGATGAAGGCGCCGAGCGCCAGGCTCAGGCCGGCCTGCTCGGTCAGCCACGCCAGCCCCAGCGTGACCAGCAGCAGGTTGAGCATGAAGAGCTCGTCGCTGCGCCGCCGCGCAACGAGCGTGAGCCACCAGCGCATCACCCGCTGGCCGCCCGCGAGCAGCAGCGTGACCAGCACCGCGGCCTTCGCCAGCGCCCAGCCCACCGATTCGAGCAGCTGCGCCGGCGGCGCGCCCAGCGCCGGGATCAGCACCAGGAGCGGCACCACGGCCAGATCCTGGAACAGCAGCACGCCCATCACGCGCTTGCCGTGTTCGCTCTCCAGCTCCAGCCGCTCGGCCATGAGCTTGACGACGATGGCCGTGCTGCTCATGACCAGCGCGCCGGCGAGCGCCAGCGCCGTCTGCCAGCCCACGCGCCAGGCCGGCGGCAGCCAGCGCGCCAGCAGCAGCGCGCCGCCGGTGGCCGCGCCCATGGTCAGCACCACCTGCGCCAGCCCCAGGCCGAACACGTGGCGCCGCATGGCGCGCAGCTTGGGCAGGCTGAACTCCAGCCCGATCGCGAACATCAGGAACACCACGCCGAATTCGCCCAGGTGGCGCACGCCTTCGGAGGCCTGCGCCAGCGCGAACGCATGCGGGCCGATCAGCACGCCCGCGGCCAGGTAGCCGAGCATCGGCGGCAGCTTGAGGCTGCGGCAGGCCACCACGCCGAGCACGGCGGCGGCCAGGTAGAGCAGCGCGAGGGCGAGGGAGGACATAGGTCGCCGATCCTAGGGCATGCGGGTGGCGACCGTAGAATCCGCCGATGACTTTCGACGCAGAGCGCGCCCTCCAGCGGGCGCGCGACACCTTCGACATCGAGGCCGCCGCCGTGGCCGGCCTGAAGGACCGCCTCGGCGCGAGCTTCGGCCAGACCGTGGGGCGGATCCTGGCGCTGCGCGGGCGCGTGGTCGTCATGGGCATCGGCAAGAGCGGCCATGTGGGACGCAAGATCGCCGCCACGCTCGCCTCCACCGGCACGCCGGCCTTCTTCGTCCACCCGGCCGAGGCCAGCCACGGCGACCTGGGCATGATCACTGCCGACGACCTGGTGCTTGCCGTCTCCAACAGCGGCGAGGTCGAGGAACTGGCCGTGCTGCTGCCGCTCATCAAGCGCCTGGGCGCCGTGCTCGTGGCCGTCACCGGCCGCGCCGGCTCCACGCTCGCGCGCCATGCCGATCTCGTGCTCGACAGCGGCGTCGAGAAGGAAGCCTGCCCGCTCAACCTGGCGCCTACCGCCAGCACCACCGCGCAGATCGCGCTCGGCGACGCGCTGGCCGTCGCGCTGCTCGACGCGCGCGGCTTCCGGCAAGAGGACTTCGCCCGCTCCCACCCCGGCGGCGCGCTGGGCCGCCGCCTGCTCACTCATGTGAGCGACGTGATGCGCAGCGGCGACGCCGTGCCGCGCGTGGCGCCCAAGGCGACCTTCGGCGAGGTCATACGCGCGCTGTCGGTCGGCGGCTTCGGCGCCACCGGCGTGGTCGATGCGCAGGGCAGGCTGGCCGGCATCTTCACCGACGGCGACCTGCGCCGTCTGGTCGAGACCGGTGCCGACCTGCGCGGCCAGACCGCGGCCGACGTGCTGCACCCCCACCCGCGCACCGTGCGCGCCGAGGCGCTCGCGGTCGAGGCGGCGCAGCTGATGGAGCAGCACGGCATCACCCGGCTGCTGGTGACCAATGCCGACGGCCGGCTGGTCGGCGCGATCAACAGCAGCGACCTGCTGCGCGCGAAGGTGATATGAGCGGGCCGGCCCTGAACTTCGACCCGCAACTGCTGCTCGCTGCCCAGGGCATCCACATCGCCTTTTTCGACGTCGACGGCGTGCTGACCGACGGCAGCATCTACCTGACCGACGCCGGCGAGACGATCAAGCGCTTCCACACGCTTGACGGCCACGGCATCAAGCTGCTGCAGCGCACGGGCATCGTGCCGGCCGTCGTCACCAGCCGCGACTGCGCCCCGCTGCGCCTGCGCCTGAAGGCCCCGGGCGTCACCCACGCCCGCTTCGGCACCGAGGACAAGCGCCCCGCCGCCGAAGCCATCCTGGCCGGGCTGGGTCTCGACTGGAGCCAGGCCGCCGCCTTCGCCGCCGCGCCGCCCCACGCGCAGGCGGAAGTGCTGGCCGCCGCCCGCTACGTCACCCAGGCCCACGGCGGCCAGGGCGCGGCGCGCGAGTTCTGCGACCTGCTGCTGGTCGCCAGAGGGCACTACGCCCGCCTTCTGGAAGAAGCGCGTGGCTGACCTGAAACCTATGGGTATACGGCCGTAGCCGACGTATTCAGTTGGCCTAAGCATACTACTACCCTCAGTATCGACAATCGTATTCCCACATAAACGTCATGACCACCGCTGCGCAGCGGCAGCGCCCGGCTCTGCCCGCCCTGGCCCGCCTGTGCGTGCGGGTGGCGCTCGACCGCGTGTCGCTCTACCTGCCGGTCGTGCTGATGGGCCTGCTCGCGCTCGGCACCTACTGGCTGGTGCGCAGCACGCCCGCGCCCGCGCAGGCCCAGCCCGAGCGCCCGGTGCGCCACGAGCCCGACTATTTCATGCACGACTTCTCGGTCAAGAACTTCGAGGTGGGCGGGCGCCTGAAGAGCGAGGTGCGCGGCGTGGACGGGCGCCACTTCCCCGACACCGACACGCTGGAGATCGACCAGGCCCACATCACCTCGTATGCCGACGACGGCCGCCGCACCGTCGCCACGGCCAACCGTGCGCTGTCCAACGGCGACGGCTCGGAGGTGCAGCTGTTCGGCAACGCCGTCGTCGTGCGCGAGGCCGGCCCCAACGCCAAGGGCGATCCGCAGCCGCGCATGGAGTTCCGCGGCGAGTTCCTGCATGTCTTCGTCAACACCGAGCAGGTGCGCTCCAACAAGCCGGTCACGCTGATCCGCGGCAGCGACCAGTTCACCGCCGACTCGCTGGACTACGACAACCTCGGGCAGGTCGCCCAGCTGCAGGGGCGCGTCAAGGGCGTCATGGTGCCGGGCGCAGGCGTCACGCCCACGCCGCGCTGAAGCGCGCCGCGCGCGGGGGCTGCCGGGATCAGGCCCCGTCCGGCGGCGGCGCGGCCGGACGGCGGCCCGCCCCGGTCACGCGGCCTGGCTCTGGCCGACCGGATGGTGCGCCCGGTAGGCCGCCGCCGCGTGGTTGACGTGCCGCGCGGCCAGCAGGGCGGCCAGCTCTGCGTCGCCCGCGACGATCGCTTCGAGGATGCGCGAGTGGTCCGTCCAGTTATCCTGTGCGCGGGCCCGGTTGATCGGGCCGAACAGCAGCGCCGTACGGTCGCGCAGCGCGCGGGTCATGTCGCCCAGCACGCTGTTGCCCGCCCCTTCGGCCACCAGGTCGTGCACCTGGGCATTGATGGCGACGAGCTCGTCCACCCGGTTGCCGGCGGCAGCCTCGCGCCCCTGGTTCAGCAGATGGCGCAGGCGCTGCACCATGAGGCTGCTGCGCCGCTCGGCCGACAGGCGGGCATTGAGGCTTTCGAGCGTGGCCCGGACTTCCACCAGCTCCTGGGCGAGCTGGTCGGACACGCTGGCGACGGTGGCGCCCCGGCGGGGCTCGATGCGCACCAGTCCCTCGGCGGCCAGCGCGCGCAGGGCCTCGCGCACCGGGATGCGCGAGACGCCAAGCTGGTCCGACAGCCGGCCTTCGACAAGGCGCTCGCCCTGGCCGTACTCGCCGTCCAGGATCCTGCGGCGCAGGGCGTCAGCCACCTGGGACACGAGCGAAACGTGCTGCTCGCCCAGATTGAGCGGCGCAGCGGTCCTGGTCGATGGGTTGGCGGAAGGCGCCCCTTCCGGCTCGCGGGGCGCTGTGGTGTCGGGCATGCGCAAAGAAAGCCGCGGCCGGAAGCCGCGGTGGACAGATGATGGTCCGTATTGTAGGACGTGCATCCATGATCCCGCCCGGTGCGCGGCGGCCTAGCCGGCCTCCTGCAGCCGGCGCCAGGCCCAGCCGGCCAGGGCCACGTCCTGCAGCCCCACGCCGACGGACTTGTAAAGGGTGACCTCGTCGTCGCGCCGGCGGCCCGGCACCTGCCCGGTGACCAGGTCGGCCAGCTCCACCACCTTGCCCGGCGGCTGCAGCGCATCGGGCGCGGCCTGCACGAGGTCGCCCGCCTCGCGCAGCGTCTGGCGCTTCCACTCCACGGCGATCAGGCTGGCCCGCCGCAGCGCGGTGTCGTCGAGCTCGCGCGTGTGCGGCAGGCTCGATCCGATGGCGGCGACGAAGCAGCCCGGCGGCAGCCGCTCGCCGCCGAAGAGCGGCGTGGCCGAGCGCGACGCGGTGACTACGATGTCGGCGTCCGACACGGCGTCGCCGGCGTCGTGGACAAGCTCGACCGGCACGCCGCAGCGGCGCTGCAGCGCATCGGCCGCGGCGGCCGGCAGGTGCGGGTCGAAGACCCGGATGCGCCCGATGCCGCCGAAGGCTTCGCAGAACTGCACCGCGTGCGCCTGGCCCTGCACGCCCGCGCCCAGCAGGGCAAGGGTGCGCGCATGCGGCCGCGCGAGCCGCCGGGCCGCGATCACCGAGCAGGCCGCTGTGCGCAGCCGGGTGATGGCGCCGGCGTCGAACGAGGCCAGCGGCCGGCCGTCCTCTGCCGAGAACAGCAGAATCACGAAGGAGAACCGGCCCGCGATGGTCGTGTAGACCTTCGCGCCGGCCACCTGCTGGCCGGGGATGACGGCGCCGAGCGTGGAGAGCTTCACGCCCGCGGCCTCGGTGCGCACGCGCTCCTGCATGGCGGCCTCGCCGCGGCCGAACTGCCGCAGCGCCTCCTCCAGCACGCGCTGCGCGGCGGCCGGGTCCACCAGCCGGTCGACCATCTCGTCGGTCACGTGTTTCATGGAATGGTTCTCCTGCGGCTACCAGGACACGGCGACGTCGCCGCCGGCGACGAAGGTCTGGCAGGCCATGCGGTAGCCGGCGGCCAGGTCCGCGTCGCTCAGGTGCTTGCGTTCCTTGGGTTTGACCTTGTCGGTGTGTTCCAGCCCCTGCTCGATGCGGCAGCGGCAGGTACCGCAGAGGCCGCCGCCACACTTGAACGGAATGCCGGCCTGCGCGCGCAGCGAGACGCGCAGCAGGTTGCTGTTGTCCGGCGCTTCCACGACCTTGGGGCCGCCGGTGAGAAAAGTGATCTGAGCCATGAAATGGACGATGGATGGGCGGGCGGCCGGCTCAGACGGGCACCAGGGCGGTTTGCATGGAGCCGAAGCGGATCAGGTGGCCCAGCTCGTGCAGGGCGTCCTCGGCGCTGTCGAAGCGTTCGAGGAACTTGACCGGCACCGGGTTGACGGCGCCGTGGCCCGACTCGTCGATGACGCGCACGCGCGTGCCGGCCAGTTCGCCGGTCAGCTCGGCAATGACGAAGCGGGCCTTTGGACGGCCGAAGAAGAGGTAGTCGTAGGCTTGGACGGGCCGCAGGCCTGCGCCGGCCTCGGTGCGGAACTGGCCCGGCTTGCTCGTGAGAATGACGTACATGGGAGGTGGCGCAAGAAGCGCGGCAAGAGAGGCGGTGGATTCAGCCAGCGGGCGCATCGTCCTGCTCCAGTTCGATGTCGTGTTCGATCCACAGCTGACAGGCCAGGCGCCATCCGGCGTCGATACGCTCGCCGAGCTGCTTTTTCTCTTTCCAGTTGGCAGGCGGCAGGTGTTGGGCGCCTGCCCTGACCAGGCAGGCGCATTTCGAACATTTGCCCATGCCGCACTCGTACTTCAGGTACGGAAACGGGAACTGCTTGATGCCGGCCCGCACGACAAGGTTGGTGCGGACACCCACCTCCGCCTCGTGGGCTTGGCCATTCTTTCGGAAGACGACGTGCGGCATGGAGGCTGGGGCGCGGAATCAGGCGGCAACGGCTTCTTCTTCCGCCGGCACGGCGACGTAGTCGTTGTAGAGCGCGGTGGTGTAGAGCAGCCGCATCTGGGCGCCGATCTCGCAGATCTTCAGGCAGCGCTGCTGCAGCTCCGGCGTGGTGGCGTGCTCGAGCACGATCTGGTAGCCGCGCTCGCCGTGGATCTCGTCGGAGACGATGTGCAGATCGAAGAACTCCACCTCCTCGTCGGTGAAGCCGTACTTCTCGCGCAGCGTCGGGGTCTGCTTGCGGTAGATGGAGGGCACCTGCGACTCCAGACCCACAACAAGGCCGGCCACCGCCACGATCGGGTCCTCGCGCATCGCCACGGTGTAGCACCAGCTCTGCAGGCCGCGCGTGGTCGGCGACATGTTGTCGGGGCTCGTCACGCGCTCGCGGCTGGTGCCGCAGGCTTCGGCGAAGCGGATCAGCAGGTCGGTGTGGCGATCGCCGCCGATCTCCTCCTCGTACATGTTGGCCAGCAGGAAGTCCTTGGCCTCGGTATAGGTATCGGGCGTGCGGGCGTAGATGTAGCCCAGGTAGTCGGCGAACGGGCCGACGTAGTGGTAGTGGTTCTCGGCCCAGCGCGCGAGGTGCGCACGCGTCAGTGTGCCGCTGGCCCAGGCCAGGCTGAAGGGGGACTTGTTGGCGCTCTTGCCTTGGATGGCCTTTTCGAGCGCGGTGCGGAGTTCGTCGCGAGACAGCAGGGTAGACATCGGAAGGGTCCTGTGGAAGAAGGTTGGGAAGGGCTGGCCGTGCGGGCGGCAAGTACCAAAATCACGGCCTGTAGAATACTGTATACCGTGCAGTTAGCAATCAATACAGTGTTTGCCCTTTATCTGCTCCGATATGCGGGCATTTTTTATTTGTGCGGTATACAGTATTTGTCTATTTACTCTCAGGATATCTTCTCCATGACCCCCTCTTCCGATTCCGGCGCTGCCATCTTCCTCAACCTCATCGCCGGCACGTGGAAGCCCTCCACGAGCGGCGCCACCTTCGCCAATACCAACCCGGCGGACGTGCGCGACCTCGTCGGCCTGTTCCAGGCGTCGGTCGCGGCCGATGCGCAGGAAGCGGTGGACGCGGCCGCCGCCGCGTTCGATGCCTGGCGCAGGACGCCCGTCACGAAGCGCGCGCGGATCCTGTTCGGCGCGGCCGACTACCTGGAGCGCCATGCCGATGCGTTCGCGCGGGAGCTGACGCGCGAGGAAGGCAAGGCGCTGGCCCAGGCGCGCGACGAGTTCCTGCGCTCGGCCCAGACGCTGCGCTTCTACGCGGTCGAGGGGCAGAGCTTCACCGGCGAGACCTTCCCGCAGGACGATCCGGACATGGTGGTCTACACCCAGCGCGAGCCGCTGGGGGTGGTGAGCGTGATCGCGCCGTGGAACTTCCCGGTCTCGATCCCGGCCCGCAAAATTGCGCCGGCGCTGGTGGCGGGCAACACGGTGGTGTTCAAGCCCTCGTCGGAGGCGCCGCTGTCGGGCCTGCGGCTGGTCGAGGCGCTGGTGCACGGCGGCGTGCCGGCCGGCGTGCTCAACTTCGTGACCGGCCGCGCCGGCGAGGTCGGCCCGGTGCTCACCACGGCGGCGCCGGTGCGGGCGATCTCGTTCACCGGCTCGACCGCGGCGGGCGAGCAGATCCACCGCGCGGCCAGCCTGACCACGCGCACCCAGATGGAACTCGGCGGCAAGAACCCGCTGATCGTGATGGAGGACGCCGACCTCGACCTGGCGGTGGACCTCGCGGTCAAGGGCGGGCTGTCGCTGTCGGGCCAGGCGTGCACCGGCACCAGCCGCATCCTCGTGGTGCCGGCGGTGCGGGCCGCCTTCACCGAGAAGCTGGTCGCCCGGGTCCGGGCCCTGAAGATCGGCAGCGGCCTGACGCCGGGCGTGGACCTGGGGCCGCTGACGTCCGCCGGCCAGCTCCGGAGCGTGCTCGGCTACATCGAGGCCGGCAAGGACGAGGCCACGCTGCTGTGCGGCGGCGAGCAACTCACTGACGGCGACTACGCGCACGGCTACTACGTCACGCCCGCCGTCTTCGGCGATGTGACCAACACGATGCGCATCGCCCGCGAGGAAATCTTCGGCCCCGTGCTCACGGTCATCGAGGTGGCCGACTACGCCGACGCCCTCGCGCAGGCGAACGATACCGAATACGGCCTCGCGGCCTCCATCTGCACCCGCAGCGCGCGCTACGCCCATGCGTTCGCGCACGACGTCGAGGCTGGCACGGTCAAGGTGAACCGCACCACGACCGGCAACCTCATCAACGCGCCCTTTGGCGGGCTCAAGCGCTCCAGTGTTTCCACATTCCGCGAGTCCGGCCGCACCGGGCTGGAGTTCTACACGCAGATCAAGACCGTCTACCGCGGCGCCTGATACCTCCTTCCTTTCCTCTTCCCTTCCACAGACGCCATTGCCATGACCAGAAATTCCATCCGTCTCGAACGATCCGAAGCACGCCACATGATCGCCGCCGCTGTCGCCAGAGCCCAGGAGATCGGCGTGCTGGAAACCGTCTGCATCTGCGACGACGGCGGCTATCCGATCGCGCTGGAGCGCATGGACGGCGCACGCATCACCGGGCCCCAGATCGCCTGGAACAAGGCGTTCACCGCCGCCGGCCACAAGCGTTCGACCCATCTCTTCAACACTGCTCCGAACGGGCCGGCGCTGCCGGGCAACGAAGCCTTCGGCATCCAGTGGAGCTTCGACGGCCGGTTCGCCGTCTTCGTCGGCGGCTTTCCGATCGTGATCGGCGACGAGGTGGTCGGCGGCCTCGGGCTCTCCGGCGGCAACGGAGAGCAGGACACGGCCTGCGGCCTCGCCGCCCTGGCGGCCTTGCAGGAACTGCTGGCGCCGCGCGGCCTGCAGGTGCTGGCGCAGGCCGACATCAAGAAGTGACATGGCCTACCACGTCCACCTGCTCGACCCCGCGGCGCACTTCGAGGCCGCCCCCGGCGAGACCCTGATCGACGCGGCGGAGCGCGCCGGCCTGCGCCTGCCGCACGACTGCCGCTTCGGCACCTGCGGCACCTGTCGCGTGCGGCTGGCTTCGGGCCACGTCGAATACGGCGAAGACGGCCTCCCACCCGGCCTGACCCCGGAGGAGGCCGCGGCCGGCTTCGCGCTGGCCTGCCAGGCGCGCCCGTGCAGCGATGTGGCGCTGCTGCCCGAGCGCCGGCTCGCGCCCTGCTCGCCGCCGGCGCGCTACCGCGCGACCGTCGCTGCCGTCACGCGGTGGGACTGCGGCGTCACCCACCTGCGGCTCGACCTGCCGCCCGAGGCCGAAGACCTGGTGTTCCGCCCCGGCCAGTACGTCAACCTGTTCCTGGAAGACGGCACGCCCCGCAGCTTCTCGATGGCCTCGGCGCCGGCCGGCCGGTCGCTGGACTTCCACCTGCGCCGTATCCCCGGCGGCCGCTTCACCCACCACCGCGTGGACGCGCTGCGCCCCGGGGACGTGCTGGAAGCCGAGCTGCCGCTCGGCACCTTCTGCTACCACTCCGAGGACTACCGGCCGCTGATGCTCGTGGCCACCGGCACCGGGTTGGCGCCGCTGAAGAGCATCGCCGAATCGCTGATGGACGCCGACGACTGCCCGCCCGTGGCCCTGTACTGGGGCATGCGCACCGAAGCCGATCTCTACCTGCATGCCGAGGTCGCATCCTGGGCCGGGCGCTTCGAGGACTTCCGCTACGAGCCGGTGCTGTCGCGTGCGGACGGGCAGTGGAGCGGGCGCCGCGGCCACGTGCAGCAGGCCGTGGCCGAGGACTTCCCCGACCTCTCCGAGCATGCGATCTACCTGTGCGGCTCTCCCGACATGGTACGGCAGGCCCGGCAGGAGTTCCTGGCGCGGGGCGCCAGCATCGACCACATCTACAGCGACAGCTTCACGTTCCAGGCGGATCGGCCGTAAGAGCTTCTCAACGAACCTATAAAAGTATTCGATATACCGAATAAATCCGCATGAATGCCGCTTTTGGCAGGGAGTGTGGCGGATTGCAATTCTGCACGCCTCATAGGAATTTTCAGAAAGGGTAAATGCTAGGTGCTCGAGGCTCGATGATGAATACAGTATACCGGTCGTTTTACCCTCGACCCTTTGGAAAACACTCATGGACCCCACCGTTGCCACCATCAGTGCCGCGCACTGGACCTATCTCGTCGGCGTTGCCGCCATCGTGATCACGATGATCTTCCGGGCCAACGTCGTGGTCCCCTCCATCGTGGCCACCTTCTGCGTGACCCTGGCTTGGTCGCACAGTCCGGCAACGGCGCTCGGAAGCATCTTCACCGCCAGCTTCGTCGCGGCCAAGGAACTGTTCAACATCTTCCTCGTGATCGCGCTCATGACGGCGCTGCTCAACGCGCTGAAGGAACTGCGCTCGGATATCCGGATGGTCGAGCCCTTCCGCGCCGTGATGAAGAACGGCCACGTGGCCTACTTCGTTCTGGCCGGGATCACTTACTTCATCTCGCTGTTCTTCTGGCCCACGCCGGCCGTGCCGCTGGTCTCGGCCGTGCTGCTGCCCGCGGCCATCGCCGCCGGCCTGCCGCCGCTGGCCGGCGCGGTCGCCATCGCCATCGCCGGCCAGGGCATGGCGCTGTCCTCTGACTACGTGATCGGCGTGGCGCCCGGCATTAGCGCCAAGGCCGCCGGCGCAGCCGTGAACGCGGCGGTAGTGGCGGATCGGGCGCTAGTGCTGTCGCTCATCGTCGGCGGCGTGGCGCTGATGCTGGGTTACTTCGCGCTGCGCCGGCACATCCGTCCGCCGAGCAACGGCCTGCTGACCGCTTGGCAGACGCGCACGGTGGCCAGCGAAGCCGCGCTGGAAGACGTAGGCACCTTCGACAAGGCCGAGCTGGCGCGCGGCACCGACCGCCGCGCGCCGATCCTGAGCGACGCGCAGCTCGACAGCGAACTGTCTGCCGCGTCGCGCCGGCAGATCGGCTGGTCGCGGCTCTTCGCAGTGCTGACCCCGCTGGCTTTCGCCGCCGTGATCATGACGATGGTGGCGCCCAAGATCGTCACCACACTGCCGCCACGCTGGTGGGCGGCATGGCCGCGCTGCTGATGATCCTCGCCTCGCTGGCCGCCGAAGGCCCGCGCCGCATGCTCGACGTCAGCGCCGACCACATCACCAGCGGCTTCGTCTTCGCCTTCAAGGCGATGAAATCGGTGCTGCCGATCGCAGGCTTCTTCTTCATCGGCGCCGGCGAGACCGCTGGCGCCATCCTCAACATCGCGCAGGGCGCGACCCCGCCGCACCTGCTGTTCGAGCTGATCCAGGGCGCCGAGCACCTGATTCCCAACAGCCACTTCTTCGTGGCCTTCGGCATCCTGCTCGTGGGCATGGTGACCGGCATCGACGGCTCGGGCTTCGCGGGCCTGCCGCTGACTGGCTCGCTGTCGGGCGCGCTCGCGCCCACGGCCGGCATGGACCCGGCCACGCTGGCCGCCATCGGCCAGATGGGCGCCGTGTGGACCGGCGGCGGCACGCTGGTGGCCTGGTCGTCGCTGATCGCGGTGGCCGGCTTCGCCCGGGTGCCCGTGCTCTCGGCCGTGCGCGCGCTGCTGGTGCCCGTGGTCAGCGGGCTCGTGGTGGCGACGGTCTGCGCCATCTTCCTCTGGAGGTGACAGCGTGGACCTGTTGACCAGTGCGGCACAGTCGCCGTCCCTCCACGGGGCCGAGGGCGCCGAATGCATGGTGGCCACGGGCCATCCGCTCGCCTCGGACGCCGCGCTGTGCGTGCTGCGCGCCGGCGGCAGCGCGGTGGACGCGGCGATCGCCGCCGACGCCGTGCTCGGCGTGGTCGAGCCGATGACCACCGGCGTGGGCGGCGACATGCTGGCCATGGTCGTCCCGCCCTGCGCGGCGCCCGTGGCCTACAACGGCACCGGCCGCGCGCCGGCGGGGCTGGATGCGCCGCGGGTCGAGGCGCTGCCGCAGGCGCGCCTCCCCGAGCGCCATCCCCTGTCGGTCACCGTGCCCGGCGCCGTGCGCGGCTGGCACGACCTGCATGCCCGGTTCGGCCGGCTGCCCTGGGCCGGCCTGTTCGCGCCTGCGATCGCCGCAGCGCGTGACGGCTTCGCGGTGGCGCCGGTCTGCGCCCGGGAATGGGGGCTGTTCGCCGGCGTGCTGCTGCGCGACGCCGCCGTCAGCGCGCTCTACCGGGCGCCGGCGCCGCCTTCGGCCGGCGATCGCTTCGCCAACCCCGGGCTGGCGCGCACCCTGGAGGCGATCGCAGCAGAAGGCCCCAACGCCTTCTACCTCGGCGAGCCGGCCCGCGCTGCCGCCGCCCACGTGCAGGCGCTGGGCGGCGTGCTGGCCGCGGAAGACTTCGCCGCGCACACCGGCCACTTTTGCGCGCCGGCGTCCACGCAATTCCGCGGGCTCACGGTGCTCGAATGCCCGCCCAACACCCACGGCGTGGCCGTGCTGCGGGCGCTCGACGCGCTCGCCGGGCAGGCGCTCGATCCGCAGGATCCGCAGACCACGGTGCGCGCCGTGCAGGCGATGGGCGAGGCTCTGCAGTGGGCGAAGCGGACCGTGGCCGACCCGGCCGGCAACACGGTCTGCACCGCCGTGGTCGACCGCGACGGGCTGGCCGTCACGCTGATGACGAGCGTGTTCAAGCGCTTCGGCTCTGGCATCGCGGCGCCGGGCTGCGGCTTCGTGCTGCAAAACCGCGGCTTCGGCTTCTCCGAGCCCGGCCACATCAACGGCCCCGCGCCCGGCAAGCGCCCCTACCACACGGTGGTGCCGGGCGCCGCGCTGCGCGACGGGCGCTTCCATGCCGGCTTCGGCGTGGTCGGCGGCGCCATGCAGCCGCAGGGGCAGTTACAGCTTCTGCTGCGCGTGGCCGCCTGGGGCGAGCCGCTCCAGGCCGCGCTCGACGCGCCGCGCTGGCGGCTGGAGTCCGACACGGCGCTGGCGATCGAGGCCGGCATGCCCGCGGACGTGGCCCAGGCGCTGCGCGATGCCGGCTACGTGGAGCCGGCGGGCCTGGGCGAACTGGGCGGGCGCAGCGACTTCGGTGGCGCGCAATGGGTCATGCGCACCGCCGACGGCCGCTTGGCGGGCGCCTCCGACAAGCGCAAGGACGGCTTCGCGGCCGGCTGGTGAGCGCACGCCGCACATCCGGAGGAGACGACCGTTTTGCCGCTAGCCACCCACTTTCTCTTCGATGCGAGCCTCGGCCGCTATGCCTGCATGGGCCTGCTGATCGCCGTAGGCTCTTTCCTCCAGGGGGTGGGCGGGCTGGGTTTCGCCATGTTCTCCGCGCCGGTCGCCGGCCTCTTCTTTCCCGAACTCGCGCCGGGCCCGCTGCTGGTGCTGGGAGGCGCGCTGTCGGGGCTGTCGGCGCTGCGCGAGCGCCACGCCATCCAGTGGCCGGTCGTGGGCAGCGCGATGGCCGGCCGTGTCGCCGGCACGCTGGGCGCCGCCTGTGCCATCGCCGTGCTGTCGCCCCGCTTCCTGGCCATCGCCTTCGCGCTGATGATCCTGCTTGGCGTCGCGCTGAGCCTGGCCGGCCGCAGCTTCCTGCCGAGCCTGCGCAACATCGCCCTGGCGGGCGCTGCCTCCGGGCTGATGGGGACCATCACCTCGTCCGGCGCGCCGCCGTTCGCGCTGGTCATGCAGGCCATGCCACCGGCGCAGATCCGCGCCTCGCTCGGCTGCATCTTCGGCATCGGGGCGGTCGTGTCGCTCGCCTTGCTGACGGCGGTGGGCCATTTCACGTTGCCCGGGCTCGCGCTCGGCGCATCGCTCGCACCGTTCATGGTCGCGGGCTTCCTGCTGTCCAACCGGCTGACCCGGCTGATCGACCCCCGCCGGACGCGGCTCATCCTGCTCTGGCTCGCGGCTTGCGGCGCGCTGGCGATCCTGGCGCGTTCGGCCTACCCGTGAACCCGGGCGAGACCCGCCCGCTCCCTGCTTCGGAAAGACCATGATCACCCTCTACGGCATCACCCGCTCACGCGCGGTCCGTCCCCTCTGGACGGCAGAAGAACTCGGCATCCCCTACGAACTGGTCGAACGGCACCATGCAGGCCCGGAGATCAAGCGCCCCGACTACCTCGCGCTCAATCCCAACGGCAAGGTTCCCACGCTGGTCGATGGCGATCTGGTGCTGTTCGAGTCCCTCGCCATCGACCTGTACCTGGCGAAGAACCACGGCGGCGGCGCCCTGTGGGCGCACGACGCGCAGGAGGAAGCCCTGATCTTCCAGTGGACCCTCTGGGCCGCCACGGAGGCCGAACCGCCGGCGCGGCAGTGGTTCCGCCACACATCCTTCCTGCCGCCGGAGCAGCGCGATCCCGCCCAGGTGCAGGCCGCGCTCGACGAACTGCGCTCGCGCTTCGCGGTGCTGGAGATGACGCTGGACGGGCGTACCTACCTCCTGGGGGAGCGCTTCACCGTGGCCGACCTGAACGTGGCAGCCGTTTTGCAAAGGCTCGCGCTGATGGGGGGCACGGACTATCCGCGGGCGCTGGCATGGCACCGGCGGTGCATGGCGCGCCCTGCGGCAATGCGGGCGTTCGGCGGCTAGGGGCCTGCATTCATCCAGGTGAAGCCCGCCGCGGCTCCGCATCCCCGTCACGGCCGCGCGATGGGGGAGAAGGCCGGGGGCCATGCTCAGGAGGCGCCCGCGCTCAGGCGCGTGAGCACGGCGTCGCGCTCATGCAGGCGCTCGAGCGTCTGCTGCCGCTCGATCAGGTCCGCGGCTTGGCGCGCCAGCAGGTCCAGGTAGCGCAGTTCGCGCTCGCCGGGCCGGTGGCGGCCGTGCCAGTGCGTCGAGAACATGCCGATCGGACGGCCGCGCCGGGTCACCAGCGGGGTGGATTGGGCCGACCGCAGGCCGGCCCGGAAATGGATGTTGTTGGAATCGTGCGGGCCCGGGGTCTGCGGGTTGTCGAAGTCGAGGAAGACCCGGACGCCCCGGGACAGTGCGACGCCGCAGGGCGTGCCCGACCCCGCCGGCACGCGCAGGAAGTGCCCGACCACGGACTCCAGGTTGCGGTGCGCCAGCATGACAAGGTCGCCCGTCGCCTCGTCGAGGATCTGCACCGTGCCCGCGTCGGCCTGCATCAGCGCGATGGCCGTGTCGAGGATATCGAGGTAGAGCGACTGCATCTCGCTCTCGCCGTCGGGGCGCGCGCTCACACGGTGCAGCAGCATCGTGTCGCGCAGGTCGGCCGCCAGCGCCGCCCCGCTGGCCGCCAGCGCGGCCGTGCGATGTGCCACGCGCTTCTCCAGCTCCTCGTCATGGTCTGCAGCGCGCGCTCCGCGCGCTTGCGCTCGGTGACGTCGAGGAATGCGCTCACGGCGCCGACGAGGTGCCCGTCGGCATCGTGCAGGGGCCGGATGTTGACGAGGATGTCCCGCGTCTTCCCATCGGCCTGGACGATGACCAGTTCCTGGTCGACGACGGACTGGCCGCTGGCCAGCACGGTGACCATCGGCGCTTCCTCCGCCACGAGCGCATGGCCGTCGGGCCACCGCACCCGGGGGCCGCCGCGCAGGGCCCAGGCGCGGTCGTCGCGGCCGGGCTCGGCGCCCCACAGCTCGATGACGCGCCGGTTGACGATCTCGAAGCGGCCGTCCCGGTCGCAGGCATAGACGGCCACCGGCATCAGGGCCAGCAGCTCGCGCACCTGCCGCTCGCCGTGGCGCCGCACGCGCGCGAGTTCGAGCTGCGCGCCGATGCGCGCGACCAGCTCGCGCGAGGCGAACGGCTTGGCGACGTAGTCATCGGCGCCCGCCAGCAGCCCGTCGATGGCGGCCTGTTCGTGCGCGCGCGCGGTGACCAGCACCACGGGCGTGGCCTTGAGCTCGTCGTCCTCGCGCAGGCGCCGCAGCAGGCCGAAGCCGTCGAGGCCCGGCATCATCACGTCGGTCAGGACCAGGTCCGGCCGTTGGCTGCGCGCCAGCGCCAGCGCTTCCTCGCCTTCGTGCGCCACGACGACGTCCCAGTAGAGCCCCAGCACGCGGGCCAGGTAGTCGCGCATGTCGGCGTTGTCGTCGACCACCAGCACGCGCGCATGCGGCACGCGCGCCGGCATCTCGGGCCGGGCCGGGCCCAGCACGCTTTCCATGACGCCAGCCGCCGCCACCGCGCCGGCCTGCGGTGCGGCCCAGCGGTCGGCCTCCCGCGCGAGCTGCAGCGCGACGTTGCGCGCCGGGCGCTGCCGCTGCTGGCGGTCGGCGCTGAACGCCACCGTCCGGTTCAGCCAGACGGTGAACGTGCTGCCCCGCCCGGGCCGGCTGCGCACGCGCACCCGGCCGCGGTGCAGCTGCACCATGCCATGGACCATGGCCAGGCCGATGCCCACGCCTTCGTCCGTGCGCGAGCGCATGCCGCGCACCCGATGGAAGCGCATGAACACGTTGTCGAGCTCGTCCTCCGGAATGCCCACGCCGGTGTCGGCGACGGTGAGCTGCACATGCTGGCCCAGTTCGGCAAGCCCCACGGTCACGCTGCCCTCGAAGGTGTGCTTCAGGGCGTTGGCCAGCAGGTTGGAGACGATCTGCTCCCACATCTGCCGGTCGACCGGCACCGGGGCCGACAGCGGCGGGCAGTCCACGTGCAGGGCCACGCCGAGGCGCTCCGCAGCGCTGCGGAACAGGCCTGCGACGTCGCGCGTCAGCGCCGCCAGGTCCACCATCTCGAACTGGGCGCGCAGCCGGCCGGCCTCGATCTGCGAGAAGTCGAGCAGCGTGTCCACCAGGTTCAGCAGCCGCTTGGCGTTGCGCGCCGCGACTTCCAGTTCGCACCGCAGCGCGACGCTCGCCGCAGCGTGCATCTGCACGTCCTCCAGGGGTGCGAGGATCAGTGTGAGCGGCGTGCGGAACTCGTGGCTGACGTTGGAGAAGAATTCCGTCTTCGTCCTGTCCAGCTCCGCCAGCCGGTGCAGGCGCTCGCGCGCCGACTCGCGCAGGCGCGCATCGGTCAGGCTGGCGCCGAGCTGCTGCGCCAGCTGCCCCACGAAGTCCTGGTAGGACCGGTCGAAGCCGATGCGCGGGCTCAGCCCCGCCACCAGCACGGCGCCCAGCGCCTCGCCCTCCACGCGCACCGGCAGCAGCATGGCGCTCGTCGGCGGCTCGGGCCAGGGGCCGGCATGGAAGGCCGGCAGCCGCGCGGGCAGGTCGTCCACCCGCAGGGGCTCGCCCTGGCGCGCCACGCGCCCGAGTGGCCAGGCCGCGGGCAAGACCTGCAGATCGACTGTGTAGGGCGCGAACGCCGACCCGGCGGCGACGCCGGAGGCGGCGGCCAGCGTCGCGCGCTGGCGCAGGTCGTCGATGCGGTACAGCAGCACGAACGGCAGGTCGCGCGACTGCTCGGCCAGCAGCTGCTCGGCACGGCGGCAGACCTCGGTGACCGTCTCGGCCCCGGCCACGGCCGAGGTGAGCGCGCGCAGGGCCACGAGGCGCCGCTCGGCCAGCACGCGCGGGGTGGTTTCCGTGGCGATCGTCATCACGCCGCGCACCGCCCCGCTGTCGTCGGCGAGCGGGCTGCACGACAGGGTGACGTAGGCTTCTTCCGTGTAGCCGTGCCGCCTGAGTTCGAGCAGGAAGTCCTCGACATAGCTGGTCTGCGACGTCTCGAGAACGCGCCGGTAGGTCGCCGCGAGCGAGGGCCAGTGCTCGCGCCAGGTGACGTGCGACGAGGTGCCGGCGGCGCCGGGGTGCTTGCTGCCCAGCACGCCGATCCAGGCATCGTTGTAGAGCTGGCTGAAGTCGGGGCCCCAGGCGATGCAGGTGCCGAAGCCGCTGCCCAGCATAGCGGCGGCCACGGCCTTGAGCGCGGCGGGCCAGTGGAGCACCTGGCCCAGCGCGCTGGATTCCCAGGCCACGGCGCGCAGGGCCTGCCTGGCGGGCCCGGGGCCGTCGAACAGGGCCCGGCGCGCCTCCTGCTCGGTGCGCGGCTGCGGGAAGCGCCCGCCGCCCATGATCCGCGAGACCGTCGGGCCGATCTCGCGCAGCGGCAGCACGAGGTCGACCGCACCGGCGAGCACGGCCGCGCGCGGCATGTCGGGGTGGTCGGCCGTTTTCTCGCTCTGCGCGATGACCGCGCCGCCCGCGTTCTTGACGGCACGGGCGCCTGCCGCGCCATCGCTTCCCATGCCGGTGAGCACGAGCGCCATGCTGCGGCTGGCGAAGCTGTCCGCCAGGGACTGGAGCAGGATGTCGAGCGTGCGCGCCCACAGCCCGTCGGCCGTCGGCTTGATCGCGCAGCTGTGGTCGGGGTGCACTTCGAGCGATGTCCGCGGCGGCATGACGTGCACGCGGCCGGCCTGCAGGGCCATGCCGTCCGACGCCCAGACAACCGGCAGGGAGATACGGCGCGCGAGGATGTCGACCAGCCCGCTTTCGCCGCCCAGGTGCTGCCCCACCACGACCGCCGCGCCGAAGCCGGGCTCGAGGTCGGCCAGCACGGCCGAGATCGCCTCGAGGCCGCCGGCGGACGCGACGATGCCCAGCACATCGAAGGGCGGCGCGGGGATGTCGGGGGTCACACTCATGGTTGCGCGCCTGCACGTCGGCCGGCGCTATCGGAAAGCGGCGCACCGCACGGGTCGGCAGAGGGCGCGGAGCGGTCCATCATAGCGCCCGCCGGCAGCGCGGCGGCGCCGGTCGGCAGGCCGTCCAAAGGAAAGGGCCCGGCGACGCCGGGCCCTTGCATCCATCGAGCGCAGCCCGGCCGCGCTGGCGCTCACACGTCGATATTCGCCGCCCGCAGCGCATTCGTCTCGATGAAGTCCCGCCGCGGCTCGACCTCATCGCCCATCAGCATCGTGAACACCCGGTCCGCCTCGATCGCGTCGTCGATCTGCACGCGCAGCAGGCGGCGCACGTCGGGGTCCATCGTCGTTTCCCAGAGCTGCTCGGGGTTCATCTCGCCCAGGCCCTTGTAGCGCTGGCGGGCGGTGGTGCGTTCGGCTTCGGACAGCAGCCAGCGCATGGCGTGGCGGAAGTCGCCGACCTTCTCCTCGCGGGCGCGCTCGCCCTCGCCACGGCGGGCGGTAGCACCGGCCGCCAGCAGGCCGTTGAAGGTCTGCGCGGCCTGGGCCAGGGCTTCGTAGTCGGCGCCGTGGACGAAGTCCTGCGTCAGCACGCTGCTCTTGATGTTGCCGTGGTGGCGGCGGCTGATGCGCAGCACCGGCTTGTCGGTGCGGCTGTCGAATTCGCTGGAGACTTCGGCCGGCGTGCCGTTGCTGGCCAGTTCGCGCAGGCGGGCCTGCAGGGCGATGGCGCTCTGCTCGGCGGCTTCGACGGTGTCGAGGTCCAGCGTGACGCCGTCGGCAATGGCGCGCAGGGCCTCGGCGTCCATGAAGGCGCCCAGGCGGGCGATGACGGCTTCGGCCACCTGGTGCTTGCGGGCCAGGTCTTCCAGCGCCTCGCCCTCGATGGCGCGCGGCGCGTCGCCGCCGGTGGTGACGACCGCATCGCGCAGGGCCACGCGCAGCAAAAAGCCGTCGAGCGCCGGGGCGTCCTTCAGGTACAGCTCTTCCTTGCCGTTCTTGACCTTGTAGAGCGGCGGCTGGGCGATATAGATGTGGCCGCGCTCGACCAGCTCGGGCATCTGGCGGTAGAAGAAGGTGAGCAGCAGCGTGCGGATGTGGGCGCCGTCCACGTCCGCGTCGGTCATGATGATGATGCGGTGGTAGCGCAGCTTGGCGACGTCGAAGTCGTCCGATCCGCTCTTGCCGTCGGGCGTGCTGCCGGCCTTGCCGATGCCGGTGCCTAAAGCGGTGATGAGCGTGAGGATTTCGTTGGAGGTCAGCAGCTTCTCGTAGCGCGCCTTTTCCACGTTCAGGATCTTGCCGCGCAGCGGCAGGATGGCCTGGAACTTCCGGTCGCGGCCCTGCTTGGCGGAGCCGCCGGCGGAGTCGCCCTCGACGATGTAGATCTCGCAGAGGCTCGGATCCTTCTCCTGGCAGTCGGCCAGCTTGCCCGGCAGGCCCATGCCGTCGAGCACGCCCTTCCTGCGCGTCATCTCGCGGGCCTTGCGGGCGGCTTCACGGGCGCGGGCGGCTTCGACGATCTTGCCGCAGATGATCTTGGCGTCGTTGGGCTTTTCTTGCAGGTAATCGGTGAGCAGGCGGCCGACGATGTCCTCGACCGGCGCGCGCACTTCGCTGGAGACGAGCTTGTCCTTGGTCTGGCTGGAGAACTTGGGCTCGGGCACCTTCACCGAGAGCACGCAGGTCAGGCCTTCGCGCATGTCGTCGCCGGTGACCTCGACCTTGGCCTTCTTGGCCAGGTCGTTCTCCTCGATGTACTTGTTGATGACGCGGGTCATCGCGGCGCGCAGGCCGGTCAGATGGGTGCCACCGTCGCGCTGCGGGATGTTGTTGGTGAAGCAGAGCACCTGCTCGGTGAAGCCGCTGTTCCACTGCATCGACACCTCGACGCCGATGTGCGTGCCGGGGATGCCGCCGTAGGTCTCGGCGGGCTTCTCGCCGGCCGCGTAGAACGGCGTGGGGTGCAGGATGGTCTTGCCCTTGTTGATGAACTCGACGAAGCCCTGCACGCCGCCAGCGCCGGAGAAGTCGTCTTCCTTGCCCGAGCGTTCGTCCTTCAGGCGGATGCGCACGCCGTTGTTGAGAAAGCTCAGCTCGCGCAGGCGCTTGCTGAGGATCTCGTAGTGGAAGTCGTTGTTCTCCTTGAAGATCTCGACGTCCGGCAGGAAGTGCACCTCGGTGCCGCGCTTCTCGGTCTCGCCGGTGACCTTCATCGGCGAGACCTCGACGCCGTCGACCGTCTCCACGATGCGGTTCTGCACCGCGCCGCGGCTGAATTCGAGCGTGTGCACCTTGCCCTCGCGCCGCACCGTCAGCCGCAGGAACTTGCTGAGCGCGTTCACGCAGCTCACGCCCACGCCGTGCAGACCGCCCGAGACCTTGTAGCTGTTCTGGTTGAACTTGCCGCCGGCGTGCAGCTCGGTCAGCGCAATCTCGGCGGCTGAGCGCTTGGGCTCATGCTTGTCGTCCCACTTGACGCCCGTGGGAATGCCGCGGCCGTTGTCGACCACGCTGATGGAGTTGTCCGTGTGGATGGTGACGACAATGTCGTCGCAGTGGCCGGCCAGGGCCTCGTCAATGGAGTTGTCGACCACCTCGAACACCAGATGGTGCAGGCCGGTGCCATCGGAAGTGTCGCCGATGTACATGCCCGGGCGCTTGCGCACCGCTTCGAGCCCTTCGAGGATGGTGATCGAGCTTTCGCCGTAGTCGCCGCCGACGGGCGGGGTGATCTCGATCGGCACCGCTTTCTCGATCTCCGCCTCGTAGACGGGCTCGGTGTGCGGGGGGGTCGGTATCGGGTCGGTCATATCAGCAATCTTTCATCGCGCCGCGCGGGCTGGCGGCGCAGAAAAAACAGCGCGGGTCGTCGCAGGCCAGCGCCATCACGGGGCCGGCCGGCCCCGCGGACGGATCCATCCAGGCAGATCGGCCAATCAAATGCGCATCGGCATGACGACGTACTTGAAGGCGGCGTCGTCCGGATTGGTGATCAGCGCGGAGCTGTTGGAGTCGGCGAGCTCGACGGTGACCAGGTCCTGGTCCATGTTGCCGAGCACGTCGATCAGGTAGGTGACGTTGAAGCCGATCTCCACCGTGTCGCCGCCGTAGTCGATGTCGAGCTCGTCGACCGCCTCTTCCTGCTCGGCGTTGTTGGAGGCCACGCGCAGCGTGCCGGGCTCGACGTTGATGCGCACGCCCTTGAACTTGTCGCTGGTCAGGATCGCCGCGCGCTGCAGGCTCGCGAGCAGCGGCTGGCGGCCGAGCGTGACGCTGTTCTTGTGGCCCTTGGGGATCACGCGGTTGTAGTCCGGGAACTTGCCCTCGACCAGTTTGGTGACGAACTCGATGCCGGCGAAGCCGAAGCGCGCCTGGTTGTTGGCGAACTGCAGCTCGATGGCGCCTTCTGCGTCGGACAGCAGGCGCTGGAGTTCCAGCACGGTCTTGCGCGGCAGGATGACTTCCTGCTTGGGCACTTCGACGTCGAGCGTGGCCGAGGCGAAGGCCAGGCGGTGGCCGTCGGTAGCGACGAGCGAGAGCGTCTTGCCTTCGGCCACGAACAGGATGCCGTTGAGGTAGTAGCGGATGTCGTGCACCGCCATGGCGAAGCTGACCTGGCCGAGCAGGTGCTTCAAGGTCTTCTGCGGCACGCTGAAGGCCGGGCCGAAGTTGGCCGATTCCTGCACCAGCGGGAAGTCCTCGGCCGGCAGGGTCTGCAGCGTGAAGCGGCTCTTGCCGCCTTTCAGGATCAGCTTGTTCTGCGTGGATTCGAGGCTGACGGTCTGGTCGGCCGGCAGGGTGCGCAGGATGTCGATGAGCTTGCGCGCGCCGACGGTCGTGGCGAAGCTGCCGGGGTCGCCGCCGAGCTCGGCCGTGGTGCGGATCTGGATTTCGAGGTCGCTGGTGGTCAGCTGCAACGCATCGCCGGTCTTCTTGATCAGCACGTTGGCCAGGATGGGCAGGGTGTGCCGGCGCTCGACGATGCCTGTCACGGACTGCAGTACCGCCAGGACCTTGTCTTGCGTTGCCTTCAGGACGTTCATGTCAACCTCTTGTGAATGGAAGAACCCGCCTCCCAGCGGGGATCGACGGAATGGGCAAAACGCGTCATTTTCGCTGGTTTCGACGGCGGTTCCCGGGTTCCCGGTCAACCCTTGAGGGTCTGTTCCAGCACGTGCAGCTGCTGGTTCAGCTCGGTGAGCTGCTGGCGCTCGCCGGCGATCTTGCGCACCGCGTGCAGCACGGTCGTGTGGTCGCGGCCGCCGAAGAGTTCGCCGATCTCCGGCAGGCTCTTCTGCGTGAGCTCCTTGGCCAGGTACATGGCGATCTGGCGCGGGCGGGCGATGCTGGCCGGGCGCTTCTTGCTGTACATGTCGGCGACCTTGATCTTGTAGTAGTCGGCCACCGTCTTCTGGATGTTCTCCACCGAGATCTGCCGGTTCTGGATCGACAGCAGATCGCGCAGCGCCTCGCGGGCGAGTTGGATGGAGATGTCCTTCTGGTTGAAGCGGCTGTAGGCGAGGATCTTGCGCAGCGCGCCTTCGAGCTCGCGCACGTTGGACCGGACGTTCTTGGCGACGAAGAAGGCGACTTCCTCGGGCATCTCGGCCGCCTCGGCCCGCGCCTTGTTGATCAGGATGGCCACGCGCATCTCCAGCTCGGGCGGCTCGATGGCGACGGTCAGCCCGGAGTCGAAGCGCGAGACCAGGCGCTCGTGGATGTCGGCGAGGCCCTTGGGATAGGTGTCCGAAGTCATCACGATGTGCGACTTCTTGGCCAGCAGCGCCTCGAAGGCGTTGAAGAACTCTTCCTGCGTGCGGTCCTTGTTGGCGAAGAACTGCACGTCGTCGATCAGCAGCAGGTCCAGCGAATGGTAGCGCTCCTTGAACTCGTCGAAGGTCTTGCGCTGGTAGGCCTTGACCACATCCGAGACGAACTGCTCGGCATGGATGTAGAGAACCTTGGCCTCCGGCCGGTCGGCCAGCAGTTTGTTGCCCACCGCATGCACCAGGTGGGTCTTGCCCAGGCCGACGCCGCCGTAGATGAAGAGCGGGTTGTACAGGTGGCCCGGCGTGCCGGCCACATGCATGGCCGCGGCGCGCGCCATGCGGTTGGCCGTGCCCTCGACCAGCGTCTCGAAGGTGAGCGCATGGTTGAGGCGCGACTTGAAGCCCCCGCCGGCCGAGGCCGGCTCCTCGGCCGCAAGCGGGGCCTCGGGCGCGGCACTGGGCGCCACGGCCGCGAGCGGCGGAACGTACGTGCGGACGGTGGCTTCGCGCTGAGCGAGCGCTAACTCCAGGGTGACCGGCTGGCCGTAGAGCTGCTCCAGCAGCGCAGCGATGCGACCCGCGTACTGCGCGCGGATCCAGTCCATCTTGAAGCGGTTGGCCACGAAGAGCGTGACCTTGGAGAAGTCGTCCGTAACCACGGCCGCGAGGGGCCGGATCCAGGTGTTGAACTGCTGTTCGGGGAGGTCCTGCGCGAGTTGCTCGACGCAGGCTTGCCAGAGCCCCTGGCCCGCGTCGGAGCCAGTGTGTGGCGGCATGGATGCCGCGGCCGCGCGGCTCGATCCCTCTGTCATTCTGTGGTCGGTTCTGTGGATATTCGGAGCCTCAGGCGACCGACCATTGTAATTTATCAAGGCCTTATCCACAACCTTGCCCGCAGGGGGCGGGTTGCCGGGCCGGCGGCCCGCGGCAGCCGCCTTTCAACGGCATACAGGGGTATCCGGCGCAGGCGCCCTGAGACTGCCCGCCGCTGGCGCCCAGCCGTGGGGTATACCGGGTCAGCTGCCGCCGTCGGCCCAGGCGTCCTCGAAGAAGTAGTCCTTCCACGAGGCCGGACGGTTCCTGATGGCACCCACGTCGGCCAGGAAGCTCGCGAGCTTGTGCGTGTTCTGCGGCTGCAGGGTATAGCGCACGTCGGGCGAGGAGATGATTTCCTGAACGAAGTCCACCGGCAGCCTGGAGTTCTCCAGTTTCACGTAGACCTGCGCGGCGCGCGCCTTGTCGGCGTTGACGATCGCCAGGCCCTCGGCCAGCGCCTGGCGCAGCGCGGCGAAGGTCCGCGGGTTCTCCTGCTTGAAGCGCTCGGGCGCCCACAGGATGTTGAGCGTGCTCGGGCCGCCGAGGAGGTCGTACGACGTCGTGATCTTTCGGATCGCCGGGTTCTTGAGTTCCTGGAACTGGAACGGCGGGCTGGCGAAGTGCGCGTTGATCTCGGTCGCCCCCGACAGCAGCGCGGCGGCGGCGTCGCTGTGCGGCAGGCTGACGGTCCACGGGTCGAAGCGATTGGCCTGGTCCTTGCCGAACTGCTGGGCGGCGGCGATCTGCAGCAGCCGCGCATGCAGCGAGATCGTCGTGGCGGGCACGGCGATGCGGTCGCCCGGGCCGAAGTCGGCCAGCGTCTTCACCGCCGGGTTGCGCGTGAGCAGGTAGGTCGGCAGCGAGCCGAGCGCGGCGATGGCCTTCACGTTCTGCTTGCCGTGGGTGCGGTCCCAGATGGTCAGGAGCGGCGGCAGGCCGGTGGAGGCCACGTCGAGCGTGTTGGACAGGATGGCGTCGTTGATCGCGGCGCCACCCGAAAGCTGCTTCCATTCGACCTGCACGTCGGCCACGCCCTGCCGGGCGGCGTACTTCTCGATGAGCTTCTGGTCGCGCACCACGTGCAGCACGATGTCGCCCACGTCGAACTGGTAGGCGATGCGGATGCGGCCCTCGGCCTGGGCGGTGAGGACGGTGGCGGCGAGCGCGAGCGCGGCGCCAAGGCGGCGGGTGGCGGTGCGCAGGGAGAGGGGCAGCGGCATGGGAATGGCAGAGCGGAAAAAAGGGAGCGCCATGCTAGGCGCCGCCCTGGCGCCGCCCAACGAACCTTCCGTTCGATGCTTATGCGGCGTCCGCCGGGAACGCGCGCGCCAGGATCGCCGCCACATCCAGCATCCGCGGGTCGATCGCGCCGGCGACGCGGCTGGGCGCGTGGTGGTCGTCGGTGCCGAAGCGCGCGGCGGCGAAGGCGTCAGCGACGGCCCGGGGCGCATGGCGGCGCAGCAGGCCGGCCTGGGCGATCAGCACCAGCTGCTGGACCAGCACCCGGCCCAGCGACTCCAGTTCCTCGGGCCCGTGCAGCAGCAGCAGGCGCAGGTGCTTGAGCGCGGCCAGGATCACCGGCGCGCCGGACGCCGCGTCGGCCAGGTCGGTGAACAGCGCCTCGGCGGCCTCGGGCTCGCGCGCCATGCCGCGCAGCACGTCCAGGCACATGACGTTGCCCGAGCCCTCCCAGATCGAGTTGACCGGCGCCTCGCGGAACAGGCGCGCGGCCACGCCGGGCTCCACGTAGCCGTTGCCGCCGAAGACTTCCATCGCCTCGCCGGTCAGTTCGACCGTGCGCTTGCAGACCCAGAACTTGGCCGCCGGCGTGACCAGCCGCTTCCAGGCCCGCTCGACCGGGCCGCCGGTGCCGTCGGCATCGCGCTCGAACGCGCGCGCCAGGCGCATCGCCAGGACGAGCGCCGCCTCGCTCTCCAGGGCCAGGTCGGCCAGCACGGTGCGCATCAGCGGCTGGTCGGCCAGCGCCCGGCCGAAGGCGTGGCGCCGCCGCGCATAGGCGATCGCCTGCACCGTGGCCTGCCGCAGGATGGCCGCGCTGCCGAGCACGCAGGCGAGTCGGGTGGTCGTCGCCATCTCGATGATGGTCGGGATGCCGCGGTCCTCCTCGCCGAGCAGCACGCCCCAGGCGTCGTGGAACTCGACTTCGCCGCTGGCATTGCTGCGATTGCCGACCTTGTCCTTCAGGCGCTGGACGAGGACGGCGTTTTTCGTGCCGTCGGGCCGCCAGCGCGGCACGTAGAAGCAGGCGCACGGCCCGCCTTCGCCCCTGCCCTGGCCGACGCGCGCCACGACGAGGTGGGCATCGGCGGCGGGCACCGAGAAGAACCACTTGTGGCCGCGCAGCAGGTATTCGCCGCCGCGCCCGCCCGCGCCGACCGCCGTGGCGACCGTGGCATTGGTTCGCAGGTCGGAGCCGCCCTGCTTCTCGGTCATGCCCATGCCGAACCAGAGGCCGGCCTTCTGCGCGGCCGGCCGGTCGCGCGGATCGTGCTCGTCGCTCCAGACGCCCGGCTGCACGGCGGCCCAGAGCGCCGGCTCGCGCGCCAGCAGCGGGATGGCGGCCGTCGTCATCGTGGCCGGACAGAGCGTGCCCTGCTCGACCTGGCCGTGCAGGTAGAAGCCGGCGGCCCAGGCCGTCCAGCGGCCGGTGCGGGTGTCGCGCAACGGCAGGCTGACCAGCCCTTGAGCACGGTAGAGCGCGAGCAGTTCGTGCCAGGCGGGGTGGTACTCCACCGCGTCGATGCGCCGGCCGCGCGCGTCGAAGACGTGGAGCTGCGGCACATGGCGGTTGGCCTGCTCGGCCAGCGCATAGGTCGCAGCCTCGCCGAGCCGGCGGGCGTAGGCGCCGAGCGGCTGTGCGGCCCAGTCGGCGCCGGCACGCGCCAGGGCCTCGCCCAGGGCGGCGTCGGTCGCGAGCAGGTCGTAGCCGACGAGGTCGTCGGCCTGGTTGAAGACCTCGTGGGTGGACCAGGGCATCGCACTGTCTCCTCCGCGCCCCGAGCGGGCGCAAGGAGACAGTCTAGAAATGTTCGACCAGCGGGGAAACCGGGGCAGCCCTCGCCGTAGGGTATAGGCCCCAAGCGCCCGCCAAGAGCCGGCCATAGAGCAATACCCCAGCCCCTGGGGATTGGTGCACCGCACAGCGCAGCCGTCAGCCGCGCGGATGCTCCGCCGCCGCCCCGATGAAGGCGCGCAGCGCCGGCGTGACCGCGGACTCGTGCCAGGCCAGCACACCGACCGTCGGATGCCGCAGCCCGGCGATCGGCACGAAGCGCACGCCCTTGACGGCCGCCTGCGCCATCGACGCCGGCACCAGCGCCACGCCCATGCGCATGGCGACGAGTGCGGTCACGGTGAGCCACTGGCGCGTGGCATGGCGGGTGTGCGGATGGATGCCGGCGCGCTGGAAGAGGGCGATCACGTTGTCGTGGTTGGCCGGCGCGACCTCGCGCGAGAACATCACGAAGGTCTCTTCGGCCAGCGCGCGCAGGTCCACCGCCGCGGCCTGCGCGAGCGCATGGTCGTCGGGCAGGCAGCAGACGAAGTGGTCGTCCGCGAGCGGCAGGCTCGCCAACCGTGGCGGCACGGTGCCGGCGTTGAGGAAGCCCGCATGCAGCTGGCGGTGCAGCAGCGCCTCGATCTGCTCGTTCGAGGACATCTCGCGCAGGTTGACCTCGATGCCTGGCGCATGCGCGCCGAACGCCCGCACGATGGCCGGCATGTCGCGATAGACCATCGAGCCGGTGAAGCCGATGTCGAGCCGCCCGTGCAGGCCGGCGGCCACGGCGCGCGCCGTCTCGCCCGCGCGCGCCACTCGGTCGAGCACGATGCGGACCTCGGCCAGGTAGGCGGTGCCGGCGGCAGTCAGCTTCACATGCTTGCTGGTGCGCTCGAACAGCCGCACGCCGAGTTCGTCCTCCAGCGCCTTGATGCCGGAGGACAGCGGCGGCTGGGTGATCGCGAGGCGCTCGGCCGCACGGCCGAAGTGCAGCTCTTCGGCCAGCACGGCGAAGTAGCGCAGCAGGTGGAGCTTCATACCCGGCATGATGCCCCGCCTCGCGCCTCAATACGACTTCGGCAAACCCAGGACTTTCTCCGCGATGAAGCACAGGATGAGTTGCGGGCTCACCGGCGCCAGCCGCGGGATCCAGGCCTCGCGCAGGTAGCGTTCGACGTGGTATTCCTTCGCATAACCCATGCCGCCGTGGGTGAAGATCGCGCGCTCGCAGGCGCGGTAGCAGGCTTCGGCCGCGAGGTACTTGGCGGCATTGGCCTCGGCGCCGCAGGGCTGGTGGTGGTCGTAGAGCCAGGCGGCCTTCTGCACCAGGAGGTGGGCGGCCTCCAGTTCCACCCACGACTGCGCGAGCGGATGCTGGATGCCCTGGTTCTGGCCGATCGGCCGGCCGAACACCTCGCGCTCGGCCGCATAGCCGGCCGCGCGCGCCAGCGCCGCGCGGCCCAGGCCCACGGCTTCGCTCGCGATCAGGATGCGCTCGGGGTTCAGGCCGTGCAGGATGTAGCTGAAGCCCTTGCCTTCCTCGCCCACGCGGTCCTCCACCGGGATGCGCAGGCCGTCGATGAAGACCTGGTTCGAATCGACGCATGTGCGGCCGAGCTTGTCGATCTCGCGCACCTCGACCGTACTGCGGTCCAGGTCGGTGTAGAACAGGCTCAGGCCCTCGGTGCCTTGGCAGTCCTCGATCGGCGTGGTGCGCGCGAGCAGCAGGATCTTGGTGGCCACCTGGGCGGTGCTGATCCAGACCTTCTGGCCGTGCACGACGTAGTGGTCGCCCTCGCGCACCGCGCGGGTCTTGAGCTGCAGGGTGTTGAGTCCGGTGTTCGGCTCGGTCACGCCGAAGCAGGCCTTGTCCTTCCCCTGGATCAGCGGCGGCAGCCAGCGCGCCTTCTGCGCGTCGCTGCCGAAGACGACGACCGGGTGCAGGCCGAAGATGTTCATGTGCACCGCCGACGCGCCCGACAGGCCGGCGCCGGTCGCGGCGATGGTGTGCATCATCAGCGCGGCCTCGCTTATACCGAGGCCCGCGCCGCCGTACTGCTCGGGCATGGCGATGCCAAGCCAGCCGGCATCGGCCAGCGCACGGTGGAAGTCATGCGGAAAGCCGCCCTCGCGGTCCTTCCGGAGCCAGTAGTCGGCGTCGAACGGCGCGCAGACGCGCTCGATGGCCTCGCGGATCTGCGCCTGCTCGGGCGAATAGCCGAAGTCCATCATGGCCGGATCACCTTGTCGGGCGCTTCGCCATAGGGCGGGCTGTAGATCACCAGCAGCTTGACCGGCGTCTCACTGGTCACCGTGAACACGTGCATGCGGTCGGCCGGGAAGAAGCACATGTCGCCCGGCTGCATGTCGAAGGCCGGTTCGCCCACCACCTCGGCACGCGCCGTGCCTTCGAGCAGGTAGCAGGCCTGCTCGATGCCCGGATGGGCATGCGGCAGCGCGCCGCCGCCCTGGTGCAGCGTGCCGAGCAGCACTTCCATCTGCTGCGCGCCGACCGTCTCGGGGCCGATCAGGCGCTGGTTGAAGGTGTGGTGGTGGTTGGCCGGCTGGTAGCTCGGCACGTCGGCGGCGCGCACGCGGAAGCGGGGTGGGGCAGAGGTGGTCATGGGGTGGTCGTCTCGTCGTTGTGTTGCGGGGCGTGGCCCACGCCCTGGGCCAGCAGGTCGTCGATCTGCGCCGGCGTGTAGCCGGCCTGGGCCAGCAGCGCGCGGGTGTGCTCGCCCAGGCGCGGGGCGGGCGGCTGCCGGCGCGCCGGCGGCGTGGCGGACCAGCGCGTCGGGTGGGCCATCGCATGCATCGGCCCTTCGGTCGGATGCACGGTGTCGTGGACGAAGCCGGTGGCGCGCAGCTGCAGGTTGTCGAGCAGGTCGGCCGGCGAATGCATCGGCATGTTGGGCACGTCGGCCGCATCCAGCAGCGCCTGCCATGCGGCCGTGGTGCGGGTGCGCAGGATGCGCGCGACCTCGGCATAAACCGCGTCGATGTTCGCCGCGCGTGCGCCGTGGGTGGCGAACCGCGCATCGCGCGCCAGGCCGTCACTCTCGCCGATGGCGGCGAAGAAGCTCTTCCAGTGCTTGTCGTTGTAGATCAGCACGCAGAGCATGCCGTCGGCCGTGGCGTAGGGCTTGCGGTGGGCGGTGAGCAGGCGCGCGTAGCCGGGCTCGCCGAGCGGCGGATCGAAGGTGAGCCCGGCCATGTGGTCGCCCAGCACGAACTGCGCCATGGCCTCGAACATCGGCACGACGATGGCCTGGCCTTCGCCGGTCTTCTCGCGCGCACAGAGCGCGGCCGTCACCGCGTAGACTGCATGCAGGCCGGTCACGCGGTCCGACAGCGTGGTGGGCGCGTAGCTGGGCTCGGGCGCGCCGTACTGCTGCATCAGCCAGGGGATGCCGGTGGCGCCCTGGATCAGGTCGTCGTACGCGGGGCGCGCGGCGTCCGGCCCCTCCTGGTCGAAGCCGCAGCAGCTCACGTGGATGAGGCGCGGGTTGCGCGCGCGCACCGCCTCGTAGTGCAGCCCGAGCCGCGCGAGCGCCTGCGGCCGCACGTTGCTGATGAGCACGTCGCAGCCTTCGGCGAGGCGCAGCGCGGCCTCGCGGCCTTCCGCGCGCTTCAGGTTCAGCGCGATGCTCTGCTTGCCCGCGTTGGCATGCAGGAAGATGGGACCCATGCCGGCATGGCGCATGGGGCCGACGTGGCGCATGGTGTCGCCCTCGGGCGTTTCGAGCTTGATGACCTCGGCGCCGAGCTGCGCCAGGATCTGCGTGGCGAACGGGCCCATGATGACCGAGGTCAGGTCGAGCACCCGCACGCCCGCGAGCGGGCCGGTGGCGGTGGTCATTCGGGTTGGATTTCGGCCTGGCGGATGAGGGTTCGCCAGTGCGCGAGCTGCTCGGCCACGTAGCGCGCGAACTCGTCAGGCGTCTTGCTGGGCCAGACCTGGAAGCCGATCTGCGCGAGCTTGTCCTGCGTGTCCTTGTCGGCCAGCACCTTCTGCAGCTCGGCGTTGAGCCGCTCCACGATAGGCCGGGGCATGCCGGCCGGGCCGAAGATGCCGTTCCACGAGGTCAGGTCGCAGCCCCGGACCGTCGCGCCGATCGGCGGCACGCCCGGCAGCAGCGGCGAGGGCTGGGCGGTGGTGATGCCCAGCACGCGCACCTTGTCGGTCTTGAGCATGCCCATGCCCGAGCCGAGGTCGGCCACGTAGACCTGCACTTGGCCGCCGGCCAGGTCGGCCATGGCCTGCGGGCTGGACTTGTAGGGGATGCCGAGGATGTCGACCTGGGCGATGTGCTTGATGCTCTCCATCGACACCAGCGAGGTGCTGTTGGGCGTGGCGTAGCTGAGCTTGCCCGGGTGGGCGCGGGCGTGGTCGAGCAGCTCGGCCATCGTCTTCGCCGGCACCGACGGATGCACCGCCAGCGCGAACGGCAGCTCGCCCACGCGCGCGACGGGCGTGAAGTCCTTGACCGGGTCGTACTGCAGCTTGCGGTAGAGCGCCGGGTTGGCCGAGTGCGAGGTGTTGGTCGTCATGAACAGCGTGTAGCCGTCGGGTCGGGCCTTGGCGACGATCTGGGCGGCGACCTGGCCGTTGGCACCCGGCTTGTTGTCGATGACGACCGGCTGGCCGAGCCGCTCGGCGAGCCGGGTGCCGACGGCGCGCGCGACCGAATCGGTGCCGCTGCCGGCCGCGAACGGCACGACCAGCGTGACCGGCTGGGACGGATAGGGCTGCTGCGGGGCCGCGGCCGGCGCGAGGACGGCCGTGGCCGCAAGGGCGCAGGCCGCGAGCGCTGCGCGCACGGGATGCTTCATGCGTGTCTCCTGGTGGTGGATCGGCGCCCGCTGTGCCGCAGGCTGCGCGCATCTTCCGCCCGGGCAGCCATTCGCGTCCAATTGGATAATCGGACCGATCGATAGGCGTTGCGAATCGTCGGCCGCCGCCGCGCCGGGCGCACAATACGCGGCGCCCCGCCCACGGCCCGGGCCGCTTTCCCCCCCGTTCCTTTCAGAAAGAAAGTCTTCCGGTCTTGCTGTCCCCCGCCCTTTCCGTCCTGCACGATGTCTTCGGCTACGAAGCCTTCCGCGGCCCGCAGGAGGCCATCGTCGAGCATGTCGCGGCCGGCGGCGACGCGCTGGTGCTGATGCCCACGGGCGGCGGCAAGTCGCTGTGCTACCAGGTGCCGGCCATCGTGCGGCAGCAGGCCGGCCAGGGCGTGGCGGTGGTCGTCTCGCCGCTGATCGCGCTGATGCACGACCAGGTCGGCGCGCTGCACGAGGCGGGCGTGCCGGCCGCGTACCTCAATTCGACGCTCGAATGGGCCGAGGCGCAGGACGTGGAGCGCCGCCTGGCGCGCGGCGAGATCACGCTGCTCTATGCCGCACCCGAGCGGGTGACGACGCCGCGCTTTCTGGATCTGATGGACGGCCTGGCGTCGCGCGGCCAGCTGTCGCTCTTCGCCATCGACGAAGCCCACTGCGTGAGCCAGTGGGGCCACGACTTCCGGCCCGAGTACCGCGGCCTGTCGGTGCTGCACGAGCGCTATCCGCAGGTGCCGCGCATCGCGCTCACGGCCACGGCCGATGCGCTCACGCGCGAGGACATCGTCGAGCGGCTGCAGCTGCAGGACGCACGCCAGTTCGTCAGCAGCTTCGACCGGCCCAACATCCGCTACCGCATCGAGGAGAAGAAGGAGCCGCTGACGCAGCTGCTGCGCTTCATCGAGCGCGAGCACCCGGGCGAGGCCGGTGTCGTCTACTGCCAGTCGAGGAAGCGGGTGGAAGAGATCGCCGCCGCGCTCTGCGACGCGGGCCTGACCGCGCTGCCCTACCACGCCGGCCTGCCGCCCGAGGTGCGGCAGCAGAACCAGGACCGCTTCCTGCGCGAGGACGGCATCGTCATGGCCGCCACCATCGCCTTCGGCATGGGCATCGACAAGCCCGACGTGCGCTTTGTCGCCCACCTGGACATGCCCAAGAACATCGAGGGCTACTACCAGGAAACCGGCCGCGCCGGCCGCGACGGACTGCCGGCCGACGCCTGGATGGCCTACGGCCTGCAGGACGTGGTCAACCAGCGCCGCATGATCGACGAGAGCCCCGCGGCCGAGGAGTTCAAGAGCGTCATGCGCGGCAAGCTCGACGCGTTGCTTGCGCTGGCCGAGGCCACCGACTGCCGGCGCGTGCGGCTGCTGGGCTATTTCGGCGAGAAGTCGCAGCCCTGCGGCAACTGCGACAACTGCCTTCAACCCCCGGCCGTCTGGGACGGCACCGACGCGGCGCGCAAGCTGCTGTCGACCGTCTACCGCGTACACCAGGCCAGCGGCCTGACCTTCGGCACCGGGCACATCATGGACATCGTGCGCGGCAAGGACACCGACAAGGTCCGGCAGTTCGGCCACGACAAGCTTTCCACCTTCGGCCTGGGCGCGGCCTACAGCGAGGCCCAGCTGCGCGGCGTGCTGCGCCAGCTGCTGGCCATCGGCGCGGTCGGCCTGCACAAGGTCCAGCTGGAGAGCGGCCACAGTTTCGATACTCTCGCCCTGACCCCTGGCTCGCGCCCGGTGCTCAAGGGCGAGCAGCAGATACCCCTGCGCGAGGCCACGGCCAGCGCGGCGCCCAAGCGCACCCGCCGCGCCGCCACGCCGCCGGTGGCCGCCGCCAATCTGGGCGCCGACGCGCAGGTGCGCTTCATCAACCTCAAGGCCTGGCGCGCCGAGGTGGCGAAGGAGCACAACCTGCCGGCCTACGTGATCTTCCACGACGCGACGCTCGCGGCGATCGCCGAGCGCAACCCGGCGTCGCTCGACGACCTGCACGGCGTGAGCGGCATGGGGGCGAAGAAGCTGGAGGCGTACGGCGCGGACGTGGTGCGCGTCTGCGCCGCGCGGTAGCGCCCCTGGCGGCGCGGTCCGCATCCCTTGCCCTGCGCGAACGGCGCACGAGCGCGGCGAAGGGCCCGGCAGCCACCTGAACAGGAAAGGCAGAAAGACATGACAACCGCGCCCCCTCTTCCCCCTCTCCGCCATCGCCCACCAGCCCGCCTTGCAGCAGGCGCTGCTGCTGACGGCCATCGACCCCGCCCTCGGCGGCGTCCTCATCGAAGGCCCCCGCGGCACGGCCAAGAGCACCGCGGCCCGCGCCCCGGCCGAGTTGCTGCCCGACGGCGCCCTTCACCACCCTGCCGCTGGGCGCCAGCCTCGAACACCTCACCGGCACCCTCGACCTGGGCGAAGCCCTGGCCGGCAACGCGGTGCGCTTCGCCCCCGGGCTGCTGGCCCGCGCGCATGGCGGTGTGCTCTACGTGGACGAAGTCAACCTGCTGCTCGACGTGCTGCTCGACGCCGCCGCCAGCGGCGTCAACACCGTCGCGCGCGACGGCATCTCGCACCACCATGCCGCGCGCTTCGTGCTCGTGGGCACCATGAACCCGAGGAAAGCGCGCTGCGCCCGCAGCTGCTGGACCGCTTCGGCCTCGCCGTGCGGCTGGCCAACCTCGCGGATGCCGTAGCCCGCGCCGCTGCCGTGCGCGCCCGCCTGGCCTTCGATGCCGATCCGCACGCCTTCCGCACCCGGCATGCGAAGCAGCAGCACGCACTGGCCGCCCCGCTCGCCGCCGCCCGCGCCGTCGGCGCCGGCCCCATCGTCAAGCCCCCTGCGCCCGCCGGCCCGCGCCGCCGCCGACCCGGCCGCGTCGGCAGCGACAAAAAAGCCTGAGCCTGCGGCACGCGACCACCACCCCGCCCGCGCAGCAGCGCCTGGTGCGCGGGCCAAGGACCTGCTGGCGCTGATGGAGGCGGCCTACCGGTCGGCTGCGCGAGCGCAGCAGCACAGGTCGGGCCGCAGCGCGACGATGCGCTCGACCTGCGCGTCGTCCATCGTGCCCACGCGCGGCGGGCCGTCGATGGCTGCCGGCCAGTTCGCATTGCGGTCGATACCCACGCGCCGCGCGCAGTCGCCGAGCGCGCAGACCGTCTCTGCGCTGCGGCACCTGGGCGAACTCGACCGGGTGACCGCGGTCGTCGACGATGACGGCGAGCCCCAGCGCCGGCCCGGCGGCGGCGCTGCCGGTGAACGCCGGCATCAGGCCGAGCAAGGCAGCGGCCAGCGGCGCGCGCAGCAGCAGCGTGGGGGACGGGAGAGCGGTCGCGGACACGGGACGCGATTGTTCCACCGCCGCCGGGCATCTCGAGGCAAGATGCCGCCCATGATGGCCCCGCAGCCTGCCAGCAACCTCTTCCGCGACGCCCGGCCGCCCGCCCACGGCGAGCGCTTCGACACACTGTTGCACCACCGCAACCTGTTGGTCGAGCGCATCGTCAGCGCGGCCGGCACCACGCCGACCGCATATGTGCAGCCACAGGACGAATGGGTCGTGCTGCTGCAAGGCGCGGCCACGCTGACGGTGGATGGCAGGACCGTGGAACTGGCGGCGGGCGACCATCTCTTCATCCCGGCGCGCACGCCGCACACGGTCGAGCGGACGTCGCAGGGCGCGCTGTGGCTGGCGGTGCATCTGCACGCGCAGCAGGACGACGCGCCACGGGCGCGGCAAGGCAGCCCTGGCCTATAGCGTGTCCAGCGGGCTGAGCACGCCATGCCCGCCCTTGTTGAGCACATGCGTATAAACCATGGTCGTGCTCACGTCCGCGTGGCCCAGCAGTTCCTGCACCGTGCGGATGTCGTAGCCGGCCTGCAGCATGTGGGTGCGAACGAATGGCGCAGCACATGCGGCGTAACCGGCTTGGCGAAGCCGATGGCGCGCGCAGCCGCGCGCACGGCGCGCTGCACCGACGCGGGGGATAGATGGGGTGCCTGCGCTCCAGCGGAGGATCGCCGCGCGGGTCGAGCGGACGCACCGGCGATGGAAAGACATACTGCCAGCCCCATGCGCGGGCCGACGCTGGATATTTGACGGCGAGCGCGGCGGGCAAATACACCTCGCCGGCACCTGCGGCAATATCGCGTTCGTGCAAATTCTTGGCGCGCTAATTGCGATTGCAGGGGTGCGATCAGATTTTCGGGCAGCACCGTCACCCGGTCTTTGTTGCCTTTGCCCTCGCGTACGATAATCTCGCGCCGCTCGAATTCGATATCCTTCACGCGCAGCCGCAGGCATTCCAGCAAGCGCATGCCCGTGCCATAGAGCAGGCGCACGACCAAACTCATCGTGCCGCCCTCGATCTGCAACAACAGGTCGCGCACCTCGTGCGGCGCCATCACCCCCGGCAGGCGCTGCGGCCCGCGCCTGCACCACCTCGTCGCGCCAGGGCAGATCGATATTCAATAACTGTTTATAAAGATACAGCAATGCCGCCTTGACCTGGTTCTGCGTGGAAATCGAGACCTTGCGCTCCACCGCCAGATGCGTGAGAAACGCCCCCACCGCGCCCAATCGGCATGGGCGTCTTCCGTGCGGATGCTGTAGTGGCGTGTACGGATGTGGGCCCGGAGCTGGTCCAGCAGCTTGGGCGGAGCCGAGGGCGAAGCGGGAACGGTGCCTCCTGTGGCGGTCGTATTCATCCGGAAAATTTTAGGTTTGCCTAAATGGCGGCGCGACGGCGGCAATAGCAGGGATGTGCATATCGTTGCTCTTGTGTTGGTTGACCGGCTCGGATAGGATGCCTGTCGTCTAATTCTAGTTAGAACTCACTGCAACCAGCGAAGGATGCTGAAAGATGCAATGTAAAAGCTGCGGCTCTGACAACACACAACGTCTTGCGGCCGCCTACCAAAATGGCACCAGCACTGTCAACACCAGAAGCAACTCAATAGGTTTTGCATTCGGCGCAGGTGGCCCGGAGTTTGGTAGCGCAACCACAACAACATCTGGCACATCAACATCTCTTTTAGCAGCAAGAGCCGCACCACCAGCCAAGAAGCGATACCGAGCATTCTTCATTATTCCGGTAGCACTCTGGATCATTGCCATGTTCTTCGAGAAATCTTTTACAGGCACAATCCTAAACATATCGGCATATGCAGTCTTGGCCTTCTTCTTATTTCGCACCTACCAATTCAATTCTAAAAAATGGCCTTAGCTGTCGCATCCCGGACGATCATATAGCCGCTTATGGAACAGATGCGGGTGAGTCTGATACCAGTTCTTCATGGCCTGCATGGGCGTCTTGCTGCCCAGCGCTGACTGCGGCAGTTGCTGGTTGTACAAGGCCACATAGCGCAGCAAGGTCTGCTCGAGGTCCTCTCGGCCGTTGAACCGATGCGTCTTGAGTACATCGGCGATGCGCCCATTGAAGCGCTCGACCATGCCGTTGGTCCTCGGTGTCCTGGGCTGGGTCAGCCGGTGCTCGATGCCCAGTTCCTGGCACAGCCGGTCGAACTCGTGATTGCCGCTGGGCTCGCGCTCCTTCCTCGTAAACAGGCGGTCCGTGAACTCCTTGCCGTTGTCGGTCAGCACCTTGGAGATCCTGATCGCACAGGCCTTGTGCAATGCCTTGAGGAAAGCCTGGGCGCTGGCGGCCGTCTTGTTGGCCTTGGGTTGCACGAACACCCAGCGCGTGGCCCGGTCGATGGCCACGAAGAGATAACGCCGGTTGCTCTCGTCGTGCATCTGCGGCAGGTACTTCACGTCCACGTGCACATACCCCGGC
>WNDY01000031.1 GCA_009914555.1 Xylophilus sp.
AGGGGCTGAGCCATGGGTCCATGGGCCAACCGGGGGGGCCTCCGGCGGCCTGGCAGGGGCCTGATAGATCAACAGCCAGAAACCAGTTCACCAACCGCCTCACACACAGAAATACTGACAGCCCCCGCGCGAAGCCTGCTCCCACCCCGCTGGAAGCAGGTGCTCGACGACTTCCCATTCCGGTCGGCCTGACTCCAGTTCGTCCAGGCCCCACCAGTCCTCGGCCAATTGCACTTGCTCATCTTTCATAGGGCCGAAGTTTGCCACGACCCTAGTCATACCAGTTAGCGCTTATGAACAAACGCCCGCGTTCCGCACGGCCGCCCGAAGGGCCGTATACCCCAGCCGAAGGCGGGGGTGTTTCGGCAGGAACGGCGGGGTCGGCCCCGGCCGTCCGCAGCGTCGTCGCCGACGAGAACTCCGCCGGCCAGCGGCTCGACAACTTCCTGTTGCGCGAATTGAAGGGCGTGCCCAAGACGCATGTCTACCGCATCATCCGCAGCGGCGAAGTCCGCATCAACAAGGCCCGCGCCGCGGCCGACAGCCGGCTGGCCGAAGGCGACGTGGTGCGCGTGCCGCCGGTGCGCGTGGCCGAGCGGCCGGCCGGCAACGCGGCCGCGAACGCGCCGGCGCGCGAGTTCCCGCTGCTGCGCGAAGACGAGGTGCTGATCGCGCTCGACAAGCCCGCCGGCACGGCGGTGCACGGCGGCAGCGGCGTGAGCTCGGGCGTGATCGAGCAGCTGCGCCGTGCCCGGCCGGCAGCAAAGTTCCTCGAACTGGTGCACCGGCTCGACCGCGAGACCTCGGGCATCCTGCTGGTGGCCAAGAAGCGCTCGGCGCTCACCCATCTGCAGGACCAGTTCCGCGAGCGCGAGACCGGCAAGACCTACCTGGCCCTGGTCAGCGGCGCCTGGCCGGCCAAGCGCAAGGTGATCGACACGCCGCTGCACAAGTACCTGCTGCCCGACGGCGAGCGCCGCGTGCGCACCACCACGCCCGACGACCCCGACGGCATGCGCTCCATCACACTGGTGCGGGTGCGCTCGACCTTCGCCGCCGACGCGGCGCGGGGCCTGCCGGCGCTGTCGCTGCTGGAGGTGACGATCAAGACCGGCCGCACCCACCAGATCCGGGTGCACCTCGCCTCCTGCAGCCATCCGATCGCGGGCGACGACAAGTACGGCGACTTCGCGCTCAACCGCACGCTGGCGCAGCAGGGCCTGCGCCGCATGTTCCTGCATGCCTGGCGGCTACAGTTCAACCATCCCCGCAGCGGCGAGCGCATCGCGCTCGAAGCCGCGCTGCCCGACGAACTCCAGCGATTCCTTCCTGCCCATGGCTGATACCCCGCGCCGTTTCGACCTCATCGCCTTCGACTGGGACGGCACGCTCTACGACTCCACCGGCATCATCGTGCGCTGCATCCAGGAGGCGGTGCGCGACGTCGGCGGCGCCGTGCCGACCGAGCGCGCCGCCGCCTACGTGATCGGCATGAGCCTGCACCAGGCGCTGGCCCATGCGGCGCCCGACGTGCCGCCCGAGAAGTACCCGCAGCTCGGCCAGCGCTACCGCTTCCACTACGCGCGCCACCAGGACGACCTGAGCCTGTTTCCCGGCGTGCTGCCGCTGCTGGGCGACCTCAAGGCCCGCGGCTACCTGCTGGCCGTGGCCACGGGAAAAAGCCGGCGCGGCTTGAACGAAGTGCTCGGCTCGGTCGAGCTGCGCGGTGCCTTCGACGGCTCGCGCACCGCCGACGAGACGGCCGGCAAGCCGCATCCGCTGATGCTCCAGGAACTGCAGGCCGAGTTCGGCGTCGCGCCCGGGCGGCTGCTGATGGTCGGCGACACCACCCACGACCTGCAGATGGCCGCCAGCGCCGGCAGCCCGAGCGTCGGCGTGAGCTACGGCGCGCACGAGCCCGATGCCTTCCATGCCTATGCGCCGTTGGCCGTCGTGCATTCGGTGGCTGAGCTGCATGCGTGGCTGCGCGACAACGGCTGAGCGTACGCCAAGGAGCATCCACGCCATCGGCCGCTTGCGGCCTGCATGTCGCTGGCATACTGCCCATGGTTGCGGCCGAAGGCCGCCTTCCATCCGTTTTCGACCGTGCGGCCTGCGGCCGCGCCTGCCATGACCACACCGACGCCTCCCGAACCCCCCCACCACGAACCGCAGCCGCCCGACATCTGGGCCGAGGACGCTGCCGTGCCCGACGCCGGCCGGGCCTCCGCCGGCCCGCGTGCAGAGGCCGCCGCCGCAGCCGCCCGCGACGGCGCGTGGGAGCGCGCCACGCTCGAAAAGCTCGCCTTCGCCGCGCTGGCCGAGCAGCGCGCCGCGCGCCGCTGGCGCAACACGGTGCGCCTGGGCTGGCTGGTCTTCCTGGCCATCGTCGCCTGGGCCGTGCTGGGCCGCACTGCGCCAGCCACCGACAAGACCACGGCCCACACCGCCGTGATCGACGTCAAGGGCGAGATCGCCTCGGGCGCCGAGGCCAGCGCCGAATTCGTCGTGGCCGCCATGCGCACCGCCGTCGAGGACTCGGGCGCCCAGGCCGTCGTGCTGCTCATCAACTCGCCCGGCGGCAGCCCGGTGCAGGCGGGCATCATCAACGACGAGATCGTGCGCTTAAAGGCCAAGTACAAGAAGCCGGTCTACGCAGTGGTGGAGGAGTCCTGCACCTCGGCGGCCTACTACATCGCCTCGGCGGCCGACCAGATCTTCGTCGACAAGGCCAGCATCGTCGGCAGCATCGGCGTGCTGATGGACGGCTTCGGCTTCACCGGCGTGATGGACAAGCTCGGCATTGAGCGCCGCCTGCTCACCGCCGGCGAGAACAAGGGCTTCCTCGACCCGTTCTCGCCGCAGAACGAGCAGCAGCGCCAGTACGCGCTGACCATGCTCGGCCAGATCCACCGGCAGTTCATCGATGTGGTCAAAAAGGGCCGCGGCGCGCGCCTGAAGGAAACGCCCGAACTCTTCAGCGGCCTGTTCTGGACCGGCCAGCAGGCGGTGGAGATGGGCCTGGCCGACCACCTGGGCAACGTCGACTACGTCGCGCGCGAAGTCGTCAAGGCCGAGGAGATCGTCGACTACACCCGCCGCGACAACGTGGCCGAGCGCCTGGCCAAGAAGTTCGGCGCCGCAATGGGCGAGGGCTCGCTGCGCGCCCTGCGCAGTCTGCCGATCATCCACTAGGGGGTATGACCTTGAGCCCCGCGCAGAGCGGGCGCCTGGAAGTCGCAGGGTAGGGAGTATGCTGGTGGACGTCCTGACCCGCGCCGGGCTCGAACCCGGCGGCTTCCGGGCCAGCTTCGACAAGGTGCGCGCGGCCTCCGGCAGCTGCTCGCGCCCGCATGCCCCCGTCCGCGCCGGTCAATGCGGCTGTGCGCGGAATGGGTTGCGCAGGGTCAGCTGGCCCCGCACCCGCAGGCCGTCGTGCATGTCCTCGCTGTAGAGCGTGTCCGCATCGGCCAGCAGCGCGGCGGCCACGACCATCGCGTCATAGACCTGGAGCCGGTGCCGCTCGGCCAGCTGGCGGCCCAGGTCGTGGGTGGCTTCGGTCAAAGGCACCACCTCGCAGTTCGCGCGCACCAGCGCCAGCAAGGTATCCGTCTGCGGCCAGCTTGCGCGGAACTTGCGGGTCGAGACGTTGACGACTTCGTTGAGCACCTGGACGCTCACGATGCCGCCCGCCCGCAGCAGGGTATTGGCCCGGTCGGCCTTCGCGGTGTCGTTCGACACCAGATGCAGCAAGGTGTTGCTGTCGAAGAACGGCGAGCCCGTCATGGCTCGTCGTGGAGAGAGGGATCGCGCGCATTGGCTTCTGCGCGGTCGAACTTGAAGTCCGCAGGCATCAGGCCGCGCATCGCGCGCACGCGCGCCCACAGTTCCTCGACGTCGGGCTTCTTCTCCACAGACAGCGATCGCGTGCCTGCGACATGCAGGGCGATGTCGTCCCCGTCCTTCAGCTGCAGGGCCTGCACCACGGAGGCGGGCAGGCGCACGGCTAGGCTGTTGCCCCACTTGGCGACTTTCATAGATAGCGGACTCCTTCTGGATATACGGAAAGAAAATTGTATATCCTGTAGGGCGAACCCCATGCTCCAGCGGGGCCGGCCGCCGTCATCGGCTTCGCCGCGCGCGCTCTGGTGCCGAGATACGCCACGTATTCCGCACGCCGCCGTCAGCGAGCTGATGCTGGTGTTGATCGTCGGAGCCCTCGCATCCCCTGCTGCCCTGGTGGAAGTGGGGAGGGATGGTGGCAGGAGGCTTGTATCCGCCCGAAGGCCCGGCAGTTCAGCCGCGCGGCGGCGCCAGCGCCCGCCGCGCCGTCGCCGCCAGCACCACCGCGAACAGCACCACCAGCCACAGCCCGGTCGCCAGCGACGTGGCATGTGCCACGAAGCCGATGACCGGCGGCCCGGTCATGAAGCCCAGATAGCCCAGCGACGCGACCTGGGCGATGCCGTGCGCCGGCGGCACGCCCGGCACCTTCGATGCCGCGGCGAACAGCACCGGCACCACGTTGGCGAAACCCACGCCCACCAGCGCAAAGCCGGCCCGCGCCACCCACGGATGGCTGACCAGCAGCAGCACGGCCATCGCCGCGGCCGCCAGCGCCGCGCTGCCCCGCAGCAGCGTGGCCGGCGCCACGCGCGCACGGACTGGGTCGCCGACGAAGCGGGTCAGCGCCATCGCGGCCGAGAAGCTCGCATAGGCGAGCGCGGCCTGCTCCTGCGGGCTGCCGAGTTCCTGGTGCCGATACAACACGCTCCAGTCGTACATCGCGCCCTCGGCGATCAGGCCCAGGCCGGCCAGGCCGCCGAGCAGCAGAAGCGCGCCGCGCGGCAGGTGGAATCCGTGTGCGGCGGCTTCGTCGCCGGCGTGTTCGACCGGCGGCAGCAGGTGCCGGGCGACCAGGCCCATCGCCAGCAGCAGCACCGCGGCCACGCCGGCCAGATGCGCCTGCGGCCACCGCAGCAGCACGCCGCCGGCCAGCGCGCCGGCCATGCCGCCGATGCTGAACATGCCGTGGATGCCGCTCATCAGCGGGCGGCCGCGCCGCTCTTCGAGCGCCGACGCCTCGGCGTTGACGGCCACGTCGATCAGCCCGTTGGCTGCGCCGAACAGCACCAGCAGCCCGAACAGCGCCGCGGTGCCCGGCATCGCCAGCAGCAGCGCGAGGCCCAGGCACATGCCGGCGGCGCCGGCAACGATGACCGCGCGCGGCCCCCAGCGGCCGATCGCGCGGCCGGCCTGCGTCAGCCCGGCCAGCGAGCCGACCCCCGCGGCCAGCAGCGCGATGCCGAGGCCGGCTTCGTCCAGGCCGTAGCGCGCCCGCACGGTGGGTATGTGCACGCCCCAGGTGGCGAAGGCGAATCCGACGCAGAAGAACTGCGCCCGCGCCGCGTGGGTGGCGGCGCGGTCCCGCATGGATTCGCTCATCGTCCGATGGCGAACACCGCCGGTGTCGCGTTGTCGGGCGCGCCGGCGGCGGCGTCGCGCTTCCAGTCCTTGACGGTGGCGCTGCGCGTCGCCGCGGTCGGCAGCGTCAGGCCGTGGCTCACCGCGAGGCGGGTGTTGTGCTGGAGCGTGCCGAGCAGCGCCGCCAGCAGCGCGGCATTGCGGTAGGGCGTCTCGATGAAGAGCTGGGTCTGGCCGGTCTTGAGCGCCATCGATTCGAGTGCGCGGATGCGCGCGGCGCGCTCGGCTGCGTCCTGCGGCAGGTAGCCGACGAAGGCGAATTCCTGCCCGTTGAGCCCGCTCGCGGCCAGCGCCAGCAGCAGCGAGACCGGGCCGACCAGCGGCACGACGGCCAGCCCCAGGTCGTGTGCGGCGCGCACCACCGAGGCGCCGGGGTCGGCCACGGCCGGCATGCCGGCTTCGCTGACCAGGCCGACGTCGTGGCCGGCCAGCGCCGGGGCGAGCAGCGGCCGGGCGTCGAAGCTGCCGGCCTGGTGGTCGCCCTTCTTGTGCACGGCGCGCGGCAGCTCGGTGATCTGCTGCTCCTGGATCGGCGCGGCCAGCGGGAGCAGCGCGTCGATGCGCTTTAAATAGGCGCGGGTGGTCCTGGCGTTCTCGGCGATCCAGTGGGTCAGCCGGGCCGCCGTGCGCAGGGTGGCGTCGGGCAGGGCGTCGGCCAGCGGCGCCTGCGCGGCACAGCCGAAGTCGAGCGGCGCGGGAACGAGAAGGAGCCTGCCGTGCGGAGGGTCGGATTGGGTCATGGGGGGTATAGGCCGGTAGCCGGCAAAATACGCGCGCTTCAGGAACTCAGGTGGGGGGTATATTCAGAGCAGGTCGATCCCGGCCTGCCGCAGCAGCCGGCAGGTGCGGATCAGCGGCAGGCCGATCAGCGCGGTCGGGTCGTCGTTGTCGATCGCGTCGAGCAGGGCGATGCCCAGGCCCTCGCTCTTGGCGCTGCCGGCGCAGTCGTAAGGCTGTTCGGCGCGCAGGTAGCGCTCGATCGCGTCGTCGCCCAGGTCGCGCAAGCGCACCCGCACGGCGGCCAGATCCTGCGCCGCGAAGCCGGTGGCATGGCAGACGACAGCCACGGCGGTCTGGAACACGACGGTTTGGCCGCGCATGCGGCGCAGTTGCGCCACGGCGCGTGCGTGCGTGCCCGGTTTGCCCAGGGGCTCGCCGTCGAGGTCGGCCACCTGGTCGGAGCCGATCACTATCGCCTCGGGAAAGCGCGCCGCCACGGCATGCGCCTTGGCCAGTGCCAGCCGCGCGGCCAGGGCGGCGGGCGCCTCGCCGGGCGCGGGGGTTTCGTCGACCTCCGGGCCGGCGACGTCGAAGGGCAGGCCGAGGCGGGCCAGCAGCTCGCGGCGGTAGCGCGAGGTCGAGCCCAGCACCAGCGGGCGATTCGGGGGGAGCGTTGCGGTCATTCGCCGATTCTCGCCGCTGCCGCCGTACACTGAACGGGATGAGTGCCTCCGAGACCGATCCCGTCCGCCTGGACATCCAGGCCTTCATCCGCAACGGCCGCCATGCCGAGGGCGTGGCGCCGCTGGCCCGTTTCACCCGCCTGGCCGAAGACCTGGAGTCCAGCGCCGATCCGCAGCCGGTGCGCTGGAGCGCCGCCGGCCGGTCGCTGCCGGTGACCGGCGGCGAGCCCGAATCCTGGCTGCGCCTGCATGTCGAGGCCGTGCTGCCGCTGACCTGCCAACGCTGCCTGGGTCCGGTCGATGTGCCGGTCGTGATCGACCGCGACTTCCGCTTCGTCGCCACCGAGGAGCAGGCCCTGGCCGAGGACGACGACACCGACGACGAACTGCTGGTGCTCTCGCGCGAATTCAACCTGCTCGACCTGATCGAGGACGAGCTGATTCTGGACCTGCCGGCCGTGCCGCGCCACGACGTCTGCCCGGTGCCGGTCAGGCTCTCGGTCGAGGATGCGGACTTTGCCCAGGCCGAGGCCGAGCAGCCCCATCCGTTCGCCGGCCTGGCCGCGCTGCGCGGCAGGAAGGACAGCGGTTCCTGACGCGAGGTGTTTGCTCGCCCATGACGTTGGGTTAGAATCGAGGGCTTCGCGCGTTGAACCCAGGGGGCCTGCAGCCCCGCCAGTGTCTGAATGACGGGGCCGAAGCGTGTTTTCATCCATCCGCGTCACGGCCCGGCCGTGGCGTTCGTAGCGACCCATTCCAGGAGCCGACCATGGCAGTTCAGCAAAACAAGAAGTCCCCGTCCAAGCGCGGCCACCACCGCTCGCACAACGCACTGAATGTGCCCGGCATCGCCGTGGAGCCCACCACCGGTGAAGTGCACCTGCGCCACCACGTCAGCCCCAACGGTTTCTACCGTGGCCGCCAGGTGCTGAAGAACAAGTCCGAAGCCTGATCCTTCGCGCCTTGCAGCGCAGACCGGAGGCCCGGCGCTACATCACTGGTAGCACGGGCCTTTCGTTTTGGATGATCGACTCGCTCGCTCCTTTGCCGCTCCCGCCTTCCGCATGACCACACTGGCAGTCGACTGCATGGGGGGAGACCACGGCCCCCGCGTCACGCTCGCGGCCTGCCGCGCGTTCCTCGAGCACCACCCGGATGCCTCGCTGCTGCTCGTCGGCCGTCCCGCCGACCTGCAGGGCCTGGCGCATCCGCGCGCCCGCGTGGTCGAGGCCACCGAGGTGGTGGTCATGGACGACGCGGTCGAGGTCGCCCTGCGGCGCAAGAAGGATTCGTCCATGCGCGTGGCGATCCAGCAGGTCAAGGACGGCGCGGCCGACGTGGCCGTCTCCGCCGGCAACACCGGCGCGCTGATGGCCATCGCCCGCTACCTGCTCAAGACGCTCGACGGCATCGACCGCCCGGCCATCGCCTACCCGCTGCCCAACGCCCGGGGCAAGGCCACGACCGTGCTCGACCTGGGCGCCAACGTGGACTGCACCGAGCACCACCTGCTGCAGTTCGCCGTCATGGGCTCGGCCCTGGTCGCGGCCCTGGCCAACGACGACCGCAACCCGACCGTGGGTCTGCTCAACATCGGCGAGGAGGTCATCAAGGGCAACGAAGTCATCAAGCGCGCCGGCGAACTGCTGCGCGCTGCCGCCGCGGCCGGCGATCTGAACTTCCACGGCAACGTGGAGGGCAACGACATCTTCGAGGGCACGACCGACCTCGTGGTCTGCGACGGCTTCGTCGGCAACGTGGCGCTCAAGACCAGCGAGGGGCTGGCCGGCATGATCGCGGGCTTCCTGCGCCAGGAGTTCTCGCGCAACTTCCTCACGAAGATCGCCGCAGCCATCACCTGGCCGGTGCTGTCGGCCATCAAGAACCGCATCGACTACCGCCGCTACAACGGCGCGGCGCTGCTCGGCCTGCGCGGCCTGGTGTTCAAGAGCCACGGCTCGGCCGACGAAGTGGCCTTCGAGCAGGCATTGATGCGCGCGTATGATGCGGCCCGCAACCACCTGCTCGACCGCGTCCAGGCCCGCATCGCCCACGCCGCACCCCTCCTGGTGCCCGCGGCGACTGCCCGCCCGCCGGAGGCGGCGGCGACGGCAACAACGATTTGATGAGACGCTACTCCCGCATCACCGGCACCGGCAGCTACCTGCCGCCGCGCCGCCTGACCAACGACGACCTCGCCGCCGACCTCGCCAGCCGCGGCATCGAGACGTCCGACGCCTGGATCACCGAGCGCACCGGCATCCGCGCCCGCCACTTCGCCGCGCCCGAGGTCGCCAGCAGCGACCTGGCGCTCGAAGCCTCGCGCGCCGCGCTCGAAGCCGCCGGCGTCGCGCCGCAGCAGATCGACCTGATCATCGTGGCGACCAGCACACCCGACATGGTGTTCCCCTCGACCGCCTGCATCCTGCAGGACAAGCTCGGCGCCAACGGCTGCCCGGCGTTCGACGTGCAGGCCGTGTGCAGCGGCTTCGTCTACGCGCTGGCCGTGGCCGACGCGATGATCCAGGCCGGCACCGCCAGCCGGGCGCTGGTCGTGGGTTCCGAAGTGTTCTCGCGCATCCTCGACTTCGACGACCGCACCACCTGCGTGCTGTTCGGCGATGGCGCCGGCGCCGTGGTGCTGCAAGCCAGCGACACGCCGGGCATCCTCGCGACCGACCTGCATGCCGACGGCAGGCACGTCGGCATCCTCTGCGTGCCCGGCAACGTCTCGGGCGGCCGCGTGCTCGGCGACCCGCTGCTCAAGATGGACGGCCAGGCCGTCTTCAAGCTCGCCGTCGGCGTGCTGGAGAAGGCCGCGCGCGCCACGCTGGAGAAGGCCGGCCGCACCGATGCCGACATCGACCTGCTGATCCCGCACCAGGCCAACCTGCGCATCATGCAGAGCACGGCCCGCAAGCTCAAGCTGCCGGCCGAGAAGCTCTTCGTCACCGTCGACCAGCACGGCAACACGTCCGCCGCCTCGATCCCGCTCGCGCTGGACGCCGCCGTGCGCGGCGGCCGCGCCAGGCCGGGCGACACGCTGCTGCTCGAAGGCGTGGGCGGCGGCTTCACCTGGGGCGCGGTGCTGCTCGATCTGTAGGTGGCACGCCGCCTGAACCCGTCACCGCCCGCCCGGTGCAGCGCGCGCCGGGCCGTTCCAACCTGAGTTTTCCCATGACCGCCACGCCTGCATTCGCTTTCGTATTCCCCGGCCAGGGCTCCCAGTCGGTTGGCATGCTCGACGCCTGGGGCGACCATCCGGTCGTCGCCGAGACGCTGCGCGAAGCCTCCGACGCGCTCGGCGAAGACGTCGCCAGACTGATCCACGAAGGTCCGAAGGAAACGCTCGCGCTCACGACCAACACCCAGCCGGTCATGCTCGTCGCCGGTGTTGCTGCATACAGGGTATGGATTGCTTCGGGAGCGCCCGTGCCAAGCGCGCTGGCAGGGCATTCTCTTGGGGAGTATTCCGCGCTCGTCGCTTCGGGCGTGCTCACGCTGACCGACGCCGCGCCGCTGGTGCGCTTCCGCGCCGCCGCCATGCAGGAAGCCGTGCCGGTCGGGCAGGGCGCGATGGCCGCCAGCCTGGGCCTGGACGCCGGGCGCGTGCGCGCCATCGCCGCCGAGGTGACGGCCGAGCTCGGCGGCGACGAAGTCGTCGAGGCCGTCAACTTCAACGATCCGGCGCAGACCGTCATCGCCGGCAGCAAGGCCGCCGTCGAGCGCGCCAGCGAGGCGCTCAAGGCCGCGGGCGCCAAGCGCGCGCTGCCGCTGCCGGTGTCTGCGCCCTTCCATTCGAGTCTGATGCGCCCGGCCGCCGACCGGCTGCGCGAGAAGCTGGAGGCGGTCGCCTTCGCCACGCCGCGGATCCCGGTGGTCAACAACATCGACGTGGCCGTCGAGACCGAGCCGGCCCGCATCCGCGACGCGCTCTACCGCCAGGCCTTCGGCCCGGTGCGCTGGGTCGAGGGCGTGCAGGCCATCAAGGCCCGCGGCATCGGCACCCTCGTCGAGGCCGGCCCGGGCAAGGTGCTGGCAGGCCTGACCCGCCGCATCGACGCCGAGCTGACCGGCCTGCCGCTGTTCGATCCGGCCAGCCTCGCCGAAGTGAAGAAGACCCTGGGCCTGGAATAGAAACACACCATGAGCAACGTCCCCGCATTCGAAGGCCAGATCGCGCTGGTCACCGGCGCCTCGCGCGGCATTGGCGCATCCATCGCGCTCGAACTGGCCCGCCGCGGCCTGACCGTGATCGGCACCGCCACCACCGACGAGGGTGCCGGGCGCATCACCCAGGCGCTGGCGGCCGCCGGTGCACTCCACGCGAACTCCCGCAGCCGCGGCGCCAGGCTCGACGTGACCGATGCTGCGGCTTCGGACGCGCTGGTCGACGCCATCGTCAAGGAGCACGGTGCGCTGCAGGTGCTGGTCAACAACGCCGGCATCACCCGCGACAACCTGGCCATGCGCCTCAAGGACGACGACTGGGATGCCGTGCTCGACACCAACCTGCGTGCCGTCTTCCGCCTCTCCCGCGCCGTCATCCGTCCGATGATGAAGCAGCGCTACGGCCGCATCCTCAGCATCACCAGCGTGGTGGGCGCCTCCGGCAACCCCGGCCAGTCCAACTACGCCGCCGCCAAGGCCGGCGTGGCCGGCCTCACCCGCGCCCTGGCGCGCGAACTGGGCAGCCGCAACATCACCGTCAACTGCGTGGCCCCCGGCTTCATCGAGACCGACATGACCGCCAGCCTGCCCGAGGAGCAGCAGAAGGCCCTGCTGGGCCAGATCGCGCTGGGCCACCTGGGCAAGCCGTCGGACATCGCCCACGCCGTGGCCTACCTCGCATCGCCGCAGGCCGGCTACGTGACGGGGCAGGAACTGCACGTCAACGGCGGCATGTACATGTAAAACAGAGCGCCGGCCCCTCAGCAGGGCCGGTGCTCGACCGTTCCGTCCGCACGGCCGGCCGGGTTGGGGCGTCATGCCCGCCCGGCTAGAATCGCGGATTCATTCACAACCCCCAGAGGGAAACCATGAGCGATATCGAAGCACGCGTCAAAAAGATCATTGCCGAACAACTCGGCGTCGAAGAGTCCCAGGTCACCAATGAAAAGGCCTTCGTGGCCGACCTCGGCGCCGACTCGCTCGACACCGTGGAACTGGTGATGGCTCTGGAAGACGAGTTCGGCATCGAGATCCCCGACGAGGACGCCGAGAAGATCACCACGGTGCAGAACGCGATCGACTACGCGAACACGCACCAGAAGGCCTGAGGCGCTGCCGCGCCTCCCCGCCTTGCTGCTTGCTTGAGAAAGAAAGAAGGTTTTAGCGCATGAGCCGTCGCCGCGTCGTTGTGACCGGTCTGGGTTGCATCAGTCCCGTGGGCAACACGGTGGCCGACTCCTGGACCCATCTGCTTGCCGGCCGATCCGGCATCGACCTCATCACCCAGTTCGATGCGGGCAGCTTCGCCTGCAAGTTCGCTGGCGAGGTCAAGGGCTTCGACATCGGGGACTACCTGCCCGAGAAGGAAGCGCGGCACATGGACCGGTTCATCCACCTCGGGTACGCCGCCGCCGTCCAGGCCGTGGCCGACAGCGGGCTCGCCACGGGCGACGCGCTGGGCGAGGAGGAATCCACGCGCATCGGCGTCAACATCGGCTCGGGCATCGGCGGCCTGCCAATGATCGAGGCCACGCACGCGGAATACGCCAGCCGCGGCGCACGCCGGATCTCGCCTTTCTTCGTTCCGGCCTCGATCATCAACATGATTTCGGGCCACGTGTCGATCCGCTTCGGCTTCAAGGGGCCGAACATCGCCGTGGTCACCGCCTGCACCACCGGCCTGCATGCCATCGGCCTCTCCGCCCGCCTGATCGAGTCGGGCGATGCCGACGTGATGGTCGCCGGCGGCGCCGAATCGACCGTCTCTCCGCTCGGCGTGGGCGGCTTCACGGCGCCGCGCGCGCTGTCGACCCGCAACGACGACCCCAAGACCGCCTCGCGCCCCTGGGACAAGGACCGCGACGGCTTCGTGCTCGGCGAAGGCGCCGGCGTGCTGGTGCTGGAAGAGTATGAGCATGCCAAGGCCCGCGGCGCGCGCATCTATGCTGAGATCTCCGGCTTCGGCATGAGCGGCGACGCTTACCACGTCACCGCGCCGGACGTATTCGGTCCGAGCCGCTCGATGAGCAACGCGCTGCGCAATGCCGGCGTGAACCCCGAGGAGGTCTCGTACCTGAACGCCCACGGCACCTCCACGCAGCTGGGCGACCTGAACGAGACCAACGCGATCAAGCGTGCGTTCGGCGACCATGCCACGAAGCTCGTGGTCAACAGCACCAAGTCGATGACTGGCCACCTGCTGGGCGGCGCCGGCGGCATCGAGTCGGTTTTCACCACGCTGGCGGTCTACCACCAGAAGAGCCCGCCTACCATCAACATCTTCAACCAGGACCCGGAGTGCGACCTGGACTACTGCGCCAACGAGGCGCGCGACCTGAAGATCGACGTGGCGGTGAAGAACAACTTCGGCTTCGGCGGCACGAACGGAACCCTGGTGTTCCGTCGGCTGACCTGAGCGTCCGGAGCCATCCCCCTGGGCGCCGCGTCTGACGGAGTCCACCCGACCGGGCCACCGGCGGTGCAGTTCCCGGTCGGGCGCCCGGCAGCCGTGCTGCTCATCGGCAGCGTGGCTGTCCTGGCCGGCGCGGCCACCCTGACCGCCTGGAGCCTGCTGGCGCAGCAGCCTGGCTGGCGGCATGCCGCCGGATGGCTGACCTGGGCGATCGGCTTGGCATGGTGGCTCGCGGCTTGGCGCCGCAGCCCGCGCGGCCAGTTGGCCTGGACAGGCGCGCAGTGGCGTTGGCAGCCCGGTTCCATGCCCGCTGGCGAGTCCGCCGGCCAGTTGGCGGTCCGTCTGGATGCGCAGCGTTTTCTTCTCGCAGCCTGGCAGCCGCTGGACGGCGGGGGGCCGGCTTGCTGGTTTTGGCTGGAGCGCCGCTCCGATCCGGGGCGCTGGCCTGACCTGCGGCGTGCGGTATATTCGCCCGCCCGCGCGGATGGGATGGCGCCCTGAATCATCCCTCCGGCGGCGCCGGCCACGCGCTCGCCCAACCATGAACGCCCCCGTCCCGCCATCGCCGCCCTCGGCCGCCGACAGCGACCTCCAGTTGGTCGAGCGCACGGTTGCGGGCGACCAGCGCGCCTTCGAGTTGCTGGTGGTCAAGTACCAGCGGCGCATCGAGCGGCTCATCGGCCGCATGGTGCGCGACGCCGACCTGGTGGAGGACATCGCCCAGGAAACCTTCATCCGGGCCTACCGCGCGCTGCACCAGTTCCGCGGCGATGCCCAGTTCTATACCTGGCTCTACCGCATCGCCGTCAATACCGCCAAGAAGGCATTGGTCGAGCTGCGGCGCGACCCGGTGATTTCCGAAAACGCCCTGCGCGGCGCAAACGATGAAGATGATGAAACTTCCTTGTGGGCAAACGAACTAACGAGCGAGGAAACCCCCGAAACCGTGCTGGCCGCCCAGGAGATCGCCGCGGCGGTCAACGCGGCGATGGAGGCTCTGCCCGAGGATCTGCGGCAGGCCGTCACGCTGCGCGAGATCGAAGGGCTGACCTACGAAGAGATCGCCGAGGCCATGAACTGTCCCATCGGCACCGTGCGATCACGCATTTTTCGGGCCCGCGAAGCCATTTCGGCGCGGGTCAAGCCCCTGCTGGAAAACCGCATGGGCAAGCGCTGGTGAGGCAAGGTGATGCAGCAGCCAATGGATGATGAAGTCGAATCTGGGATGAACAAGCGAGAGGCGGTCTCCGCGCTGGCCGACGGCCAATTGCGCGGCGACGACTTCGCGCAGGCTGTGCGCTGGGCGCTCGACGACCCCGAGGGCCGCCAGGCCTGGCGCGACCACCATGTGGTGGGCGATCTGCTGCGCTCGACCGATCTCGCCGCGCGCCGCGACGGCGATGCCTTCGTCGCCCGGCTGCGCGAGCGGCTGGTCCGAGAGCCGGCGATCCGCCCGATCGTGGTCGCCGAGGTGCAGCCGATTGCGCTGCCGCGCGAGGCGGCCAACGCATCCGTCTTCCGCTGGAAGATCGCGGCTGGCTGTGCATCTCTGGCGGCCGTGGCTGCGCTGGCCTGGACGGCGGCTGGCCCGCTGCCGCAGCAGGACAGTGGCGGTCCGCAGGTCGCGGCCGTTCCCGCTTCCACCGCCAACCCCGGCGTGGTGGCTGTGGCCCATGCCGACGGCCAGGTCGTGCTGCGCGATCCGCGGCTCGACGAACTGCTGATGGCCCACCGCCAGTTCGGTGGCGCGTCGGCATTGCAGATGCCGGCCGGCTTCCTGCGCAACGCCACCTTCGAGGAGGCAGGGCGCTGAGAAGGCGTGACCTTCTGACCCCCGCGCCGGAGATTCCACCACCGATGTACACCGCGGCGGCAGCAGATCCATCCCGGCGCCTGTGCTTCGGCATGGCGGCGGCTGGGTTCGGATGGATGGCGCTGGCGCCGGGCATCGCATTCGCTGGCGACACCACGGCAGCCGAATCGAAACCGGCGGCGCAGCGCGACCTGCGCGACTGGCTGGCGCTGGTGCAGGAGGCATCGCGGCGGCGCTCCTATACCGGCATCTTCGTCGTGATGTCGGCGGCCGGCACGCTGTCGAGTTCGCGCATCTGGCACGCCTGCGATGGCGACCAGCAGTTCGAACGCGTGGAAGCGCTCTCGGGGCCGCCGCGCGCGACCTTCCGCCACAACGACCGGGTGATCACCTTCCTGCCGGAGGAACGCATCGCCCGCATCGAGCGGCGGCAGACGCTCGACCTGTTCCCCAACCTGCTTCAAGGCAGCGCAGCCACCATTCCCGACCATTACGACGCCCGGCTCGCCGGCACGCAGCGCGTGGCCGGCATCGACGCCCACGTCGTCGACATCCGCCCGCGCGACCACCTGCGCTTCGGCTACCGCATCTGGAGCGAGAAGCGCACCGGCCTCGTCGTGAAGATGCAGACGCTCGACGCCCACGGCGCCGTGCTGGAGCAGGCAGCCTTCTCCGAACTGGAGATCGACGTGCCGATCAAGATCGACCGCCTGCTGCGCATGATGGAGGATACGGCCGGCTACCGCATCGACAAGGTGGAGCCCACCAGAACCACGCCCGAGCAGGAAGGATGGATGGCCGCCGCGCCGCCGGTGGCCGGCTTTGCCGCGATCGACTGCTACCGCCGGCCGGTCCGGGCGGCCGCCGGTGTCGCCGCGGGGGCGATGCAGTGCGTGTTCTCGGATGGCCTGGCCTCGGTGTCGCTGTTCCTCGAACCGTATGACACCGCACGCCAGCCCCGGGAGCAGACGCTTGCGGTCGGCGCCACCCACACCCTCGGCATGCGTCTGGACGACCACTGGTGGCTGACCGCCATGGGCGAGGTGCCCCAGCAGACGCTGCGCGTCTTCGCCGGACGCTTCGTCCGCGGCAGGTAGGCTGCCGCCTGCGTACAGATGCCGACCCCGGGGAACCAATGGGCCGCCGCTGTTTCACAATCACCAATCTTTTTCGATAACCACGCGGGCCGCGCGCCCGCACCAGAGAGGACAGATGATGCAGAAGGTCGATGGAAAGCGGTCAGCGGCGCTGGCCCTGACGGGCGTGCTGGCGCTGGGTGCGGTGGGCGCATCCTGGCCAGTCGCGCCGGCGCATGCGCAGTCCGCGCCGCAGGTCCGGCTGCCAGACTTCACCGATCTCGTGGACCAGGTCGGTCCCTCGGTCGTCAACATCCGCACCACCGAGAAGGTATCGTCGCGCGGCGGCGCCAACGGCATGGACGAGGAGATGCAGGAGTTCTTCCGCCGCTTCGGCCTGCCGGTGCCCAACGCGCCGCGCCAGCAGCGCCCGCAGCAGCCCCAGCAGCCGGATGAGGAACTGCCCCGCGGAGTGGGCTCCGGCTTCATCCTGACACCTGATGGCTATGTGATGACGAATGCCCACGTGGTCGAGGACGCGAGCGAAGTCGTCGTCACGCTGGCCGACAAGCGCGAGTTCAAGGCCCGCATCATCGGATCGGACAAGCGCACCGACGTGGCCGTGGTGAAGATCGATGCGACCGGTCTGCCGGCGGTGAAGATCGGGGACGTCGGCCGCCTGCGCACCGGCGAATGGGTCATGGCTATCGGCTCGCCGTTCGGCCTGGAGAACACCGTCACGGCCGGCATCGTGAGCGCGCGCCAGCGGGATACCGGGGAGTACCTGCCCTTCATCCAGACCGATGTGGCGATCAACCCCGGCAACTCCGGCGGCCCGCTGATCAACCTGCGCGGCGAGGTCGTCGGCATCAACAGCCAGATCTATTCGCGCTCGGGCGGCTACCAGGGCATCTCCTTCGCCATCCCGATCGACGAGGCCATCCGCGTCAGCGAGCAGCTGCGCGCCAGCGGCCGCGTCTCGCGCGGGCGCATCGGCGTGAGCATCGGCGACGTGCCCAAGGATGTCGCCGACTCCATCGGCCTGGGCAAGGCGCAGGGCGCGTTGGTGCGCGGGGTCGAAAGCGGCTCGCCGGCGGAGAAGGCGGGCGTGCAGCCGGGCGACGTGATCGTGCGCTTCGACGGCAAGGCGATCGAGCGCGCGACCGACCTGCCGCGCCTGGTCGGCAACACCAAGCCCGGCAGCAAGAGCACGCTGACCGTCTTCCGCCGCGGCGCCACGCGCGACCTGCCGCTGGTCATCGCCGAGATCGAACCCGACCAGCCGGCCAGGGCCCGGGCCGAGAAGGAGGAAAAGCCCAGGAGTTCCAGCGCAGGCCAGTTGCTGGGCCTGTCGGTCAGCGCGCTGACCGAAGCGCAGAAGAAGGAACTCGGCCTGCCGCGGGGCGGCGTCAAGGTTGATGCCGCGGTCGAGGCGGCCGCGCGCGCCGGCCTGCGCGAGGGCGACGTGATCGTGGCCATCAACAATGCCGAGGTCGGCAGCGTGAAGGACTTCGAGTCCGCCGTGGCCAAGGTCGACAAGAGCAAGCCGGTCAACGTGCTCTACCGTCGCGGCGATTGGACGCAATACGCACTGATCAAGCTGGCCAAGTGACGGCGAGGCAAGCCCCTGAACCCGACTCGGGTTTGGGGGACTCTCTCCGCTTCCAGCGCCGCATCAAGGACATCGAAGCATTGCTTCCGTATCTCAATGTAATGTGAGCGGGCGCTCACATGAAAAGGCGTTGATGACGGAAACGGTTAGAATCCGCTTCGTCCAGCGCCGCTGGCCTTCTTTGACAGCGCGACGAACCACCATGCGGGATGCTCATCGGCGTCGCCCTGGCGATCCACAGATCGCCCACAAGTTGTCCCTAAGTTACCCACAGCAGTTGTTGATAAGCTGTGGATAGATTGGATGTTGCTGTGCTGCAACGACGTGGTCGGGCCGGGGCAGAGGATGTACGCCCGGGCCTTTTTGCCTACAATGAAGTCCCAACTATCGCAGTTGCCATAGATTGTTGGTTCAGGGCGCGTCACCACTCGACGCGCCCTTTTTTCTTGTGCGCGTCCTTTCATATCAAACACTTGTAGCTCTTCGTTGATGAATCACATCAGAAATTTCTCGATCATCGCGCACATCGACCATGGCAAGTCGACGCTCGCCGACCGGTTGATCCAGCGCTGCGGCGGCCTGGCCGAGCGCGAGATGGAAGCGCAGGTGCTCGACTCGATGGACATCGAAAAAGAGCGTGGGATAACCATCAAGGCGCAGACCGCTGCACTGCACTACAAGGCCCGCGACGGGCAGGTCTACAACCTCAATCTGATCGACACCCCGGGCCATGTGGACTTCTCGTACGAGGTCTCGCGCTCGCTCTCTGCATGCGAAGGCGCGCTGCTCGTAGTCGATGCGTCGCAAGGCGTGGAAGCGCAGACCGTTGCGAACTGCTACACCGCCCTCGATCTCGGCGTCGAGGTGTTGCCGGTGCTCAACAAGATGGATCTGCCGCAGGCCGATCCCGACAACGCGAAGGCCGAGATCGAGGATGTGATCGGCATCGATGCGACCGACGCGATCCCGTGCTCCGCCAAGACCGGCATGGGCATCGACGAGATCCTCGAACTGATCGTCGCCAAGGTACCCGCGCCGCGCGGCAACGCCGAGGCGCCGCTGCGCGCGATGATCGTCGACAGCTGGTTCGATCCGTACGTCGGCGTCGTGATGCTGGTGCGCGTGGTCGACGGCCGCCTCCTCAAGGGCGAGCGCTTCAAGATGATGGCTTCGGGCGCGGCCTACAATGCCGACAACCTTGGCGTGTTCACGCCGGCCAACGCGCCGCGCGATGCGCTCAACGCTGGCGAGGTGGGTTACATCATCGCCGGCATCAAGGAGCTGAAGGCCGCGAAGGTCGGCGATACCATCACGCTCGAAAAGAAGCTGCCGAACAACCTCGGCCCCGCGATCGAGGCGCTGCCGGGCTTCAAGGAGATCCAGCCGCAGGTGTTCGCCGGCCTCTATCCCACCGAGGCCAGCGAGTACGACCAGCTGCGCGACGCGCTGGAGAAGCTCCAGCTCAACGACGCCTCGCTGCACTTCGAGCCCGAGGTGTCGCAGGCGCTGGGCTTCGGTTTCCGCTGCGGCTTCCTCGGCCTGCTGCACATGGAGATCGTGCAGGAGCGCCTGGAGCGCGAGTTCGACCAGGACCTGATCACGACCGCGCCGAGCGTGGTCTACGAAGTGGTCAAGGGCGACGGCGAGGTCATCATGGTCGAGAACCCGTCGAAGATGCCCGACCAGGGCCGCATCCAGGAGATCCGCGAGCCGATCGTGACGGTGCATCTCTACATGCCGCAGGAATACGTCGGTCCGGTGATGACGCTCGCGAACCAGAAGCGCGGCGTGCAGCTCAACATGGCCTACCACGGCCGCCAGGTCATGCTGACCTACGAGCTTCCGCTCGGCGAGATCGTGCTCGACTTCTTCGACAAGCTGAAGTCGGTGAGCCGCGGCTATGCATCGATGGACTACGAGTTCAAGGAGTACCGCGCCTCCGACGTGGTGAAGGTCGACATCCTGCTCAACGGCGAGAAGGTCGATGCGCTGTCGATCATCGTGCACCGCAGCCAGTCGGCCTACCGTGGCCGCGCCGTGGCCGCGAAGATGCGCGAGATTATCAGCCGCCAGATGTTCGACGTGGCCATCCAGGCCGCCATTGGTGCCAACATCATCGCGCGCGAGACCATCAAGGCGCTGCGCAAGAACGTGCTGGCCAAGTGCTACGGCGGCGACATCACCCGCAAGCGCAAGCTGCTCGAAAAGCAGAAGGCCGGCAAGAAGCGCATGAAGCAGATCGGCTCGGTGGAAGTGCCGCAGGAAGCCTTCCTCGCCATCCTCCAGGTCGAAGACTGACAAGAACGACAACAACAACCAACCAACCATGCCAATCCTCACTGCTGTGATCCTGGCGGCCTTTGCCGCCTACGTGGGCGCCTGGTATACCGACGCCATCGAAGGCAACTTCGCCCTGCTGCTCTTCCTCGCGACCGTGGTGACCGGCCTCTACTGGCTGGCCGAGCGCTTCGTCTTTCTGCCGCGCCGCCGCCGCGCGGCCCAAGCGCTCGAAGAGGCCGCCGCGCAGCGCCGCGCCGAGCTCGACCGCATGGGCATCGCCCAGGTCGACGGCGACGTGAGCGAGGCCAGGGGCCGCATCCTCATGCAACCCTGGTGGCTCGACTGGACGGCCGGGCTGTTCCCGGTGATCGCCATCGTGTTCCTGCTGCGCTCGTTCCTGTTCGAGCCGTTCAAGATCCCGTCGGGCTCGATGATCCCGACGCTGCTCGTGGGCGACCTGATCCTGGTGAACAAGTTTACCTATGGCATTCGCCTGCCGGTGCTCAACACCAAGGTCACCGAGGGCAGGCCGCTCGCGCGCGGCGACGTGGTCGTCTTCCGCTACCCGCCGCAGCCGAGCATGGACTACATCAAGCGGGTGGTTGGCATCCCGGGCGACGAAGTGGCCTACCTGAACAAGCGCCTGACGATCAACGGTCAGCCGGTGCCCGCCTCCGCCGTGCCCGAATTCTTCGACCAGGACGCGATGCGCTACTTCAAGCAGTTCGACGAGAAGCTCGGCAACGTGCAGCACCGCATCCTCAACAATGACGACGTGCCGGCCTTCGTGCAGGGCGCCTCGGAATTCCCATTCCGCGAGAACTGCCGCTACAGCGTCGAGGGCGTGACCTGCAAGGTGCCCGAAGGCCAGTACTTCATGATGGGCGACAACCGGGATAATTCGCTCGATTCGCGCTACTGGGGCTTCGTTCCGGACAGGAACATCGTCGGCCGGGCCTTCTTCATCTGGATGAACTTCGGCGATTTCAAGCGCATCGGGCCGTTCCACTGAGGCGCCCGGCAACCGGCTACAGGAAGAGAGAGGGGGTAGAGCATGGCAGCAGCAGACAACATCCGTTCCGCCCGCCGCGCGGCCAGCCGCCGGCGGCAGCGCGGGCTGTCGTTCATCGGCCTGGTGCTGACGGTGGCCCTCATCGTCGGCGTGGTCACGGTGGCCATGAAGGCCGTGCCGATCCTGATCGAATACCAGGCGGTGCTCAAGGCATCCCGCAAGGCCGCGCGCGAGAGCACCACGGTGGCCGAGGTGCGCGCCGCGTTCGACCGATCCGCCGCCATCGACGACATCACCTCCCTCAGCGGCCGCGACCTCGAAGTGTCGAAGGAGAACGACCACGTTGTCGTCGCTTTCTCGTACACCCGCGAGATCCCGCTCGGCGGCCCGGTGTACCTGACCTTCAAATTCTCGGAGCGAACCCATTAGCGCGGGCCTTACCGCGCTGCAGCAGCGCCTGCAGCACCGATTCTCCGACCCGAAACTGCTGCAGCGCGCGCTCACGCACCGCAGCTTCTCGGCCGACCACAACGAACGGCTCGAATTCCTCGGCGACTCCGTCCTGGGCCTGGCCGTCTCGGGCCTGCTCTACGAGCGCCTGGCCGGCCTGCCCGAGGGCGACCTGTCGCGCGTGCGGGCCAGCCTGGTGCGCCAGGAGACGCTGCACCGCATCGCGCTGGACCTGCAGGTGGCCGACCTGATCCGCCTGGGCGAGGGCGAGGTCCGCTCCGGCGGCCCGCGCCGCCCGTCGATCCTGGCCGACGCGGTGGAGGCGCTGATCGGCGCCGTCTACCTCGACGCCGGCTTCGCCGCGGCCGAGGCGCTGGTGCGCCGGCTCTACCGCGACATCGAGATCAACCCGCAGATGCAGGCCGCCGCCAAGGATCCGAAGACGGCATTGCAGGAGTGGCTGCAGGGCCGCAGAATGAAGCTGCCGGCCTACCGCGTGGTCGGCACCGTGGGCGCCGCGCACCAGCAGACCTTCGATGTGGAGTGCGAGATCGCCGAGCTGGACCTGCGCGAACGCGGCATCGGCGGCTCGCGCCGCGCCGGCGAGCAGGCGGCCGCCGCCGCGATGCTGACCACCCTCCAAGCCCAACACCGCCCATGACCGACGACGCCTCTTCTCCCTCCCCCGCCGATGCCGCCGGCCAGCGCTGCGGCGTCATCGCCATCGTCGGCAAGCCCAACGTCGGCAAGTCCACGCTGCTCAACGCGCTCGTCGGCCAGAAGATCAGCATCACCTCGCGCAAGGCGCAGACCACGCGCCACCGCATCACCGGCATCCGCACGCGCGGGGCCACGCAGTCCATCTTCGTCGACACGCCGGGCTTCCAGACCCGGCATGCGACGGCGCTCAACAAGTCGCTCAACAAGACGGTGCTCGGCGCGATCGGCGACGTGGACCTGGTGCTGTTCGTCGTCGAGGCCGGCCACTTCGCGCTGGCCGACGCCAAGGTGCTGTCGCTGCTCAAGCCCGGCGTGCCGACGCTCTTGATCGCCAACAAGCTCGACCACGTGCACCGCCGCGCCGAGATCGCGCCCTGGCTGCGCGACATGCAGGAGCGCCACCCGTTCGCCGAGTTCGTGCCGATGTCGGCCAAGAACAAAGCCGACATCGAGCGCCTGTTCGGCATCTGCGAAAAGTACCTGCCTGTGCAGCCCTGGTTCCATGGCGAGGACGAGCTGACCGACCGCAGCGAGAAGTTCCTCGCGAGCGAGACAGTGCGCGAGAAGCTGTTTCGCTTCACCGGCGACGAGCTGCCCTACACCTCCACCGTCGTCGTCGACAAGTTCGAGGAGGAGGCCAGCAAGGCCCACGGCCGCCTCGTGCGCATCGCCGCCACGATCGTGGTCGAGCGCGACGGCCACAAGGCCATGGTGATCGGAGAGAAGGGCGAGCGCCTCAAGCGCATCGGCACCGAGGCGCGGCAGGAGCTCGAGAAGCTGCTCGACGCCAAGGTCTTCATCGAGGTCTGGGTCAAGGTGCGCTCCGGCTGGGCCGACGACGAGGCCCGCGTGCGCAGCTTCGGCTACGAATGATGGTGGGGGGTATATGCCGGTAGCGCATGTAGCTCGGGCGCTATGGTTTTGTCCTCCCGCCAGTATATAAAGCCATGCCTGCGCGGCGCATCGCTGACGAACCGGCCTTCATCCTCCACCGCTACGACTGGAGCGAGTCGAGCCTGATCCTGGAAGCCTTCACCCGCCACCACGGCCGCGTGGCGCTGGTGGCCAAGGGGGCGAAGAAGCCGACCTCCAACTTCCGCCCGGTGCTGCTGCCGTTGCAGCCGCTGCGCGTGAGCTACACCGTCGGCGCCGAGAACGCCGAGATCCACACGCTCAAGGGCGCCGAATGGGTCGGCGGCCACGTCATGCCCACGGGCGACGCGCTGCTGGCCGGCACCTACCTCAACGAACTGCTGCTGCGCCTGGTCGCGCGCGACGACGCCCATGCCGCGCTGTTCGACGCCTATGCTGGAGTGGTGCGCGTGCTGGCCGGCGAGCACGGCACAGATCGCGTGGATGTGCTGGAGCCGGTGCTGCGCGCCTTCGAGCTGCTGCTGCTGCGCGAGATCGGCCTGCTGCCGGCGCTCGACGTGCAGACCAGCACGCTGGCGCCGCTCGTGCCCGCCGCGCGCTACGTGCTGGTGCCCGAAGCCGGCCTGCGCGAGGCGCGCGACGACGACCGCGCCGGCCTGCCGGGCGCCGACTGGGCCGCGCTGGCCGCCGCGCTCGGCGCCACCGCGCAGCAGCCGTACACCGCCGTGCTGCGGGCCGCCGCGCCGCAGGCGGCCGCGCTCAAGGCGCAGCTGCGCACGCTGCTCACCTACCATTGCGGATCGCCGCCGCTGCGCACCCGGCAGCTCATGATCGCACTGCAGAAACTATGACCACCTCCCTGTCCGTCAACGTCAACAAGATCGCGCTGGTGCGCAACACGCGCCACCTTGGCATCCCGAGCGTCACGCGCGCCGCGGCGCTGTGCCTGGAGGCTGGCGCGGCCGGCATCACGGTGCATCCGCGGCCCGATGCGCGCCACATCCGCGCGCACGACGTGCACGAACTCGCCGAGCTGCTGCGCCGCGACTGGCCCGGCCGCGAGTTCAACATCGAGGGCAACCCGTTCCACAACCTCATGGACTTCGTGCGAGAACTGCGGCCGCAGCAGGCCACCTTCGTGCCCGACGGCGAGGGCCAGTTCACGAGCGACCACGGCTGGCGCTTCCCCGACGATGCCGAACGGCTGGCGCCGCTCGTCGCCGAGGCGCGCGCGCTCGGCGTGCGCGTGAGCCTGTTCATGAATGCCGAGGCGGACCAGATGGCCGCCGCGCGCGCCGTGGGCGCCGACCGGGTGGAGCTTTATACCGAGCCCTATGCGGCCGCCTGGGGCACCGGCCGGCGGCAGCACCAGCTCGACCGCTTCGCCGCGGCCGCGGCGGCCGCCCAGGCCGCGGGCGTGGGCGTGAACGCGGGGCACGACCTGAGCCTGGACAACCTCGCCGACTTCCTGCGCGCCGTGCCCGGCGTGCTCGAGGTGTCGATCGGCCATGCCTTCGTGGCCGATGCGCTGGAGCAGGGCTACGCCGCGGCCACGCGCGCCTACCTCGACCGCATCGCGCAGGCGGCCGCGTGATCTACGGCATCGGCACCGACGTCTGCGACATCCGCCGCATGCGCGCGAGCGTCGCGCGGCATGGCGACCGCTTCGCCGAGAAGGTGCTCGGCGAATCGGAGTTCGCCGTCTGGCGCGCCCGCGGCGCGCGCTGGCCCGAGCGCGGCCTGCGCTACCTGGCCACGCGCTTCTCGGCCAAGGAGGCGTTCAGCAAGGCCATCGGCCTCGGCATGCGCATGCCGATGACCTGGCGCGCCTGCGAGATTCTCAACGAGCGCAGCGGCAAGCCCTATGTGGTGCTGCACGGCGCGCTCAAGGACTGGTTCGAGGCCCGGGAGCTGCACGCCCATGTGACGGTGACCGACGAGAGCGAGTACGCGGCGAGCTTCGTGGTGGTGGAGCGCGCTACGCCGCCGGCGCCGTAGCGTCTGCCGCGGCAGCCGGCGCGGGCTCCGCCTTCTGCGGCGGCACGCCATGCCAGCGCCGCACCACGCGCTGGAACACCAGCGCATTCGGTATCTGCATCAGCGCGCCGGTCGCGCCGTGGTCGCCGAACTCCTCCAGGGTGATGTAGAGCAGGTTCATGTCGACCACGCGGCCCTTCGAGCCGGGCTTCTCGGCCGTGTCGAGCACTTCGATGTAGTCGCCGAGCCGGAACGGCCCCACGCTCACGATCAGCAGCGCGCAGAACAGGTTCGAGAGCACGCTCCAAGCCGCGAAGAAGGCCACCGCACCGACCGCGGCGAAGCCGGTGAAGGCGGTCCACAGCACCGATGCCGACACGCCCAGGCGCTCCAGCACCAGCAGCAGCGCGCCGCCGATGATGAGCCAGCGCAGCACGCCGGTCACCGGCACCATCATGTCCAGCGGCCACTGGTAGTGCTCGCCCGCGCGGCGCAGGATGCGGCGCAGCGTGCGGTAAAGGAAGACGGCCGCCAGGACGATGAGCAGGATCTGCACGGCCGGCACGACGATGTCGAGCCAGTCGTGCAGCCACGGGGGAACGTAGGTACGCAGTCGGTTCATTCGCAACAAACGGGATGGGCAAGGGTGCGGCGGCGGCAGAATCGGAGGTCCGTCATCCACCCGCGCCCGCCATGCCATTGTCCCCCGGCCTCCACGCACCGCTCGTCATCGACGTCGCCGGCACCGAACTCAGCGCCGCCGACCGCCGCCGCCTGGCCCACCCGCTCGTGGGCGGCGTGATCCTGTTCGCGCGCAACTGGCGCGACCGCGTGCAGCTGCTCGAGCTCACCGCCGCGATCAAGGCGGTACGCGGCGACCTGCTGGTCGCGGTGGACTACGAGGGCGGACGGGTGCAGCGCTTTCGCACCGACGGCTTCACGCCGCTGCCGCCGATGGGCGCGTTCGGCCGGCGCTGGGGCGACGACGGCCGCGGCCGGCCCGGCACCGGCGCGCTGGCCGCGACCGATGCGGCCGTCGCCGCGGGCTACGTGCTCGCGAGAGAACTGCGCGCCTGCGGCGTCGATTTCAGCTTCACGCCGGTGCTCGACCTCGACTGGCGCGATGCATCAGGCGCCTCGCGCAGCCGCGTGATCGGCGACCGGGCCTTCCACCGCGACCCGCGCGTCGTCACGTTCCTGGCGCGCGCGCTGGCCCATGGGCTGCTGCAGGCCGGCATGGCGCACTGCGGCAAGCACTTTCCCGGCCACGGCTTCGTGGCGGCCGATTCGCACACCGGGATCCCGGTGGACCGCCGCAGCCTCGCAGCCATCCTGGCCGACGACGCCGCGCCCTACCAGTGGCTCGGCAGCACGCTCGCGGCCGTCATGCCGGCGCATGTGATCTACCCGAAGGTGGACGGCCGCCCGGCCGGCTTCTCGCGGCGCTGGCTGCAGGAGATCCTGCGCGGGCGGCTCGGCTTCGACGGCGCGATCTTCAGCGACGACCTCAGCATGGAAGCCGCGCGCCGGCTCGACGGCCGGGTCGCCGGCTTCGTCGATGCCGCGCTGGCCGCGCTGGAGGCCGGCTGCGACCTCGTGCTGCTGTGCAACCAGAGCCTCGGCGACGGCCGGCCGGTGGACGAATTGAGCGACGGCCTGGAAGCCGCCGGGCAGAGCGGCCGCTGGCAGCCCAGCGAGGACAGCGAATCGCGCCGCTTCGCGCTGCTGCCGCAGACCGAGCCGCTGCCTTGGGACGAGCTCATGCTGCAACCGGCCTATGTGCGGGCGCTGGAGCAGTTACCATCTGCCTAGGGGGATGCCTCTGTAGTGCCCAGCCAAAGGGCGCTGTGGGGGCTTGGGGGAGGGGGTATCAATCCCGCTGCCGGCCGGCGATGCGACGCAGCGGCTGCGTCGGTGCGCTGTCTACCATGCGGCCGGTGCGCTCCATCGCGCCGGCGGCGAGCGGATCGATCAGCGCAGCTTCGGGCAGGTTGTGCCAGTAGCGGCGCGGCATCTCCTTGCGCATCGCATCGAGCTTGAGCCGCGCCGGATTGAAGATGCTCGCGTAGTAGGTGAGCCAGAGCGCCTCGCCAGCGTCCGGCCCGGGCGCATCCTCGCGCGCCGCGCCGGGGCCGAACCGGAGCTGTGCGCCGTCCCAGCGCACGCTGGCCCCGGGCGTCAGGATCGCCCAGCGCATGGCCGCGAAGCGCCGCGCGAAGAACGGCGCCACCGCCTCGACGATGTGGTGGTCCGGCTCGAACCAGGCGATGTGCAGCGGCTCGCGGCCGTCGGCATCGGGCAGCGGCCGAAAGCGCACGAAGGCTTTCATCTTGTGGGCATCGCGGCGCACGGCGCGCGCCATCGATTCGGCTGCATCGCGGTCGGGATCAAGTGGGTCATGCCGCAGCGCGGGTTCGTGCACCAGCCGCCAGAGCAGCCGGTAGAGCAGGGCGAAGCGGCCCGGGTCGCGGTGCAGCGCCACGGTGCGGCAGAGCGTGACGAAGGCGGCCGGCACGCGAGCGGCATCGACCGGAGCCGGCGGCACGGCGGTGGGCTCGGCCTGCGCGGCGAACAGCTCGGGCGCAGCGCTGCCCGCGACCTGCCACTCGACCGATTCCGGTGCCACGCCCGCAGCAAGCAGTCCGCGCGCATGGTCGCGGAATGCATCGACGGCGGTCGGACCGGGCAGGACGATGGTGCGCATGACCGGGGTTCTCAGGCCGTGGCGAAGAGGTCGGCCTGCTGCGCCTTCGCCGGCGCACGCAGCCGCCGCGCGAGCGCCTCGTCGCTGTCGAGCAGCGCGCCGGGCCGGTGGCCGTCGGCCGTCACGAAGGGCAGCACGCGCGCCAGCGGCACATGCAGCCGGCCGAGGTCGTCCACGTGGATGCGGCGCACGCGGCGCGCGGCCAGCAGCCGCTCCACCGTCTTCACGCCCAGGCCCGGCACGCGCAGCAGCAGCTCGCGCGGCGCGCGGTTGAGGTCGGCCGGAAAGCGCGCGCGGTGGGCCAGCGCCCAGGCGGTCTTCGGGTCCAGGTCGAGCGCGAGCATGCCGCCTGCGCCGGCCGGCACGATTTCGTCGTGCGCGAAGCCGTAGAAGCGCATAAGCCAGTCGGCCTGGTAGAGCCGGTGCTCGCGCACCAGCGGCGGCGCGGCCAGCGGCAGGCCGGCCGCGGCGTCGGGGATCGGGCTGAAGGCCGAGTAGTACACCCGCCGCAGCCGGTAGCGGCCGTAGAGCTGGGCGCTGGTGGCGAGGATGGCCCGGTCGTCCGCCGCGTCGGCGCCGACGATCATCTGCGTGCTCTGGCCCGCGGGCGCGAAGGCCGGGGCCGGCGCACGGCGCGCCGGTGCGGACCGGGCCGCGTCGCGGGCCTCGTCGATGTGCGCCTGCAGCCGGCCCATCGCGCCGCGGATGGCCGTGCCGTCCTTCTCCGGCGCGAGCCGGGCCAGGCCGTCGGCCGTGGGCAGCTCCACGTTGATGCTGAGCCGGTCGGCATAGCGCCCGGCGCGCGCCAGCAGCTCGGGCGCGGCGTCCGGGATCGTCTTGAGGTGGATGTACCCGTGGAAGTCGTGCTCCTCGCGCAGCACGCGGGCCACCTCGACCACCTGCTCCATCGTGTAGTCGGGGCTCTGGATGATGCCCGACGAGAGGAACAACCCCTCGATGCAGTTGCGCCGATAGAAGTCCAGCGTGAGGCGCACCACCTCGTCGACGGAGAAGCGCGCCCGCGGCACGTTGCTGGTGACGCGGTTGACGCAGTAGAGGCAGTCGTAGGTGCAGAAGTTGGTCAGCAGGATCTTCAGCAGCGACACGCAGCGCCCGTCGGGCGTATAGCTGTGGCAGATGCCCATGCCCTCGGTCGAGCCGATGCCGCGGCCGCCGGCCGAGTCGCGCTTGGCCGTGCCGCTGGAGGCGCACGATGCGTCGTACTTGGCCGCGTCGGCCAGGATGGCGAGCTTGCGCAGCAGCGGCGGCGACGGCGGCAGGGCGGCGGGAATGGCGGGTGCAATCACTGGATGAATATACAGCGGTTGCGCCCGCGGGCGAAGTCCCTGCGCGGGGCTGGGCTCTGCCGCTCAGTGCAGGCGCGCGACCACGATCGCCAGCACGGCGACGGCCGTGCCCAGCACCGCGCTCACGCGCACCAGCAGGCGGCTGCGCTGGCGCAGGGTCTCGACCGTGGCGACGACCTGTGCGTTCTGCTCGGCCAGCGACTGCAGCAATTCTGCGGTGCGGGTCTGCTCCTCCTCCAGTTCCTGTACCCGGCCCTGCAGCTGCTGGACATGGACGGCCAGCGTCTGCGGGTCGCCGTCGAGCAGCGGCGCGACGGTGGTGGTGCCGGCGGCGCGGGCCGCGGCCTTCTTGTCGGCGCCGCCACGCACGCCGTCGTAGAGGTTGCGCGCGCCCTTGACGATCTGCGGCGTGGCGGCGATCACATCGGTCCACGGGATCAGCTTGAGCGCGGAGAGCCAGGGAAGGGGCATCGTCGGAAATCTCCTTGGGACGCCCATTATTGCGCCCGGTCCAGGGCCTGGGGGATCAGGCCGTGTCGGCGGCAGGCTGGCTCCAGCGTGCGGCGGCGGCGCGCGCGGCCTGCGCCAGCGCCGGCATGGAAGCCGGCACCGAAGCGGGTGCCGGGCCGGCCCGGCGCGGCCATGTCCACCCAGGCGAACGCGCGGCCCTGCGGGTCGGTCGCGCTGCGCTCGACGCCCTGGCTGTCGATGCGCAGCGCACCGCCGTCCGCACCGTCCCGGCCCACGGGCCGCAGGTAGGTGCGGTCGAACAATTTCCACAGCGCGTCGCTGCCCAGCTCGGTCTCGCTGGCATCGGCCTCGCGGCCGATGCGGCCGCCAGCCGCCGCACCGGTCTTGCTGGCCGCCCTGCTGCTCGAGGAAATGGCCGCGCCGCGGCCGCTGCCGTTCGAGCTGCCCTGGCTGGCCGAGGGAGATGCGATGAGCGCCAAGACCTTCCACCGCCATGTCGAGGCATCCACCGGCATGACCTTCGGCCGCTGGCGGCAGAAGCTGCGGCTGCTGGTGGCGGTGGAGGCGCTGCTCGGCGGCGCGTCCATCCTGCGGGCGGCGCTGGACAGCGGCTATGCCGCCCAGAGCGCGTTTGCCGCGGCCTTCCGCCGGAACTTCGACATCACACCCTCCGATTTCGTGGCGGCGGCGCGGGAGCATGGGTGACGCGCGCGCTGCACATGCAGAAGGCCGCTATCCGGTTGCATTGAAAAACTGGATGAGCTAGCATTCATTGTAGTTTTGTTTTGAAACTGGAAGGGTGGGAGCATCATGAAGACTGACGCCGCGTCGGCCGCCACGATGCCGCGCAGCCTGGTGCTGCTGTTCGCCGCGTCGGCCGGCCTCGGTGTGGCCAACGTCTACTACGCCCAGCCGCTGCTCGACGCGCTGGCGCGGGACTTCGGCATCGCGCAGGCGGCGGTCGGCGGTGTGGTCACGGCCACACAGGCGGGCTGCGCGTTGGCGCTGCTGCTGCTGGTGCCGCTCGGCGACCGGGTGGACCGCCGCCGCCTGATGGCCGCCCAACTGCTGGCGCTGGCGGCGGCGCTGGTGATGGTGGGGCTGGCGCCGTCGGCGCCGGTGCTGCTGGCCGGCATGCTCGCTGTGGGCCTGCTGGGCACGGCGATGGCGCAGGGCCTGGTCGCCTATGCCGCAGCCGCCGCGGCGCCCCGGGAGCGGGGCCGCGTGGTCGGCGCGGCGCAGGCAGGCGTGTTCATCGGCCTGCTGCTGGCGCGGGTGTTCGCCGGGGCCGTGAGCGACCTGGCGGGATGGCGCGGCGTCTACTTCTGCGCCGCCGTGCTGATGCTCACGATCGCCGGGCCGCTGTGGCGCCGGCTGCCGGCGCTGGCTGCGGCACGGCAGGCGATGCGCTATTCGCAGTTGATCGCATCCATGCTCGCGCTGCTGCGACAGGAACAGGCGCTGCAGGTGCGCGGCATGCTGGCGCTGCTGATGTTCGCAGCATTCAACATCTTCTGGAGCGCGCTGGCGCTGGCGCTGAGCGCCCCGCCGCAGGGCTTCTCGCACACCGCGATCGGCGCCTTCGGTCTGGCCGGCGCGGCCGGTGCGCTGGCCGCCGCACGCGCCGGGCACTGGGCCGACCGCGGCCAGGGTCAGCGCACCAGTGCCGCGGCGCTCGCGCTGCTGCTGCTGGCCTGGTGGCCGCTGTCGCTGATGGAACGGTCGCTCGGGGCGCTGGTGGTCGGCATCGTGCTGCTCGACCTCGGCGGCCAGGCGCTGCACGTCACCAATCAGAGTCTGATTCTGCGCACCCGGCCCGAGGCGCACGGCCGGCTGATCGGCCTCTACATGCTGTTCTATGCCGCGGGCAGCGGGCTGGGCGCGATCGGCGCGACGGCGGCCTATGCCCGCGCCGGCTGGCACGGCGTGTGTCTGCTCGGCGCGGCGGTGAGCCTGCTGGCGCTGCTGTTCTGGCGGGCGACCCGGCCGGCCTGAATCGGAGCATGGCCCCATGGACGACCGGATCGACCCGCGGGTGAGAAGGATGCTCGAAGCGCCGGTCGTCCCCACGGTGCTGGCAATGGCATGGCCGAACGTGCTGATGATGGTGGTGCAGTCCGGCACCGGCTTCGTGGAGGCCTGGTTCCTCTCCCGGCTCGGGACGCAGGCGCTGGCCGGCTCGGCGCTGGTGCTGCCGCTGATCATGCTGATGCAGAACATGTCGCAGGGCGCGATGGGCGGGGGCGTGTCGTCGGCCATCGCGCGCGCGCTCGGCGCCGGGCGGCGCAACGAGGCCGACAGCCTGGCGCTGCACGCCGTGCTGATCGCGGTCGCGCTGGGGCTGGGCTTCACGCTGCTGGTGCTGCTCGCCGGCCCGCGGCTCTATGCGTTCCTCGGTGGCCGCGACCGTTCGCTGGCCGCGGCGCTCGCCTATTCAAACGTTGTGTTTGCGGGGATCGTGCTGATGTGGACCATGAACACGCTGGCCAGCGTGGTCCGCGGGACCGGCAACATGCTGGGCCCGGGCGCGGTGGTCTGCGGCGGCGCGCTGCTCCTCGTGCCGCTGTCGCCCTGCCTGATCTTCGGCATCGGCCCGCTGCCGGCGCTGGGCATCGCGGGCGCCGGCGCGGCCCTGCTCGCCTACTACGGCGCGGGCACGCTGGTGCTGGGCTGGTACGTCGCCAGCGGGCGCAGTTCCGCGCGGCTGCGGCGCGGCGCGCTGCGCCGGGAGCGCTTCCGCAGCATCCTCGGCGTCGGGGCGCTGGCGACTGTCAATTCGCTGCAGACCAACGCGATGCTCGCGCTGAGCACGGCGCTGGTCGACGCGTATGCGGGGACGTCGGCCGTGGCCGGCTACGGCATCGCGGCGCGGCTCGAATACCTCGTGGCCCCGCTGGCCTTCGGCATCGGCGCGCCGCTCGTCGCGCTGGTCGGCGCCAACCGCGGCGCGGGCCAGCCGGAGCGTGCCCGCCGCATCACGGCCGCCGGCGGCGCGCTGGCCTTCGCCTGCGCCGGTGCGGTCGGGGCGGCTGCGGCCTGCTGGCCGATGGCCTGGCTGGGCCTGTTCAGCAGCGAGGCCGCAGTCCTGAGGACCGGCACGAACTATCTCGGAACGGTCGCGCCGTTCTACGGCTTCTTCGGCATGGGCTGGGCGCTGTACTTCGCGTCGCAGGGCGCCCGGCGGCTGAAGTGGCCGCTGCTGGCCGGCTTCGCCCGGCTCGCGCTGTCCGTGGGCGGCGGCTGGGCGGTGCTGCACTTCACCGGCTCGCTGGCGCTTTTCTTCGCCACGGCGGCGGCCGCGATGGCGCTCTATGGCCTGGTGATCGCCGCCGCAGCGTCGTCGCGCGGCGGCTGGTTCCCCATTGCCGCACCGGCACACGGCCGGGACTGACCGGCCTACAGCACTTCGCTCGCGAAGTCCGCCAGCCGCGAGCGCTCTCCGCGCGCCAGCGTGATGTGCCCGCTGTGCGGCCAGCCCTTGAACTTGTCGACCGCATAGGTCAGGCCCGAGGCGCCCTCGGTCAAGTAGGGCGTATCGATCTGCGCGAGGTTGCCCATGCAGACGATCTTGGTGCCAGGGCCGGCGCGGGTGATCAGCGTCTTCATCTGCTTGGGCGTGAGGTTCTGCGCCTCGTCGATGATCACGTACTTGTTGAGGAACGTGCGCCCGCGCATGAAGTTCATGCTCTTGATCTTGATGCGGCTCCTGATCAGCTCGTTGGTGGCTGCGCGGCCCCATTCGCCGGCGTTGCCGCCGTCGCCCTTGGCCAGGAATTCGAGGTTGTCGTCGAGCGCGCCCATCCACGGGCCCATCTTCTCCTCCTCGGTGCCGGGCAGGAAGCCGATGTCCTCGCCCACGCTCACGGTCGCGCGGGTCATGATGATCTCGGTGTAGCGGCGCTCGTCGAGCACCTGCGTCAGGCCCGCGGCCAGTGCCATCAGCGTCTTGCCGGTGCCGGCCGTGCCGGTCAGCGTGACGAGGTCGATCTCCGGGTCCATGAGCAGGTTCATCGCGAAGTTCTGCTCGCGGTTGCGGGTGTTGACGCCCCAGACCGCGTTCTTGGCCGAGCCGTAGTCCTTGAGCGTCTGCAGCACGGCGGTCTTGTCGCGGATCTCGGTCACGCGCGCATGGAGGCTCGGCTCGTCGGGCGCCTCGAAGTAGACGAACTGGTTGATCAGCAGTTGCGGCACCACCGGCCCGCCGATGCGGTAGTAGGTGTGGGCGCCCTGCTGCCAGCTCTCGACGTTCTTGCCGCTTTTGCTCCAGAAGTCGGGCGGAAGCGCGAGCGCGCCGGCGTAGAGCAGGTCGCCGTCGTCGAGCACCTTGTCGTTCTGGTAGTCCTCGGCGTCCAGGCCCAGCGCGCGCGCCTTCACGCGCATGTTGATGTCCTTGGAGACCAGTACGACCTCGCGCGGCGCATGTTTGTCGCGCAGCGCCGCGACCACGCCGAGGATCTGGTTGTCGGCCTTGCCCTGCGGCAGGCTCGCGGGCAGCTTGCCGTCGAGCGTCTCGGTCTGGAAGAACAGGCTGCCGCCAGCCTCGCGGTGGCCGGTGGTGTCGAGCTTGAGGCCGCGGCCGATGTCGGCGCCCTGCGCCGCGGCGAGCGCGTCGAGCGTTCGGCTGGCCTGGCGGCCGTTGCGGGCGACCTCGGTCATGCCGCGCTTGTGGCCGTCGAGTTCCTCCAGCACGATCATCGGCAGGTAGATGTCGTGCTCCTCGAAGCGGAACAGGCACATCGGGTCGTGCAGCAGCACGTTGGTGTCGAGCACGAACAGCTTGGCCTGCGCGTCGTTCGGGCGGGCCTTGCGCACGCGCGGTGCGGGCGCGGCGGCCGGCCTGGCGGCGCCGCGGCTGGCGCGGGCCGGCGCGATGTCTACCACCGGCGCCGACGGTTGGCGGGCAACGGGCGCGGCCGCTGGCGCGGCGCTGGCCACGGGAGCCGTTTCGACCGGGCGCAGCAGCGCAGCGGCCGGGGACGGGGCTGTGGCACGGCGCGTGGCCGCGGCCTTGCGGGCCGGAGAGGGTCTGGCCGGAACGTCGTAGGCGTCGGAAGAGAGCAGGGTGGCGCGCTTGGTCGGGGCGGGAGGCAGGGGCATGGGCGGTCAGCTCTCTGGCGGTTCGGAAATGAAAAAGCCGCCTGGAACGAACCGGGGCGGCTTGGTCGGAAGGGTGAGAATCTTGCTTTGCAGCAGGAGCATGGACCCATTATGCACACGCCCCGCGACGGCGGGGCGGATGGCTGTAACAGCAGTGCGGAAGGCTCAGGCGGCCTTTTTGAGCGCCTTGACTTCCTTAACGGCCTTGAGGACTTCCTCGACGTGGCCGGGCACCTTGAGGCCGCGCCACTCCTGCTCCAGGATGCCGTCGGGGCCGATCAGGAAGGTGCTGCGCTCGATGCCCTTGACCTTCTTGCCGTACATGATCTTGTTCTTGACCACGCCGAACATGTGGCACATTTTCTCTTCGGTGTCGGCGATCAGTTGGAACGGCAGTTCCAGTTTGGCCTTGAATTCGTCGTGCGACTTCATGTTGTCGCGCGACACGCCGAACACGGTGGCGCCGGCCTTCACGAAGTCCTTGTACTTGTCGCGGAACTGCATGGCTTCGGTCGTGCAGCCCGGGGTATTGTCCTTCGGGTAGAAATACAGCACGAGAACCTGGCCGAGGTGGGAGGTGTTGGAGACCTTGATGCCACCGGTGGCGTTGGCTTCGAATTCCGGGATAAGCTTGCTGACAACGATCGCCATATAACTTCAATCTCGTGTGACAGGATGTGGTCGTTGAAAAGGGCGGCAGTCGCTCGGGACTCCGGGGCGGCCTGCCGTCTCCCCAGGCCGCCTACTTTCCCTCTGGAAAACATCCAATTTTACCGTGTTTTCGCTTTTCATCCCTGCGCAGGGGCTTGCGCTGTCTCCAGCAGCAGGGCCGCGACCACGTTGCGACCCTCGGCGGCGAGGATGTTGTAGGTGCGGCAGGCGGCGGCCGTGTCCATGGTTTCGAGCCCGATGCCGCGTGCGACCAGCGGCCGCAGCCAGGCCGGCTGCGGGAAGCGGTTGCGCTGGCCGCTGCCGAAGATCATGACCTCGGCCTCCAGGCCGGCCAGCCGCTCGAAGTGCGCGGCCGTCAGGTCCTCGAAGCGGCCGCAGTACCAGGGCTCGCGCACGCCGCGCGCACCGACGATGACGCTGCCGTCCACCCGGTCCTTGTCCACCCCGACCCAGCCGGGGCCGTAGCCGGTGATGGTCTGCACGTCGGAACGGTCGGGCTGGAGCTTCATGCGGTGGGGCGTGGATGCGGCTGGAGAGGGCCCTGCGCGGGGCTGGCGGCGCGCCGCGCGGGCGGCCGGTGTGGTGGCGAACTGTGGTCAAATTATAGGTTTCGTCCCGCATCGCACCTGTTCGCGGGCCTCATACCCTGTTGCCGGGAAGGCCATGAAAACCGTCCGCAAGTCCGCCAAGCTCAACAACGTCCTCTACGATGTCCGGGGCCCGATCGTGGATGCGGCCAGGCAGATGGAGGACGAGGGCCAGAAGATCATCAAGCTCAACATCGGCAACATGGCGCCGTTCGGTTTCGATGCGCCCGAGGAAGTGCAGCAGGACATGATCCGCAACCTGCCCGACTCGGCAGGCTATTCCGACAGCAAGGGCATCTTCGCCGCGCGCAAGGCGGTGATGCACTACACGCAGCAGCTCGGCATCGCGGGCGTGACGCTGGACGACATCTACCTGGGCAACGGCGCCAGCGAACTGATCGTGATGGCCACCAACGCGCTGCTCGACGAGGGCGACGAACTGCTCGTGCCCATGCCCGACTACCCGCTGTGGACGGCGGCCACCTCGCTGTCGGGCGGCACGCCGGTGCACTACCGCTGCGACGAGGAGGCCGGCTGGCTGCCCGACCTGGAGGACATGCGTGCCCGGATCACGCCGCGTACGCGCGGCATCGTGGTCATCAACCCGAACAACCCGACCGGCGTGCTCTACCCCGAGCCGCTGCTCAAAGGCATCGTCCAGATCGCGCGCGAGCATGGGCTGGTGCTGATGGTGGACGAGGTCTACGACAAGGTGCTCTATGACGGCGTGAAGTTCACCTCGATGGCCAGCCTGTCCACCGACGTGCTCACGCTCACCTTCAATTCGCTCTCCAAGGCCTACCGCTCCTGCGGCTACCGCGCGGGCTGGATGGTGATCTCCGGCCCCAAGGCCGATGCCCGCGACTACATCGAGGGCCTGAACATGCTGGCCAACCTCAAGCTCGGCTCCAACGTGCCGGGTCAGTGGGCCATCCAGACGGCGCTGGGCGGCTACCAGAGCATCAACGACCTGGTGAAGGAGGGCGGGCGCCTGCGCCGCCAGCGCGACCTGGCCTACGAGCTGATCACCGCCATCCCCGGCGTCAGCTGCGTCAAGCCGCAGGCCGCGCTCTACATGTTCCCGCGGCTCGACCCGGCGCTGTACCCGATCGCCGACGACCGCCAGTTCTTCATGGAGGTGCTGCGCGCCACGCGCGTTATGCTGGTACAGGGCTCGGGCTTCAACTATCCCGACAACCAGCACTTCCGCATCGTGTTCCTGCCGCACGAGGACGACCTGCGCACGGCGATCGACCGGCTGGCCGGCTTCCTCGCGCAGTACCGCGAGCGCCATGGGCGCGCGGGCTGACATACTCCCCCTCTATTGACCGTGCAGCGCGCGTTCTGCGCGCACCATGACTGGATACTCCCCTTATGAAACCGATCCGAGTGGGCCTGCTGGGCCTGGGCACCGTGGGCAGCGGCACCTTCCACGTCCTGCGCCGCAACCAGGAGGAGATCCGCCGCCGCGCGGGCCGCGGCATCGAGATCGCCGCCGTGGCCGACCTCGACGTGGCCCGGGCCCAGGGCATCGTGGGCGAGGGCGTCAAGGTCGTGGACGATGCCCGCCAGATCATCGCCGACCCGTCGATCGACATCGTGGTGGAGCTGATCGGCGGCTACGGCGTGGCCAAGGCCCTCGTGCTCGAAGCCATCGCGGCGGGCAAGCACGTGGTCACGGCCAACAAGGCGCTGCTCGCGGTGCACGGCACCGAGATCTTTGAGGCCGCGCACCGCCGCGGCGTGACCGTGGCCTTCGAGGCCGCCGTGGCCGGCGGCATCCCGATCATCAAGGCCGTGCGCGAGGGTCTCACGGCCAACAGCATCCAGTGGATCGCCGGCATCATCAACGGCACCACCAACTTCATCCTGTCGGAGATGCGCGACAAGGGCCTGGACTTCGACGTGGTGCTGAAGGAAGCCCAGCGCCTCGGCTATGCCGAGGCCGACCCCACGTTCGACATCGAGGGCGTCGATGCCGGCCACAAGATCACGCTGCTGTCGTCGCTGGCCTTCGGCATCCCGGTGCAGTTCGACAAGGCCTACGTCGAAGGCATCACCAAGCTGGGCGCGCAGGACATCCGCTATGCCGAGCAGCTCGGCTACCGCATCAAGCTGCTGGGCATCACCAAGCGTGTGGAGAAGGGCATCGAGCTGCGCGTGCACCCGAGCCTGGTGCCGACCAAGCGCCTGATCGCCAACGTCGAAGGCGCGATGAACGCCGTGGTGGTGCAGGGCGACGCCGTCGGCACCACGCTCTACTACGGCAAGGGCGCGGGCAGCGAGCCCACGGCCAGCGCGGTGGTGGCCGACCTGGTCGACATCACTCGCCTGCACACGGCCGACGCGGCCCACCGCGTGCCGCACCTGGCCTTCCAGCCCGACGCGCTGTCGGACCTGCCGGTGCTGCCGCTGGCTGACATCGCCACCAGCTACTACCTGCGCCTGCGCGTGGCCGACCAGGCCGGCGTGCTGGCCAAGGTGACCGGCCTGCTAGCCGAGGCCGGCATCAGCATCGACGCGGTGCTCCAGCGCGAGGCCGACGAGGTCGGCGGCGAAGGCTCCACCCAGACCGACCTCATTATCCTGACCCACGACACCCGCGAAGGCACGCTCGACGCGGTGCTGGCCCAGGTGCAGGCGCTGCCCACGGTGCTGGCGCCGATCGTGCGGATCCGCAAGGAAGAACTGGCATGAGGTGGAAGGCAAAGTAATACAATCAGGTATTACTTCATCGGAGCTGCGCCATGAGCTATGCCCTGACCGTCAAAAGCCAAGTCACCGTGCCCAAGGCCATCCGCCAGCATCTGCGCGTGGAGCCGGGCCAGTCGGTCGATTACGAGCCGCTGCCCGACGGCAGCGTGCGCATGTTCGCCGTGCGGCCGCCGGCCCGGCAGACCGCCGCGGAATTTCGGGCCGCGCTGGAGCGTTGGCGCGGCAAGGGCATCGCGGGGATGAGCACGGACGAGATCATGCGCGAAACCCGTGGCGATGATTGGAACCGATGATCTTCGTCGACTCCAATGTATTGATCGACCTGTTCGAAAATGATCCGCAGTGGCGTGCCTGGAGCGGCTCCCATCTGAGCCTGGCACTGGAAGAAGATGTGCTCGCGGTGAACGTCGTCGTCTATGCCGAAATCGCCCGCAGCTTCCCGGATACCGATGCCGTGGACGTTTTCCTTGCCGAATTCGGCATCGGGCTCGAGCCGATTCCGCGGGAGGCTGCTTTCGCCGCCTCCCGCGCCCACCAGCGCTACCGCCGCGCCGGCGGCGCCCGCATCGCCACGCTGCCGGATTTCTTCATCGCGGCCCATGCCCAGGCGGCCGGTGCGCGGCTGTTGACGCGTGATGCCATGCGCGTGCGTACCTATTTCCCCGATCTCACCGTCATCGCCCCCGCATGAACTACCTCTCCACCCGCGGCCACCCCGACCGCAAGCGCTTCAGCGACATCCTGCTCGAAGGGCTGGCCCCCGACGGTGGCCTGTACCTGCCCGAGACATACCCCCAGGTGGATGCCGCCGCGCTGGCCGAACTGCGCCGCGTGTACCACGAGCAGGGCTACGCCGAGCTGGCCTTCCGCCTCCTCTCGCTCTACATCGACGACATCCCGGCCGATGACCTGCGCGCGCTCTGCGAGAAGACGTACACGGCGCAAGCCTTCGGCACCGGCGAGATCGTGCCGCTGCGCCATCTGGAAGAGGGCCTGTGGATCGAGGCCCTGTCCAACGGCCCGACGCTGGCCTTCAAGGACATGGCGATGCAGCTGCTGGGCAACCTGTTCGAGTACGAGCTGCGCCGCCGCGGCGAGACGCTCAACATCCTGGGCGCGACCAGCGGCGACACCGGCAGCGCGGCCGAATACGCCATGCGCGGCAAGGAGGGCGTGCGCGTCTTCATGACCTCGCCCGACGGCCGCATGAGCCCGTTCCAGCAGGCCCAGATGTTCAGCCTGCAGGACGACAACATCCACAACCTCGCGGTGCAGGGCGTGTTCGACGACTGCCAGGACATCGTCAAGGCCGTCTCCAACGACCTCGAATTCAAGCGCCGCTACCGCATCGGCACGGTCAACTCGATCAACTGGGCGCGGCTGCTCGCGCAGGTCGTCTACTACTTCGCCGGCTACCTGCAGGCGACGCAGCACGAGGGCGAGAAAGTCAGCTTCGCGGTGCCGAGCGGCAACTTCGGCAACGTCTGCGCCGGCCACGTCGCGCGGCAGATGGGCCTGCCGATCGACCGGCTCGTCGTGGCGACCAACGAGAACGACGTGCTCGATGAGTTCTTCCGCACCGGCGTCTACCGCGTGCGCGCCGCCGCCGACACGCACGAGACGTCGAGCCCGTCGATGGACATCTCCAAGGCCAGCAACTTCGAGCGCTTCGTGTTCGACCTGCTGGGCCGCGACGCCGGCCGCACGCGCACGCTGTTCGGCGAGGTGCTGGCGCGCGAGGGCCGCTTCGACCTGTCGGGCGATCCGGCCTTCGCCGATGCGGCCAGCCGCTTCGGCTTCGTCAGCGGCAGGAGCACCCATGCCGACCGCGTCGCCACCATCCGCGACACCTGGGAGCGCTTCGGCACCGTGATCGACCCGCACACGGCCGACGGCCTGAAGGTCGCGCGCGAGCACTGGCAGCCGGGCGCCGGTGTGCCGATGATCGTGCTGGAGACGGCGCTGCCGATCAAGTTCGCGGCGACGATCGTCGAGGCCCTGGGCCGCGAGCCCGAGCGGCCGGCGCGCTTCGACGGCATCGAGGACCTGCCGCGCCGCGTGTCGGTGGTGCCCGCCGACGCGGACGTGGTGAAGAAGTACATTGCCCAGCACGCCGGCTGACGCCGGCCCTGCCAAGGAGCATCGGCCATGAAAGTCGCCATCTTCGCCGGCTGGTCCGGCTCCGGCAAGACCACGCTGGTGGAGCGCGTGATCCCCGCGCTCAAGGCGCGCGGACAGCGCGTGTCGGTCATCAAGCATGCGCACCACAACTTCGACGTGGACAAGCCCGGCAAGGACACCTGGCGCCACCGCGAGGCCGGCGCCTTCGAGGTGATCGGCGTCTCGGACCGGCGCTTTGCGCTGATGCAGGAGTTCGAGCAGCCCATCACCTCGGATGAGGGGCCCGACCTGGCCGCGCTGATCGCCCGGCTCGACGCGCGCGCCGACTGGGTGCTGGTCGAAGGCTTCAAGCAGAGCCCGGTCCCCAAGATCGAGGTCTGGCGCGCCGTGCCCGACGGCGAGCCGGCCCGCCCGCTGCGCTTCGCCGGTGACGCGGCCGTGCTCGCCATCGCCACCGATGCGCCGCAGCGGCTGCCCGCCGGCGCCCCGCCCGCACTCGACATCAACCGGCCCGAGGCCGTCGCGCAGTGGCTGCTCGACCATGCCGACCGCTTCGAATGGCAAGGAAGCCTATGAACCGCCCTCCGCTGCGCCCCCTCGACGATGCCCTGGCCGCACTGCTCGCCCATGCGCGACCGCTGGCCACCGAACAGGTCGACACCTTCGATGCCGACGGCCGCGTGCTCGCGCAGGACCTCGTGAGCGAACTGCACGTGCCGCCGCACGACAACAGCGCGATGGACGGCTACGCCCTGCGCGCGGCCGACGCGGCCGTGGCCGGCGCCGAGCTGCCGGTGTCCCAGCGCATCGCCGCCGGCGCCGTGCCCGCGCCGCTCCTGCCGGGCACCGCCGCGCGCATCTTCACCGGTGCGCCGATGCCCGCGGGCGCCGACACGGTCGTGATCCAGGAAGACACCGAATCCCTGCAGGACGGCAGCCGCGTGCGTTTCACCGCCCCGGCGCGGCCCGACCAATCGGTGCGCCGCGCCGGCGAGGACGTGGCCCGCGGCCAGACCGTGCTGCGCGCGGGCGAGCGGCTCGGCCCCGCGGCGCTCGGCCTGGCCGCCGGCATCGGCGCGGCCCGGCTCACGGTGTCGCGGCGACCGCGCGTGGCGCTGTTCTCCACCGGCGATGAACTGGTCATGCCCGGCACCGTGCCGCCGTCGCAACTGCCGCCCGGCGCGATCTACAACTCCAACCGCTTCTTCCTGCGCGCGCTGCTCGGGCGCTTCGGCTGCGAGGTGAGCGACGTGGGCATCGTGCCCGACCGGCGCGACGCCACCATCGAGGCGCTGCGCGCCGCGGCCGCCGGCAGCGACCTCGTGCTGACCAGCGGCGGCGTCTCGGTCGGCGAGGAGGACCACGTGCGCCCGGCCGTCGAGGCGCTGGGCTCGCTCGACCTCTGGCAGATCGCGCTCAAGCCGGGCAAGCCGTTCGCCTATGGCCGCGTGGAACAGGCCCACTTCATCGGCCTGCCGGGCAACCCGGTGTCGAGCTTCGTCACCTTCCTGGTGCTGGTGCGGCCCTTCCTGCTGCGCCTCCAGGGCCTGCGGGACGTGGCGCCGCGCGGCTACCTGCTGCCGGCGCACTTCGACTGGCCGCGGGCCGACAAGCGCCGCGAGTTCCTGCGCGCCTCGCGCAATGCCGAGGGCGGGCTGGAGCTGTTCGCGCACCAGGGCTCGGGCGTGCTGACCTCGGCCGCGCAGACCGAGGGCCTGGTCGACAACCTGCCCGGCCGGACCATCGCGCGCGGCGACCTCGTGCGCTTCCTGCCATTCGCGGAGCTGCTGGGATGACGTCGTTCGCCGTGACCGTGCGCTACTTCGCCTCGGTCCGCGAGGCGGTCGGCACCGGCAGCGAGACGCTGCACACGGCCGCGCCCACGGCCGGCGCGCTGCGCGACGAACTCATTGCGCGCGGCGGCGCCTGGGCGCAGGCACTGGCGCACGGCCGCGCGGTGCGCATCGCCGTGGATCAGGCGCTGGCCGACGGTGCGGCGCCGCTGCATGCGGGCGCCGAGGTCGCGTTCTTTCCGCCCGTCACCGGGGGTTAGGGGTATAGGCCCACAGCGGGCTGAATCTGCCGGCTGCCAGCCTATACCCTTGGGCCTATCCGCCTTGACAGCTGCCGCTCCAGCGCCGGCGAGGCGGCCGTCATCGGCGCGCGCAGCACGTTGCGTATCCATCCGGCCTGGGCCAGCAGCGCCTTGACCGGCGCCGGGTTCGGCTCGGCAAAGCAGTCGGCCACCCAGGGCTGCAAGCTGGCCCAGACGGCCCGCGCCGCCGGCAGCTCGCCCGCAGCCACATGGCGCAGCACGGCCGCGAACGCGTCCGCGCGCCAGTGCGCGCTCGCCGCGATGGCGCCCGCGCCGCCGAGCGCGGCGGTCGTGAGGATCTGCGCATCCTCGCCGGCCAGCACCTGCAGCCGGCCATCGGCGATCAGCGCCTGCGTCTTGGCCGGGCTGCCGCCGCAGTCCTTCACTGCGCGGATGTTCGGGTGCGCGGCCAGTTCCAGCAGCGTGGCCGTCTCCAGCACCGCGCCGGTGCGGTAGGGAATGTCGTAGACGATGAGCGGCACGTGGGCCGCATCGGCAAGGGCGGTGAACCACTGCACGATGCCCGCCTGCGACGGCCGGGTGGTGTGCGGCGGCGGCACCAGCAGCCCGGCGATCGGACGAGCAGCCAGCGCGCGCACGGCATCGAGCGTGTGGCCGAGGTGGTAGCCCGAGATGCCCATCACGACAGGGAGTGGTCCGACTGCATCGAGCACGGTGTCCAGCACCGCGAGCCGCTCGGCGTCGTCGAGCGCAGCGGCCTCGCCGGTCGAGCCGCAGGCGACGAAGCCGGCCACGTGCGGCGCCAGCCGCGCGACCAGGGCGCGCAGCGCGGCATGGTCGACGGCGCCGTCGGCATCGAAGGGCGTGACGAGCGGAATCCACAGGCCGGCGAAGCCGGCGGGCAGGGAGGCAGAAGGCATGGCGACAGTTTTCCTTGCAACAGACAGAGGTTCGACCGAGGGGAGGAAGAACCGTCCGGAGGAAAGCGCCGTGCCAGCCGTGGTGGGCGCGCCGAAGAGGGGAGGGAAAGAGAGAAAGAAAACCGCTCCGTGCTGCCGTGCCAAACTGCTCCGCCGCTCGTCCGGACGGAGCCCGCAGCTCCGGCCTAGACGAGCTGGGGTTTTTTCAGCAGCGCAGCCGCCGGCACGGCCCGCACCACGGCCGTGCGCGGGACGGCGGCGAGGACGAAGGCGATGGCGTGGCGGCGTGGCATGGATCGCGAGTATAGGGGCGGTGCGAAAATCCGCTCATGACGACGGCCGCCCGCACCACCATCCGCATCCAGACCGAGGACTTCGACGCCGGCGCCGAAATCGCCGCGCTGCATGCGGGCAACCCGCGCGTGGGCGCCGTGTGCTCGTTCATCGGCACGGTGCGCGGCGATGCGGCGGGGCTGTCGGCGCTGGAGCTGGAACACTACCCCGGCATGACCGAGCGGGCCATTGCCGACATGGCCGCGCAGGCCCATGCGCGCTTCGGCATCGAGGCGGCGCTGGTCATCCACCGCGTGGGCAGGCTGCCGCTGCATGCGCAGATCGTGATGGTGGCGGTGGCTGCGCCGCACCGGGGCGCAGCATTCCAGGCCTGCGAATTCCTCATCGACTACCTCAAGACCCAGGCGCCGTTCTGGAAGAAGGAGCACACGCCGGACGGCGGCCGCTGGGTCGATGCGCGGGTGGCCGACGACGCGGCGCTGGCGCGCTGGGGTGTCGACGCACCGTCGATGGCAATGTAGGGGGTATAGGGCTGTAGCCGGCGGATCAGGCCGGCATTGGCGCTGATCGGTCGGGAGTATGCTCAGTGCATGTAGCCTGGCAGGATGCGTGCCGCGGCCTGGGCCACTTCTTCCTTGAAGTCCTGCGCACTGTCCCAGTCGGCCTGGTCGAGCGCGCCCTTGAGCAGCTTGAGCAGCGCATGCATGGTCTGCGGCTCCAGCGTCACGCGAAAGCCGCGCGGCTCGCCGACCTGGCCGTCGAGCTTCTCGCGCAGCGACAGCGCCAGTTGCTGGTCCTGCGTGGTCGCGACGTCGATCTCGGTGACCAGCAGCGGCGCGTCGCCCAGCGGCTGCTGGGCATTCGGCGGCGGCATGTAGGGCTGGCCGAACACGGCGCCTTCGAGCGCGCGCTGGCTCTCGAACTCGGCCGCCATGCGGCGGGCTTCTTCCGAGACGGTCGCCGGCAGCGACTGGCGCAGTGCGCTCAGCTGCGCCACCTGATCGCGCAGCGCCGGGGCGAAGCGCAACGCGAGGCGGCGGGTGAGCCAGCAGCGCACCTCCGCGCCGCTGGTCGCGCTGACGCGCAGGAGCAGGCGGTCCTGTTCGGCGACGTACTGCAGCGACAACTGGTGAAGGCCCATGCGGACGATTCTACGGAGCGGATCGGACGCCCGCGGCCGGTTCGGCACTTTGCGCCAGCATCGCGCGCAGCTGGGTGCGGCGGCGCTCCAGGTCCTGGATCTGTCGTTCGATGGCGGCCAGCCGGTCGCGCTGGATCTGGGTGGCCTCGGGGCATGAACGGGCATCATTGACCAGCAGCATGCAGTCGGGAAAGCTGCGGATCTCGGCCAGGTTCAGCCCGGTCGAGATCAATTTCTGAATCTGCCGCACCTGGGTGACGGCCAGCGGCGCAAAGCTGCGGTAGCCGTTGCCGGCACGGGTGGAGGCGAGCAGACCATGCGCGTCGTAGTGGCGGATCGAGCGCTGGCTGGCGCCGGTGGCGCGGGCCAGGGCTCCGATGGTCAGCGGTGCCTGCGTGTCGGGCTGCGGCATGGGTGCGCGGGGGAGGAGGGTGCTTGACTCTCACATCGGTGTGAGGCTTGAGACTGGGCGGATATTAATCCTGTGGAGCCTCCGCCCATGACCTTGTCCTTACTTCGCCGCAGCTTCGCGGCCCTTGCCGCCACGCTCGTTCTGATGGCCGTGGCACCCACCGCATCGGCGGGCACGCGCGACCACACGGTCGTCGCGCCCGACGGCGTCACCCTGGCCGTGCAGGAGGCGGGCGACCCCGCCGGCACGCCGGTCGTCTTCGTCCACGGCCTGCTGGGCAGCCGGCTCAATTGGCAGGCGCAGCTGCAGGCGCCCGCGCTGCAGCGCCACCGCCTCATCACCTACGACCTGCGCGGCCACGGCCTGTCGGGCAAGCCCTCGCAGCCCGAGGCGTATGCCGAAGGCCGGCGCTGGGCCGACGACCTGCACGCGATCATCACGTCGCTGGGCGTGCGCAAGCCGGTGCTGGTGGGCTGGTCGCTCGGCGGCGCGGTCATCACCAACTACCTGGCCGCCTATGGCGATGCAGACCTGGCCGGCGCGGTCTATGTCGACGGCGTGGTCGAGCTGGTCCCTGAGCAGATTCCGCCGCACCCGGCCGTCTACCGCGACATGGTGTCGGACGACCTCGCCACCCACCTCGACGGCGAATACGCCTTCCTGCGCCTGTGCTTCCACCGCCAGCCCGGCGAGCGCACCTTCGCGCGCCTGCTGGCAAACGCCGCCCTGGCATCGTGGGACATGCAGCGCGCCGTGCAGTCGATGACGGTGCCGCTGGTCGAAGGGTTGGGATCGGCCACCGTGCCGCTGCTGTTCATCTACGGCAAGCACGACGCGCTGGTCCGCGCCGGGCCGTCCATCGCACGGGCCCGGCAGGTCAACCCCCGCGTCCGCAGTACCCTCTACGAAGGGTCGGGCCACGCGCCGTTCATCGAGGAAGCGGAGCGCTTCAACCGTGAGCTGGCGGGTTTTGTCGATGCAGTGGCGCCGCGATAGCGGGTGCCGTGTCGGCGGTGTGGGCGGGGCCCGCCAGGGGCTCAGACCACGGCGTCGCTGCGCAGCGCTGCGATCCGCTCGGCATCGAAGCCCAGTTCGTGCAAAACCTCGTCGGTATGCTGCCCCAGCGCCGGCGGCGCGTGGCGCAGCACCGGTGGCGTGGCCGACAGCCGCAGCGGGCTGGCCACGGAGCCGATCGTGGCCACGCCATCGCCCGCAGCGCCCTCCGGCCAGCGCGGCTGCTGCACATGCAGGCCGCGCGCCTGCACCTGCGGGTCGTCGAAGGCCTGCGCGATGTCGTTGATCGGGCCGCAGGGCACGGCCTTCTTCTCCAGCAGCGTGATCCAGTCGGCCGTCGTGCGGCTGCGCGTCAGGTCTTCCATCAGCGGGATCAGCACGGCGCGGTGCTTCACACGCAGCGTGTTGGTCGCAAAGCGCTCGTCAGCCGACCATTCGGGCTTGCCGGCCGCCGCGCAGAAGCGGGCGAACTGGCCGTCGTTGCCGATGGCCAGCAGCATGGCGCCGTCGGCCGTGGGAAAGTCTTGATAAGGCGCCAGGCTCGGATGCGTGTTGCCCTGGCGCTGCGGCACGTTGCCGGCGTTGAGAAAGCCGCTGGCCTGGTTGGCCAGGATGGCCATGCCCACGTCGAGCAGGGCCATGTCGATGTGCTGGCCCTGGCCGGTGCCTCCGGGCTGGTCGCGCACGCGCAGCGCGGCGAGGATGGCGGTGCTGGCATAGCAGCCGGTGAACAAATCGGTCAGCGCCACGCCCACGCGCAGCGGGCCGCCGCCGGGCTCGCCGTCGGCGCGGCCGGTGATGCTCATCATGCCGCTCATGGCCTGCACCATCAGGTCGTAGCCGGCGCGCTCCGCATACGGTCCGTCCTGGCCGAAGCCGGTGACCGAGCAGTAGACCAGGCGCGGGTTCAGTGCGCGCAGGCTGGCATGGTCCAGCCCGTACTGGGCCAGTCCGCCGACCTTGAAGTTCTCCACCAGCACGTCGGCCTGCAGGACCATCCGGCGGATGATTTCCTGGCCTTCGGGCTTCGCGATGTCGAGCGTGATGGAGCGCTTGTTGCGGTTGCAGGCGGCGAAGTAGCTGGCCTGGTCGGTGTCGCGGCCTTCGGCGTCCTGCAGGAAGGGCGGGCCCCAGTGGCGCGTGTCGTCGCCCGCGCCGGGGCGCTCGACCTTGACCACGTCGGCGCCCAGGTCGGCCAGGATCTGCGTGCACCAGGGGCCGGCGAGCACGCGCGAGAGGTCGAGGACCTTGATGCCGTCGAGGGCAGGGCGCTGGGCAGTCGTCATGGGTAAGCCTGTAGGGGGTATATGCCCCATGCCGGCGCATTTCGCGGACATGGGGGCTGTCCTGACGGCAGTATGCGGATCAGTTCGAGAACGCGGCGATGCCCGTTTGCGCGCGGCCGAGGATCAGCGCATGCACGTCGTGCGTGCCCTCGTAGGTGTTGACCACTTCCAGGTTCACCAGGTGCCGCGCCACGCCGAACTCGTCGCTGATGCCGTTGCCGCCGAGCATGTCGCGCGCCGCGCGGGCGATGTCGAGCGCCTTGCCGCAGTTGTTGCGCTTGATGAGCGAGGTGCCTTCGACCGACGCGATGCCTTCGTCCTTCATGCGGCCGAAGCGCAGCGCGGCCTGCAGGCCCAGCGCGATTTCGGTCTGCATATCGGCCAGCTTCTTCTGGATCAATTGGTTGGCCGCGAGCGGGCGGCCGAACTGCTTGCGGTCGAGCGTGTACTGGCGCGCGGTGTGCCAGCAGAACTCGGCCGCGCCCATCGCGCCCCAGGCGATGCCGTAGCGCGCGCTGTTGAGGCAGGTGAACGGGCCTTTCAGGCCGCGCACCTCGGGGAAGGCGTTCTCCTCTGGCACGAACACGCCGTCCAGGACGATCTCGCCGGTGATCGATGCGCGCAGGCCGACCTTGCCGTGGATCGCGGGCGCCGACAGGCCCTTGGCGCCTTTTTCCAGCACGAAGCCGCGGATCGGGCCGACCGCGCCGCCTTCGCTGACCTCCTTGGCCCAGACGACGAAGACGTCGGCGATCGGGCTGTTGGTGATCCACATCTTGGAGCCGGTGAGCCGGTAGCCGCCATCGACTTTCTGCGCGCGCGTGGCCATGCTGCCGGGGTCGGAGCCGTGGTCGGGCTCGGTCAGGCCGAAGCAGCCGATCCATTCACCGCTGGCGAGCTTCGGAAGGTACTTCTGCTTCTGCGCTTCGGAGCCGAATTCGTTGATCGGCACCATCACCAGGGAACTCTGCACGCTGGCCATCGAGCGGTAGCCCGAGTCGACGCGCTCGATCTCGCGCGCGATCAGGCCATAGGCGACGTAGTTCAGGCCCGCGCCGCCGTACTGCTCGGGGATCGTGGGGCCCAGCAGGCCGATCTCGCCCAACTCGCGGAAGATCGTCGGGTCGGTCGTCTCGTGGCGGAACTGCTCCAGCACGCGCGGCGCGAGTTTGTCCTGGCTGTAGGCGTGGGCGGCATCGCGGATCGCGCGCTCGTCGTCGCCGAGCTGTTGATCGAGGAGGAAGGGGTCGTCCCAGTGGAAGGCGGCGTGCGTGGCCATGCGGGTCTCCTGAAAGAAGGTATTGGAATATGGTGCGATGCTAGAACCGTTCTCCCAGCGGCCGCAAGCGAGTATTCTTCATCCAGATATACCGATCCGGAACTCCATGCGACGCAAACTGCCGTCCACCCAGGCGCTCGCCTGCTTCGAGGCCGCCGCCCGCCACGAGAGCTACACCCGCGCCGCGCAGGAGCTGGCGCTCACGCAGAGCGCAGTCTCGCGGCAGATCGACGCACTCGAATCCTTCCTCGGCCTCGCGCTGTTCCGCCGCACGCGCCACGGCGTGGCGCTCACGCCCGCGGGCCGCAGCTATGCGCGCCAGGTCGCCCAGCGGCTGCAGGGACTGGAGCGCGACACACTGGAGGTGATGGCGCACCAGGGCCAGGGCGGCGCGCTCGCACTCGCGGCGGTGCCGACCTTCGCCACGCGCTGGCTGATTCCGCGGCTGCCGCAGCTGGCGGCGGCGCACCCCGAGATCACGGTGCACATCGAGACGCGCACGCGGCCCTTCCTGTTCGCCGAGGCCGGCTTCGACGCGGCGCTCTACGCCGGCACGCCCGAGCAGGTGGCCAACTGGCCCGGCACGCGCGCGACCTCCCTGCTGCGCGAGGACGTGCTGCCCTTCTGCAGCCCGGCGCTGCTGCCCGCGGGCCGGCCGGTCGCGCCCGCGGCGCTGGCCGCGCTGCCGCTGCTGCAGCAGAGCACGCGGCCGCACGGCTGGCGCCAGTGGTTCGACGCGTTCGGCGTGGCCGCGCCGCGCGCGCAGGGCGGGCCGCGCTACGAGCTGTTCTCGATGCTCGCGATGGCCGCCGCGCACGGCCTGGGCGTGGCGCTGATCCCGCCGCTGCTGATCGAGGCCGAGCGCGCGCGCGGCGAACTGGTGCCGGCCTGCACTGCGGCGCTGCCGGGCCAGCGCGGCTACTACCTGGTCGTGCCGGCGGCGCCGGAGCCTTCGCCCGCGCTCGATGCCTTCGCGGCCTGGCTGGCCGGCGCGGCGGCACAGGGGTCCGCGGCGGCCTGAGCCAGCGCGGCGGCCTGCCGGGCCACCGCGGCCACATCGAGGCTGAGGGCGAGCCCCGCATCGTCGAGTTCGGCGAGGTCGAACCAGCGCGCATCAAGCGCGTCGTCGCCCGCGGCGGGCTCGCCCGCCGTCCACCGGCACAGGACCGCGATCAGGACGAAGTGCCGGCGCAGCCCCCCGCCCGCGTCGCGGTCGAATGCATCGACGGCCGTGAAGACGTGCTCGGCGCGGGCCTGCACGCCGGTCTCCTCTCGCAGCTCGCGGACCGCCGCGTCCACGATCGTCTCGCCGGGCTCGATCTTGCCGCCGGGCAAGCCCCAGCGCCCGGCATCGGGCGGGTTGGCGCGCCGCACCAGCAGCACGCGGCCGTGGCGGAAGACGGCGGCGAGGGCGGCCGCGATGGGGCGCGGCGGCGGTGCGTCGTGGGTCGGCATGGCGGCTTCTCCGGACAGGTCATGCAGGTCGGTGCGCGCCGGATGCGCTCGCCTGCTGCGCCCCGGTCGTCTGCGCGGCCACCAGCCGCGCATAGGCGCCCGCGCGGCGCATCAGCGCCTCGTGGCTGCCCGACTCCACGATGCGGCCTGCGGCCACCACCGCGATGGTGTCGGCCTGCCGCACCGTCGAGAGCCGGTGCGCGATGACCAGCGTGGTGCGCTCGCGCATGAGTTCGGCCAGCGCCCGGTGCACGCGCGCCTCGCTGAGCGCGTCCAGGTGCGAGGTGGCCTCGTCCAGCACCAGCACCGGCGCGTCGCGCAAAAAGGCGCGCGCGATCGCGATGCGCTGGCGCTGTCCGCCCGACAGCGCCACGCCGCGCTCGCCCACGCGCGTGGCCAGACCCTCGGGCAGCCCGGCCACGAAGTCGGCCAGCGCGGCGCGCTCGACCGCCTGCGCCAGCTCGGCCGCGCTGGCGCCGGGGCGGGCCAGGCGCAGGTTGTCCTCCAGCGTGCCGTTGAGCAGCCAGGTGTCCTGCGCCACCAGCGCGATGCGGGCGTGCAGCGCGTCCAGCGTCAGCTCGGGCAGCGGCACGCCGCCGATGCGCACCGTGCCCTGCTGCGGATCCCAGAAGCGCAGCAGCAGGCCGGCCAGCGTGCTCTTGCCCGCGCCCGAGGGGCCGACCAGCGCCAGCGTGGCGCCCGCGGGCACGGCCAGCGTCACGCCGTGCAGCGCCGGCCGGTCGCGGCCCGGGTAGGTTAAGCACACGTCCTCGAACGCCAGCGCCAGCCCGCCGGCCGGCACCGGCGGCGCGAGCGGGCCGTCCGCAATGGGCACCGGCTCGTCGTGGATCGCGCAGAGCCGGTGCGTGGCGGCCAGCGTGTCGGCGAGCTGGCGGCTGACCTGCGCGATCTCCGACACCGGCAGGAACGCAGCCACGGCCAGCAGCATCGGCAGCGGCAGCGCTGCGGCCGGCAGCCGGCCGTGCGCCACCCACCACGCGCCGGCGGCGGCCACCGCCAGCCCGCCGAGCCCGGTGGCCGCTTCGAGCAGCGCGCCCTGGCGCGCCAGGTCGGCCAGCAGGGCCAGCCGCACCTGCTGGTAGTCGCGCACGGCGGCCAGGAAGGCGGCGCGCCGCTGCCCGGTGGCCGAGAAGGCCACCAGCTCGGGCAGGCCCTGGATGGTCTCGGCCAGGTGCGCGGCCAAGAGCGACAGCGCCTGCCGCGCGCGGCTGCCGAGCGCGTCGATGCGCTCGCGGCTGCGCCACGGCGAGGCCGCAGCCCAGGCCAGGAAGGGCAGCAGCGCCAGCGCCAGCGGCCAGGCGGTGGCCGCCAGCACCAGCAGCACCGCCGCCGGCACCAGCACGGCCACGATCGCGGGCGCCACCGTGTGCGCGAAGAAGTACTCGACCGTCTCCACGTCCTGCGTCGCCAGGCCCGTGCGTTCGCCGGAGCGCCGCCTCAGCAGGTAGGCCGGCGCCAGCGCTTCGAGCTTGCGGTAGAGCGCGATGCGCATCTCGGCCAGCAGCTCGTAGGCGACTGCATGGGCCAGCCACGACTCGACCCAGTGCAGCGCGGCGGCCACCACCGCCGCGGCGAACAGCCCGGCCAGCAGGCCCGCGACCGGCTGGCCGGCCTTGAGGCGCGCGATCACCAGCGCACTCAGGGCCGAGACGCCGATGAAGGCGGCCACGCGGCCGACGCCGCTGGTGACCGTGACCGCGAAGCGCCCGCGCCAGGGGCGGATCACCTCCAGCAGCAGCCCGAACACCCGGCGCATGCCGGGCTGGGGCGCGGCGGGCGAGACGGCTTCGTCGCGTTCTTCTTCCCGCGCGGCGCCGGCGCTCCCGCCCGCCGGGGCGTCCGGCAAGGGGCCGGAGGACGGCGACGACGGCGCCTGCACCTGCTGCTCGCCCATCAGGCGCCGGTACAGCGTGTCGGCCGCGATCAGTTCGGCATGCGTGCCGCTCTCGGCGATGCGGCCCTCGTCGAGCACGAGGATGCGGTCGGCATGCGCCACGCTGGAGAGCCGGTGCGCGAGGATCAGCGTCGTGCGGCCGCGGCTCGCGCGGTCGAGCGCCTGCTGGATCTCGGCCTCGTTGCGGGCATCGACGGAAGACAGCGCCTCGTCGAGGACCAGGATCGGCGTGTCGCGCAGCAGCGCGCGGGCGATCGCCAGGCGCTGGCGCTGCCCGCCCGAGAGCTGGGCGCCGCGCTCGCCGAGCACCGTCCGGTAGCCCTGGGGCAGCGCCGCGATGAAGCCGTGCGCATTGGCCGCGGCGGCGGCCGCGCGCAGCTGCTCATCGGTGGCGTCGGGCCGGGCCAGCCGCAGGTTGTCGGCCACCGTGCCGTGGAACAGCATGCTGTCCTGCGCCACCAGCGAGATGCGCCCGCGCACCGCCTCGGGGTCGAGCGTGCGCAGGTCGCGGCCGTCCATCTCGATCGTGCCCTGCTGCGGGTCGTGCAGCCGCAGCAGCAGCCGCACCAGCGTGGACTTGCCCGCGCCGCTGGGGCCGACGATGCCCACGCGCTCGCCGGGCCGGATCTCGAAGCTCATGCCGTCGTGCGCCGGCCGGCGGTGGCCGGGGTAGGCGAAGGCCACGCCGCGGAAGGCGATCGCGGGCGCACCGGCGATCGGGGCTGGCGGGCCGCCCTGCGCCGACGGCGCGCGCGGCGCGGTGCTTTCGGCGTCCAGCAGCGCATACACCGCCGCCGCGGCCGACTGGCCCATCAGCCCCTGGTGCAGCACCGCGCGCAGGTCGCGCAGCGGCCGGAAGATCTCGGTGCCCGCCATCAGAACGACCAGCAGCGCCGGCAGCGCCATCTCGCCCTGCGACACGCGCCAGGCGCCCAATGCCAGCGCGGCGGCGGCGCCGAGCGTGATCCCCAGGTCGGTGAAGAAGCGCGCCGACACCTCGCGGCCCAGCACGCGGAAACTGTTGTCCGCCAGCGCGCGCGCCCGCTCGGCCAGCCGCTCGCCCCAGGCGCGGCTCTGGCCGAATGCCTTGAGCGTCGGCAGCCCCTGCATCGCGTCGAGGAACTCCTCGCCGAACGCCTTGAATGCCTGCGCGCGCCGGCGCGATGCCTCGCGGTGGCCGGCATGCGCCGCCAGCGGCAGTGCCAGCGTGACCAGCGCCGCGACGAGCAGGACCAGCGCGACCGGCACGTCCCACCAGGCGATGAAGCCGAAGATGACGACCGGCGCGCAGGCCGCCACGAACAGCTGCGGCAGGTAGCGGCCGAAGAACGGCTGCAGCTGCTCCACGCCGTCCACCACGGCCAGCGTCACGCCGCCGGTGCGCTGGCCGCCGAACCAGGCCGGCCCGAGTTCGACGATCCGGTCGTAGAGCCGCGCGCGCAGCCCGGTCTGGATGCGCGCGGCATTGCGGTTGGCCAACTGGTTGAAGGCGTATTCGAACGCGCTGCGCAGCACGACGGCTGCGCCGGCGGCGGCCAGCGGGCTCCACAGCGGCCATCCGGCGCGGCCGTCGAACAGGCGTGCGAGGAACAGGCCCAGCAGCGCGAAGCGCGCGATGCCGGCCGCCAGGGCCGAGAGGCCCAGCGCGGCGCAGGCCAGCATGCGCAGCCGCACGCCCTGCGTCAGGGCCCAGAGTCTGGCGTCGAAGTACATGGTCGGTGGTTCTCCCGGAACACCGGATCATGCATGCGATGGCGCCGGCGTGCTCGCGCAGGGGCAGCGGCCCGGCGGCGCATGGGCCGAACCGCAGATGCGAATCCGTCTGGGAAGCCGCCGGCTTCGCCGTGGCTCGCAGTGGGGCACGCGGAACCCGGGAGTGACGCAGGGTCTTTCCCGGGCTGCCTGGCCCGTCGGCTCAGAACCCGTAGACCGCGCTCACCCACGCCACCGGCGAGACACGGCGGCTGTCCGAGCGCGGCGCGCCGCCCGACGTGCGCCATGCCACACTCGCCTCGGCCCGCCAGCCGCCCCAGGCCAGCC